>CALUPH010000009.1 GCA_944322615.1 Candidatus Gastranaerophilales bacterium | reverse complement strand
AGAAAAACGATTGAGTATCGTTTTTCGAGAGGGGCGAACCCTAATTTACGTAGTAAATTATTGGTTCAATTCCTATTCCTTCTCTTTTTTATACTTTGCGCCCGATGGGAATTGAACCCACACCTAAAGACTTCGGAGATCTTTGCTCTATCCATTTAAGCTACGGACACAACAAAATTATTATAACAAGTGTTGGCTGAAATAAAAACTAAATTCTCAACCCTATTGATTGAGAGGCTATCTTACTATACTGATTAAACGAATTAAATGTTCTTGGGATTTGGTCATTTTTTTCAATTTTTTCTTTCTCAAAAATATTATCTTGTTTTGGCGATGCAGTTGAATAATCAGAATTTGAGAAAATTTCAAATAGATTAGAATCTTTTTCGTTGATAACAGGAGCATCATAAAATTCATAGCGTTTCTTTCGTTTTATACTTTCTTTCGTTTCGCCAATTTTAGCAAGTTGTTTTTCATAAGAGCGATTTGAAAGCTTATTTTTAAGTATAGGCATTATAATATTACTTGCCAGAATAGAATAAGCAATTGTGGTCATAATAAGAATACCATTATTTTGACCACATAAATCATCATAAGCACTACCATTTCTAAACTTTTTCAAAATACCGGAACTAATTCTTTTTTCTTTTGCAAGATTATCAAAATCACATGCAATATCTTCAAGTGTAACAAAAGGAAGCCTTGTAGCAGAATCAGGCAAAAGTGATTTTGCTTTTTTATCTATAGAACGAATACCATCTTCAAGTTTAATAGGCAGTTTTTTACACTTTTTAAGAACTAACTCAGATGTTTTAGATACCAAAGAAGCAACCGTTTCTTTAATAGGTCTTAAATGCTCAGTACTATATAATTCATCTCTTGAAACTCCAACAACAGGTGCCACGACATTTATTAATTTTTCTCTTGATTCAGGTGTAGTAAGACGACCGCTTTCTAATTTTTTCTTCAAAAAGTTATTCAAAATAAACGGAGGAATGATAGTAAGTATCAAGTCAAGAGATAATTCTTTTTTTTCTTGGTCGATTAAATATTCTTTGTTTTCACGTTTACTTTTTTTAAGTCCGCCAATTTGAGCAATATGACTAGAAATTATAGAAACAGCATTGAAAAATAGCATAATCAAAGCTGTTTCTTTACTGCAATCAAAAATAAAATCTGTAACAGTACTAAAAAACTTTCCTCTAGCAGTTCTACTCAAGAAATTTTTGTGAAATTTATGCAATGGAACAAAAATAAAATTTTGGAAAATTTTTAATGGAGTCTTCATTTATTTGACTCCCAATTTTTATTTGAAGAAGGTCCTTCTTTCAAAACATTTACAATTCGGACAATCTTTTCTTTTACATTTGAGAAAAATATTTTCTTTTTCTCAAACCAATTACTAATCTTTGTTTTACGAGACTTTGAAACATCAGCTAAAGACTTCAGCCAAGTTTTATTTTCTTTAACGACACCAGATATTAAATCTTGCATATCACTAGTCAACGGCACATCTACTTTTGAATTAGAGAAAAATGTCATAAATAAAATAGCAAACAAAGTTCCCATTGTCTGACTATATTGTTTTACTTTTTTTGCAAGCATTAACTTTTCTGCTTCATTTTTTGCAGCAGAAAGTTTAGCATTTAATTCACTTGCTTTAGGAGGCAAAAGATAAGTATTAATGATATTATGCTTACCTAAACCAACAAATTTATCCATAAATTTAAGAAAAGCAGCCCTTATAGTAACACCTGTAAGCCCCCCCATCATTGCTTTTGAAGCAGACTTTATTGCAGCATCTGTTTTTTTATCTTCGTCAGCAAATTTCAAATCAATAAGAGGAACAAACATTAATGCAGTAGTTGCTAAAAATAACTTTTGTTCAGGCATGCTAACATATTCCCCTGCAAGCTTTCCCATTTTTCCAATCAAATTTGGCATAAATTTAGGATTTTTAGGAATACCTTTAAACGATTGAGGCTGAACTTCATTATTATATCTATTATAGAAAGAAGAACTTATTTTCATAAAACCTGATGCTAGACTTACTTTTCAAAATGATAAAAAATATAAAGATAAATAATTGACATAATAACAATTAATGTTAAATTTTATTTACAAAATTCTAATTCCAAGCAATTTTAAAATTGTTTCTTTTTCAATTGTATAACATAGGAGTAATGTATGAATATATCATCAATTTCAAATAGTGTAAATTCATTATTCACAAATAAAAACAATAATGCAGAAAAGAAAGAAAAATTAACAAATAAACCATCTTTTAAGGGCATATATATTGAGGATATCGTTGATTTAGGTGAAGTTGCCGAAAAAACATCTGTACCTACATTTCTCAAAAAAGACGCTTTACTACTAAATGAAATTGCAAATCAATACCCATATCAAGATTGTTTTATAAGAAGAGGAAATGTTGGACTTCCAAGGCTTGAATATAGAGAACGTCCACCGCAGGTTCAAGTATTTACTGAAACTTTAGCTAGAGAGTACAAAACAGAGATAGACCCAAATGATCAGGATTATCCAGCAGAACCACTTTTATTATATGAAGACTCAAATCTAAACAGATTTTTTGGTGTAACATCCTATATTTCATTAAATCCATCACTTCCATACACAGTAAAAGTTGGATATGAATTACATAAAAGGCTTTTAGAAAAAAAATATCAGATTATGGAGGTAATTGGTAGAACAGATAACTTGGATTTAGGTGAAGAAACATTAATACAAAAAGCACACAAAGCAATAGAAGATGTTGAAACTGCTGTAACGAGATACCTTTTAGAAGCATCATATGCCGCAATTACAGACAGAGCAACTGCAAGTCAAATATATGCTTCAAACTATCCCAAAGTCCAAACAAGAATGGATGCAAAAAGAAAATTAGAGTTAACAACAAGTGCAGCAAAGCTTCCAGACCTAAATCCAGAAGAATTAAGAAAAAATAAAATTGATATATGTGAGCTTGCAATGCAAAATTATCCAAATCTGGAAGAGAACAAAAAAAGGATAAAAGAACTTTCAGAATACATGTTTAACAATGGCTTGGTGCTTGGTTAAAGAGAGCAGATCATAAGCCGGATTCTGTTTCTAAACAATCATCTGTCTGGGAAATAGGTTGCCCTATAGCTCAAGCGATTTTTCTAAAGACGGCGGGTCACCTTAATCTTTAATTCAATCTTGCACCCGAACGGAGTTTACCGAGCAGGTATTTCTCAATACCTCTGGTAGTCTTTTACACTACCGTTGCACCTGAACCTTATAAAAGGTTGTTTACTTTTCTGTGGCACTATTCCTGAGGTTACCCTCGGCGGACGTTATCCGTCGTTCTGCCCTAAGGTGTCCGGACTTTCCTCATATAAGAAAAACTTATACGCGATTGTTCGTCTGCTCTCTTTCCTATTATTGCATAAATTTAAATTTAAGTTATAATTATTTAATGAAAAATTTTTCTAATTTGTTTGTTAAAATATTTTTTATTGCATTTGTAATATTTATAACATTTATAGTCTTTTTGGTTATTTCTTTTTTTGCTTTATATTATTATTCTAAGATGTATAAAGAATCTAATGTCATTAAAAGTAAATCTGTCCAACAACATTCAAATTCGGTTAATAATGTGAAAAATAAAACTATTAGATATGCTTTAGTTGATGCTAATAATAAGTTGGTTTATAAAGATTATTTTTTAAGGGTTGAGTCTATTTATAAGAATTACTATGTTGTTTATTTGCAAGATAATTCTGTTGGCGTAATTGATAATACAGGTAAATACATATTAAAGCCTGAATTTTCAAAAATTACTGAATGTGGTAATTCTTTATTTTGTACTTATAAAAAAAACAATAATAATAAGGCAGAAATATACGATACAAAGGGAAAACTTCTTTTAAAGGATAAATATATTAAGCCGCTTGGGTTAAATATCGATGCTTTTACTGGGAAAAACTATATCTTTGCTTCTGATATCAATGTTAATAGTGATGAACCTAAGCAATTATCTTTATTTGATGGTGATTTGAATGAAATTTTAACAATTGAAAATAAAGGTATTGTTAATTTATATTCTGATAACTATTTTGTTACTCTTTTTGACAGCAAAATAAAACTTATTGATTTTAAAGGAAAAACTATTTTTGAACCAAATTATGATTATATAGGAAAAAGCGTTGTCTATAAAAATAAAGAATATTTTATTGTTGGAAACTCATATAGATACGGTGTTGTAGATTCTAATAATAAAGTAATTCTTCCTCTTTCTTATAGTACAATTTATTTTTCTGAAAAAAATGGTCTTATCTGGGCTAATAAGGCAAATATAAAAGGATTTCCGAATATTGATGCATTTGATTGTTTCGATTTTTCTGGGAATGTGATAAAAAACCCTGATATATCTAAATCTCCATATGGGAAATATACTATTCTTTCAACTGATAAAAGAATTTCTAGACTTATAAATAAATATTTTTATATAAACTCAATTGGTGTAAAATACTATGTTGTTTCAAAAAATAATAAAGCAGGTGTTATTGATATCGATGATAATGTTCTTGTCCCTATAAAGTATAAAAATTGTCTTACAAGAGATTTTTCCGGATATTTTGTTTGTACAGCTAGCACTGTTGGATTTTGTAGTACGTCTATTCCATCTGGTCAAACTTGTACTGCATATTTTGATGTATACGACACTAAAAAAACAAAACTATGTTCTGGCATTCGTAGAGCACAAGTTAATGATTGTATAAATAATGCTCATCTTAAAAATAGTTTTGATGAGCCTGTGCGGCATCCTTTGATTAAAATGTATAATGAGTTCCCAATGCAAAAATTTGATGTTTATAAAAAGTCACAAAAAAGATTATTGTTCGGAGATAATTATACTATTAAAATAAACGACAATGGTTTATCTTTTGTAAAAATAGTATTAAAAGAAAGTAATTAAATTACATATCTTTAAATTTATCAGCAAGTTCTTTTGGAAGTCTTACATTTTGAATAGACATATGAAATTTTTTCATTTGTGCTAACTTTTCTTGTTCTTCTTCCAAATTACGAGTTGGCTTTTTAATACTATTTAAAGTTTTTTGAAATTTTGACTCTGAGCCACCTGAAGCTATATGCATAATAATATCGTCTATATTGCTGTAATTTGTAGAATAAAGTTCATTTAAGCTTTTTGCTGAAGCACCATAGGGAAGAGAATAAAGCCATTTAACAGAAGCAATATCTCTCTTTGATAAATTAACTACACCATATTGATGCGGTGTATACATAATATCTTCAGGATTATTTGAATGCCCCAAACCTAAAGCGTGACCGATTTCATGTAGAATTGTATGGAATACTTCATTTTCATCCATATATTTTCTGTGGATTATACCGTCAGATATACCAATTGAAACTTCGGCAGAATATAACCTTGATTCATTATCATAACTAAAACTGCAATTTCCCAATGATTTTCTGTCAACTCTTCGCCATTCAACATTCATTTGAGATTCATTTAATGTATTAACTAAGTAAAAAGAAAATTTACCTTCTCCAACTCTTTCCCAAGTATTTAGAGCCTCTATTACCATATTTACATATGAATATCTATCAGCTTCTTTCATAGAATACCAAGTGCAAGGAGCAATATAAACAGGCATTGGGAAGCACTGATGGGGCCATCTTATAAGACATCCTTTTTTTAAATTTTCGTTTAAATAGGTAAGTCTATGCATTTAATTACTTTCTTTTTTTTCTTCTTGTTTTATAAAATCACACATTTCTTGTAGTCTTGTATCTTCCATTGCCTTTATTAGTTCATCAGCATTTTTAAATTTACCGATAGCAAAACCCGTTTCAGCCAATAGTACGCAATCATTACAGAGTCTGTATTTTCCATATTGAATAGAACCGGCTAATGATTTTGTTTTTCCGCAACAAGAACATTCAAAATTTTCATTTTCTAATGAAGGATCTTCTTCTAAATCATCAAGCCTCATTTGCTCAACTACTTGCTGCATATCTTCTATTATTTTAAGTTTTTCATTTTTATCCATTTTAACCTGCTTTCAGTTAAAGTATATCATATTAGACAGATATATAGACAATCAAAACTTATATTTGTTTAATTATTCAATAAATATTAATAACTTATTTAATATAAAAAGTATCATGTTTAATGTTTTTAAACTAAAATGTAAATATGAAATTTCAAAGACTATCAAATATTAATACCAAAAGAGATGCGTGGGTTGAAATAAACCTTGACGCAATAGAGCATAATATACTTGAATTAAAGTCATTCGTAAGACCGAATACAAAAATACTTGCTGTAGTTAAAGCTGATGCATATGGTCATGGAAGTTCAATGATTGCTCCTACACTTTTAGCATCCGGGGTAGATTATCTTGGAGTTGCATCAATTGATGAAGGAATGGAACTGCGTAATAATAAATTCACTTGCCCTATTCTAGTTCTTGGGGCAGCACCAGTTTGGGCATTTGATTATGCAGCACAAAATAATATATCTCTTTCTTTATTCTTAGAAAATCATATTGAAGCTGCTGATTTAACTTATAAAAAAACAGGCTTAAAAACAAAAGCACATATTAAACTTGATACAGGAATGAATAGAATTGGTGTAGAAAAGGAAGATGCTGTCAATTTTATAAAAGAAGTTCAAAAAAGAGAAAGCATTGAACTTCAAGGCATTTTTACCCATTTTGCGAATGCCGAAACAGAAGAAAAAACTAATGAACAATTATCAATATGGAATGAAGTATTATCACAAATAAATACCGACGGATTAATTCTTCATTGTTTTAATACAGCAGCAACAATATCCGGCTATAAAGAAGATAAATATAATATGGTAAGACTTGGACTCGCTTTATACGGCTTGGTTCCTGATTTACCAAATTTTGCAAAAAGAATTCCTAACTTAATTCCTGCAATGAGTTTAAAAGCAAGAATAATAAATATTCATACAGCACATAAAGGCAGCGGAGTAAGTTACTGCCATACATATACAACAGATAAAGAAACAACAATCGCAACAATTCCAATAGGATATGCTGATGGTGTAGATAGACGACTTTCAAATAAAATTTATGGTATTTTAAATGGACAAAAAGTACCACAAATTGGAAATATAACAATGGATCAAATGATGTTTGATATTTCTAATGTAAAAGCAAATGAAGGTGATGTTATTACATTAATTGGTAATGATGGAAAAGAATCAGTTTCAATTAATAATTGGGCAAATATTTTGGGAACAATAAATTATGAACTAACTTGCAGATTAAAAGTCCGTTTATCAAGAGTTTATACAAGATAACAATTAAACAGCCTCTTCCATATAAATTTTGAAGTTTTCATTATTAACTTCTCGTACAAAGAAATTCCAAGCATTATAAAATTCAGCTAATGCATAAGTATGTGCAATTGTAATCATACGATAAGACTCTTCCATTGTAATAAGAGTAGTTAAATCAATTTTGCCTTCTTTATAACTTTTTCTCGAAGCAACAATTAATTCTTCAGAATTTGCAAGTAACTCATCATTATAATAGTTTAAATTGACTTGTGCCGTTAAAAATTTTTCATAAGCTTTCTTTAAATCATTTTCAGCTTTATTTTCAACAGAAGCATAATTTAAATGTGCTTGTTCCAATTTTAATTTAGCATTTCTTATTTCAGGTGCATAGCTGTACAACAAAGGAATGTTCACAATATTTGCGGCAATGTAAGCACCGTGTTTAAAAATGCCATCCCCTGATTGTCCGGGATTTTGATAACTATATCCTGCTTGAAGTTCAAAATCAGGAATTTTTTGCCTTAAAACAACCAGTAAGTTTTTTTCTGCAACTTCAATCTCTTGCAAAGCAATTTTAATATCTACTCTATTATTAATGGCTTCGTTTGCAATTACTTCAAAAGGAGGCATTTTATCTGACGGTTTTGGCATAGTAAGAGGTTGATACTCTTTAGTAAAATGGTCTTGTATAGTGTCATAAAAACCGTCAGGGCTGTTAATTACTTTATTAAACTCATATAATGCTGTTTTTACATCATACTTTGCAGAATTAACTTCAGTTCTAATTTGGTTAACAAGCAATTGTGCTTGCAAAACATCTATTTCAGCAACCTTACCTGTTTTATGTTTTTCTTTTGCAACTTCAACTAACTTATTTAGTAGATTTTCATTTTCTTGCATAGTTGCAAGTACAGACTTTTTAGCAAGTAAATTTGTATAAGCTTCTCTAACATCCATTCTTAAATCAGCTTCTAAATATTCAAGATCTCTCTGAGAAAGAGAATAGTTAGATTTCGCAAGTTCTTTTCTTGGCGACCTTTTAGCAATTTCTACAGTCTGAGAAATACCAATTTGTTGAGGATTTCCTTTTCCTGACTGTCCCATATTAAAAAATGTGCCAAAAGAAGGATTTTGAAGTCTGTTAGCTGCTTTTACATTATTTTCTTCTATATTTAAATTTAATCTGGATGATTGAATATCAAGATTATTTTTACTTGCAATTTCTACAGCTTCTTTTATTGTAATTTTACTTACATCGACAATTGCATAAGAGCAAGAAGCTGTTATAAATAAAAAAACGACTAATGATATCTTTTTCAATAATTTTAAATCCATATTAGTATTATAAATCGAAAAAATAAAATATAAAAACTTTTAAAGCAGTGAAAAATGGAGTAAAAAAGAGTCATTTTTTTCGTTTTTTTTAAAAAATAAAGATTATTTTTTAATTTTGGCTAATTTTATTATCGTTTTTCTGCAAAACTCAAATATATTTTCTTGTTTTTTTCAAAAAAGACACTCACTTTTTGAGTTTTTTAATAATTTTCTATAGACAAATTTCAAAAAATAAGATATTATATAAATATGGAAAGCGAGGTGTTATGAAGGTCTCTGCTGTTGGTTTTTTATTCCAAGATAAAATAAAAGGAAATGGTCTCAAAGGTAAAAATTATACCTGCATTATCCACAAAGTTAACCCTGAAGGAAATTACAATAAAAATGTTATTTCTTCTCCAATTGTGAAAGAATCTGTTTTGGAAGTTGTATCTCCTGAAAGTGCAAAAGCTGATGTTTTAACATCTTTATTCAGAATCAAATCAAAAGATACTTCTTCAAAATTTGTAGGCGCCACTATTAAAGATGGTATTAGAGAAACGGAAATTCATTCATTACTATCAGATAAAATTTTTGCAGTAAGAACAAGAGATAGCATTGGAAGAAATCACTTTAGAATTTTAGGAAAGAACAAAACACAAGAACTTCTTTCCAGAAATCTATATCTTAACGCATAATTCTCTATAATCCCTTAAATACTGAATAATATATAAATAATCCTGCAAATACAAGAATAAGTCCGCTTGCCTTAATAAGTATTGATGAATATTTGGCAAGTGAATTAAGGTGCTTTAATGTAGATGTAAATAAAGCAAAGACAATAATAATAACACATTGTCCAATCGCAAAGAAAAATAACAACGCAAGAGAAAATAATATATTATCAGATATAGTAGCAACAGCCATTATACTAGCTAAAATCGGAGAAGAACAAGGACTTGCAGCCAAAGCAAAAAAAGTACCCACTAAGAATGGAAAAAAGAATAAACTTCCCGATTTGTTTTGAGGCATTTTTTTTACTATTGTAGGAAATTGTATATCTAAAACGCCAAGAAGATTTAGTCCTAAAATTAAAATAACAGAAGCAAACAAAAGAATTATAACCGGCGAAGCAAAACTTGCGAATACTTTACCGGATAACGCACAAAATACACCTATGATACTTAAAATCAATGATAATCCTAAAGAAAAAGACAATAATTGAATAAATAACTTCTTATTATTTTCTTTTGAATATCCGCCAATATAAGCAATAATTAAAGGCAATATTCCTAAACTGCACGGTGATAATGAAGACAAAATGCCTGCAAGAAAAGAAATTAATAATAATATAGGCATAAATAAACTATTTTCTGCAGAATACTGCGAAAAATACAGAAGAATATTATCCATTTATTATATCCTCAATTTCAGTAATTAGCTGTTCTTTTGGAATATATCCTTCAATTTTATTTTTTTGATTTTCATTTTCATCAACAAATATAATCGTTGGGACTAAAACAACACCATATTTTTTTATATCATCTTGAACTTTTTTATTTTTATCCAATGCATTAATAGAAATAAAATTAATTTTATCACTATAAATCGGTTGAACTTCATTTATAACAGATTTCATTTTCTGACAATCTAAACACATTGCAGAAGTAAAAATCATAATAGATGGTTTTGTTTTATCTTTAGCAATAGCACTTGTCGTATCTGAATTTTTACTCAAATAAAGATATACTGCGACCGGAACAATAAGAATTAATAAAATAGTTATAATGTTTTTCATTATATTTTCCTCCTGAATAAACATTACACTATGTAAGTATAAACTAAATTCTCTAAATGGGTATAAATATTTAATTATTTAAGATATGTCTTCAGGAATATACAATTCAAAATTTTTAAGTTTATCTCTAATTTCCTGATAAGTAAAACTTCCAACAGTCATTTTTTGATACTCTCTTACAACATCAATAATATCATTTTCATTCAATCTGATATTTCTTCTTCCAAAATGATTTTCAATAATTTTAGCCATAAATAGCGCCTCCTAATAACTTTATAGATTTAATAACGAAAGAAAGAAACTAATCTTTAAAAATATCATCCACTAAGATTAGTAGAGTGTCTTCATATTTTAAACAACTGACTAATTTTTATCAGACTGTATAAGTGATAAAAAATAATTCATACAAGAATAATATGTGAGGATTATTTATGAATAAAACAATTATCAAAGCACCTTGCGTTAATATGCAAAAAATGGAATCTCTATTTATTGAAATGACAGCTAAAAATTGCAATTTGCAATGCAAACATTGCTACATAGATTTTCAAGATAAACGAATAAAAGACTTTATACCCTTAGATAAAATAAAACAAGCACTTACACAAATTAATAAAAAAGAATTAAAATATATTCACTTAACAGGCGCAGAACCCATGTTACACAACGACTTCAATCATATTTTAAGATTATGTTTAAAATATTCATCTGTAATCATACATACAAATGCACTAAATATAAATGATAAAAAAGCAAGATTTTTAAGAAAGGTAGAAGAAGAAAATAATCTTGGAAATGAAATTATATTTATGATTAGTATTGATCATTATATAGAAAAGGAAAATGACTTATTAAGAGGGCGAGGCTCATACAGAAAGGCAATTCATGCAATTCAAAGTTTAACTAAATACGGATTTAATCCTATTTTATCAATAGTTAACCATTATAATATTGAAGAAAAAGAACTTAAAGAAAATTTCAGAAAACTATGTCAAAGCTTAAATTTTGAAACCAGTGATATTAATTTCAAAATAATTCCATTGATGGAAAAAGATAAAATATATGAAATAGATAAGAAAACTGACTTTGATAAATTAAAAATAGAATGTGGAAACAGTAGAACATTAAGTATAAATGGAATATTTACTTGTCCATTATTATGCGGAGATAACAGAGGCAAATGCGGTTCAGATTTTAACGACTATTCAAGAAAAAGTTACTTAGAAACTCCATATTGTTCACAATGTATAAAGCATAATTCAAGACTATTCTCTTTAGATTTGTAACAAAATATTAACATTTTTTCTTGTAAAGGCATGATTTATTAAAAAAAAGTTTTCATGTATATAAGAGGAAAAAACCGAGGGAAAAGAGATGGGCTACGCATTATTTGCACAAAGGAAATTGGTTCTTGACGGACAATTAAATAGCGCTCAGTTGCAGCAAACACAAAGGTCAAATGAGCAATATGCGCTGGCAACTCAAACCTTGAATTTAAATCAACAATTAACAAGTATGAGCGCATCACAATCAGGTGAATTAGCAGAATTATACGGATTATTAGCAGAAGCAGATGGAACAACGCAAAGAGACACTATAAACGCACAAATACAACAAAAACAACAAGAATATGAACAAGAAACAGATAGTATAAACAGAGAAATATACCAAGTATCAGTAAAAGAAAACGCTATAGAAATGGAAGTAAAAAGACTAGATACAATGGTAACAACTCTTCAAAAACAATTAGAAGCTGTAGAAGAAGCAGAAGGCAGCGCAATCGACAGAGCAACTCCGAAATTCAACGGTGTAGGTTAATACAATTAATCATATATAAAAAAGAGGAAACTATATGTTTCCTCTTTTTAGTATTTCAATGAATCTTTACTATATGTACTAATAATTTTTTTTATATATGATATAATTTTAATTAAGATAATCTTGGAATAGAGGATGAAAAACAAATACAAGCACTTATTAACAAGTATCTTATTTTTTAGTATGGCATTATTTCAAAACCATGCTATGGTATTTGCTGCGCCTGAAGATATTAATACAGAAATTTCAGATAATTCTAAAATTACAAAAATAGAATTTGAGGGGAACCATCTTATAAATTCTTCAGATATTGTAAAAGTTATGAATATGCAAATAGGTGATGTATATAGCAAAGAACTTGTACAACAAAATCTGAAAGCAATATATAAAACAGGATACTTTTCAGAAAAAATGAAAGCAATCCCTATTCCTACAGACCCTGATTCTCTTACATTAAGAATATACTTAGAAGAAAATATACCTATTACCGGATTTGCTGTAAGCGGAAATACGGTAGTTACAACAGGTGAAATTTTAAATATCCTTAACCCATTGGAAGGACAACCTCAAAACTTGAGAACTTTAGGTGATGCCGTTGCAAATGTAGAAGATTTATACGCTTCAAAAGGATATGTATTAGCAAGAGTTTCTAATGTACAAGATGATCCGGATGGATGTGTAAATATTGAAGTACAAGAAGGTATTATAAATTCAATATCTTTTGAAGGGAATAAAAAAACTAAAGATTTCGTAATTGAAAGAAATATTTTATCAACCCCGGGAAGTGTATATAATGAAAACACTTTAAAAGCAGACCTGATGAGATTATATTCAACTCAAGCGTTTAGAGATGTAAACAGAAAAATAGACAAAAGTCCTGAAGATCCAAACCTTTATGATGTAACGATTGTACTAGAAGAACAAAGAACAGGTACAATATCACTTGGTGGTGGTCTTGATACAGCAACAGGTTTATTCGGTCAAGCAGGATTTGTTGAAAATAACTTTTTAGGAAACGGTCAAAGAGTCGGTATCAACTTTATGGCAGGTACCGGTGTAATTATGTCTGACAGTTCTACTTTAGACCACGCAAATTTACAAGCAGAAGTAAGCTTCTTTGAACCAAGATTAAAAGGAACCGATAACTCATTATTAGTAAAAGCATTTGGTCGTGACTTCGGTAGCTATCAAGTTCCACTTGCAATAGAAAAAAGATATGGAGCTGAAGTTGTTCTATCTCGACCATTTAAAACTTATAAGAATTTATTAGGTTCTATAAAACTTGGCGGAGAATACATAAAAGTAAAAGAAGGGGATGCTAATAAAATTGCAGAATTATATAAACAGCATAACATTCCTATATCAGAACGTTCAAAACAATTACAAGGCGGTACTTATATAACAATTGGTCCCAGCTTAGTATATGATACAAGAGACAATGTTCTAAATCCAAGAAGCGGTGTGTTAGCAACATTGAGATTTAATGAAAATGTAAATATAACCGACTTTAATTATACTCACGGAACATTAGCCGCAGGTATAAAAAGATACTTCCCTGTTATGAAGAAGTCTTCATTCTCATTAATGGCTCGTGCGGCAGGAAAAATTCACGGCGATATGCCTGAAGTTATGGCATACAGCTTAGGTGGTCCTTATACTGTAAGAGGTTACAGAATGAGTACTATAGGTACCGGTGAAGGATTCATGATGGGTAGTGCAGAATTAACAACACCATTTTTCTTCTTAGATAGAATTGAAAAAGTCAAATTCTTAGATAACATTAAATTCTCGCTATTTGTTGATGCAGGTCATATATATAACGGAAGTATTACAAATAAACTATACAACAGACCAGAATACGGTATAGCCGGTGGTGTTGGTATAAAATTATTTATCCCGGGTGTAGGTCCTTTATCTATAGATTATGGTATTCCATTTACAAACGTAGGAGAAGGCAACAGAAGAGGCGCATTCTCATTTGGAGTTGGAGATATATTCTAATGTCTATAAATATAATGTGTCATAATTTAGAAGAAACCGAACAACTTGCACATCATTTTGCGAATATAATAAAAGATACCGGAGCTTTCATTTGTTTATTCGGGGAAGTTGGTGCAGGAAAAACTGCATTTACAAAATTTGTATGTAAATATTTAAATGTAAAAGAAAAAGTAACAAGTCCAAGTTTTGTCATATTAAATGAATATAAAACAGGACTTCTGCCTATTTATCATTTTGATTTATATAGGTTAGAAAATGAAGGTATAAATACAATAATTAACGAACTTGAAGAATATTCAGAAGGAAAAATTTTAACTTTAGTTGAATGGGCAGAATTTTCACAAAATGCTGTTCCTTTTGACAAAATAGACTTGAATATAGTATATCTTGATGAAAATACAAGAGAATTTATATTTACTGCAAACGGAACAAAAAGCGAAAATATAATAAAAAGGCTAAAAGATGAAAACATTAGTTTTTGATACTTGCTTTAATAAATCATATATCGTAATGAATATTGACGGGAAAATAATTGCAAATGAGCAAATTGAAAGTACAGACTCAAACTATCACAGTGCATATTTAATTCCCAAAATAAGAGATATACTAAAACTTAATAATATTAAAATATCCGATTTAGATGCTATAGGAGTAAATATAGGTCCAGGTAGTTTCACCGGAATAAGAGCAGGAATAACAATAGCAAGAGTTTTAGCTCAACAGACAAATATTAAACTCATCGGTATAACATCATTAGAAATATTGTCAAAAATAAATGAAACAAATTCTGAGACAATTGTAATACTTGATGCAAGAAAAAATAAATTATATTTTGCGAAATATTCCGGAAATATAGAAATAATAGCCCCTAAATTAATTGACAAAGATGATATTGAACTTTATATAAATAAAGAATCTACAATAATTACAGACAGTGTAATATCAAAATTTTTAAACGAAAAGAATATATTATCAATAAATTACGAACAAAAAGATAATAGACTTGGTCTTATTTTATCTGAGATTGTGTCAGAAAGATTGCTCAAAAATGAAGATAACTACAATTGGGCAAAAGTAAAACCACTTTATATACAAAAACCTTCAATAACAAAGCCGAAAGAGAATAAGAATGAATAAATTTGAAGTTTCAGGTTGTCTGACAAGTTTAATAATTTTATTTATAACATATTACCTAATAAAAGAACTATGGTGGTTAATAGTCGGAATTATATTAATCTTAATAGTTGCGTATTATGCAAGATTAATATACCTGACAATACAAAACAAGAATAAAGAAGCACAAATAAATTATAAACCTGATATGGGCGAGGTATATAAAGTATGCCCATACTGCAATACAATGGTAAAAGTAACAGATAAAACATGCCCGTGCTGTAACAGAGCATTGAATTAAAAAATATAAATAATATAAAAAAGACCGCTTGAAAATCAAGCGGTCTTCTATATAAAGATAAGCTTATTTCACAGCATCTTTAAACTTTTTACCAGCAGAGAATGTAGGAACAGTCTTTGCAGCAATTTTAATTGCAGCGCCAGTTTGTGGGTTACGACCTGTTCTAGCTTTTCTTTTACGAGCTTCAAAAGTACCAAAGCCAACTAAAGTAACTTTTTTACCTTTAGCAACAGTTTTTTGTACTGTATCAATAGTAGCACTTAAAACATCTGCTGCAGCTTTTTGTGAAACTTTTGCTTTTTTTGCAACTTCTTTTACTAATTCTTCTTTGTTCATAAGAACCTCCTCTTGTATTACAAGAATTATTATACCTATATTTCAAGTTTTGGCAATAGTTTTAACAAAAAAAATAAAAAAAACCTTTAATTTTTAATATTTTCAGTTTTCTATAGTAAAAATAATTATCTCAGCAGGCTTTAATTTAGCTGAAAAAGAAGACTTTGAAAACAATTTATCAGATTTGTCTTTAACAAAAGTAATTTTTGACTTTTTATTAATCTTCTTTACTTTTATTTTAACGTCTTCTGCATTTACCAGATTCCTATTTATAATAACAACAACTGATTTCTTTTTATATATTCTTTGATATGCAAAAACCTTGCCATTATCAGACGGTAATGCAACAAAAGAGCCCTTTGTAATAACATCAAGAAAATTATTTCTCAAATTCATTGCCAATTTATGCTCATCACTTAAAATAGTACTGTCAGTTCCGGGACGTCTTGAAAAATTAAATATATCAATCTGACCTTGATGTACATAATAATAATCATCATCAGTATATGTTTCAGCGGCTTTTTTGTTTGAATAATCATAAATATAATCATCAGCTTGAAGAAAACCGTCAACGTAATATGGATTCAAAGGCAATGTAGCATTTAACCATATAATAATTTTAGAATAGTTTTCACCACCAATAATTAAAGGACTAACTTCATCATGAGTTTCAAAACTTCCAATTACAGATTTTTTATCTGAATATTTTTTGAAGACCTTTTGTTGGCTTATAACAGCATCTTCAAGTTCATCCATTGTATCCCAATTTTTTAGTTCGAAATAATTTCCATAATAACCATCGAAACCGGCTTCTAAAAGTTTTTTATAATCAGTAAAATAAGCTTTATCAGAAGCAGGCTTTGTCCAACTTTCAGAAGCTTCAGCCAAAAACATAAAATCAGAGTTTAAACTTCTGGCATATTTAATTAGTTCCTGCCAAAATATAAAAGGTTTCAATGTTGCAACATCTGCTCTAATACCATCGACACCTAAATCTATCATATTTCTTACAAAGAACTTATGAAGAACAAAAATATCAGAAGTAAACAATTTTTCATCATCAGGAACATTAAACAATCTTACATCTGTCCAATCAGCAGGAATAACAGGTGAACCATCTTCATTTAGAACAAATAAATCAGGTCTGTTAATAAATAAGTCATAAGCACCGCAGCTTGGCAAATCAACAATTACTTTTATATTTCTGTTATGACATTCTTCTACAAATTTTTTTGCTTGATTTCTAAGTGATAACTCACTTTGAGCATCAGAAAGCTGATTATTCAATCCTCTAAAATCAGATAAGGAATATAAAGAACCGGCAGTACCTAAAGCTTTTATTTTTCCAACAGGAGTTATCGGCAATAAATGAACTGTATTTATACCAAGTGATTTTAACTCATCCAATCTATCAATAGCATTTATAAAAGAACCGGATGTTTCTC
Source organism: Candidatus Gastranaerophilales bacterium (assembly GCA_944322615.1). Lineage (GTDB taxonomy): Bacteria > Cyanobacteriota > Vampirovibrionia > Gastranaerophilales > Gastranaerophilaceae > Avigastranaerophilus. The sequence continues at coordinate 73,081 of CALUPH010000009.1, read as the reverse complement.
CTCTTGAAAACTGAATTATTCCGTTACCGTCTTTATCATCAGCGTTAAATGTTCTTATATTAAGAGAATAAATTACCGAATTATTATTCTGAAACATTTCTCTTAAACTTTGAGTATCAATACTTTCCTCAATTCCAAAAGCATAATTACAAATAAGTAAAATAACTGCAAATAAATAAACTAACTTTTTTAAAAACATAAAACTTCCCTATCTCATATAGAAGTATAACATAACAATAATACGATAATGACATGTTAATTTCTTTGTCATATAATTTCTTTAGAATATAGATACACGAGGCAATTATGAAAGAAAAATTAGAACTAATTTTAAAAGATGCAACAGAAGAAATAAATAACGCAAAATCTCTTCAAGATTTAGATAATGTAAAACTCAACTATTTAAGCAGAAAAGGTGAGTTAAATTCAATCAAGAAAAATTTAAAAGATTTATCAGATGAAGATAAAAGAATTATAGGTGCACTTGCAAATAAAGTTTCTAATCAATTAGAAGAACTGATTGCTTCAAAAGGGGAAGAACTCTATAAAGTTGAATTAAATCAAAAACTAAATAGTGAAAGAATTGATATAACCTTACCTTCAGACTATAGACCACAAGGAAAAGTTCATCCTCTTACTCAAACAATAAATGAAATAGTTGAAATATTTCAAGGCTTGGGATTTTCTGTTATGCCATCAGAATACAGTCCTGAAGTAGAAACAGAATATATAAATTTTGATATGTTAAATTTCCCGCCAGATCATCCTGCAAAAGATATGCAAGATACTTTTTATACAAAAGTAGCACCAAATGTAATATTAAGAAGTCAAACATCAGGTGCACAAATAAGACAAATGTTAAATCAAACACCTCCGGTTAGAGTAATTTCTCCGGGAAGAGTATACAGATGCGAATCTGTAAGTGCAAGAAAAAATAACCTTTTCCATCAAATTGAAGGATTATTGGTTGATAAAGATATAACTTTTGCAGATTTAAAAGGTATATTAAACGAATTCGTAAGAATATACTTTGGTTCAGCTCGTCCAACCAGATTTAGAGCAAGTTATTTCCCATTTACAGAACCAAGTGCAGAAGTTGACGTACAATGTATAATGTGTGGAGGTAAAGGCTGCAGAACATGCAGCGGTACCGGTTGGTTAGAAGTACTCGGTTCCGGCATGGTACACGCAAATGTTCTAAGAAATGTAGGTATAGACCCTGAAATATATTCAGGATTTGCCTTCGGAATGGGTGTTGAACGTCTAACAATGCTAAAATATGCAATCAACGACATTCGATTATTTTTCAATAACGATACAAGATTTTTAAAGCAGTTCTAGATTATGTTAGCAAAAAGAATAATACCTTGCCTTGATATTAAAGACGGCAAAACAGTAAAAGGTGTAAATTTTGAAAATTTAAGATATGCAGGTGATCCTGTAATGCTCGCTAAGAAATATTCTGATGAAGGCGCAGATGAGCTTGTTTTCTTAGATATAACAGCAACAAATGAGAAAAGAAAAACAACAGTAGAAATGGTAAAAAAGGTTGCCCAGCAAGTTTTCATACCATTTACTGTCGGTGGCGGAATAAATTCTATTGAAGACATGAAAGTACTTCTCCTTGCCGGAGCAGATAAAGTTGCTATAAATTCTGCAGCAGTAAAAACTCCTGACTTAATAAATACATCATCAAATTATTTTGGTTCTCAATGTATCGTAGTAGCTATTGATGCAAAAAGAGTTGATGGTGATTTTTATGTATTTATTAATGCAGGGAAATTAAATACCGGAATTAAACTATCAAAATGGGTAAAAGAAGTACAAGAAAGAGGAGCCGGAGAAATATTACTGACATCAATGGATGCAGATGGCACCCAAAATGGTTTTGATATAGAAATGACAAAACTTGCATCTGAACATTCAGATATACCTGTAATAGCATCAGGAGGTGCAGGACCAAATCCAAAACATTTTACTGATATATTTATAAAGGGATATGCAGATGCCGCACTTGCAGCTTCAATATTTCATTTTGATACGTTAAGTGTACCAAACTTAAAACAAAAACTAAAAAAGCAAGGTATAGAGGTAAGAATATAATGTCTGATAAAGTAAAATTTGACCCTGGGATAGGAAACTTTGTAATTGATTTTAATAATTTTATTAATGATGTATACTCTCAGCTTATGAGTTTTAGAACAATTCATCAAAAAAGAGCTCGTTTCAAATTATACTCTAATAAAATAATAACAAATATGAAAAACAATATAGCATTTTATCTTGGATGCCTATTATGGGCATACCACATAAAAAATGTAAATGCAGATAATCCCAAAGAAATTGAAGGCAATATATTTTTAAATCTTACTGAAGAAGAAAAAAATAACTATGATTATATGATTCAAGTTAATTTTATGGAAAACTACTTCGACAGTTATGAAAGAGATTTTTTATATTATACAGGGCAAGAAACAAAAATACCTGAAGAATGGAAGAGTATTTTAGCATTATATATTGAATTTTTAGAAAAAAATAAAGGATTTATTAATACCAAAACAACAGAAGATATTATACTTCCTGATTTATTAAGTAACAAAAAGATTTCAGAAGATATCAATACGATAATACAAGATACAATAGAGAAAAAAGATTTAAATTTATTGCTAAATATGGCAAACATTGTATTATAAACTTGATATACTTTCTTTTTTTATATATCCTATAATTGTATACTAATGCATGTGAGATATGGAAGAAAATATAAACATACCTTTCGAGAAATTAGCTCAAGAATGCAATATCATTGACCCTAAAAATTCCAAAGAGGTTATTGAAAGAATAATTGCGCTTTCTTCTGACTACCCGAGCGAATATTTAGTACTTATATATAATTATTTTTTTGAACATTCAAACAATTATGAAGTTTTAATGTTTTTATTGCAAAAAATAGACAAATTCAAAGATAAATCAAGCAGAGGAATTCTGATTGATTCTTTAATAATGAAAGGGAAATTATCACAAAGAATTCCTGATGCAGATAATTTAACAAGAATAAGAGTAAATATAACAAAAGCTTTAGCAAATACAAAAGACTCACAAGCTGTTTATCCGTTGTTATACTGTTTAAACAGCAAAGATGAAAATTATAAGGTAAAATTATCTTGCGCTGAAGCTTTAGGAAAAATCGGAGACAGATATGCTGTATTACCACTAATGAACATATTAGAAGATGAAACAGAATCTTCTGTATATGTAAAAGAATCTGCTGTTTCAGCATTAGGAATGATTGGTGATGAAAAAGCTGTAGATTCATTAGTATCAATACTTGAAAGTAAAAAAGGCTTCCTTGATAAATTTACATTTTTAAAAGAAAGAGCATTAGAAGCACTAAATAAAATAAGCTTTAAAGGGGATAGAGTATTCAATGCACTTGTAAAATCATTAAGAGACGAATCACCGCAAGTAAGAATAAATGCAATAGAAGTATTAATGAACTCAGAAGATGACAGAGCTATAGATTTAATAAAAGGAATGCTATCAGATCAAAATAGAGAAGTAGTACAGAATGCGGTTATAGCTTTGTATAATATACTTGGAGAAGAAATTTTATCAGAAATCATAAATGATGAAACATCACCCTCAATAGCAAAAAATGAAGCACTAAAACTTCAAGATGATTTACGAGAAGAAGAAATAGAAGAGGCAAACGAACAAGATGAATAAAGCAATTGTACTTTTATCAGGCGGTCTTGATTCCGTTGTTAGTTTGGCTGTTATAAAAGAAAAATGTTCAGAGATTATAGGTATAACATTTAACTATGGTCAAAAATCATATTTAGCAGAAAAAAGAGCTGCAGAAAAAGTTTCAAAATATTATGGAATTGAAGACAAAATAATAGATTTGGATTGGTTATCAATAATTTCAACGTCCTCTCTGACGACAAAAGATACAATACCATACATATCAAAAGATAATTTAGACAATAAATTAATAGCCCAAAACACAGCTAAATCAGTATGGGTTCCAAACAGAAACGGATTATTTGTAAATATTGCAGCTTGTTTTGCAGAAGCATATAATTTTGACACAATTATAATAGGTGCAAATAAAGAAGAAGGTGCCACATTTAAAGATAATACAATAGAATTTATCAATGCAATTAATACATCACTAGAAAATTCAGTCAATTCAAAAATAGAATTGGAAGCACCATTGATAAATATGACAAAGGAAGAAATAGTAAATATTGCAATACAAAGAAATGTACCTTTAGAATTAATTCACAGTTGCTATATTTCAGAAGAAAAACATTGCGGATTTTGTGAATCTTGCCAAAGACTAAAAAGAGCATTAGAGTTAAATAAAAGAACAGATATTATAGAAAAAATTTTTGAACAGGATAGCTAAAAATGAAAACATTATTTATAGAAAAAGAAACAAAATATACAGGTGCAGAACTTTCACCTCATTGGATATATAAAAACTTTAACATAATGGGTAATGCTATAGTAGCATTTATAGGGGAATGCGAAGTAAATCTTAGTCATATGGTTGATATAGAAGATGTAATAAATAATGAACCTATATATAGTAAAAAGATGCTAAGCATAATTGAAGAAAATTTTAATTCTTCGCTTATAGAAATGGTATACAAACAAAGACTACTTGTAACAATAACCAAAGAGCTAATAGAAAAAAAATATCCAAATGTTAATATAACAAGAAATGGCGATGACTTATATGTAAATAATAAAAAGTTATCTGTTTCTATAGCAACAAAATCAATAACATCAACGCTAATCCATTTTGGATTAAATATAGATGCTACAGGTGCACCTGTAAATGCAGCAGACCTAGAAAAAGATATTGGAATAACTGATATAAAGAATTTTGCAATTGAACTACTAACAAAATATAAAAATGAAACAGAAGATATAGAACTTGCATCTTCAAAAGTTCGAGGAGTAATATAATGTCAAATTCTGAAAATAACATACCAATAAAAAGAAAAAAAAGAAAAAATAAGAAAAGTTTTGGGTACTTATATCTTTTTACTTTTGTATTCATAATAGTTCTTGTTGGTTTGTCTTATATTTTAAAGTCATATTCTCCGGATATTGATGTAGAAATAGGTAATAATGATGCACTAACTTTAAGTGAATCAGAAATGGACGTAGAAATAAAGTCTATTGATGAAAGACTAAAATGGATTCAAATGGAAGATGAAATGCCATCTGTTGCAAAAAGAGACAATGAAGAAACAAATGAAGAAGATAAACAAAGAGAGAATAGTGAAAAAGAAAAACAGACAATAAAACCTCCTACACCGTCAATAGAAGATATTAAACAGCAAAGACCTGATTTTCGTAGTATTTCACCAGCAACACCGGTTATACCATTACCTGAAAGACCTGTAACAATAACAAAGGTATATTTAGGTTCTTATTCATCATTAGAAGAAGCAATGTCTGTACAAAATAAAGTTTCACATGAAGAACCGGCACTAGAACCATTTATAAAAGCCATTCGAGATACATATATAGTGCAACTTGGTTCTTTTGCAGACAAAGAAAAGGCAAATGCACTTATTATAAAACTAAGAGAAAAAGGCTATTCACCAAAGATTATATATGAGAACTAAAAAAAAGAGCGGCCAATCGGTCGCTCTTTATGGTTAGTTATAGTTAGTTTGTGTAGTTTTCTTTTATTAGCCAACACCGTTATATTTTGGAGTTGCTTTCTCAATTGCTTGACCTTCAGCTTCTTCAACCGCTTGAAGTTGAGATTGAGCAACTGATAACTGTGATTCGATTTTCTTTTGCTGCATATCCAATTGATTTTCTAATGCCTCAAGCTTTTTATTATATTGTTGTGCATACTCTTCATTTACTGATTGATTCAACATTTCTGCAATGGAAGCAAGATATTCTTCACTGTTATTTTGTTCTGCAGCCATAGCACCGATTTCACCAATTGAAGTAGCAGCTCCTCCTTCATCATCAGCAGTATTTATATAAGCATCAGCTCCTTGTAAATACTCTGAATAATTATTAAAGTTTGTTGCATCACTTGCTATTTCATCAACAGTTACTTTTCCATCAGCAATATTCGCTGAAAAATTTAATAAACTCTGTTTTTGTTGCATAATATTATCTAATTTTGATTGCAACGTGAACACTAAATTTGTGTAATAAATCTTACGATTTGCAAATAAAGCATAACCCATAACTAACCTACCTTTTACTTGTTTTAACTAACCCACACTTATATAAAAACTTTTTAATTTCTCAAATTGCTTAAAAACAAATACAAGAAGCAAAAACGGGGCATTTTTGTCTACAACTCAATATTTTCAATGATTTTGGGATTTTTTATCCCTCAAAACATATATATTTAATATATACAACATATTTATTCAATATTTAAAAGATATCTGCAGTTTATTTAAAAAATTATTTTTTCAAACTTTACAAAAGTTAATATTATATCTTTTCAGACTTATTTTTATAATAAATATAACCAATTAAACCTAAAATAATATTAGGCAAACCAGCAGCAAAGAAAGGCAACATGGTATGATTATATCCTAACGACATAGAAAAGGCACGTATTATATAATATACAAATATTATACCTATAGTAAAAAGGAAACCTCTATTATGCCTTACCCTAGGCGGAGTTATAGCAAGAGGAATACCAAGAACTACAAATACAATCGTTGTAACAGGAAGAGCAAGTTTTTCCCAGAAACGGACTTGATATTTAGCTAAAGTATCCGGAGGTACTTCATCTTTTTTCTCACCGAAATAAGGTAATAACTGAACAAAATTATAATCCGAGCCATCATTTTTTTTATCTAATTGTCTTTGAATATCACTGCCAAAATCAACTATGGTTTTTTCAATCCAAGATGTATTAAGTGTTTTACCACGTTTTGAAATAGTATAAACAGATGCATTATCAAATTGCCAGCCTTCTAAAACAGAAGTACCGGTTTTAGCTTGTAATATTTGAATTTTATCATCATCAGATAAATCCAATATTGATACATTTGAAAATTGCTTATCCTCGCACTTTTCAACATAGAATAAACGTTTTAAATAATTACCGTCTTTTAATTCTTTTATAGAAAAATTTCTTTTACCTTCTGGAATATTTCTTTGGACAAGTGCATATAATGCCAAAGTTTTAGATTGAGAAGTTGTTATTGGAACAATTGTCTCATTAATGAAAAAAGTAAGAAGTGCCATAATAAAAGAAAATATAAATATTGGCTTTGCAATACGTTTTATACTTATTCCACACGCTTTCAGTATAGTAATTTCTGATTGTAGACACATCTTATTAACAGTCATTACCGTTGAAAAAAGCACACTCATAGGTATTGTCATTACGATAACTGCAGGTAAATTCAGAAGAATTATCATAAAAGCAATATTTACAGACATACCATAAGTTGATATTTGCTTAATTAAAGATATAAATGTATCAGAAGCAAAAATTATAGAAGTAAAAACAACTACACCCAAAATAAATACTTCAATTATTTGTTTTAATATAAATTTATCCAGTATTGTAAGTTTAAAAAGCGATTTCATAATTAAATTTTAGAACAAAAAAATGTAATTTCCAATTAAAGTTTTTGCCAGTCTTCAGAAAACTTATCAAGTGAATATTTTATATCTTTATTATTAATAAGTATTTCCTGAATATAATTTGCAGATAAAGTATTCAATTCTTTTTTCTTTTGAGTATTCAATATTGGAGTTTGAATATTATAAAGTTGTTTTGCACTAATAATTCTTGCAGTATCTTGAATATTAGCTGATTTAGAAAATTTAAAATAATCATCATTAAGTGCATCTTTATTAACTGGTAGAATTGTGGTCATTTTTGCAAGTTCTAACTGATTTGCTTTATTTGTAAAATAAATAGCAAAATCTAAAGCAATATCAGGGTTTTTAGACTTTTTAGGAATAACAAAATTCATTAATGAAAAATCATATAAATTGGTATCACCAACCAACTGCGGAATGACAACTGTAGAGTTATATACAGAAGGTGCATTTTCTTTAATCATATTGATAAAATTAGCCCCGGTAACCAAATATAACAATTGACCTGACATATATTTTTCAAGGGCATCTCTATGTGTTTGAGTAACGCATTCCTTTGGAATAATATTTTCATCATACATTCTTTTAAACTGAGAAAACAAATAAATACTCTTATTACTATTAATATTTTCAGGTGAATTGACTCCAAATTTATTTAAAAGTTTCAATAAAGTATCATTTTCAGTAAAGCTAAACATAGTTAAATATGAATTTTTCTTAGGTAATATTGAGAATAATTCATCATAAGTAGATATTTTTTTATTAGTAAGATTTTTGTTATAAAGTGTAACCGCAGATGTTGCATAAAAAGGAATACCAAAATATTCTTCATCATATTTCAAAGATTCAAGTATAGAAGGTAAAAATTGATTTAATTTTTCTTTCTTAATGTTATAAAGTGCTTTCTTTTGAGCTAAGAGAGCAGAAAAATCAGGAGTCAAATTAATCAAATCAGGAGGATTATCACTTAGAATAGCTGCAAGTGTACGTTTCTCACCTTCTGAATATGGAACATCAACCCACTTTATTTTTACGCTTTTGTTTTCTTTTTCATATTCAGAAATTATATTATTGATATATTTATCAAAAGTTCCAAGTTGAAGAGTCCAAAATGTAATAACTGTCTTTTTATTATCATCATTATTTCTTTGAAAAGATAAAATAAAAATAAAAAACAAAACAAATATTAAAATATATAATAAAATAGATTTTTTCATAATTTAAACTCCAACATTAATGATAAAATATTATTGATGTAAGGGCAATTTTTTACAATGGATCTATTTGATAATCTAAAAGAGAATAACAAACAAATACCTTTAGCAGAAATGCTAAGACCTAAAACAATAGAGGAATATTTAGGTCAAAATAATATTACAGGTAACAAATCCCCATTAATAAATCTTCTGAAAACAAACAGATTATTTTCACTAATATTATGGGGACCACCCGGTTGCGGAAAAACGACCCTTGCCAGAATAATTGCGAACCACACTCAAAGCCAATTTATTGAACTAAGTGCAGTAACCTCAGGTGTAAAAGACATAAAAGATGCAATAGATAAAGCAAAAGAGAAGTTGGTTTACGGACAAAAAACAATATTATTTATAGATGAAATCCATAGATATAATAAGACACAGCAAGATGCACTATTACCACATCTGGAAAACGGAACTGTCTTTTTGATTGGATCTACTACGGAGAATCCCTCATTTCAGGTAAATGCAGCTTTGATTTCAAGGACACAAGTTCTAAGACTAACTCCTATTGATGATGAAGCAATGAGAAAAATTATTTCAAAAGGATTTGAATATTTATCTTCTCACTACGCTGAAACAATTATAGATAAAAATGTACAAGAGTATATTTTAAACTACGCAAGAGGAGACGCAAGAAGTGCACTCAACTTAATTGAAAATACATATTTTTCAGCTCCATTAGAAAATAATTCAAGACATGTTACAGTTGAAATACTAGAAAAACTTGCACAAACTTCATCAATAAAATACTCAAGACAAGAACACTATGATATGGCATCTGCATTTCAAAAGAGTATGAGAGGATCAGACCCTGATGCTGCCATTTATTGGTTAGCCAAAATGCTTACAGCAGGTGAAGACCCAAGATTTATTGCAAGAAGAATGATAGTTTGTGCATCGGAAGATGTAGGGAATGCCGCCCCACACGCTTTAACTATAGCAATTAATGCTTTTCGTGCTTCTGAAATATTAGGTATGCCTGAAGCTCGTATTCCTTTAGCACAAGCAGTTGAATATATAGCCAGATGTCCAAAATCCAACCGTGCTTGTGTAGCAATAGATTCAGCAATGCAGGATATATATAACGGACTAAATTATCAACCGCCAATGCATCTAAGAGATGCCCATTATAAAGATGCTTCAAAATACGGATTTGGTGTAGGATATGTATATTCTCATGATCACCCGGAATACAAACAGCAATTCATGCCTGATGAATTAAAAGATAGAAAATATTTTAAATAGTTGGTTGATGTATATTTTTTGTTAAGTTATAAAATGATAAAATGATAAAATGATAGAAAAGGAGAGATATCATGATGAATGAAAAATTAGAAAAAGCTTTTAATGATCAAATAAATGCTGAATTCTATTCAGAATATTTATACTTATCAATGTATGCATATTTTGAAAGAATAAATTTACAAGGTTTCAAAAACTGGATGGATGTACAAAGACAAGAAGAAAGAGCTCATGCAATGGGTATGTTCAACTATGTTCATGAACGAGGCGGCAAAGTAAAATTACAAGCAATTGAACAACCTGATACAGAATGGGATTCTCCATTAGCCGTTTTTGAAGCAGTTTTAAAACACGAACAATTAGTAACTTCAAAAATCAATGCATTAATGGATGTCGCAGACGAAGTAAAAGACAGAGCTGCAGTATCATTCTTAGATTGGTACCTAAAAGAACAAGTAGAAGAAGAAGCAAACGTAGGAAATGTTTTAAAAACATTAAAAATGATTTGCAATGATGCAAATTGCCTATATATGCTTGATAAAGAACTTGCAACAAGAACATTTGTTGCACCGGTAATAGGTTAAAATTATTAATAGAGGAGCATTTAAGCTCCTCTATTATATTATGTAAAGAATGAGAGCAGTATGAATAACAATGTATTTAAAAATTTGTCATATGGAGTATATATTATTTCTTGTAAAGACGGTGAAAGATATACAGGCTGTACAGTAAACAGTATTATGCAAATCACATCAGAACCGCCGACTATTGCATTAAGTGTAAATCACAATAACTATACACATACCTGTTTGGATATAAATAACAAATTTGCTGTATCTATTTTGTCAGAAGATTCAAATCCATTATCAATTGGTACTTTTGGTTTTAGAAGCGGGAGAGATTTTAACAAGTTTGACTCAATTCCATATAATATTGTTAACGAATTACCGATAATAAAAGATGCTTGTGGTTATTTAATTTGTGAAATAAAAGGAAAATTTGAAACATCCACTCACACAGTTTATATCGCAGATGTTATAGATGGTGATATTTTAAACCAAAGTACACCAATGACATACTCTTATTACCATAATGTTATAAAAGGAAAAAGCCCAAAAAACGCACCAACGTACGTTGCTGATTAATCAACCCTCTTAACAATTTGAAACAATTGCCTAAAACAAGGCAATTTTGGAGTTTCATATTCATTATAGAGTCATAAGGTAAGAAACTTTAGAAATCTAAATAAGAAAGGAAATCTATATGAATATGAATGTTATTGCACCAATCGTTGGAGGAGTTGCAGGCACAGGTTTAGCATTAGGCGGTTCTGCAATTTATAAAAAAGTATCAGGAAAACCAGCCGGAGTTCCTGGAAGTGTTGCTCATATTGTAACAAACGAAAAATTAGATAATAAAGCAAAAGCTGAAGTTTTAAAAGAACAATTTGTTGAAAGTACAAAAGATACTTTAAAACTAGGTGGAGCAGTAGCAGGAACTGCAACAGCAGCTTCTTTAATCACAGGCAATTCTGAAAAGGCAGCAAATGTATTTAACAAAATAAAATCTAAAATTGGTGATACACTTGCAAAATGTTCAATTAACGGAAAGAACTTAAAAGATATTGTAAAAAATACAAAAGTTTTCCAAAAGTTCAATTCTTTACCAACCCCAGCTAAAGCAGGAATTGCAGCAGGTGCAGCTCTTTTAGCTCTTGCAGCTCCAATTGTATCTATGGTAAGTGCACAAAAAGCCGGATACATTGAAGGTAAACACGAAGAATAGAAAACCACAATATAGGAAATAAAAAGCCCCTTTAAAAAGGGGCTTTTCTTATGGATTTAATTTTATATATTGTGCATTTTTTATGCCATCAATTTTATTTATAGTTTCCATTGTTAAGTCATCAACATCTTTATCAGTAGTAATAATCATAATAGAAACGTTGTCAGATTTATTTGATTTTTGAGCAACTTGCATTCTGTTGATATTTATATTATGTTCCCCGATAACTACGGCTACTTTTGCAACCATTGAAGGTTTGTTTTCATGAGGAACTATTAACATATGTTCTTCAGCTTCAATACTCATATTGTAATCATTAATTCTAACAATTCTTGGCATATTTTTAGCAATTAAAGCACCTGTTACAGTATTTTCTTCAATATCAGTAGTAAGAGTAACTGAAATTGAACCTAAGAAAGTACAATCTTTTTGAGACTTAGATGTTACAACATTAATACCTCTATTTTTTGCAATTAGAGGAGCATTTACAAAATTTACACTTTCAACAAAAGAAGAGAAAATGCCTTTTTGTACAGCTACTTCAAGCGGTGCAACATTAAGTTCTGAAAGATTTCCATTTACAGTAATATTTATATTTTTTAAATTACCCTTAGAAATTTGTTTAACAAGAGCACCTATATTTTCAGCTAAAGACATATAATCCTTAACCGGTTCTATAACAGAAGATTTTAATGCAGGAATATTAATTGCTGCTTTTGCACTTCCGCCAGATAGAACTTCTTTAATCTGTTCAGCAACATCAATCGCAACATTAAACTGAGCTTCAGCTGTACTTGCACCTAAATGAGGAGTCATAGTAACATTTCCGCTGCAAGAATATAATGGTGATGCGGTAATATCAGGCTCAGTTTCAAAAACATCTATGGCAGCTGCTTGAACTTGACCTGATTCCAAAGCTTCTTTTAAAGCTGCTTCATCAATAATACCGCCTCTTGCACAATTAATAATTCTAACACCTTTTTTCATTCTGTTTAAAGTATTTTTATTTATCAAAGAAGTTGTTTCTTTTGTTTTTGGCGTATGAATAGTTATATAATCACATTGACCCCAAAATTCATCAAGACTTGTAACATATTTAGCCCCAATTTTTTCAACAGCTTCTTTTGTTGTATATGGATCAGATACAACAACATTCATTCCTAAAGCAATAGCGACATGGGCAACATGCTGACCAATTTTTCCAAACCCAATAATACCGAGTGTTTTTCCAAAAACTTCAACACCTGTAAACTTTGAGCGTTCCCATTTTCCGTCTTTTGTAGATTTTGCAGCAGCAGGAATATTTCTGGACATAGCAAGCATTAAAGCCAATGTATGTTCAGCAGCGGCATTTGTATTTCCATCAGGTGAATTTACAACAATAACACCTGCCTGAGTTGCCGCATCAATATCAACATTATCAACACCAACACCGGCTCTGCCTACAATTTTTAAATTTTTACCGGCCTCTAATATTTTCTTTGTTACTTTTGTTTGACTTCTAATCATCAAAGCATCGTAATCTTTTATTTTTTCTGCAAGTTCATCTTCTGGAAGCGTTGGAATAAAATCGACCTGTGCTACCCCTTCTAAAATTTTTCCTGCAGCCTCATTAATCTTATCTGTAATTAAAACTTTCATTTTATCCCCTATTTATTCATTTCTTCTATAAGAGTTGCAACACCTTTACCCAATTCAAACTTATGTCCTAATTTATGAAGTGTTGCTTCTAAAGCACCAACAGCAGTAATTGCATCACGTTCAGAAACAAAACCTAAAGTTCCCATTCTGAAAATTTTATCTTTTAATTGGTTTTGACCATTTGCAACTACAATATCATAATCATTTTTTAATACTTTTCTTATGTCAGGCACACTAACATTTTCAGGAGGTAATATTGCAGTAATAGAAGTACTTGCAATAGAATCATCTTCAACAAAAAGTTTCAAATTAATTGCTCTCAATGCTTTTCGTAAAGCTTTTGCAATTTTAGTATGACGGTTAATAATATTTTCAAGACCTTCCTCTTTCATCATTTCAAGAGCAACTTTAAGCCCTGAAATAAGGCTAACAGCAGGAGTAAAAGCAGTTGAATTTTCAAGAACAGATTTTCTGTTTGTACTCCAATTGAAATAGAAATCAGGTCTTTGACATTCTTTATGAACAGCCCAAGCTCTTTCACTTGCAGCTAAAAATGCCAAACCAGGAGGAATCATAAATCCTTTTTGTGAACCGGAAATTAAAACATCAATACCCCATTCATCCATTTTACAGGTCATCGCACCTAAACTTGTAACACCATCAACAACAGATAAGGCACCATGTTCTTTTATATAAGAAACAATAGTTTTAACATCATTTGTAACACCTGTAGATGTTTCATTTTGAGTTAGGGTAACAATTTTAATTTCTTTATTAACGTCTTTATCTAATCTTTCTTTTAAAACAAGAGGATTAATAGCATTACCCGGTTCAACTTCAATAGTTTCAACGTCAGCACCTAAAGCTTTAGCGATTTCAGCCCATCTTTGACCAAAATTACCAATTACTAAAGATAATACTTTATCTCCGGGATTAATCAAATTTGATAATGCTGCATCCATAGCTCCCGTACCGCTAGATGTATATACAAGAACATCATTCGAGGTTTGAAAAACATATTTTAAATCCGAATATACGGACTCCAAAATTTTAGAAAATTCGGAGCTTCTATGCCCCATTGGATGTTTTGCTATTTCTAAAAGTACTCGTTCCGGTACCGGTGTTGGTCCTGGAATCATTAAAAAAGTTTTGTCTTTCATAGAATTCTATCTCCCCTCTACTGATATTGATATTCTCTCATAAATCAACAATAAGTTTAAGTATTTGTTAAATTTGTAAACTATTATTGAACTTGGGTAAATTCCAACAGGGCAAATGTTTTTATATATATAAGGTAGTATAAAGATTGAAGGTTAATATGCCAAACGGTATTTCATGTGCATATTTTGCGGCGAGAAACCACATATATGGCCAAAAAGAAAAAAATATGTTTAAAGAAGGTATTGCAGGCGCACAAACTGCAAGGACCCTTGATACCGTTGCAAAAACAGGAGTTATAAAGGGGTCTTTTGCATCACCAATTATTAGTATTTTTGATAAAGCTGCGGCTGTTGCAAGAAAAATAGTTTACCCTTTAATAATTGCTTCGGGTATTTACAATACAGCGATTGCTGAAGACAAGGTAAAAACTGGAGCTTCCCAAGCCTCTGGTATTGCTACAATGTATGCTTTTGAACAAGTAGCTGAAAAAGGACTCAAAAAAATTAATAATAAACTATCAAATACAAATATTGTACAAAATAATAAAGCAGCAAGAATTGCATTATATATTGCAAAAGGACTTACTTTTGTTGCTGCCTCTTTATCAGGATATAACTTAGGAAGCAAATCTGCAGAAAAAATTGTTGATAAAGCAAGGGATAAAAAAGAAGAAATAAACATTAATCAAGAGAACATTTTCTCGGATAAGAATAATGTTGAAGATGAACTTTTTAAAGAAATGCAAATGCTATAATAAAATAGCAAGAATCATCAATAATATACCACCAATCTGAGACATTGTAGCCATATTTTGCATTTTTCTATTATTTTCATATTTATAGCTGTTCTTCTTTGCATCATATGCAACCATAATTCTCTGTAAACGAGTTACATCTGAATCGGAAACAAAAGTCCTGTTAAAAAGTTTTTGTTCAAGTCGGCTCAACCTATTTGAGGTATTATCGTTATTATATGAATTTCTGAGTAAGTCTTCCTCTAAAGCTGAAAGTTGAAACGGCATAGATTGATCATTAACAGGTTCGAAACCGTTATTATTATAATAAGCATCTAAATCATCGCTTGAGTAAGCATAATTATTTTGTTGATACATTTTTTTTGTTTTAGGCCTTATAACAGAAGCCAATTTATCTACTCTTGAATTTAGATCTTCATTACTTGTTTTATTAAATACGCTTTCCTCTAGCCTGTTTAAACGAGAATATATATTTTCATTTTTGTATGTGGTCTTAAATATTTCTTCTTCCATTTTATCTACAATCGGATATTCAACGGTAGCATCTTCTTTTAACTCAGGAATATTTGTATCTTTTTTAGCATAAGTATTTGAAGAATTACTATTATTTTTTAAAGATGGTGTTTTGGAAAATGTTAACCCTGAGTCATTTTTAATATTTTCAACTCTTTTTGCTATATCACCGTTTTTCTTTTGACCATATAAATTTTTCTCAATACGTTCAACTCTTTTTTCATCAGTTTCACCTTGATAATCATATCCAAAAAGAGTATTTTCTATTGCGGTAATATTATCCTGTATTGATATTTGAGCGTAAACATCAATATTTATTGTAAATATCAATAATATAATTATTATGTATTTTTTCATAATCTAATTCTCTATATTGAGAATATATACCACAATTTAGAAACAAAACATACCATCCAGTTAATAGCAAAAATCGAAGCAACAAACGGAAGAAATATAAGCATAAATGCTCTGGATATTGTTATATTATATGCAGCTCTAAGTGCTAAAGCATATAGGAAAATAATCCAAAAGTATAATACAAATTCAATTATTGTTGCAAAAATATACCCAATTTCTCCTATTTGTTTTACTAAATTTAATGGAGCAAAAAATATATATGGGATTGGAACAAAAGCTGTTAAAAATAATATCTTCTCAAGTTTTTTTCCACAGTCAAATATTCTTGCTATGTATTCAAAAAATAAAGCTGTTAAAAACCAAAGCAAAACAGTAGATATTATCGAGCCCAATAAGGAAAGTATAAACATCAAATTCAATATTGAACCGTCGAAAATTCCCAATGTAATTTTATTGATTAAAGCAATAAAAACTACAGTTACCAATGCTAATCTAATAGATATAGTTATATCTTCTCTCTCAAAAAATGCTTTTGGAGAAAAAATCACACTATATATATTTTCAAAAAAATCATTAACAGTTATTCCCATAAATATAAAGGCCTTCTACTTAATACCATACTTGTTGGAATTATATCCGAAAATTTTATGTTTCTATTCAAAGAATATTCAGCTAAACCTGAGAAATATTCACCAAAAGAACTTTTTCTATTATAATTAACAAGTTTCACTTTCAATTTATTATTAAATCTTTGCTGAGTCATTTTTTCAATCATAGATTTTGCAGTATCCATATCACCGGTTTCATCAATAAAACCAAGGATTTTAGCCTGTACACCAGTGAATACTCGACCATCTGCATATCTGATTAAATTTTCTTCGGATAAATCTACTCGAGCAACATCATAACAAGCTTTTCTATCAATTCTTCCTTTTCTTATTGCGTCTAAGAATTGCTGATAGGAATCATCAACAATATTTTGCATTAATTCTTTTTCTTCAGGAAGCATAGCCCTTGTACTTGAACCTATATCTTTAAATTTACCACTTTTTATAACAACTTGGTCCACATTTAATTTATTAGTAAGCAAATTATGATAATCCATAAAAGAAAATATAACACCAATACTGCCGGTCAAAGTCCCATCTTGTGCGATGATTCTATCCGCCGCTGATGCAATATAATAACCGCCGCTTGCTGCAACATCATCCATTACTGCTATTACAGGCTTATTTTCTCTTATATTCATAATCTGATTGTAAATATTCTGAGACATTGCAACCGTACCACCCGGAGAATTTATTTTTAAAATAACTCCCTGTATTTCTGAATCTTCTTTTGCTAATTTTAAAGATTTCAACATATTTGCAGCATTAGCTTCTTTTGCAAAAAAATTACTTTCAGAAGAAGATGCAATTACACCATCTAATTCAATTACCGCAACTTTATTTGTATTAGATATTATATTTTTGCCTTTTTTATTTTCGCCAATATAAGCTTCATTTTTATCTATTGTAAAAAAACCTAAAATTAAAGATAACATACATAAAACAACTACTATTTTGGCTAATATTGATGCTTTCATTATTCCTCACATTCTGAATATTTTGCAATACATTCATCTAATAATGAAATCATAACATTTTTGTAATGTATTGCTTGTTCTTTTTTTGATGCTTCAAATCTTAGTGTAAATACAGGTTCTGTATTACTTTGTCTTATTAAAGCAAACCCATCCGGGAATATAATCCGTAAACCGTCTAATGTTACTATGTCATTTATTTTTGTACCAAATATCATATCATCATTTTTGATTTTTTCCGTAACTTCCTGTAGAACCTTCTTTTTAAGATTGTTCTTACATTTATGTCTAACTTCATCTAAAGTACAAACTCTGTTAAACGGTATAAGCAAATCACCCAATTTAAAATTAGGATTTATTTTTTTATTTTTTGCTAAAATTTCAATAACTCTGCAACCTGCATAAACAGCATCATCAAAACCGTAATATCTGTCTTTAAAAAACATATGACCTGACATTTCACCTGCTAATATAGCATTTGTTTCTTTCATTTTAGACTTTATATAACCATGTCCGGTCTTACACATTATTGCATTACCGCCTTGAGCATTTATTTCATCAAACAATACCTGAGAGCATTTAACTTCAGAAACAACTGTAGGTTTTTCTCCTCTAACAGATAAATCTTTTATAACATCTTGTGCATAAATATATAACAATTTATCACCTGTTAATGCATTACCTTCTGAATCAATTACACCTAATCTATCAGAATCACCGTCAAAAGCAATTCCAATATCTGCTTTTGTTTCTATAACTTTTTTCTTTATATCTTCTAAAGTGGACAAATCGCTTGGATTTGGATGATGATTCGGGAAATTACCATCAGGTTCAGAATATAATTCAATAACTTCACAACCAATATCTGAATATAGTTTTGGAGCTACAACTCCAGCTGTACCATTTGCACTGTCGACAACAACTTTAATTCCATTGCCGACTCTACCAAATCTGGAAGTTAAGAAATCAATATATTGAGGCAATATATTATACAATCTTGATTCGCCATGCTTAACTGAAGTAATATCATTACTCATTTGCTCAATAGTATACTCTTTGACCTTTTTTATCTCTTCTTCATTCAAAGATGATTTATTAAAAGTAAGCTTTAAACCGTTATACTCAGGAGGATTATGGCTTGCAGTAACAATTAATGCACCTGAAATTTTTGCATCTTTTGATATACTTTCAGGAATAGAAACAAATTCGGAAAAATATCCGATTGGAGTTGGGACAATATCCAAATTAATAGCATTAGCTCCCATATGAACAATACCTTTTATTAAGGTTTTTGCAAGTGATTCAGAATGGAGTCTGGCATCTCTTGAAATAGTTATCCAAATATCATTTGGAGCTAAACCAGTCTTATCTTGAATATATTTAACATATCCTTTACCGACATAATAAAATAATTCTTCTGTAACATCTTCTCCATATATACCACGAATATCATTTTTACCAAAAGCGCTAAAATCAACTGTTTTTGTCATATTTATTTATATCCTTGTTTCAAAATAAAAAAACGATTATACTCAACATTATAGAAAAGATTTCAAGTAAAATCAAAAATGATAAGAAATTGTTGTAATAAAACGAAATTTAATAAAAGTTTAATTTTTTTAGCTTTTGTTTTGCCATCATTTATAGGGTGCGTAATTTTTATATTTGTACCTTCTGTCTTTTCATTTTTACTAAGTTTTTTTAAATGGAATTTAATTTCAAAAATTGAATTTGCAGGTTTAAGCAATTATATAGAGCTTTTCACAGCAAAAGAATTTTGGTTCATATTAAGGAATACCATTGTATATGCAATTTCAGTAACAATTTTTGCAACATTAATCCCCTTAATACTTGCTTCTATAATAAAGAATAAAATTTTCGGGAAAGAATTATATAAAACAGCATATTTTTTACCATTTATAACCCCTATGATAGTAATAGCAATGGTTTGGCAATGGATTTTTGATCCTAATATTGGAGTCGTAAATTATATTTTCAAATCCAACTTGCAATGGTTATATGATCAAAATCTTGCAATGGCGGTTCTGATATTTGTTTCCGTATGGAAACTAATAGGATATAATATGGTTATTTTTCTTTCCGGATTTTCAACAATAAATGAACAAATATATGAAGCAGCAAAGATTGATGGAGCAAGTAACAAAAGAATATTTTTCAATATAACAATTCCTTTATTAAGCCCAA
Source organism: Candidatus Gastranaerophilales bacterium (assembly GCA_944322615.1). Taxonomy (GTDB): domain Bacteria; phylum Cyanobacteriota; class Vampirovibrionia; order Gastranaerophilales; family Gastranaerophilaceae; genus Avigastranaerophilus. The sequence continues at coordinate 52,962 of CALUPH010000009.1, read as the reverse complement.
CAATCTTCTTTGTACTATTAATAACGACAATAAGTTCTTTTCAAGTATTTGACTTAATATATCTAATGACACAAGGCGGACCTGAAAACTCAACTAATATCCTAGTTTATTGGCTATACAAGAATGCTTTTGAATTTTTTGATATAGGAAGAGCCTCCGCTATAGCGTACATCCTATTTATGTTCATTCTTATTCTAACGATAATACAGTGGAAATTAAGAAAAAAATGGGTTATAAACGAAACCGAATAAATTATGCAAGAACAGATAATAATTGTTTTTTAGGTGGAAGTTCATCAATATCAACTGTTTTATTTGCATATACATCATCGATATTTGCTTTTATTTGAGAAGCTTCTTTTGTAACTTTAGGGCTAAAAAGTTCAGTTATTTTATCAGCAATATTTAAGATTTTAGTTCCCAAAGTATCAGGAGCATTATAATATGCACTTTCATATTCCGGATATGGAACAGCAGTGTGTTTAAAACTTGGCTTTATTGAGTTATAATTAAATGAACTAATTGAATTAACTTTCATTTTTCTTACCTCTTTCGTTTAAAGTGTTTCACCTACACTTTATTTTATATATTCATTATGTATTAGAAAAAATATTTTGTCAATACTTTAGATTACAAATTATTTCAATTTAATTTTTTCCTTATTTCATGGGCTTTTTGCCATTAAGTGTATTATATGCACTTAATTCTTTATTGAATACTACCCAGAAGGGGTATTTTTCTTCTATCCTGTTGTCGAATTGTATTAAAAAGATTTATTTAGTTATATATAAGTATCTTTTTCATACTTCCAACTATTCTTAATTCCAGACAGTAGGGCTTTATGCCCTCTTTTTTTTATTTTATAGAGAGGAGATTATAAATTTTATTCAAAATAATTAATCAAATAACTAATTATATTTGTTTTGAACCTTGCTCAAATCAGCATTTACATCACAATAATATAAAAATGCCTCAAGAGTTCTGCTTAAAGTTTCTTTTAAAACAGTTTTTTCATCTTGCGAAAAATTTTGAAGCACATAATCTTCAGATTTCATATAAGGCGGCTGTGGACCAATTCCTATTTTTATTCTGTCAAAAACTTGTGTTTGAGCGTGGTTAATAATGGACTTTACTCCATTGTGTCCGCCATCTGATCCTTTTGAGCGAAATCTTATTTTTCCTATATCTAAAGATATATCATCATAAACAAGAACTAATGTACTTAAATCAATTTTATAAAAGTTTTTCAATAATGCCAAAGATTCACCTGAAAGATTCATAAATGTTTGAGGCTTAATAATCCATATTGCCTCATCTTTATAGACGCCTTTTGCCATTTCACACTTAAATTTTGTTTCGTTAGAAAAATTACATCCTAACTTTTCTGCTAATAAATCAGCAAACATAAATCCGACATTATGTCTTGTATTTTCGTATTTTATACCGGGATTCCCTAAACAGATTAATAATTTCATCCATGCTTCCTTTTTTATAAATTATCCCACATTTATATTCAACTTACCAATTAAAAACTTTAGAAAATGACTAATTATTATAAAAAATAGGAGACAACTTATGACTACAAACAAAGATTCAATAATTAGAATGAAAAGCAGTGAAATGCTTTATAATTTTTTGGAAAACACACACTTACATAAAAAGGATTTTGCCCAAATGATTGGAGTAACACTTTCTTATGTATATAACCTTATAGATGAAACTATTCCTTTCTCAACAAGAAGCACCACACTTGAAAGAATTGCAACCGTAATGGATATTTCTCCCGAAGAATTTGTAGAATATAAAATTCCGCAAGATCCGATTTTAATTGATGAAACAACTGAATTTATAAGAGAAAAACAAAAAGAAAAGAATTTATCAACAGTTCAATTTTTAAAATCTTTCCCAAGAAAACAAAGACTTGAAATTGTTGATATTTTAAGAGGCGCCAGACCAATTCCTCTTGACTGGGAAGAAGTTAGCGTTATTGCATCTGTACTTGATGTTTCAAAAGAAGAAATGTACGACTTTTGGGAAGAAAGAATGCGACAATTATTAAAAACATCAGGCTTCAATTTCGACAGTAATCAAGGACTGGCAAATGCAATGTTTGCTTGCGCAAGAAATTATGTTTATAAAGAAAGTAAATAGTTAAACTCTTACTCGAGAAACAACAACCTGAATATCTTTTGGAGACTTATAAGTCTTTTCATCATATATTATTTTAATTATTTGATATGAATGAGGTATATCTTTGAACGCAGGAGCAGAGATATGCCTTATTCCATTTTCATCAGTCTGAACCGCTTCTTGATGATAATGACCTGTAGAAATCAAAAGAATATTATTGTATTTTTTCAAAAGTTCTTGATATTTTTCTGTATTCAACATTGAGAGTTTATACTCAACTCTTGGAGGCATTAAAGGACAATGATGAAATATTAAGAATGTTTTTTTAGGATACTTAATCAAAAGTTTTTCAAGCCATTGAAGCTGTTCATCATCAATTTGTCCATGTTCAGACTTCGCAAAATCAGGATTATCATCCAATACAACACAAATAAAATCGCTATTAGGTTTAAAATAATAATATTTTAATGAATCTTCCTGATTGCTATTAAAGGTTGTAACAATATCAAGATATGTTTCTTTTTCAAGTCCGCTTAATTTATGAGCATCATTCTTACCTAAAACAATATAATATGGCACCTTTATAGGATGAATTGCACGCATGAAGCCTATAACATCTTCTTCTCTTGATTTATCAACATTGTCACCAAGGAATATTGCGAAATCGGGATTTCTCTTTTTTAATGATAAAGAAAGGAAATAAAGATATTTATCCATACTTTTATCATCAAGAGAATAATGCACATCGCTTATTTGTGCAAACTCTAAAACTTCAGCAAAAGAAACACCTTGCAATACTAAAAAGGCTATAAAGAATAATAAAATTTTTTTAGATATTTTATGCATTATTGCATCTTTTCTGTAACATTTTTTGAACATGTAATGCCTGTTTTAAGTCTTTTTTACTAATGATTTTCATCGATAAAAAAATTTCACCCATTGGCATTTTTTTAAAACGCTGAACATCCAGAACCATTGATAAATGATACAAATTTATCTTGCCCGATTCAAGTAGAATTTCACCCAATCTAAGACAAGAAACATCTGACCAGTCATCAATGTTGTACAGATTCTTCATACAATAATTATATCTAAAATTTTAATTTAATCAAATATTAAGCATAGAAATCAAGCTTATTTGCTCGATATTCATCTTGTTGATTTGGTTTTTGATAAGCTGCATCTAACCTATCAAGACGTTCAACAAGACCGACATCGCCGCCTTGATTTTGTCTAATATTATTTACACCATGATAATTACCGGGATTAACTCCTGATAATCCATTAACAGAAGATGTTGAAACATTATTATCAGAAGCAAAAATGTTCTTTTCTTCGGCACCTTGAGGTGTAAATTGTTGTTGACCGCCACCAAACGATACACCGGCGCTGCTTGCTCCGGCTGCTTGCATTTGTTGATATTGATAAGGATTTAGTGAGATCATTTATATTTTCTCCTGCCTAACATATAAATAAAGTATTTTACAGAAGAAGATTTGCTAATTTTCAAAATAAATTTACATTTGTTACATTTGAAATTTTTAAAATTTATCTTGAAATTTTAAATTTATGTGATTTAATAATACTTGTGAGCGTCCGTAGCTCAGCTGGATAGAGCAACTGCCTTCTAAGCAGTGGGTCGCGCGTTCGAATCGCGCCGGGCGTAAATTTAATAAAAATCCTTTCTAAAAATAGAAAGGATTTTTTATTTTAAAATTATTTTTTAATCAGAAACATTTTCTTCATTGAGATTTTCAACTAAAAGTTTCTTTATTCTTCTTCCTTTTATTTCTAAGACTTTTATCTTTAAATTCTCAATTTTTACTTCATCATTTACTTTTGCCATTCGGCATAATAATTTTTGTACAAGTCCTGCAATTGTCTCAACTTCATCTTCTTCTTCATGCTTAATTGAAAAATACTCAAAAAACTCATCTATTCTCAATAAGCCATTCATAATATATTTGTTATCTGCAACCTTTTTTATATTATTTTCTTCTTCATCAAATTCATCTTGAACATCACCAAAAATTTCTTCCAAAACATCTTCTAAAGAAACAATACCTGACATTCCTCCAAACTCATCTATAACAATGGCAATTTCTGTCTTATTACTTTTAAAATTCTGCAACAATACATCCATTGTCATTGTTTCCGGAACTAAAAAAGGCTTTCTCAAAATATTTTTTAAAGATATTTCTTCATTTTTCATTTTCGCTGAATATAAGTCTTTTACATGCAAAATACCAAGTACATTATCAATATTTTCTTCATATACGGGATATCTTGTATATTGATTTTCAAGTATTATTTCTTGCATCTTTTGAAGTTCAATATCAACAGGCAATGCAACTACATCACATCTTGGTATCATAATTTGTTTTGCCGTTAAATCAGAAAATTTCAATGTATTTTTTAATATGAAATTTTCAGTTTCATTCAAAACGCCACCTTTGTAGCTTGCATCTATTATCATGTCAATTTCTTCTTCTGTATGAACTGCATGTGTAGGATGAGCAGGCGGTATATTTAACAATTTCAAACACCAATTTCCAAAACCGTTCAAAAGAAATATAAATGGTGTAAATAATTTAGAAGTAAAAACCAATGGTCTTGTAACAGTTAAAGCAGTTTCTTCAGGATATTGAAGCGCTATAGATTTTGGCATCAATTCACCCAAAACAACATGCATAAATGTTATTAATACAAATGCAATTGCTACTGCTATTGTATGTGAAGCAACAGTATTTGAAACGTGAGGTAAAAAATCAAACAATGGTTGAATGATTTTTGCAAGTGTAGCTTCACCAACCCAACCAAGACCTATACTGGCAATCGTTATACCCAATTGAGTCGCCGCAATATATCTATCAAGTTCTTTTAATGCCTTTACTGTTATCTTAGCGGTAGAATGTCCCTCATTCGCCAATTGACTTATTCTGGTTTGTCTTACACTAACCAATGCAAACTCTGATGCAACGAAAAAACCGTTTGCCAATAATAAAAGTAAAATTACAATTAAATTTATAATAACCATTTTTTCATTATACAGGCACTGTCCATTTTTACAAAATACTTTTCAAAATTTAATATAAATAAGAATCATTAAATATTCTATGCGAAATTACTAAAAACATTTGGAGTATTATTATCCTTATAAAAGTCTATAGTTTGATTGTTTAAATTTTTGATTGCTTTTTCTTTATCATATCTGTATTGAGTAAAATATCTTGAAACAGCTGCAACAAAAAATCCCATTACTCCTATTCCAAAAAGGAAGGGTACTCCAGATATTAAGGTTTTCTGTTTAAGTAATTTCTTATATATATCATTATAATTACCACCTTTTTCTGCTTGGATTTTCTTTGCCAATGAAGTTAGATCTTTTAAAGCAGGTACTTCTAAATTTTTGCCAATTGTTTCTTTACATTTACCTGATTTAACCAACATTTTCTTAAAGCCTTTTTCAAGAAGTTCATTTCCGCAAATAATATAGAATCCTACAATTGGCATTCTGAAAAGAACTTCTAAAAAGTTTTGTTTACCTCTGTCATGTGCTGCACCAAAATAACCAAGTGCACCTATTGTTACACAAGAAGTAAGTTGACCTTTACTCATTGTAAGTTTGCCATTATTATTTGCAAAATCTGCACTCATATATTTATTTGCAAAATCTTTTAACTTTTGATTTTTTAACTTATTTCCCGGTGCAAGAATAAGTTCAGAAAAGTTTTGAAGAGTTTTAGAATTTTCACCTTTTTTACACAATAATGCACTTAATCCCAAACAAACACCAAATGCAGCGGCAGCACCTAGAATATGTTTTTTTGCACTTTTTTCCACTTCTTTATTTTTTTCTGTATTTATTGATTTATTTTTATCAAGCTTAGCAATATCATTAAAGTCACCTTGTTTAAACATCTTCAAAGTCAAAAGATTTTTTATATAATTCAATGAATATTCAACAATTGGTATAGATAAACCGCTTAAGGCTATTGCCGCTTTTACCGGAAGAATTTTTTTATTATCAATCGAATTTTCTTTCAATAATTCAACAGCAGGCGTAGCAATTTTTTCTTTCAATTTATCAGGGAGATTTTTACTGTATAATTTTCTGAAAACACCTTCTCCTATTATTCCTGGTCCATAATAAACAAGTGCAGATTCTGCTAATTCCAAAAAACTGTTTTCTACAAGATCTGCCTTTGAACGTGCAAAAATTGCTTTTGGTAAAAGTCCTGTTGCACTATCTTGTATAAATCGCATATGAGAAAGACCAGCCCCGCCTTCTTGTAATGATATAAATTTTCTTGCAATATTTAATCCTAATCCTATTTTTTCTACTTTCATTATTTTCACCTTTACATTAATCTGAATACAAAAAATAGCCTGTTTACAAAGAAACAGGCTAAATACAATCTTTTTAAGTTATTCAAATTAACGCCAACTCAAAACGCCTGTTTCTAAAAACAGGTGCCACCAAGCTAGATTGTGATTTGAGTTACGGCTATACATAAATACCTCTTTACTATACCAACTATTTTTGCACCACAATATAAAAAAATCAAGATACAAAATACTATAAATTAAAATATGTCTACATCATTAAGTGATTCTATTGTGTAATCAGACGTTTTTTTCAGTTCTGCTTCATCTATTTGACCTGTAGCAACTAGAATTGTCTTTTCAATTCCTGCATTTTTTGCAGAAATATAATCCATAGGTGCATCACCAATCATAATTGAAGTTTTTGGATTCGCTGATAATATTTCCAATGCCATTTTAGTCGGGATACCACTTTCTTTTGTACTTTCTGCAGATTCTCGACCAATAACAACATCAAATAAATTATCCCATTTGAAATTTTTTATGGTTAACAAAGTTGATTCTTTTGCATCTGAAGTTACTATTCCTATTTTAATTCCACGTGCTTTAATTTTTTTTATAAAATCAATAGCAGGTTCAATTGGCCTTGTATATTTTGAGATATCCTTATAAAACTCAGAACTTACATAATCAAAGATTTCTTCAATTTTTTTATCTGTAGTAATTATATTTTCATCTTTAAGTTTTTCATTAAACTTTTCTATAACAATAGGTCTTGAATACATTGCTGTAATACCGTCTTTTAGCATTTTTGATGTTTCAATATTATAACCTAAGTATAGACACAGCCTGGCAAAAGAGGAATTTGGCATTCCAAATGTTTTTATTATTTCACTTACACGCATTTCTGTCATTTTGCCCCAGAAGTAGTGCAAGTCAATAAATGTACCGTCTTTATCAAAAAGAACAGTATCAATATTATTAATTTGCCATTTATTTGTCTTTAGACTAATCATTCTTCATATTCTCCAAAGAAACATCCACCAATGATTTTGCAATTTTTACAGCTTCACTCATCGCTTTTTCATCGTCAAATAAATTGGGCATTTCTAAATATCTTTTAATGATTTTTCTTGCATATGAACCAATTGCAACACAATGAGGATTAACCCCACATTTCTTTGCAAGCTCTGTTGACCTTGTATTTGTTCCGCCTGACATCATAATGTATACAGGCATTTTCTCATTTTGAAATAATTGAGCCGTTGCAACAGCTTGAAGAGTTGTTCCATATTCATCATCATTTCCGCTCATTGCAATACCATCTGCTTGAATTATTGTTGAATACGGTTCTCTTTTAGAAAGTAATCGTTTTACTCTTTCTTTTAATTTTCTGTCTCCAAGCTCAGAACGGTCAATAGAAATGCATAACATTCCATCAAAAAGTTCATTTATTTGATTCCATTTTTCATCCACATCAGATTCATCTTCTGAAATAGCATGGAATTCAATACAATCTAATCCTTTAGAAATTAATTTAGGAAGAACCTCTTTATAATCTTGAAGCTGCGTTTCCATTGATATCGCTGAAGCAGGGCATACTTTCAGACATTGATTACACCCCAAACATCTTTCTCTTTTAACGTTGTATTCTCCATTCATATAAATTACAGCATCATGCGGACATATTTCCTTACACTTTCCGCACTGTACACAATTTCCTTTATTTATTACAGCTTTAGTAATATGAGGATCCCCATCAATTCCAACACTAACACACAAATATCGATTTTCTTTAATGCCGGCTCTTTCTAAACCTCGTTTTGCAGCATCTACAATCTCCGGTTTTGCACATACATCAAAAAAAGGACATCCGGCCTTTGAATACACAGTCACAAGTTTTTCAACTTCGTCTGCATCCTCATTACCAGCTCCGCAAACTAATTTAAAACACTTCTTATCCTCAAATAAATCTTTTAACATTATCAAAATCCTCTTATCTGATTTTCTGGAAAAATTCTATTACGACAATAAAAATAATGCAACAAAAAATACAGGCAAAAGGCTTGATTTGATTGACTTACAGAAACAATATTTTTTATAAAAAAATGCGATTTTTATAATTTTTTCTTTAATTTTTGATATTTTAAAAGCAAAAGTTAAACTTTTGCTTTTATTTTTTTATGCATTTTGTATATTTTGTTTTAATTCTTGCTTTTTTTTCAAAAATTTACCAAGTCCGAGGCCTAATGCAAATGTTGCCCCCATAATAATTAGTTTATACATACATTTCCCTCCTTTTACATTAATAAAATTAAATGTAACAATTGTAAACTTCTATATACAAATTACTAAACTAAAGAGAGATTATTTTAAATGATAAATAAAAAACGGGATAGTAATCCCGTTTTTCTTATCCTTGAGCAGACTTTAATGTATATAAATTTTGTATAACTTTAAATATTTTTTCACCATATGCCTTCATTGCTTCATCACGTTGTAAATCAGGGTGAAATTTCTTTGAAAGTTTTCTATATGTATCTTTATCTATGTTTAGAAGTTCTTGAGAACTTTCAAGTCCAACTATTTCAGCAAACTTATCCCATTCTTGAGATGTTATTTCTGAAATACTTTTATGACTGCTTGAAGTTACATCAAGCAAATGATCAATAACTTCTTCTTCTGACAATGTGCTTGTTTGTTTTGAAGTATATTCTGTATTTCTTGAATATGAATTATATTCATATCCTTGATTCTCTGAATAGTTTCTATAATAATTATTTTTCTTTTTAGTACCATCAGCATTATATTCTTCTCTACCTATAACAGCACCAGATTCATCATATTTTGTGTAGAAAAAAGACCCATCTGAATTATATTCAATTTTAGATTTTAATCTATTAGTACCCAAGAAGAAATTTCTTACTTCTTTGGTATGTCCATTTCTGTCTTTAAATGTTATTTTTTTAGCATAACCAGTTTCTTCATCATATAAAGTTTCTTTTCTTGTGCCTGTATACACGTCAATATCTATTGATTTAACAACTTGATCTGTATCAGGATTGTATTCAGCATATTGGTACAATATATTATCTGGGGTATATGATTTTGAATGAGTTTTATATCCATATCTGTTAAAGAAGTTTTCTCTGGATGAACCATCAGGTTTATATTGCTTTGAATATTCGTAAGATTGACCATCTCTTTGGAATCTGATTTCTTCAACTAATGTACCGTCTTCATAATGTTCTGCAAATTGAGGAACATTTGGAGTTCTTCTAAATAGATATTTTGTACAAGATTCATCATCATAAAGAGTTTGATTATCAATTAAATCTGTACCCGGAATATATACTGTTTCACATTCCAAAGCACCTCTTTTATCCATTTCTATTAAAACATGGCTTGAAATAGTTTTTCCGTCACGTTCAAAAGTATAATTATCTTCTTTTCTTCCATCTCTTGAAATTCTTACAAGGGATTTTCTTGCACCTGTTTCATAATAAGAAATATCTGAATATCCGCCTGTTTTTGAATCATATAGGTATTCCCTTGTTACGTTACCTGTTTTCTCTGAATATTCGACAATTGAGTCATATTTGCCATTTGGTCTATACTTTTCTCTTTTAAGTATCTGACCTGTAATCAAATTTTCTGTGATATAACTGTCTGTTTTTCTATCATAAACACGTTGTAAAACAAGATCGCCTGCTGTAACAGATGAATTTGTTTTTAAATCTATAACCTGTACTGTTTTTCTTCCGTTAACTTCTTTTGAAATAATTCTGCGGCCTTTATCAAAGTCAGTAATTACAACTTTTTTACCTGCAGAAGTTGACTCTTCAAAATAAATTTGATCTCCATCTTCATTATAATGCTCAATTACACGACTATACGGAGTTTTTGTTGTAATTGATTTTATTCCGTCACTAACTCTTGTAATTATTTCCTTACCTTCTCTTGGGAAAAATTCTTCTTGTTTTTTTAAACTGCCATCTCTTGCTACAACTGTATGACTAAAGCTTCCATCTTCTTTGTTATACTGAATACTTTCTTTATCACCAAAAAGCTCAGAACAAGAGTGTTCAAAAACAGGACCCTTCATCTTATTTTCACCGCTGAAAGAAACAACTTGGCTTCTGCCTATTGCTTCTGAAATAGAATTATTAATTATCGGAATTTCTACAGATTGTTTATTTTTATTTTCAACCTTTTTATTATCTGTAATTGTAGCCTTATATCCGTTATTAATCGGCGTAGTATACTGAATTTTCATACCCTAGTCCTTACCTTACTATAATAATAGAAATAAAAAAAAATAAAAAAATGCCATAATTATGACATTTTATTAAGATTTATTAACCTGTAAAAAATTATTTATATTCCTTTTCTTTGTTTTATTTCAGCTATTTTTGTCCTAATATCAAGTGCCATTTTTTGCTGTAATCTTCTTATTTCATCAAAGCTTGGTTTCATTGCCAAATTAACATCATCTACATTTATATTTGTACCAATTAATAAATCTTTCTGTTCTTGAATGTCTTTTTCAGCTTTTACAATTATTTCAATAACCTCTTTAACATCTTCTTCTGAAAAACCAATATTAAGAAGATTAGTTATCATAATATTCTTTTGATTTTCTCTTTCTTCATTAATTTTTTTTGTCCTATTTTCAGGTATTATACCTAACTTTTCAGCAAGTCTTTGAAATATACCCATAATACTTACCCCTTTGCTTGAGATACTTTATAATTTTTTACCCAATCACTACCATATTTGGAAATATATAAGAATAACCACTCTCTATATCTTAAGTACATCCATAAAGGATTTTGATACGCAGCAGCACATTCTTTTATACAATAATTAAGTATTTCTTTTAACTGACTTTTATTTGAACCTATACTCTCAAAATTTATATTAGGTGAAAATTCATCTTCAGCGGGATAAATTTTCGTAATTCCGTATTTTTGAGGATCTTGCGCCAATTTAGCATGACGTCCCATTGTAAAAACACTTCTTCCGTAAGAATGAATTATATCTTTATTATCAACAAGCATTTTCACTGTTGCTTTGGCATCTTCAATTGTTTCTGTAGGAAATCCAAAAAAGATAAATGCAAAATTCCATATACCTACATCTTTTGAATCTTTTAATATTTCAAATCTTTTATCTAAATCAATACCCTTATTTATAAGTTCCAAAACACTTTTAGAACCGGACTCAAGTCCCCATAATACCATTCGTAAACCGGCATCATATGAATTCGATAAAATTTCTTTTGTAAAAGCCGTTTCAAGTCTCGCATCACAGAAAAACTCAGGAGTAATATCATTCTGCGCCTTTAGTTTTTGTGAAAATTCATCCAAATATGTTGGAGAAACAGATTCATCAATAAATTCAAATTTTTCTATATTATATTTTTCTTTTATCTCTTTAAACTCAGCTATTACTTTATCTGTATTTTTGACATTAAAATTCTGACCAAAATCTTGATCACAAAAACTGCATTTTCCCCAATAACACCCTCTTGAAGACTGATATGGAAGAACTATCTCAGGAGAGAAATATTTGTCAAAATCATAATCATCCAAATTCATATTAGCCATTTCATTTAATTTTATCGGCTTCATTTTTTCATTTTTATATATTTCGCCCTCAAATTTATACATGAAATTTGGAACATCCTGAATTTTTGTCTGGCCGGTTACAAATTTTGCAACCTCAATTATTGGTCCTTCTCCTTCTTCTATTGAAACGCTATCTGCAAATATTCCAAAAAAACTCTTATGTTTTTTTAGTTCATCTGCAATTCTGCCAAAAAAATTTCCGCCAATATTTATATGTGCTTTTGTATGCTTTTTTAACAAATATGTTAATGTTAATCCGGGAATAATTTGACTTGAAGAATTCAAAGATATTGCAATAAAATCAGCATTCTTTTTTATTATTTCGTCAAGTTTTTGTTCATAATATTTTTTAAAAATATTCGACTTGTCATCTAAAACAAAATATTTTATTGTTTCATAATTAAATTTAAAGAATGGATTAGATATACCTTCAAACTCTATTCTTGTCGGAGTATATGGCAAAGAAATTATTTCTAATGCTTTGTCGATAATATTTATAGAACGAATCAACATCATTGGATTATAAAAGTTTTCACTTTTTATATTCTTCTTTGCTTCTTCAATAAACATAGGAATAAAAGTAAAATAATTGCTATTTTTCTGCAAATAATTTTTAATCTTATTGTATTTATACAAAAACATCTGTTCTTCTTTTGTATAATCATTTTCTTTTTTTCCAGGAGAAAACACAGATAATAGATTTTTTTGAAGATACTCAAACTGTTGTTTGGTTTTTATAACAGATTTTTCAATATTCTCTTTTGTAAGAATATCATTGAAAAAATCAATATTTAAATCCATAGCCTCAGCATCAAAACCATTAGATTTTAATTGTCCAATCAACGATGGCAATGCAAAATGGGGACTAATAGGCGTCCATTGAGGAGGAAAAATAAGTAAAAGTTTGTGTCTCTTTACATTTTTCATTTCCCTTAATATCTCATATTTATTGTTTTTTGGCAATATTGTATACATTTCTTAAAAATTTTTTCATTTATTTGGCAATTTTTAATTTAAAAAAAACTTTATATAACTACGGGAATTTATTAGGAGGGGAATTATTATGACAGCAGTCAACGGACAAGGAATAAGTTACAAAGAGTTTGAAGAAAGACTTCATCAAGCAGGTATTAAAACTACAAGCATAAATGAAGGCAAAGAAGCAAACTTTGCTGATTATGGTAATGCCTTATCTGCTGATTTAAAACAACAAATATTAGACAGTTTTGATTGTGAACAAGACTATCAACTTCAAAGTATGATTGCAGATTTATACAATGATAACAAAAGTGTATTACAAGCAGGTGAATTTAAATCAGCTTGTGAAGCAATGGGCTTAAAAGTTAATGTATCATATCAAAAAACAAGTTATATTTCAGACTATAAAGCAGGTAATTTTGATAACAGCGTAGGAACAGGTTCAATTGCAGTATATACAATTTCTGACGGAATGGGCGGAGAAATCAAAATTGCAGATGCTAACGGAAATGGTGCTCTTGAAAGTGAAGAAATTTTTATGAACCAAATTTTGGGTGACATAAACTATGAAATTTCAGTACAACAAGGTACATCTGTTGGTTCTTTAGGAGCTAGCAATGGTTCAGGAGTTGCTGGTGCAAAAGAAAAAGAAGAAGAAGTTTCTCAAGTAGATTTCAATGCTGAAGTTGAAAAATTCATCAGACAAGGTTTCAATAAAGAAGATGCCGTAGATAATGCTCAATTCTCTTTAGGTGCAGATAATATGAACTACTCTGGCGGTTTAGCTGATTTCTTAGAAAGAATGTATGTTACAGAAGAAGATTCAACTGAAGAAAACAATATGTTCAGCAACATTTTCTCTCAACAAGAAGAAATAGAAGAAGACGATAAAAAGAAAGCATTAAAGAAATAATAAAAATTAGGACTAAAAATAAAAAACGAGCAATCTAGCTCGTTTTTTTATGAGAATATTATAAAAACTGAGCCCAATATCATAATTAATGTTGCAAATAATTTTCTTACAATATTTTTTTCTTTACAAAATTTATAACCTAAGAAGACAGTTATTATTGATGATAACTGAAATAAAGCAAGAGCATAACCGACATTTATTCTTTCAAAAACAAAGTTTGTAGAAAATTGCATCAGACCCAAACAAAAAGCTATTAATAAAAGAATGAAAAAAACATTATATGACTTCAATTGTAAGTTTTTCTTTGCGACTAAAACAAAAATACTTGTCCAAAACAGTCCCATAAAACACCAAAAAATGAAACACATTTCTACAGAAGAAATCAATATGATTTTTTTTAATATTGCAGCTTCTATACCTGTTAATATAAGAGACAAAAATCTTAATTGTATATCTCTTCTTTTTATAAAATTTATAGAAAACCTTTTTTCTTCAGCATCAAAGATATATTTACTTCCGATAATTATAAGAGCCATGCCGGTTATAGCCCCAAAGGACGGTATTTCTTTAAGAAAAACAAGAGCTGCAATTAGACCTATAACACTTTTATAGGCATTTATTGGTCCTAATACTGACAATTCTCCAATATTTACAGCTTTTATAGTACAAACCGTTCCTAAAGCACACATAAAACCTGCTAATAAAACCAAACTAATAAAATTAGAATTAATAAATTCTAATTTTACATATGAACAAATAAAAGGAATACAAAAGATACTTAATATCAAATATGTATAGAAATTTATGGTAAAAGAAGAAAGTTGATTTGTAAGTTTTTTCTGAAATAAATTTGCAATCGGATTTGAAACTATTCTTATTATTAAAAAGAAAACGGTGATTATATTTATCATAATTAATGACTTTTTTCCAATATAGCTTCAATCTGATCACATTTTTGAACATTCAAACCTAACTGCTTTGAAACTTCATTAAATTTTTTATATAAATCAAAATAGTAATCAGGAACTTTTATATTTCTTGTATATTTATATTTTTCATAATCAAAATCCATCCTGATTTCTTTTATTCCAAGTTCACTTACAAGTTTTATAAAATTTGTTATTTCTTCATTATTGTCGTTAACACCATCTACAATTATATATTTCATAGTAATGTTTGATTTTGCATTTTCTGATGCTTTTATATAATCCTTTATATTTTGAACAACTTTATCAAAACAATCTACTTGCTTAATTTTCTTATATGTTTCAGAATTTGCACTATCTAAAGAAATAACTAATTTACATTTATCGTGAATAAAAGCTTCTTCAATAGATTTACAATATTTTATTCCGGAGGTAAGAATTTCTACTTTACTATAGATATAGTGTAAAAGGACAGATAAAAGTTCTTCAAATTCAGGTGAAATAGTAATTTCACCGCCACTCATATATATATGGGCATTTCTTGATAAAATTTCTTTATCAATTAATGATTTAACCAATGGTAAAACTCTATATTTATATCCTCTTTCAATATAACCATATGTGCAATAAGTACATTTTGCATTACAAGACATATGATTATGAAAGTACATTGTATCTATTTTATTTTCAAACTTTGGAACTTTCTTGGATGAAAACTTAGAATCTTTCTCACAGCAGCCCTCACAGCAGGATGGATATTCCTTTTCTGAAAAAGGAGAATTAATCTGTTTAACAAGTGCTTTTCTTTTTCTATATACAAAGTCCCAATCTACATTTCCACCTTGGTAATTCTCATAAAAGACAGGTCCCGGAATGTTTATACAACAAGCTCGTATTTCATCATAAAAGAAATGTATAGAATGTTTCATACAATCACAATCTAAATATTTCTTTCTTTTCAAAAAATCAAAAAACATTTTCAATCTCTACATTAAAACTTTTATTTTTTGTCTGTCTTTAAGATACTCAATATGTTCCTTTTTTATAACTTCTCCTGGAAGCAAAATAGGAATTCCCGGTGGGTAATCGGCAATTAATTCCATTGAAACCCGTGCAAGAGCGTATTTCGATTCAACCTCCCTTGAAGGTTTTCCCCATAAAAGAGCCGGAGTATATCTAACTCTTGGTTCTATATTTATTACAGGATTTTCTCTTTCTTCATTCGGTTTTATTTTTATGTTTTTGGCACATAAATCAAATAAAGCTTTTTCTAATTTTTTCAATTTTGACTTTGTAGTACCAAGACCTGTAAGAAACATTACAGATTTTTCATTTGCAAGTTCATCTTCTATATTATATTCATCAAATAATATATCAGAAAGTTCAAACCCTGACATATTAGTAACTTTAACCAAAATTTTTGTTACATCATTATTATAGGAATATACTTCTAAGTTAGGAATAGATTTCAAGAATCTAATAGTTCTATTAACATTTTTAACAAGCTCTTGTAACTTTGTCTGACCACTTTGCGAGCTTAAATAATTTATAGTAGACTCTATATTCACAAGTAAAGGATAAGATGGAGATGTTGTTGTAATAAGGTTTAAAGCCTTTTGAATATTCTTTGGTTCAATATCTGAATCTAATCCAATATGCAATAAAGCAGCAGGATTTAAAGCCCCTGCGGTCTTGTGCAAAGATTGAACAACGATATCTGCCCCCTGCATTAATGCCGGAGTACCTAAAGCTTTATGATAAGTCCATAATGCACCATGCGCTTCATCTACAATTAGTTTAACATTATATTTTTTACATACACTTGAAATACGGTAAACGTCTGACATTACACCTTCATAAGACGGGTTAGTCATAATAAAAGCTTTAATATCTTTATTTCTGGCAAGCGTTTCTTCCAACAAGTCTAAACTAATTGTTTCATATATACCCCATTCTTTATTATATTGAGGCATTAACCATAATGGGACTGCACCTGTCAAAACCAAACCGTTATAAACAGACTTATGACAGTTCCTTGCAATAAGAACCTTATCACACCTATTCAACAATGCAAACATTGAAGCAATAATACCAGATGTTGAACCATTTGTAAGAAAGAAAGTAGACTTTGCACCATAAATCCTTGCAGCTTCAACTTGTGATGTTCTTATAATTCCAATAGGATTTGATAAATTATCAAACCCTTCTATTTCAGAATAATCACATGTAAAGAATTTATGTCCCAACAGTTTTAAAGAAGCAGGATTAACAAAATCCCCCTGTCCATGTGACGGAGTAGTAAATAAAACTCTTTTCTTCTTTTTAAAATTTTCAATAAAATTTACAATTGTCATATCATTTTTATTATAAAATGAAATAATTAATAATAGCTATTATATTAAATTTTATAAATATTTGAGGTTTTATGAATTTTGATGATGCAAAATCAAGAATTGAAGAATTAAAAGCAATCATAAGAGAAAACAATGAAGCTTATTATGTTTTTGACTCACCGAAAATTACTGATTTTGAATATGATGAGCTATACAGAGAATTAAAACGACTTGAAGAAGAGTTTCCGGAATTGATAACAACGGACAGCCCAACACAAAAAGTCGGAGATAAAACAGCAAAAGGCTTTAATGAAATACAACATAAATACAGATTATACAGTTTAGACAATTCCAACAACTATGAAGATTTAAGAAAGTGGTACGACAGAGTAAAAAAAGAATACGAAAATGAATCAGATTTAGAATTAGTTGTTGAATTAAAGATAGACGGTTTATCTTGTGCTTTATCATATGAAAACGGAATATTAAAAATAGGAGCAACAAGAGGTAACGGTATTATTGGCGAAAATATTACAGAAAATATAAAAGTAATAAAATCTATCCCACAAAAACTAACTAAACCTATAAATCTTGAAGTAAGAGGAGAAGTATATATGCCTGTTTCTTCATTTGAAAGATTAAATGAAGAGAATATAGAAAACGGGCAAAAAGAATTTGCAAATCCAAGAAATGCTGCAGCCGGTTCACTAAGACAATTAGATTCAAAAATCACAGCCAAAAGAGATTTGCACTTTTTTGCATATACAGCAATTTCAGAAGATAAAACTCTGTTTAAAACACATAAACAAGCATTAGATTTACTTTCAGAGCTTGGATTTGAAGTAAACAAGAACCATAAACTTGTAAAAGGAATAAATCCGGTAATAGAACAATGCGAAAAATGGGCAACAGAAAGATTTAATCTTGACTATGCAACAGACGGAATGGTTATAAAAATCAACGATATTTCAAAACAAAATGAGCTTGGTTTTACAGCTAGAGCACCTAAATGGGCAACAGCATTTAAATTCCCTCCTGAAGAAGTTTGGACAAAACTTGAAGGGATTGAATTAAGTGTAGGCAAAACAGGCGCCGTTACTCCTGTTGCATTACTTCAACCGGTTCAATTGGCAGGTACAATTGTAAAACGTGCAAGTCTTCATAATTTTGATGAGATTGAACGTTTACAGATTAATATAGGAAATGAAGTACTGATAAAAAAAGCAGCAGAAATCATTCCAAAAGTAATAAGAAAAAGAGAAAATGAAGATTTGGGAATATATAAAGCTCCTGAATATTGCCCTGCTTGCGGAACAAAATTAATAAAACCGGAAGGAGAAGTAGTATTATATTGTCCAAATACACTTGGATGTCCATCTCAAATAAAAGGTAAGATAGAATATTGGGCATCAAAAGAAGCAATGGATATAGACGGAATTGGTTCATCCATAGTTGATAAGTTATGGGAAAAAGGACTAATTAAAGATTTCGCTGATTTATATAAACTAACAATAGATGATTTTATGACACTTGATTTAATCAAAGAAAAATCAGCAGATAATTTATACAGTGCAATACAGAACTCTAAAACTCCAACTATGACAAAATTTCTAACTGCATTAAGCATTAAACTTATAGGGAAAGAAACCGCCGACTTAATTGCAAATGAATTTCCGACTCTTGAGGATATAAAGAATGCTAAGATAGAAAACTTAATCCAAATTGACGGAATAGGAGATAAAGTAGCAAAAAGTATCATAGAATTTTTTAACGATGAAAATAATAAAATTGTACTGGAAAAGCTTGAGGAATATGGTATAAAACCGCAGGGCAGTGCTTTTGAAAAAATTTCAAATATTTTTGAAGGAAAAACATTTGTTATAACAGGCACATTATCAAAACCTAGAAGCTTTTTTGAAGAACAAATAAAAAAACTTGGAGGAAAAACTTCATCAAGTGTAAGCAAAAAAACATCATACGTATTAGCAGGAGACAACCCGGGTTCAAAATTTGACAAAGCTTCTGCTTTAGGTGTTATAATACTAACTGAAAGGGATTTTCAAGTTTTATCCGAAGGAAAAATAAATGAATAAAAATTTTAAAGTTATTACAATAAACGGTATACGAGGAGTACTTGCAGCAATTTTTATTGTTTTGGGACTAATAGCAGGTTTTATAATATCTCCGGGTTGGGTTTGCATGCATTTATGGAATCATATTTTTGAGGACTCAAATACCGTTGCCCTAATGAATATATATCAAGGCATAATGTTATGGGCAATTATAGCTCTTTCTTTATACGCACTAAATAATAAAAAAGCATTAATCGGTTTTGGTTCTTATCAAGGCTTGTCCCCTGAACAAATAAAAGATTTAATGGCAAGAGCAAAACAATCAGAAGCAAAAATGATGAACGATATTGAAGCGATTAACAAAGAAATAAAAATGGAACTTGAGAAGAAAATTGTTTCTGAAAAAGAACAAGAGATTATAAAAGCTGAAGAAAAAGAAGAAAGTAAAGAAGAAACAGAAGAACTAAGGAGATAGTTTATGAAAAAGAATTTATTTTTAACTATTTTGATATTAGGCGCAGCATTCATTACAAGTCAATTTTCAGTTGCAGCTGTAAATGATAATTCTCAAAAGATGCAAGGCTATATTTCTTTAAACAATTCAATTACAAAAGAAGTCGAACCAAACATTGCATTAATTACTTTTTCAGTAGAAAATACTGCAGACTCTGCAGAAAAAGCAGTTTTAGATAATAATACAACGTCTGCTAAAATAATTGAAGCATTAAAACTTATATCTAATAATGAAGCTGACATAATAAAAACTTCAAATTTTTCTGTAAATCCGGTTTATACAACAACCTCATCAGGTAAAAGAACAATAAAAAATTATGTTGCTGTAAACTCTGTAAATGTAGAGACAAAAGACATTACTAAAGTTGCAAAATTGATAGACACAGCAATTGCAAACGGAGCAAACAGAACCGATAATTTAATGTTTTCCATTGAAGATAATAAGTCTATTTGCAAAGAGCAATATCCCTTATTAATAAAAGATTTAAAAGACACAGCAGATGTATTAGCTAAATCAATAGGTACAAGTGTTTCAGGCTTAAAATATTTAAATGTATCTTGTAATACTGAAAATATTGCTTCAAATGGCAGATTTTATGCTAAATCTAATATGGCAATGGATTCTGTAAGTTCTGAAAGTGCAATATCAACACCAATTGAATCAGGAAAAGTAAAAATCAGAATATACGTTAATGCTGATTTCTATGTCAAATAGGTGAGATTTATGTTAAAACCCAAAAAATCGATAGAAAAAATGACCGGTTACTTTGTTCCAATGTATGAAAAAGATTGGGATATTAAAATTGACAGTAACGAGAATAATTATGGTCCGTCACCAAACGTTATAGATAAATTGTCAAAATGTAACTATAAGAATATAAGTTTCTATCCTTTTTATGGAGAACTTTCTCAAAAAATAGCTGATTTTAATAATGTTAAAATAGACAATATTAAAGTTACAAATGGCGCAGATGAAGCTATTCAAGCTATTATTCAAACCTATTTAGAGACAGGAGAATCGCTATTAACTCTAGATATTTCATTTGAAATGCCTGTAATATATGCACAAATTCAGGGCGGAAACATAATAAAAGTTCCGTTTAAAGAAAAATGGAAATTTCCTTTAGATGATTTTATAACTGAATTAAAAGAACAAAAAGAAAACATCAAGATAATATATTTAGCTTCACCTAATAATCCAACAGGAAATTTGATTGAAGAAACTGATTTAAACATTATATTAGAAAACTCTAAAGACAAAGTTGTATTAATAGACGAAACTTATGCAAATTATGCAGGTAAATCTTATAAAAAATATATAGAAAAATACAACAATATATTTATAGTACGCTCTTTTTCAAAAGATTTTGCACTCGCAGGTATGCGTTTAGGCTATATTATAAGTAATACAGAAAATATTATAAACTTAAAAAAAGTTGTTAGCCCTTTTAGTGTAAATTCATATGCAATGTTAGCAGGAATTTCGGCATTAGAAGATGTAGAATATTTTGAAAAAATAAGAGCTGAAATTAATGAGTCTAAAATAGAATTAAAAACTTTTCTTGAATCATTAAATGCTATTGTATATGACTCATATGCAAATTTTTTATTGGTTGATTTCAAAAATAAAGCAGACTTTGTATACAATAAACTGAAAAATGCAAATATTTCAGTAAAACTTTTCAAAAAAGGTTCATTACTTGAAAATCATTTAAGAATAACTATTCCAACAAAAGAAGGTATAACAAGAATAAAAGAAGCTTTAAAAATAAAACCTTCATTAGTCTTTGATATGGATGGAGTACTTATTGATGCAAGAAATTCATATAGGGCAGCAATAGAAAAAACATATGAACATTATACTGGTAAAGCTATTTCCCAAAAAGAAATTCAAGATGCCAAAAATCTTGGCGGATTAAATAATGATTGGGATTTAACAAAATATTTACTTGAAAAATCAGGTTTTACAACATCTTACGATGATATAGTAAATGTTTTTCAAGAAATATATTGGAAAGATGGTCAGGGTCTAATAAATAAGGAAACTGCATTATTTAATACAGAATTATTAAGTGATCTTGCAAAAAATTATAATTTATCAATATTTACAGGAAGATTGAAAGCAGAAGCAATATTTGCACTTGAAAAATTCAATGCAACAAATTATTTTTATCCTATTATAACAACTGACGATATCCCGCAAGGAATGGGAAAACCAAATCCATACGGGCTAAAAGTTATAAAAGATATGACTATTGGGGATAATTATACTTATTTTGGCGATACAACTGATGATATTTTAGCTGCAAAATCGGCAGGATATAAAGCAATTGGAGTATTACCACCCCAAGATAAATCACAGGAACTAATAGATTTACTAAAGAATAAAGGTGCAGATAATACAATAAATTCTATAACAGATATAAACACAATATTGGAGAAAAAAAATGAGGCAGTGTGCTAAAGTAAGAAAAACAGCTGAGACTGAAATTAAAGTTGAACTAAATATCGACGGAAAAGGTCAACATAAAATAAATACAGGCATTAAGTTTTTCGACCATATGCTTGAACAACTTGCACACCATGCATCTTTTGACTTGGTTATAGATGTTATATCTCACGATAAAGATAATCACCATGTAGTTGAAGATGTTGCCATAACACTGGGAAGTGCTCTATCTGAAGCTTTAGGTGATAAGAAAGGCATAACAAGATATGGGGAGAAAATCCTGCCTATGGATGAAGCACTGGTATTAAGTGTTGTAGACTTATCAGGCAGAATATTCTCAAAGGTTGATGCTGTAATTAGAGATGAAAAAACATCCGATTTTGAAACTGTTATTCTTCCTCATTTCTTTTCTAGTTTTGCACAATCAGCATTAATGACAATTCACATAAAGATGCTTGACGGTTATGACACCCATCATATTATAGAAGCAATTTTCAAGTCTTTCGCAAGAGCTTTAAAAATTGCAGTTTCAATTGATGAAAAGAATAAAGATATAATACCCTCAACAAAAGGAATATTATAAACTCTTATAACACTGAAATAACACTTTCTGCAAGCAATAATGCTGAATTTTGATTTTGTCCGGTTATTAAATTACCGCATATTTCGACGTGTTCACTCCAAGGTTTTTCTTCTATAAAATTACATCCGAGAAATTTCAATCGAGATTCAAGTAGAAATGGCATAAATTCAATCATTTTTACAATCTTCTCTTCTTTATTTGTAAAAGAAGTAACATTTTTATTTCTTACTATAGAATATCCATTTTTATCTTTTGCAAGGACTAACCCGGCAACTCCATGACACACAGCACTTATTACTTTATCATTTTCATAAAAATATTCTATTATTTTTTTCAACAACTCGTTATTTGCCAAATCAAACATTGGTGCGTGACCGCCAGGCAAATAAATAGCATCAAACATTTTATAATCAACTTTCGATAATTCTTCAGTATTTTTCAAAAACTTTGCAGCTTCGTCCCATTCCATTGGATTTGAACAAGAAAGACTATTCACATCTATTGGACTATTTCCGCCTAAAGGACTTGCAACAACAAGTTCATAGCCTGTTTTTTCAAAGACCAAAAAAGGAACAGCAAATTCTTCAAACCATACACCTGTTTTTATATTTTCATTTATTTTTGAGAAATTAGTAGTAACAAATAATATTCTTTTTTTCATATATAATCCTTTTTTATGTATATTAAAAAAATATAATAATATTTATATTCCACTTATGTAAAGTACATAAAGGTAATTATATTTTTATCTGCAGCAAAAAAAATCTTTATTAGTTTTAAAAACAATATGAAAATCAAATCTGTAAATTCGACCAAAAGTATAAATTTTCATTCCAGAAATAAAAATATAAGAAAAGCCGATGATATACAAAGAAGAGCAAGGAGCGAATTCCCAATATTAAGTCCATCTTATATTGATGAATTTTATTCTTCTGCAAAATTAATAAACGGAAACCCCGTAAACATAAAAGCAAGAAAAATTTTCAAAAAAATCGACAAGAAACTAACTGCATTGAGAAAAATAACTAAAGAACCTGATAAATATGGAGTAGAACAAACTCCTCTGCAAAAGAAAACTCCATACGGATTATTATTAAACATTATGAATCTTTTAAAAGTCGGTAATTGCGAAGAATGTGCGGCAACAGTTCTTGCTGCACTTGCCGCAAATGGTTTTTATAATTCTCAAAAAGTATATTTAGGTTTGAAAATTCAATATACAGACAAAAAGACAGGTGAAATTAAATACCAAGAAATAGAACCATTAGATCACGCTTTTGTTGTTACAACATTGGATAAAGAAAATCCCAAAGAAAAAGATAAGATAGTAATTGATTCTTGGCTTGGATTTGCAGATAGTATATCAGGTGCAAATGCTCGATATAAACAAATGTATAAAAAAGAAGAACTGGATAATATACTATCTTATCATCGTTCCATGTTTAGATTAAATATTGCTATTGAAACAGGAAAAACAATAGATTTTAATGACTATCAACTGCGTACAAATTTTATATATTATCCTGTAGATAATAACACAATAGATGAAATGAAAGACTTAGGAATATATTCTGCAATAATATATGATGATTTAATTCTGCCTACAAATAATAACTAAGAAGCTTCAAAATATTCCAACCAATATTTTATGAGACTTTGAGGATATTTTTGCATTTCAAACATAAGATAATCTTTAGGTCTATATGGACGTCTTAAAAGTTTCATTCTTGCTTCTTTAGGAGTTCTATCCGCTTTTTTTTGATTACACTCTTTACAGCAAGCAACTATATTTTCCCAAATATCAGGTCCAAATCTTGATTTAGGGAATACATGGTCTAAAGTCAACTCTTCAGCCGGAAATTTCTTACCGCAATACTGACAAACAAAATTATCTCTGACTAATATATTTTCACGACAAAATGGCAGTTCTTTATATGGAACTGCCAATTCATATGTTAATTTTATTACACAAGGAATTAATATATTATCAACTTTAATCATACTATCAATATCATTAAGCATTCGGGCATTTTCTGCCTTACCTTTTATCAACAAAATTAATGCTCTTTTCCAACTGCAGATATTTATAGGGTGATTATGTGAATCTAGTAAAAGTACCTTTTTCATATTAACTCCTACAATTGTAGTATTCCCATTTTGGGCTGTTTTTAAACTTTTTAAGGGAATTTAACCTAAAAGAAATTTTGTGCAATAATTAAATTATGAAAAAGGCATCATTATTTGAAATTTTCAAAATATTTTTTCTAATAGGACTTCAACTACTTGGCGGTGGCTACGTAATAGTCCCTTTACTAAAAAAATATATAGTTGAAGAAAGAAATTGGCTTACGGAAGAAGAATTAGTTGATTTTTATGCAATGAGCCAATGTATTCCAGGCATAATAGCAGGGAATATAGCAACTTGTGCCGGATACAAAACAAGAAAATTCTGGGGTGCTTTAATGGCAATTGCAGGAATAGTTGCACCTTCTTTCATAATTATAATCGCACTAGCAAACATTTTATCGGGAATTATTGAATATAAAGTAGTACAAGATGCCTTTTGGGGAATAAGAGTATCGGTTGTAATTCTTATTTTACTGACGATAAAAGATTTGTGGGCGAAAAGTGTAAATTCAAAATTCACATATACATTATTTTCAATAATATTAATATGCTTGCTAATGTTACCAATTTCACCAACAATAGTAATAATACTTTCTGCATTTATTGCACTAATATATGGGAAAATAAGGGATAAACAAAATGCTTAAACTTTATTTTCTATTATTCTATGAATTTACAAAAATCGGTATATTTGCACTAGGGGGAGGCTATGCTGCTTTACCGTTTTTATACTATATGCAAGCAAAATATAATTGGTTCACCGTTGATGAATTAACAAATATGATTGCGGTTTCTAATATAACCCCAGGACCAATAGGGATAAATATGGCAACATATACCGGATTCACAACCGCAAAGTTCATAGGAGCAACTATATCAACTATAGCTATTGTGCTAGTACCATTTTTTATGACAATAATTATAACAAGATTATTCACAAAATTTCAGGATGCGAAATGTGTATGTTCTGTTTTTGAGGGATTAAGACCTGCAGCTTGTGCACTTTTAGCTTCTATAGGAATAAAACTGCTGATTGATACAATAACCAATAAAAATGAATTTTCTACAATAAATATAGACTACCAAGCTTTAGTACTATTTATAATTCTTCTAATACCATTTTCTTTTTTCAAAAAAAATCCACTGCTTATAATAATAGCTGGAGCAATAGGGGGAATTATAACGCATAGTTTTTTTTAGAACATTAAGAAATGTTAACAAACTTCATTGTTTAGTAAATTGTTAATCCTAAAATGTTTTTATATAAATGTGGGTAGTTTAGGTTAATGGTTTTATAGTGGAGGTTAGTTATGACAGTATCTTTTCAAAATGGTAGTTTTTTAGGCGGAAGTGCAACAGCATCATCTTTAACAACAAGTGGAGGTATCACATCTGCAAGTTTATATAATACAGAATATTTAGATAAAAAATATGATTATTCAGATACAAAAGAATCATATGAAATTGCATATTCAGGCCGAGACGCAGCAATAGAAACAAAAATCTCAAATATAGGTTCTTATTTAGCAAATGGTAAGGAAGATAAAGCATTAGCAGCTTATGAAGAACTTCTTTCTGAAATGTCAACACAAACAAGATATGCACAATTAGTTGGTGAAGATGGAGATGATACACAATTAAGAGCAATAGCAAGACAACTTATTGAATCTGAAATCGGCGGTGATTTAGAAGAATTCATAAGAGAAAATGCAAAAGACCAAGCAAGTGTTGATCATCAAAAGATATTAACTTGGGGTAATTGTGATTCAACAAGCCAAGAAGACTTACTTGCTGCAATGTGTGACATTGACGAAGAAGAAGGAAGCGGAAATATAATTGTTTCAGCATTAGCAGGACTTGCAAGCCCATTTGTTTGTGGTTTCAACTGGTTATTCAACGGAAACAAAAAGATGTAATAATAAAAAAATTATACAGACGAAACAAAATAACAAAAAGGCAGATTTATTATCTGCCTTTTTTCAATTCTTCTATTTGTTCTTTTAAATCTTGGACTTCATATTTCAACCTGTTTAACTGACAAGTTATAGGGTCTGGAATTCTATTGTGCATTAATTGACCTTGTATCAATAGTTTTTGCCTTACGATTCTACCGGGAATACCTACAACAGTTGAATTTTCGGGAACTGAATCAACAACAACGCTGCCTGCACCAATTCTTGAATTAGAACCTATTTCAATGTTTCCCAAAACTTTAGCACCGGAACCAACAACAATATTATTTCCAAGGGTAGGATGACGTTTACCATGTTCATTTCCAGTACCTCCAAGCGTTACTCCCTGATACAATAATACGTCATCACCAATTATTGTAGTAGCACCAATTACAACACCCATTCCATGGTCAATAAAAAACCTACGACCTATTCTCGCCTGAGGATGAATCTCTATTCCTGTAAAGAATCTGGATATATTTGAAATCATTCTGGGGATTAAAGGTATTTTCCAATAATTAAGTTTATGGGCAATTCTATGTAATATTAAAGCATGCAATCCCGGATAACACAGTAAAACTTCAAGAATATTTTCTGCAGCAGGATCCTTTTCATAAATAGTTTGAATATCTTCTTTTATTTGTGAAAATACTTTTTTGATTAAACGCATTTAAACACCTTTTATGTATTTTCTTTTTCCGTATTGTACAGTAACAGGCAACATCGATTTTGATATTATAAAATTAGGATTTGTCTGTTTTTCAGAATTAATTTTTAAAGCACCAGATGAAGCAAGACGTTTAATTTCGCCTCTACTTAATGACTTATCAAAACTAGAAATAAAATCAATTAAAGTAATATCAGTATCAATTTTAACTTCAGGAATATCATCAGGAATTTCTTTATTTTGTACAACCTTAACAAAGTTTTCCTGAGCTTCATCTGCAGCATCTTTACCATTATACATTTCAGTAATTGTATAAGCGAGCTTCATTTTTATATCTCGTGGATTTACAGATTTTAACTTTTCTTCTATTTCTTTCAATTCTTCATTAGAAATTTCAGTAAGAAGTGCAAAATATTTAACTATAAGACTATCGGAAATGGACATTAATTTACCGTACATATCTTTAGGAGAATCAGTCAAACTAATGCAATGCTCAGGGAAAGACTTAGACATTTTAACAATTCCGTCTGTTCCTTCCAATAAAGGCAATAGCATAACCATTTGAGGATTTTCTTTTCCATATGCACTTTGAATTTCACGACCAAGTAAATTATTAAATCTTTGATCAGTACCGCCCAATTCAATATCTGCATCAACTACAACAGAATCATATGCTTGCATTAACGGATAGAAAAATTCATGAACAGAAATTGGTCTATTTTCTGCATATCTCTTAGCAAAATCATCTCTTGTCATGATTTGAGCAACAGTAACTTTTGAAGCTAATTTAAGCATATCTACAAAATTCAAATCAAATAACCAGTCTGCATTATTTCTAATTTCAGCCTTTTCAACATCAACAACTTTAGAAATCTGCTCGAAATAAGTTTGTGCATTTTTTTCAACTTGTTCTTTCGTCAAACTAGGTCTTGTATCAGATTTTCCGGATGGGTCGCCAATCATACCTGTACCGCCGCCAACAATCAAAATAATTTTATGTCCTAAATCTTGGAATTGTTTAATTTTTCTCATAACAACAGTATGACCAAGATGCAAATCCGGTCTTGATGGATCCATTCCCAGCTTAATTCTTAATGGTTTATTTTCTTCTTTTGATTTTTGAAGTTTCATAGCAAGTTCCATAACACCACCGGGAAGAACCTCTGCACCTCTTGCTAAAAGCTCTGCTTGTTTTATAAATTCTTCTTTAATCTCTGTTTTAGTCTGCATCATAATCACCTACATTTTATTCAACAAGAATATTATCTCACAAAAAAAACTCCGATATAATATTCGGAGTCCTTTTTATTTAAAAAATAAACTATACTAATCTAACGTTTGTAGTTGTACCTTTTTTAGACATTTCAACTTTGCCTTCACGAGCTAACCAACCTAAACCTAATTCAGCAAAGTTACCTTTTAAATCTAATTCTTTTTTCATTTTAGCAACAGATGTTTCTCCGTTTTCATTTAAATAATTCCAAATTTGACCAGCTGTTTGTCCAATAGTTTCCATCATTTACCTCTCCTTTTTGTAACTGCTATTAACATTTCCCACATGTAAATGTATAATCATAGTATAATACAGATTAATAAGGATGTAAAGAAAAAATGAAACAAGGCAGAGTATGGAAATACAGTGATAACATAGATACAGATGTTATTATACCTGCAAGATATTTGAATACTGCTTCTCATGAAGAATTAGCCAAACATTGTATGGAAGACATTGATATTTCATTTGCAAAAGAAGTAAAAGATTCAGATATCATTGTAGCAGGTGAAAATTTTGGTTGCGGAAGTTCAAGAGAACACGCACCTATTGCAATTAAGGCATCAGGAGTTTCTCTTATTATTGCAAAAAGTTTTGCAAGAATTTTTTATAGAAATTCAATAAATATAGGACTTGCAATTTTAGAACACCCATATTTATCAGATGAAACATCTAAAGACGACATAATTGAATACAATTTAGCTACCGGAGTTGTAAAAAATATCACAACCGGAAAAGAATATACTTGCAATAAATTTCCTGACGAAATACAAAATTTAATAAATGAAGGCGGATTAATAAACTATACAATAAAGAAACTGATAAAATAAAGAAAGAGTCTAAAATTTGGACTCTTTCTTTTTATCAATAAAGTTTTTATTCAGTAACTTTTTCTTCATCCTCCTGTACAACGTCAGTTCTAATCGAAGCATTTTTAGAAGACGTAATTTGTTTTTCTTTAAATTTTTTCACTTGTCTGCTAATTTTATCAGCAACCAAGTCAATGCTAGCATACATTGATTCTGCGCTTTCTTCTGCTTGAACAGAGCCTGACACAAATTTACATAAAACTTCTGCAGTATGACTTTGGGCAACTGAAGGATTTTTTATGACATTAAGAACAACATCTATTGATTGAATTTGATCATAATGATTCATAACCTTTCCAATTTTTTCTTCAGCATATGCACGAATCGCATCTGTGATTTCAATGTTACGCCCTTTAACTGTAATGCGCATTTATTCTGCCTCCATAAACTATCACTATGATATTATACCCGATTCATGGCAAGTTTTAAACCCATAAAAATAAATTAATTTTATAAAAGACTGAAAAAATGATATAATTTTTTTATAAGAGAGGTAAAAATTATATGCGCAAATACTCAATTGGAATAGACCTAGGCGGAACTAAAATACTTACGGCACTAGTTAATAAAGATAACGGAGAAATAGTCTCATCAATAAAAAAGAAAACAAAAAAAGATAAAGGTCCTGATAAAATTGTACATAAAATAATAAAATCAATTAAAGAAGTATTAATTGAAGGAAAAAAAGAAATAACTGACATTGAAGATATAGGAATTGGGGTAGCTGGACAAATAGATAGAAATAAAGGAATTGTTATAAATGCTCCGAATTTAGATTGTGCAAACCTTAATTTAAAAGAGATTTTAGAACAAGAATTTAATAAGAAAGTTTTAATCGGTAACGATGTAGAAATAGCAACAATAGGGGAGATGTATTTTGGTGCAGGCAAAGATAAAAAAGATTTTGTCTGCATTTTTGTAGGAACAGGAATCGGATCGGGCATTGTCCAAAACGGGGAAATAAGATATGGAGCAACCGGTACTGCAGGAGAAATAGGTCATATAATAGTAGATATTGGAGGTCGTCCTTGTGGTTGCGGCGGATGCGGATGTTTAGAAGCATATGCGTCAAGACTTGCAATTGAAAAGAGAATTATAGGAGCACTAAAAAAAGGCAGAAAATCAGATATTCAAAATTATTTAACAGAAGATAAACCAATCAAAACAAGCATGATAAGAAAATCGTTAGAAAACAAAGATGAACTTGTAACACAAATAATAAATGAAGCTTCTGAATATCTCGCCTCAGGACTTGCTTCGGTAATAAATTTTTACAACCCTGAAATGATAATACTTGGTGGCGGATTAATGGATGCCGTTGGTTATTTTTATGAAAAATCAACACAAATCGCAAAAATAAAATCATTACCGACACCATCATGCAATATTAAATTTGCAAAAGCACAATTAGGAGACTTTTCCGGAGTAATTGGTGCTGCCTTATTATCAGAATACAGAAACAGTAAAATATATAATACTGAAAATAACACATAATACTTGACTCAAAAAAATGTTAATGATATTCTTATTTTGTCCTAGGGCTTGTGGCACTGTGCCGAGGAAAATGATTAATTATCATTTTTCGAGAGGTAGGTAGCGCAGCTACCGCAAGACCAAACATTTTGAAAATTGAATATTAATATGGGCTTGTGGCGCAGCGGTAGCGCAGGGGACTCATAATCCCTTGGTCGTAGGTTCGAATCCTACCGGGCCCACCATATAAAAAGAGAGCATTAAGCTCTCTTTTTTATTGTTTATATTAATCTTAAAAAAGTAATGAATACTTGCGTAAATTCTATGGAAAGACTAAAACTTAAAGTTCGTTGAAAAATTCAACTGAGATTTTGTAGGTTCATTTTGATAAGAATATGTCTGACCAGCGCCCAAATCTAAATCCATACGACCATCTTTGAATGGTTTTAAAGAAACAACAACCTCATTTTTGCGCTGCTTATCTGTCATATTAGTTGTCATAACATTTTTTAAGGACAAATGCTGATTTATATTAAACTCAGGAGCAAAAGAAACTGAGCCGGGTGTTTTTTTACCTCTGATATCAAGATCATTTTGACTATATGACGAAGTAAAAGAAAACCTTTCCTTTTTGTATTTTGAATATAAAGACAACGAATCACTTAAATTGCCGGATGAAGATGTTGTTTTATATGTTGCACCTAAAATAGTATTCTCCCCTATATCGCGCTCCAATGATTTTGAAAAAGTCTTTTTTTGAGGAAGCGGTCTATTTACATCTTGATAAATTAATTTATCATAATTCCTTTTTAGAGGTGCTTCACTATAATTTATCTGATTATAAGATATATTACCTTTTGGTATATTATCATCTTTTATCTGAGAAACATCATCATCATCCAACTTCAAAAAAACAGCATTTGAATAATTACTTGTTTCCTGTGAAAAAACATTAGTACTTTGCAATAAAAATATCATTAAAAATATAAAAAAGTTACGCATAAATACATTATAATGTTTATTTTTTACTTTGGACAATACATGTAAATTAATTTATGATTTTTTATAACAAATTTTTTTATTATGTTTTTTTATCTTGTAAAAAGGAGCTAATATGATTTCAAAAATTGCAGAAGTTGAAAGTGCTTATAAAATTGAACAATACAAAAGGATGCAAGCTTCAAAAAAAGCTCAGACAGAGAAAATGCAAAAAGTAAATCCGACAGAAGAAACATCAACAAGTAATGATACAAAGGAAGACCAAAAGGAAGATATGCAATCTTTGATGTCAAAATATATGATTGATTATTATAGTTCTTTACCTTTAAGATTAAGACTTAATCAAAAAGATAAAGAAGAGTAAGTTAATGATAATAAAATATAA
This sequence comes from Candidatus Gastranaerophilales bacterium, assembly GCA_944322615.1. Classification (GTDB taxonomy): domain Bacteria; phylum Cyanobacteriota; class Vampirovibrionia; order Gastranaerophilales; family Gastranaerophilaceae; genus Avigastranaerophilus. Next base: position 20,365 of record CALUPH010000009.1, on the reverse strand, counting down.
GTACTATTAAATTATTGTTCAATATATATCTCATCTAAATTATGAAGGACACCGCCTAATGCTGTTGGATGAAGGTTTTTTATTTTATTCCTTATTGCTGTTATAGTTAACGGAGAATACAAATAAATAATAGGTCTTTGGTCATATATTATTTGTTGGTATTTATCATATATAGCTTTTCGTTTAGAAAAATCAAGTTCTAAAGCACCTTTTTCAATAATTTCATCAAGTTCTTTTTCCCAAGGTAATAAAATATCATTTTTATCGCCATTAAAACGCATATTGAACAAATGAAGATGTCCTTTTGAATACCAAACGTTCTTACCGCTATGGGGTTCTAATGGACTTCCTGTTAATCCCATAAGAATTACATCCCAGTCAGACGTGGACATTATCTTACTTACAAGTGAGTTAAATTCAATAGGTTTAAAGTTGACTTTTATTCCTAAATCTCTTAAATCTTCTTTAACCATAACTCCGCAAGCTTCACGTTCAGTCTGTCCTGCATTTGTATATAAATTAAATTCAACTTCATTACCGTCTTTATCACGTAAATAGCCTTTGTTATCCCAATAAAAACCTGATTCTTTTAAAAGTAATTTAGCGTATTCAATATCTCTTTCATGACCAGAGGCAATATTTTCATTTAAGAAAATTGAAGATAAAGATTCCGCTGTAAATAATGGCTGGGCTACACCATTTGCAACATTATACACCATTGCATTTCTATCAATTGCATAATCTATTGCAGTTCTAAAATTCAAATCGTTAAACCATTTTTGCTTTATTGGATCAACATAAGGTTTTCCGTCTTTATTTTCCCTTGTATTTAAATTAAACGCAATAAACATAGTTCCCGTATTAGGACCAAGATTATATATTTTAAAATCTGACTTCCTTTCTTTTTCTTTAAATCTAGGCAAGTCTTTCCCTCTAACAGAAATAACATCAAGCTCGCCTGATTCAAATTTTAATAACTCATTATTAAGATCACCTACAATTAAAATCACATATTTATCAATATATGGAAGCTTATTATGATTTTCGTCCATAGAATAATAATTAGGATTTCTTCTAAAAACAACTCTTTGTGCAGGAACATACTCTTCCAACATAAAAGCTCCTGAAGAAACAATATCTTTAGGATTAGTAGTCGTGCCTAAAAATGAATCAAAATATCTTTTACCTTTTTTTACAACATCTTTAAATATATGAGCAGGAGCAACAGAAGTACCAACAAATCTTTGAAATGGTGCAAAAGGTTTTTTTATTTTAAATTCAACAGTATATTTATCAATTTTCCTTACCTTCGGATATTCTCCATCAATAAGCACAGAATCTCTTAGTGAAGTATTTCCAAAACCACCCAAAATAATTTCATTCCAAGTAAATACAACATCATCTGCGGTTATTTCTTTACCATCTGTCCATTTTGCTCCTCTACGTAATTTAATGGTATATGTTTTTAAATCATCCGAAACAATCATTTCCTTTGCCAAATTTGGGATAACATCACCGGTATCAGGATCCGTTGTAAACAAAGAATCATACAATAAATCTCCGATTTGCGAAGAAGTAGCATCTTTTGATACCCAAGGATTAAATGTTTTTGGTCCTTCGCCTATTGTAGAAGTAACTATTTGCCCGCCATATTCGCCAACAGGTGACCTTGACATTTTATAATCTATACCATTATAAAATACAGTATTATATGGCTTATATATTTTTGTTTCGGCAATATTTTCATTACTATTATTAATTTTTGAACTAATATTCTGACCACCATTGTCAACTCTAAAACAAGAGACCATGATAAATAGAACAAATACTATAATAAGAATTATTTTTCTAAAATTTTTCATAATTAAAGATTAACACAACATGCCAGAAATAATAAACTAAACACAAGTAGAATATAGAAAGCTAATATAAAAAATTAATTAAACAGACTCACCATATAAACACCAAGTCTGAGCTTTTGTAATTTTAACATTAACAAAATCACCAATATTTTTTGTATCATCAACAAAATGTACAATTTTGTTATTTCCTGCTCTTGAGTTTAGAACAATAACTCCGTCTTTCTCGGTTTTACCTTCAACTAAAACATTAAGTACTTTGCCAACAAACTTTTTGTTTGACTTCAAACAAACTTCGCGATTTTTTTCATTAAGTCTTTCCAATCTTTCATATTTGACATCTTCAGGAATAAACTTATCAACCATTTTTCCGGCTTTAGTAAAGACTCTCGGAGAATATGCCGCAGTATTTGAATAATCAAGTTCTAATTCATCAATAGCATCTAAAGTATCTTGAAACTCTTCTTCTGTTTCACCTGGGAAACCGGCAATAAAATCACTGGTAATAGCAACATCAGGGAATCTATTTCTTATTTTAGAAACTATTTCATAATATTGCTCTTTTGAATAATGCCTATTCATTTCCGCAAGTATATGAGAATTTCCTGATTGCATAGGAATATGAAAATACTTGCATACTTTATCACATTCATCAACAGCATTAATCAAGTCATCAGTAATATCAGAAGGATATGATGTAACAAAACGAATGCGAAATTCACCATCTAATTTATTTAAATCACGTAAAAGATTTGCTAGAGTAATGTTTTTATCCTTTAAATCTTTTCCGTAACTGTCAACATTTTGTCCTAAAAGGGTAATTTCTTTAAAACCTTCTTTTATTATATTTTTTGCCTCTTGTATTATTTCTTCAGGATGTCTGCTTCTTTCTCTACCTCTTGTAAAAGGTACTACACAATATGTACAGAAATTATTGCAGCCTTCGATTATTGGTATCCACGCATTAACAGAATCTTGTTTTCTTAAGATTTTAAAATCATTTTGATTACAAACAACAGGATTATTTGTAATAGCGCAAACTTTTTCATTATTTTCAATTTTTTTTATTAATTCCGGTAATTGGTAAATATTATGTGTGCCAAAAACCAAGTCAACATAAGGAGCCCTAACTCTAACTTTTTCTTTATCTTGTTGTGCAACACAACCACAAATAGCAATTTTTAATTCGGGACGAGATTTTTTCCATTTTCCCCAAACACCCAATTTACTATATGCTTTATCTGCAGACAATTGACGAATACTACAAGTATTAATTATTAATAAATCAGCATCTTTTTCGACTTCTGTTTCAACATAACCAAAATGCGAAAGAATACCTGCTATTCTTTCACTATCTGATTTATTCATCTGGCAACCTAAAGTTTCAATATATAATTTCTTCATAGAAAAAATTATACATTAAACAAAATAGCATAAGAATATTTTTTTGCTGAAAAGGAAATGACATGCTATACTTTATGATAAGTAAAAAACAGGATGTCATTATAAATCAGATAGGAGAAAATATGACAACATATGTAAAAGCAAGCCACTTATTGGTTAAGACAGAAGCAGAAGCATTAAAACTAAAAGAAGAAATAGCTAATGGTAAAGATTTTGCACAAGCAGCAAAAGAAGTTTCATTATGTCCATCAGGTCAAAATGGCGGCGATTTAGGATATTTCACAAAAGGACAAATGGTAAAAGAATTTGAAGATGCAGCTTTTTCTATGAATGTAGGCGATGTTTCAAACCCAATTAAAACTCAATTCGGATATCATTTAATATACTTAACAGATAAAAAAGACTAATGGACGTAAAATTAATAGAATATTTAAAAAATTTCCTGTCTAAAAATGATATCGACGGTTTAATTGTTAACTCAACAAATGAATTTCTTGTTGAGTATAATCTTTTAGAAATAAATTCAAGATATCATCTTACGGAATTTACAGGTTCAACAGGAGATGTTTTATTCACACAGGATAAGATATATTTATTCGTTGATACAAGATATCATGAACAAGCAGACAATCAGGTTAACCACGAATATATAGATGTAGTAAAAATGCCTCTTTCTCAGTCATTTTTAAATGCATTAACTGAAATAGTTCCTGCATACTTCAAATTAGGTATTATTTCTACAAAAACATCAAAAAAATTCTATGATAATTTAACAAAAAAACTGCAACAAAAAAATTCAACAATAAAACTGTTAAATAATGATCCTGTAATGGAATATAAGAAAGACTCAATAAAAGAGACAAACTACAATATTTTTAAAATTGATACAGAAATTGCAGGTATAACTCCGGATGAAAAATATACAAAAATAAAAGAATATTTAGATAGTAATTTTAATATTTTAGTAACATCACTAGAAGATATTGCATACCTAACAAATTTACGCTCATATGATTTTGAATACAGTGCAATATTTCCAGCAAAAGCAATAATAAACGAAAACAAAGCAATTATCTTCACGAACTGTACACTTCCTTATATCGGAGAATATTTTGAAGTAAGAACATTACCTGAATATGAAACCGCAATAAAAAGTATAGACAAAGCTGAATTATTTATAGATGAAGCACAACTAACAATTTATGATTATAAATTGATAAATCAATCAAATAAAATTTTACCCAGCTATTTTAAATTATATAAAACGGTAAAAAATGATAATGAAATTGCACATTTGAAACACTGCTTTGAAAGATCCGATAAAGCATTAAAAATTGTATATGATATGTTAAATTCAGAAACTATATACTCTGAATATGACTATTATGAAGCACTTATAAAATCAATGAAAGAGAATGGAGCTTTATCATTAAGTTTTAAACCAATAGTAGCAGCCGGTTCAAACACATCAATAATCCACTATTCAACACCTTCAAAAGAGAAAATGGTTAATGATGGTGACTTATTGTTAATAGACTATGGCGGATACTATGAAGGCGGACTAGCAACAGATACAACAAGAACATTCATAAAAGGGACCCCAAATTCAGAACAAAAAGCAGCATATACAGCAGTCCTTAAAGCCTTTCTAAACGCTTGTTACAACAAATACAATAAAAAATCCGCATATTTTAACATAGATAAAATAGCAAGAGAAACAATAGAAAAATCAATTTCTGAAGACTTTGCATTCGCACACGGAACAGGTCATGGTGTGGGCATTGGAGTTCATGAAATTCCTCCACGAGTTTCATCATCTGATGCTGCTAAAACAAAGATAATAGAGAATACTGTATTTTCTATAGAACCCGGAGTTTATAAAGAAGGTTGGGGCGGTATTAGACTTGAAAATACAGTATATGCAAAATACGAAGAAGACAAAATAACAATGAATTCTCTTTCACATTTTCCGTTTGAAATAAAACTTGTTGATTTTTCTTCAATGAATGATTATGAAAAATATTACTATATGAAATGGCAGGCAAATGCATGTCTTCTATAAATACTATTTCTAATAATCGTATAAAAGAAATTGTCAAACTTCATCAAAAAAAATATAGAGATGAATTAGGTCTTTTTATTGTTGAAGGTTTTAAAGCAGTTACAGAATTGATAAACAATAATATTGATATTAAAGAAATTTATGCATTAAAAGCTTTTGAAACAGAAAAATATACCGTAAAAATTATTGATGAAACAATAATGAAAAAAATTTCCACAACAAGTTCAACATGCGAAATTCTTGCAGTTGCAAAGAAAAAAGAATATAACATCAATAGTTTAAAAAATAAAAAGAAATTAATTCTTTTAGATTCAATAAGTGACCCGGGAAACCTAGGTACAATAATAAGAAGCGCATCCGCTTTTGATGTAGACGGAATCCTTTTATACAAAGATTGTGTAGATATGTATTCATCAAAGGTAATACGTTCAGCAGCAGGCAATTTTTTTAGAATTCCAATAATAACAATAAAAGATGCAGAAGAACTCACAAGCAATTTTAAAGATTTCAAGAAAATTGCAACAGCTCTATATGAAACGAATACAATTTCTATTGAAGAGTGCAAAAATTTAAAAAAATATATTATAATGTTTGGTTCTGAAGCTAATGGCTTATCTAACGAACTTATCAAGATTGCAGATAAAAATATAATACTAAAAATGAATAATAATGTAGAATCATTAAATTTATCAGTTAGCGCATCTATTATAATGTATGAGCTTTTTACAAAATAGTATTTTTAAATTTTCCAATTGAAATTCTTATTGTAATGTTTTGTAAAAAATCTGATTAAAAATTAAAGTTTTAAAATTTAATGTCGATATAGAACTAGTTAGTTTTTTGGAGAAGAATTATAATGAGCAACGAATTATTAAATTCTCAAGATTTTGATTTAGAAATAAAAAGACTTCTTGAAGACATAGATAATATAAGTTCAAATGTTGATTTATACAAGATAATTCTTGATGAACAATTATTAGTTGCAAATTGTGGATAAAGTATTAAAAGAATTTAAATTCTACTAAATATTAATAATGTAAATTTAAGCTGTTTATATAATCAAAAAAAGTGGAATAACATATTAAAAGATATTTGCATAATAGTCGTGCATGCTTTTAATTGTTTATTTCGAGGAAACATGGAAACAAAAAATACATTATTAAAAGATAATACTATAAATAGACTTAGACAACTATTAAGAAATTTTGATAAATTTAATAGTAAGCTAGATATTTATGAAGCTTGCATTAAGAAAAAATTTGAAGAACTAAAAGAAGAATAATATTTTACAGAAGAACACTCTTTTAACATTTTTTTGCTATAGTTTATAAATGTATAGACATTAAGAAAGCAGAATTATGTTAAAAGAATATTTTTTAGAAAAAGTTAACACTTCAATTAGAGATTTGGTTAAGAATAAAAGTCTTGGTCAAATGACAGAAGATGATGAATTTTCTTTACAGTCAGAGGTTCCGAAAAATATTCAGTTTGGTGATTTTGCAGTAAATGTATCATCTCTTGCCAGATATGCAAAACTTCCACCTGCGAAAATAGCAGAATTAATTTCTGAAAATATAGACAAAACAAGTTTTGATATAAACGTAACATCAGGTTTTATAAATTTTAAATTACATAGTGATATGTTGAACAACATTCTGGCTGAAGTTTTGGAAAAGAAACTCGATTTTGCAAAAAATAATATCGGAAACAATTCAAAAGTAATATTAGAATATGTAAGTGCAAATCCTACAGGTCCGTTTCATATAGGGCACGGAAGATGGGCTGCAATGGGAAGTGCATTAGCAAATGTAATGAAATACTCAGGATACGATGTATATCAGGAGTTTTATATAAATGATGCAGGAAGTCAAATCCAAAAGCTTGGAAAATCCTTGTATATTAGAATTCTAAAAGAATTAAATATAGATATAGACTTTCCGACAGATGAAGAAGAAGCAAAAAATTTCTATACAGGTGAATATCTTATACCTGTAGCTAAAGAATTTTTAAAAGAAGAAAAAGAAAAAGCACAAGAAATTAAAAACAAATATAATGGTGAATTCGATACTGAATTATTAAAGTATATTTGTAAATATGCAAGATTAAAAATGTTAAGTATGCAAAAAGCATTACTTGAAAATTTCCATACACATTTTGATAATTATTTCAGTGAATTAACACTGCATGAATCAGGAAAAGTAGAAGAATGCATAAAGAAACTGAATGATTTAGGTGTGTTATATGAAAAAGACGGAGCACTATGGTTTGCTTCATCAAAATATGGTGATGATCAAGACAGAGTAATAAAGAAATCAGATGGAGCATATACATACCTAACAGCTGATATAGCATATCATTACAACAAATTACAAAGAGGCTTTGATACTCTTTTAAATATATGGGGAGCAGATCACCACGGTTATATTCCAAGAATGCGTGCATCTATAGAGGTATTAGGATACAATCCGAACTCATTGGAAGTTCTTTTAGGTCAGCTTGTTAACTTAGTTATGAATGGTGAACAAGTAAGAATGGGTAAAAGAACTAAAATGATAACTCTCGATGAATTAATAGACGAAGTAGGAGTTGATGCAACAAGATACTGGATGATTATGAGAAGTATAGATACTACCCTTGATTTTGATGTAGAACTTGCAAAATCAAAAACAGATGAGAACCCTGTATTTTATGTTCAATATGCACACGCAAGAGCTTGTTCAATATTAAGACACGCTGTTCAGGAAAAATTTGATATAATCAACAAAACAAAAGAAAATGCAACGATTACTGATTTAGAAAACAAAATCAATGAATTAAACTCAAAAGACTTTGAAATTTTATGGCAAAGTGAAGATGAAAAAGTAATTGAAACAACAAAAAAATTAATTTTGAAACTTGAAGAATATAAAACAGTAGTACAAACAGCGGCAAGAAACAGAACACCATATCTTCTAACAAAATATTTACAAGAACTTGCAGCTAGCTTCCATCAGTTTTATTCATATACGAAAGTGCTTGTAGATGATGAAAAATTGATGATAGCGAGACTTTCGATTGTAAAAGCTGTAACAATAATTTTAAAATCCGCAATGAAGTTAATTGCAGTTGATGCTCCTGAAAAAATGTAAAAAAATAACTTATAAACAGGAGTATAATATAACGCATTTGAATATTTGTTGTATAATATAAGAAAAAAACGATATAGCTTAAAAGAGCCAGTAGATTAGCGGAGGAAGTCTTTTATGACAGTAAAGGATTGGTTCGAACAAAGAAAAGAAATGCAAATAGCAAGAAGGAACCAGGATGCACAAATAGATGACAGCATAGGTAAACTTTGGGTTAAATGTTATAATTGTAATGCGCAATTACTAAGAAAAGAAGTAGAAGAAAACCTGGATGTTTGTCCAAAATGCGGTTATCACTTCAGAATAAATGCAAGAACACGTATAAATCAAATATTTGATGAAGGTACATTTGAAGAATTATTCGGCAATATAACAACAGCAGATCCATTAGAATTTTCAGATACCGAAGCTTATAAAAAAAGAATTACACAGGCAAAAGCCAAAACAAATATGAATGAAGCAGTAATATCAGGGGTCGGAAAAATAGACGGGCATGAAGTTGCTGCAGCAGTTATGGATTTTGAATTTATGGGCGGCTCGATGGGAAGTGTAGTAGGTGAAAAAGTAACACTTGCCATGGAAGAAGCATTAAAAAGAAAAATCCCGATGATAGCAATAACAGCATCAGGCGGAGCCAGAATGCAGGAAAGTATACTAAGCTTAATGCAAATGGCTAAGACCAGTTGTGCAGTTGCAAGATTAAATGAAGCAGGTTTATTATATATTACAGTACTAACAGAACCTACTTTTGGCGGAGTTACAGCAAGTTTTGCAACACTTGGTGATATTATTATAGCTGAGCAAGATGCAAGAATAGGTTTTGCAGGAAGACGTGTTATAGAACAAACAATAAGACAAAGTCTTCCGGCAGATTTCCAAACAGCTAATTACTTAATGAAATACGGTCAAATAGATATGATTTCATCAAGGGCAGATTTAAAATCAACATTAGCAAAATTAATCAGCTTGCATACGAAGTAGGAGAAGGGTATGGCCATTTTAGAATTTGAGAAACCTTTATACGAAATAGAAGAAAAAATACAAGAACTAAAGAAAATAAGTGAGTCATCAGGTATGGATGTATCAGATCAAATAGAAACATTTGAAAAACAAGCGTTAGAATATAAAAAAGAATTATATTCAAAGCTAACACCGGCACAAAGATTGCAAATAGCAAGACATGCCGATAGACCAACCTTCTTGGACTACATAAAATTGATGACAACAGATTTTATAGAATTACACGGAGATAGAGAAGGTACTGATGATAGAGCAATAATAGGCGGTATTGCAAAAATAGACGGTCAAAGTGTAGTTATAATCGGTACACAAAAAGGTAAAACAACAAAAGAAAATCTTATATATAACTTTGGTATGCCACAACCTCAAGGCTACAGAAAAGCATTAAGATTGTTCTATCACGCAAATAAATTTAATTTACCGATAGTAACATTAATTGATACTCCAGGGGCATATCCGGGAATGAAAGCGGAAGAAACAGCACAAGGAACAGCTATAGCTGTAAACTTAAGAGAAATGGCAAAACTAAATGTTCCAATAATTGCTGTTATCACTGGCGAAGGCTGTAGTGGTGGTGCTTTAGGTTTAGCGGTTGCAGATAAAGTATTAATGCTTGAACACTCTTATTATACAGTTATTTCACCTGAAGGCTGCGCATCAATATTATGGAGAGATGCATCTAAGGCTGATGTAGCTGCTGAAGCTTTAAAAATCACAAGTGAAGATTTACTGAAACTTGAAATAATTGATGGAATTGTTAAAGAGCCTTTAGGCGGTGCTCATAATGATTATGAAGCAATGGGTAAAGAATTAAAAAATGCAATTATAAAAGAAATCAATGAGTTAAAGGACATTGAACCTGAAACCTTGAGAGATGAAAGATACAATAAATTCAGAAGAATGGGTGTATTTTGTCAATAGTTGATAAAACATATTGGGAAGTATGTATTGATATAAATCCGATTTGTGCAGATATAGTTTGCGATATAGTACAAACAGAATTTGATTGCGAAGGTATAGTAACTGCAGAAGAAAAATATAAGAATTTAGAGCTTGTATCAACAACTGAAAATACATTAAAAGCATATATTGTTGCTGATATATTGGATTTTGATAACGTACAAGCATTTTTCCACGCACAAAGACAAGATTTGATTGATAAACACATTTTCAATTGTGATATAGGAAGCTGGAATGTTTCAATAAAGAAACAAGAAATAATAGATTGGTCTAAAAAATGGAAAGAACATTGGAAGCCGTCTAAAATATCAGAAAGAATAGTAATCTGCCCAACTTGGGAAAAATATGAAGCAAAAGAAAATGAAATCATTGTAAATATAGATCCCGGTAATGCTTTTGGAACAGGCACTCACGCAACAACGCAATTATGTGTCAAAGCTTGTGAAAAATATATGGCAAAAAACTCTATAATTGCAGACATAGGTTGCGGTTCAGGAATTCTGGCAATATGTGCAATGAAACTTGGTGCACAAGAAGCAGATGCTGTAGATACAGATGAAACAGCAGTTGAAACAGCTCAAATAAATGCAAAAGTTAATCAGGAATTTTCAATAAAATTTAAGAATGCAACATCTGATATTTTAGATTCAGAAAAATATGACTTTGTATTTGCAAATATTCTACATAATGTACTGGCAGCAATTATGCCTGATTTAAAAAGAATCATGAAAAAAGGCGCAAAAATAGTTTTAAGTGGTATTCTTGAAGGAAAAGAAGATGTTGTATTAGAAGCAATCAAAAATAATAATTTAAAAATGATAGAAGAAATGAGACAAAAAGAATGGATTGCTTTCGTTGTTCAAAGGGAGGACTAATATGTCAAAAACAGCAATAATAATACCTGCAAGATATGGTTCAAAAAGACTACAAGGAAAGCCTTTATTAAAGGTGTGTAATAAGCCGATAATCCAATGGGTATGGGAGAAAGCCATTCAAGTAAAATCTGCAGATATTGTAATTATTGCTACTGATAATAAAGAAATATATGATTGTGCAAAATCATTTGGTGCAAATGTAGAAATGACATCAGAACATCATAAATGCGGAAGTGACAGAATAGTCGAAGTAGCAGAAAAATATCCTGAACTTTCATACATAATAAATTTGCAAGGTGATGAACCTATGATAAATACATCTTGCGTTGAAGAAGTGATAAAACTGTTGAAAGAAGATAATAATGCAGATATATCTACTCTTGTTTCAGAAATAAAAAATGAAGATGTAGATGATCCGAATATGGTTAAATGCGTAAAGGATATAAACGGATACGCAATGTATTTTTCACGCTCAAAAATTCCTTACGAAAGAAATATGGGAATAGCCAAATTTTATAAACATATAGGAATTTACGGCTATAAACGTGAAGCATTATTCAAAATGACAAAATTTCCACAACCTGAAATAGAACAAGCAGAAAGTCTTGAACAATTAAGAGCCTTATATAACGGTATGAAAATAAAAACTTCAGTTGTTGAATACAATGCAATAGGTATAGATACAATAGAAGACTTCAATGCATTTAAAAAATTAGTTGAAAGCAAATAAAATGCACGAAAAAAGACTTGAATATCTTATAAGATTAAGAAAAGAAAAAAATATTCTAATTATAGTATTATTAACTATTTTTGCAATGATAGGCGAAATTGTTTTTGGTTATTTAACTCAATCAATGTCATTATTAGCAGAAGGTTATCACATGGGAATGCACGTTGTAACACTTGGGCTTACATACATTGTTTATGTTATATCCAGAAAATTAAAAGATTCTCCGTTATTTGAGAACGGTACAGATAAAATAGGTGTTTTAGCCGGATACACAAGTGCATTAATGTTAACATTTGCAGGTATTCATATATTTATAGAATCAGCAGAAAGATTCCTTTTTCCGGAACAAATTAAATTTACAGAAGCAATCTATGCCGCAATTTTTGCACTAATAATTAATTTTATTTGTGTTGCAATTATGGAAGGTAAATTCCAACGACATAAACATAAAAAGTACAAAAATAAAGATTATAATTATCTTGCAGCATACCTACATATACTTTCAGATGTTTTAATTTCAATTCTAACAATTTTCGCACTTTTCTTTGGAAAAATGTTTAATTGTATTCACTTAGATGCACTAACAGGAATAATTGGCGCAATTTTGATTATAATTTGGGCTTTCAAACTGATAAAAAATACAGTAAAAATTCTTATTGATATGAAAACTACTTAACATTTCTTATTTTTTGTTGACAAGGAAACAAAACAGAGTTATAATAATTTTGTTGACAAGGAAACAATATTATTATGAATGAAGAACTTCTGGACTTAATAAAAGATATAGCAAGAAAACAAGAACAAATAGATAAACATTTGAAAGAAAAATCAGGCGAATTGGTAAAGGATTTAAGTTTTTCTGAAATGCACTGCATCAATTACATTGGCACAATAGAGCGAGCAAATGTAACTAAATTATCAGAACTTTTGAATATAACGCGAGGCGGTATAAGTAAAATAATAAAAAAGTTGATTAATAAAGGCTTTATAGAAACATATACCGATAAATCGAACAAGAAAGAAATATACTACAATTTAACTCAGCAAGGTAAAATTGCATTTAATGAACACGAAAAAATACACAGTTCTTTTTGTTCAGGAGATTTAAACTACTTTAACAAAATAGAAGAAAAAAAATTAAAGATTATAAAAGAATTTTTAGAGAACTACAATCAATATTTAAGTGAAAGATTATAGTTAAATAGAGGTATATATGCACGAACACAAAGAAGAAATCTGTAAAGAAAACGAAAACAGAACGTTGATTGTAATTATATTCACGATTATAGCAATGTTTGCCGAAATTTTATATGGATATATAACAAACTCAATGGCATTACTGGCAGACGGTTACCATATGGGAACACATGCACTTGCACTAACATTAACCTTTTTGGCATATGTATTAACCAGAAAACTGGCAAATTCAGATAGATTTAAGAATGGAACAGATAAAATAGGAACACTTGCGGGATACACAAGTTCAATTTTCTTAGGTTTAACAGGATTTTGGATAATAGTTGAAGCTATAGACAGATTTATACATCCGTTAAAAATTAATTTTGATGATGCAATCTTAGTTGCAATTATAGGTTTAATAGTAAATACAGTATGTATTTTTATAATGGAAAGCAAACATAATCATTGCCACGAAAAAACAGAAGAAGAAAATAAAGAACATAATCATACAGATGAAGACTACAATTATAAGGCAGCATACTTACATATATTGGCAGATGCTTTAACATCCGTTTTAGCGATTATAGCACTGCTTGCAGGAAAATATTTTCAGATTACAAGCCTCGACTCAATAATAGGAATACTTGGAGGTATTCTAATATTAAAATGGGCAGCAGGACTAATAAAAGACACAACAAAAATCCTACTGGATATGAAATAATTATAAATATTGTTCATCTTGCAATGCAACAGCACAAATTTGAGTAGAAAGAATACAAACTTTTCTAATAGGACCGTTTGTATTTTTTTCTATTAATCTTGGAGTAGGAGAATTTTGCTTTAATATTTGAGCTAATTCCTCATAAACATCTATAGGACTATCAACATATAAAACTAAAGGTGCAGTAGTTCCTTTAAGAAAGACTAAAACCGAAGTTCTTTTTTTCATTGGACCTGATGAGAATGGCTGTGGCATAATATCTCCTAACTAACAATATAGATAAATATTAATAAATCCATATCAAAAGGTCAACATTTTTACGCATCTATATACTGTTCTATTTCATAATAATCAGAGATAACCAAATTTAACATTTTCTTCAAAGTTATTACCAAATTATGAATATCAGCGTTTGAGAAATTTGTTGAGTCATTCATGGATACATCAAGAATTTTAACAATACTGGCAATTACAGATAAATTAATACCAACTGCTGTTATTTTTTCAAATATATCGGAAGTTGCAAGTTTTTTATTTTTTGTCATTTTACACCTCGTATTTTTAATAATCCTAACATATTTTCCGATTACAAACAAGGAGTTATTTTAACAAATAAAAAAGCGTGCTATTATAAAAAAGGAAAAAAGAGAGGAAATAAAATGATTAAAGTTGGTGTAGTAGGTGCGCTCGGAAAAATGGGCAAAGAAGTTGTTAAAGCAGTAATGAATGATAATACAACAACACTTGTAATGGCAGTTGATATCGTAGGGGAAGGAACAGATGCAGGACTTTCAGCAGCAGGAAAAGCTTGCAATATTTTAATAGAAACAGACATTGAAAAAGCCATAGAAACAAAGAAACCCGATGTAATTGTTGATTTTACTCAACCATCCGGAATATATGAACACGTATGTACATATATAAAACATCAAGTAAAATCAGTAATCGGAACAACTGGGTTAAAAGAGAATCAATTAAAAGAAATAGAGAAATTAACAAAAGAAAATAAAACAGGATGTTTAATCGCACCAAATTTTTCAACAGGTGCTGTATTACTAATGATGTTTGCAAAGCAAGCAGCAAAATATTTTAATAACGCTGAAATAATTGAATTACATCACAATCAAAAGAAAGATGCCCCATCAGGTACAGCAATAAAAACAGCGCAACTTATGGCTGAAGTAAATTCTGATTTTACATTTGGCAATTGCCCTGAAACAGAATTAATAAAAGGCTCAAGAGGTGGAAACTCTGAAGCAAATATTCATATTCACTCAGTAAGAATGCCGGGATATATTGCTTCTCAAGAAGTAATATTTGGCTCATCAGGTCAAATACTAAAACTGGCACATCATACAATGGAGCGTTCTTGTTATATGGCAGGAGTATTGCTTGCTGTTAAATATATCAATGACAATAACGAATTTATATATGGGCTTGATAATATAATGCAATAGATAGAATTTATACTTAAAAATAATAAATTCTAATATGAAATTTTTCCCATAACTACATTAGTATCAGCCCCGGTACAAGATGGAACATTATTCGGTTGTTTTTGCAAGGTGAAATATCCCAGATAAGCAAAAGCAACCGCTTCTTTTAATTTATTAGGAATTCCAAAGTCTTCATGTGTTTTTATTATCAAATCAGGAATGTAATTTTTCATATTCAATAACAAAGTTTTATTATAAGCACCGCCACCACCAAGAACGACTTCATCAATATTAGTTTTAGGCAAAATAAAATTAATATATGAATCAGTAATAACTTTTGCAGTTAAAGCCGTAAGAGTTGCAATAATATCTTCTTTTTTCTTTGGTGCAGATTTATATATTTTTTCTGCATACTCATTATTAAATAGTTCACGCCCTGTAGTTTTAGGCGGTATTAAAGAATAATACTTTTCGGATAATAATTCTTTAAGCCAAATTTCATCAATGTTACCTTTTAAAGCAATTTCACCATCTTTATCAAACGGCAAATCATATAATTTTCTCATAAAATAGTCTATTAACATATTACCCGGACCATTGTCGAAAGCAAAAATATCACAATTTTTTGATAGAACAGTTACATTTGAAATACCGCCAATATTTTGAATTAACCTGTTTTTATCTAATCCAAATAAAATTTTGTCAGCAAATGGAACCAATGGAGCCCCCTGACCACCTGCTGCCATATCTTTTGTTCTGAAATCTCCAACAGTCATTATGCCGGTTTTATGTGAAATTACAGAAATGTCACCAATCTGTAAGGTACTTTTTGTAGAAACATCACTAATATTTTGTTCAAATGGAATATGATAGATAGTCTGCCCATGGGATGAAATGAAATCAACATCACAAGAGTTAATCCTTGCTTTTTTTAATAAATTATTTACAGTTTTCGCAAACAATTCACCGATAACAAAGTTGATAAAACATACATCTTTTATACTTCCAATATCATTTGCCAAAGAAAGAATTTTCTTTTTGATTTCAACAGGATAATCTAAAGAATAACTATCAATAATTTCAAAAGATAAATCATCAAAAATTTTCAAAAGACAAGCATCAATTGAATCTATAGAAGTACCGGACATTAATGAAACTATCGTTTTAAAATTTTTCATACAATTGATTATACGATTAGAATACAAATAAGAAAAGATATTAATAATTTCAACATTTTAAGTATTTATTGTATAATAAATAACTATATAGAGGAGAGTTATGGTAGCATCTGTGTATTGTATAATTTTGGCAGGCGGCTCAGGAAGCAGACTATGGCCTGTGTCGAGAGAAATGTTTCCCAAACAAATGTTTAAACTTGATGAAGAATACACTCTTTTTCAAAAAACATTTTTAAATATAGCAAATATAGTTGACGATAAAAATATCATTACAACAACAAATGTAAAATATGCTTCAGCAATAAAAGAACAATTAAAAGTATTGCAAAATAAATTTTGCAGAAATAAAGAATACAATATAATTACAGAACCTATTTTTAGAAATACGGCACCAGCTATGACAATAGCCGTAAAATATATAAAAGATAAACTAAATTATTCTGCAGAGCCACCAATAATACTTACAGTACCATCAGATCAACTAATAACAGACAGAGAACAATTTTCTATACTTATAGAAAAGGGTATTAATTTAGCAAAAGCAGGCTATATTGTTTCTTTTGGAACAGAAACAACTGAAATAAATCCAAATTTTGGATATATAAAAACAAGAAAAAATGCACAAATTTCAGAAATTGAGCCAACAGCATTAAAAGCCATAAAGTTCATAGAAAAACCAACCAGTAAAGAACAACAAGAAAATTTAAAAGGCAGGTTTTTTGTAAATTCAGGTATTTATATGTTTAATACTGAAACATTCTTTTCAGAATTAAAGAAACATTCACCTGAAATATATAAGAATATTCAAAATAAAAATATAGAAAATACAATTCCATCAATACCATTAAATGATTATGAACAAATTATAGATATATCAATAGACTATGCATTAATGGAAAAAAGTAAAAAGTTAGTAACAATACCATTAAATACAGAGTGGAAAGATATAGGAAGTTGGAATGCAATATACGAAATTTCACAAAAAGATGAAAACGGAAACTACCTATCAGGAAAAGTTATAGATATTGATTCTAAAGACTCAATGGTTTTTGCCACATCAAAGATTGTAGCAACATTAGGTTTAAAAGACACATTTGTAGTAGAAACAGAAGATGCCATTTTAGTTAGTGATAAATCAAGTCTTGGCGGAATCAAAAATATATATAAAAAATTAAACGGAAAGAATTCTTCAAAAAAAGAAATTCATAAAACTGTTTATAGACCTTGGGGTTATTATACAGTATTAGAAAACGGTAATGGATTTTTAACAAAATGTATAACGGTAAATCCTAATGCAAAATTAAGTGTACAGCTTCATCATCACAGAAGTGAACACTGGATTATTCTTGAAGGAGAAGCAACAATACTTAAAGGGAAAGAATTTGTAAAACTTCAAGCAGGTGAAAGTATTGATATTGCGATTGAAGAAATACATTCATTGCAAAACTTTGGCACTGAACAATTAAAAGTATTAGAAATTCAGCAAGGTGACATTTTGGACGAAAATGACATAGAACGATTAGAAGACATATATGGCAGAGCATAAAATGAGAAAAAAAATTGCAATTTTAGGTTCAACAGGTTCAATTGGAACACAAGCTTTAGAAGTTACAGAAAAACTATCTGAAAAATTCGAAATTATAGCACTTTCTGCTGGAAACAATATCCATCTATTGAAAGAACAAATAAGAAAATTCTCACCAAAGTATGTGTCAGTAAAAAACGAAACTGACACAATTGAATTAAAAAAAGAATTCCCAAATATAAATATACTATATGGGAATGAAGGTTTAATAGAACTGGCAACTTTAAATGAGATAGATACTTTATTAGTTGCAGTATCAGGAAAAATCGGATTAAAGCCTACAATAGAAGCAATAAAGAAAAAGAAAAATATAGCACTTGCAAACAAGGAAACATTAGTTATGGCAGGTGATATAGTAATGAAATTGGCAAGAGAAAATAATGTTCAAATATTACCTGTAGATAGTGAACATTCGGCAATATTCCAATGTATAAACGGCGGTAAGAACGTCAAAAAATTAATTATAACAGCATCCGGCGGTCCATTCAGAACATCAAACAAAGAAGAATTACAAAATGCCAATTTAGATAAAGCATTAGCACACCCAAGATGGAATATGGGGAAGAAAATAACAGTTGACTCTGCAACATTAATGAATAAAGGACTTGAAGTAATAGAAGCCCACCATCTTTTTAATTTTGATTATGAAGATATAAAAGTGGTCATACATCCGCAAAGTTATGTGCATAGCGCTGTAGAATTCGTAGACGGAAGTATAATAGCCCAAATTGGCATACCAAGTATGCATATTCCGATACAATATGCACTTACATATCCTGATAGAGTTGAAGGTATAGAAACAGAAAGCTTTGATTTCATTAAAGCTGCTAAATTGGAATTTTATGAACCAGATTATGAAAAATTTCCATCATTATCCCTTGCTTTTAAAGCAGGAAAATTAGGCGGAACATATCCTGTTTGTATGAATGCTGCAAATGAAGAAGCTGTATTTGCATTTTTAGATAAAAAAATAAAATACTTAGATATATACAAAATTACAAAATCTATTTTTGATGATTATAAATCAATTGATAATCCAACTCTTGATCAAATATTAGAAGAAGACGAAAAAGTAAGAGAATTAACAAAAAAAATAATAAAAAAATACGAGGAAAATCAATGAAAATATTATTTTTAAATGGACCAAATTTAAATTTATTAGGAACAAGAGAACCCGATAAATACGGTACTCAAACATTGAAAGATATAGAAATATTCATAAAAGAAGAAGCAAAAAAACATAATATAGAAGTGGAATTCTACCAAAGCAATATTGAAGGTGAGTTAGTAAATAAAATTCAAGAAGCAAAGAATATTTTTGATGGTATAGTTATGAATCCGGCAGCATATACACATACAAGTGTTGCGATAAGAGATGCGATTTTAGCAGTTTCAATTCCAACAGTTGAAATACACATATCAAATATCCATACAAGAGAAGAATTCAGAAAAACATCATTAACCGCCCCAGCTTGCATTGGACAAATAACTGGATTTGGAATAAACAGTTATAAACTCGGTTTAATAGCTATTTCTGACCACTTAAAATCACTTTAACATAAGGAATGATTTCAATTTTCTGGCTTGATTATCCTTTTCGGAAATAATATGTAACTCTTGAGAATCAAAAGAAGTAGAACCACCACCATCAAAAGCCATAGCTTTTTCTAATTCCATATTACGAGCGAAGTTAGCTAATTCTTCTAATGTCATTGGTGCATCGTTAGTTGCAATAATTATAAATACACGATTGTTTTTAATACCAATTGCTGTTCGTGCATATTTATGAAGAGAAGAAGCCGACTCACTAATAATCTTTCCGTTTCTTTTTAAGACAAAAAATTCTTCTTCAAGTTTTAAAGAAGGAACTAACATTGGACCGGCTTGTATCGAATGTTTAATTTTATACCCTTCCGGAACAACATCATTATGAGCAGAAATATCATACAATATTTTACCTTTATCATCCTCTAAAATTCTAAATTCAGAACGGTTCAAAATTTTTGGAAGATAAGGCTTTAACGCAGCATTACCCATAAGACTTTCATTTTGTTTAGGATCCAGAACAACTTGTCCGTCTATAGTAACATAAGAAACCGTTTTCTGATTTTTAGGATCAAAAAATCCTGCATTAACAATAAAACGAGGATGTAATCTTTTATACACATCAAAATTTGTTTCCAGGTCAGAAACAATCACAGGTCGAAACTTAGCTCTGGATTTAGAAGAAG
>CALUPH010000008.1 GCA_944322615.1 Candidatus Gastranaerophilales bacterium | reverse complement strand
TTCTCATCTTTTTCTCCTTTCCTTATTTTAACAGAATTTTTCCTACCTACTTTGTCCGCTTTTTGGGGTACACTTCAAAAACCCAACCTACTTACTGCAAATTTTACGTATTTATCTGAATGACGAGTTCTTAATAACGCATTTATATATATATGTCTAAATGCATCAATTTCATCAATTTGAGTATTCCAGTCATAATATTTACGAGCCACATCATTACCTTGTCTCCTTAAATAATCAGCATTATAATCTTCAAACACGTTACCTCCTTATTATAAAATATTCTGCAGTTTTCTCTCCATTAGATACATTATTATCATAGCTTCCACCCGTTATCAAAATTGTTTTGTTATCTTTTAAGAGAATAGCATTATAAAAATGCCTATTATATTTCATATTCCCTAAAAATTTTAAATCTGATGTTATTACATCAAATGAATAAATTCCTTTATTTTCATTATTACTAGAAGTCCCAATAAGCAAAAGCTTTGTATTATCGAAAACAATTGCTTTAAAATCAGGATTTAATTTAGTTGTTATAATTTTTTTAATTTTATTCTTATTTATATCTAATAATGCAATATTTAGATTTTTTTTATTTAAATTATCCGAAAAGGTTATTAAGACAGAATCATTTACCCTAATTGTTTTATGTATTTGCAAGTTATATATATTTCCAAGTTCATTACATGTAACATTATTTTTAGAAAATAATTCAATTCTATCCATTTTATATATTATATTATTTGTATAAAATAAAAACAGATTAGATGTTATTTTTACAATTTGAGAATTTTCATTAACTTCTGTATCAAAATATCCAGTGCTTATTACTTGTTTTATTGAAATATCATAAATTTGCCACCTTTTACTTATTTTATTGGGAGCAGACCATCCACCCCATATTAAGAATTGATTTTTATCTATAAAAGATATTTTAGGATGAATTATATTTTCATTTAATGCTATTTTAAATTTTAAACTAAAGTTTTCATTCGGGTTATAGCAATAAATATTATTTTTATCTGAATAAAAAACATAATTATCATCTGCATATAAAAGATAAGTGCCTAATAAATCTTTATTATAAATTTTAAACCTTTTATTTTTTTTTAAATATATTTCAGTAATTCCATAAGAAATATTATTCCCTAAAATTAGGACATTTCCATCCTCTAAATTCAAAGATAAATGATTTGAATGATATTGGTTCATCTTTGGCAATTCTTTAGTAATTATATTATTTAATTTATTAGAAATATAATTTTGAAAATTTACAAATAAAATAAGAAATAAACCTATAAATATAGAAATCATTAAGCTTATATATAAAATTTTATTTTGTAGGTTAGATTTTAACAAAATATTTTTCCACCAACGTTTCTGATTTTCACTGTTGCTTTTATTTTCTGTTTGATTATTCTCTATATTTTCTTTATTCTCGTCATTCATCTTAATTTCTTTATTCTATAACATTGTTCTCTTATTGTATATAATATATTTCTATTTATTTACATCTGGCTTTAAGTTCGTAGGTTGGGTTTTAACCCAACATTTTTCCACCATTTTTTATTGCATTCTTCTCTATTTTGATTTTCTTCTCGATTATTTTCTATATTCTTATTTTCTTCACTCATAGTATAAACCTTATTAAATGTCTTAAAACGCAAAATGCTGATATGGTCTTTACCACATCAGCTCTATCTTCTTTTTTTTAGAAAGCAAAATATCTCTTCAACTTCCCTCACTTATTTTAAAAATTAAAATCTTTTTCATCTTAACTCTTAAAATTTTTGTTATACTCTATATTACAATTTTTTTTTATTCTTGTATATATGAATCTTTATATTGAATTACAACAGTAAAAAGAAGCCTTTATCGGCTTCTAAAGTATGGTCATATTTAAGTTAAGAGATATGATTGAGAGTCGAACTCGTTAGATGTTTATTTTTCACCTGTTGAATATTCAACAAGTTTAGACTAAAAAAATTTTGTTGTCAAGTTAAAGTTTTAAATTAAACGTATTTACTAAATCATCACCCATTTTAAATAATTCTTTTGTTATTTCTCTAATTTTTTCTGTATCAACAATTTGCTTATTCAATATTTCTTTTTTAAACACAGAATGCATTCTTTTATATAATTCTTCTCCTTTAGGAGTTATATAAACAGACAAAACAACCTGCCTTTTTCCTTTTATTTTTTTTTCTCTTTTAATCAATCCATCATCTTCTAATTTGGTCAAAATTTTACACAAGTAAGAACGTTGCATACAAACTTTTTTCGCTATTTCCATTTGTATACACCCGGGATAAAAGAATACAGTATCCAATATAATGTGTTCTTCATATCCAATTGGGAAGTTATAATCTTTAATAATTTTCCTAACATATTCTTTGCTTGCACGGCTAATATACTCTGCCGCAAAAACAATAGAATTTGTATATGGAATACGTGGTTCACTCATACTTTACATATTAACATAAATTCAATAAAAAAAGACACCTTAATCTGGTGTCTTTTTATTTACCAAGAGCCGCCGCCACCACCGCCGCCTCCGCCGCCTGATGAACCGCCGCCACTAAATCCTCTTC
Organism: Candidatus Gastranaerophilales bacterium; assembly: GCA_944322615.1. Classification (GTDB taxonomy): domain Bacteria; phylum Cyanobacteriota; class Vampirovibrionia; order Gastranaerophilales; family Gastranaerophilaceae; genus Avigastranaerophilus. Next base: position 92,873 of record CALUPH010000008.1, on the reverse strand, counting down.
CACTAATTCCACCGGAGCTACGAGTTATTCCGCCATTTTCATATGATGGGACTGTTGCCTTTTCCATAGAAGAAGTAAATAACGAGAATGTATAATTAGACATCTCTCCTTTATACCATGTTGGTTGTGTATATAAGGATATACTTTCAAGAACCGGTATTATTTTATCAGATATATCAAGAACATAAGCAAATGGAAGGATATCAGATGCATAATTTTTATTTTCAGCAATTAAAGCCTCTATTCTTCTTTTTTCAGCAACTTCCAAAAATTTTTTAAAACCTTCAATCTGACCTAAAAGTAATCTGCCTTTTTTATTTCGCTTTGGCATATTTAATAAACAGACAAAGGAAATAATAATGCACACTATACCATATAATAATACTGGTATTTTATCAGTTATTATGCCACCCAAATTTTGCATAAAAAATGTCAATGGTGCGCCTATAAACATTATCCCCCATACAGTAAGAGCAACACTTTTTTGAATTTTTAATATTGAATATTCGTTAGATGTTAAAATTTCATATAATATACTAAATAAGGCTATTGAACCAAATAAAGGGAATAACAAAATATATGATTCTACTTGATGAAAAATTACAAAAGAATAATCACCTATAGTATAAATTATACTTATAAATAAACCCAATATACAAATTAATAGAATAGATAATTTTGCAGGACTATTTGCACTTTTATCAAATATAAATTTTTTAATATTATTTAAAGATTTAATTATTCCCTCACAATTACGATAAAAGCTTTTTGAAAATTGGAGATCTTCCGCTGTAGCAATATCAGAATTTTTAAATATCGCAGACATTAATCTTCTTTCACAAGAATTTTTACCATCATATTCTCTTAATTTATGTAAAGTAAAACTGACTCCATCATCTTCTATTTCAATGTAACCTTTATTTGCCAAATACATAATTAAAGATACTATCTCTTTTTGTGACGCTTTTCCTCTATATTCAACACCAACCTCTGCACTATTTCTATTTTTAGGAGGATAAAAATTCACAACAGGGATAACTTTTTCATCTTTTCCAAAGAAAAGCCACATTAAAAAAGCAATTAACGTAAGAATAGTCATCAAAGTTATAATATAATTTTTCTCATCAGAATATTTATTTTTAGAAAAATAATTTTCAGGAAGAGAGATACGAACAGTTAAAGCCTCATTCGGCTCAAGTTTTCTTGTAACCTTACCCAAAATAATATGATTATTACTTATTACATATTTCAAATAATTAGGGTCATAACCTCTATTAGAAAATACACCCATTGAGAATCCTGTTGTTTTATTTAATTCTTCATATGGTTTTGGCAAAGTAATTTTAAATTTAACATTGTTAATTGAAGTATTCCACTGAGTACCTATAATATTAAAATAGAATTCATCTTGATCTTTTAACGGATCAACTCCCAATGAATAGGTATACTTTATTTTGTAATGCTTTGGACCGTACACATATGCTACCGGATCACCAATTTTTATGATAGTAGACATCATACTTGGCTGTATAGTGTATGATTCACTTACTTGAATATCAGATATCTTTGCTTTTAATAGCTTTTTCTCTCCTTTTTCATAAAACATATAAGTACGGGTAGGAATAGTTCTATAAATACCATGTGAATGACTAGTAAAATATACGCCAATATCTTCGGTAATAACAACATCTCTATTTTCTTTAACATCTAAATCAATATAGTAATCAGTAATGTAGAAGTTTTCCGCAAATGCACACAAAGAAAATACAGTATTTATAAGAAATACTAATAAAAACAGAAGTATCTTTTTCATCAATAAATCCTTTAACCTAGAAACAAAAATATTATATCAGATTTAAAACTTATTTATAAGTTAAAATACATTGTTAAATAAACTTATTATATTATCCTTTATAACTTTTTAGTGTAGAATAATAAAAAAGAGGTGATAGCCGTGTTAAACATTGCAAAAATTTATGATGCTTCTAAAGTATTAAGCGAAGTAGCAAGAAAAACTGATTTGATTCTTTCTAAAACATTATTAGAAGGGCATGAAATTTATTTAAAGTCTGAAAATTTACAACTTACAGGTTCTTTCAAATTAAGAGGTGCATATTATAAAATATCAAAATTAACAGAAGAACAGAAACAAAAAGGTATTATTGCCTGTAGTGCAGGCAATCATGCACAAGGTGTTGCTCTAGCCGCTCAAAAAAATAACATTAAAGCAACTATTTTTATTCCTGCTACAGCTCCAATTTCAAAAGTAGAAGCAACAAGAAAATACGGCGCAGAAATAAAACTGATTGATGGTGTATATGATGATGCTTACAATGCTGCTTGCAAATTTCAACAAGAAACAGGCGGGGAATTCATTCACCCGTTCAATGATGAGGATGTTATAGCAGGACAAGGTACGATTGCTCTTGAACTTATTCAACAGCTTCCAGATATTGATGCTGTCATAGTGCCTATTGGAGGTGGAGGATTAATTTCCGGCATTGCATATACAATGAAACAATTAAAACCGAACTGCAAAGTATATGGAGTTCAAGCTCAAGGTGCAGGAAGTATGTATCAATCATACATAAACAAAAAAATTCTTGAATTGCCTGTAGTACATACATTTGCAGATGGTACTGCCGTTAAAAAACCAGGTGAGTTAACATTCGACTGTTGTATGAAATATGTTGATGATATTGTTACAGTTACTGATGATGAAGTTGCTTCTGCTATACTTGCACTTATGGAAAAACAAAAACTTGTAGCAGAAGGAGCAGGAGCTTTAAGTGTAGCTGCTGCTATGTTTAACAAACTTCCTCTAGCTAACAAAAAAACTGCTTGTATTGTTTCAGGCGGAAATATAGATGTTAATATCCTTTCAAGGGTTATCAACAGAGGTCTTTTAAAAGCAGGAAGACTATGCCATCTAACAATTGAACTACTTGATAAACCCGGACAATTAAGAGAAGTATCAACAATTATTGCGGAATATGGTGCTAACGTTATTAGAGTAAGGCACAATCAAGGCGGAGAAAATACCGATATTAATGATTGTTTCTTAAAAATTTCTATGGAAACAAGAAATGCACAACACTTTGAAGAAATTCAAAAAGCATTAATTGCTAAAGGTTACAAGATTACTTCTTTTGAACAATAATTATTCAATTACCCATCTTTCTAATATATCTTGATTTATTCCGTCTAAGAATCTGGAAGGTTTAGAAAGTACCATATTTGTTGAATAATCAAACATATCTATCGGATATGTTATTGCCAGGTGAGTTTTTGCTCTGGTTACAGCGACATACATAAGTCTTAATTCTTCGTCTAAATCATCAGGAGAATTAAATGAATATAAAGAAGGGAAACGTCCATCCACAGCACCTATAATAAAAACAGCTTTATATTCAAGACCTTTTGCACTATGTATAGTAGAAAGTGTCAAAAATTCATCTTTTTGTGCACCGGAATCAATATCTGTAACAGATGTATCAGGCGGTTCTAACGCCAAGTCACTTAGAAAATCTTCTAAACTTGTATATTTTTCACTCAAAGCAAGAAAATGTTCTAAATCCTTTTCTCTTTTTGTATAGTCATCATATTTATCTTTAAGTATATTTTCATAATATTTCAATACATTTTGAACAACTTTTTTGGGATTAAAAATATCCTTTTGATTATTATTAATTAAATCGGTAAGTTTTATCACTGCTTCAGGATTTTTTACCGGAAGATTTTTATTTTTTATTTCACTATCATTAACTAAAATCGGCAATAGCTTATTTGCACTTTGATTACCTATTCCATCAAGTAAAAGTAAAATTCTTGTATAACTTATAATATCTGACGGATTTAAAATAACTCTTAAATGTGCAATTATATCTTTAATATGAGCAGCTTCAATAAATTTCATACCTCCAAATTTTTTGTATGGAATATTTCTTTTTGCAAGCTCAATTTCTAAGTTATATGTCATTCTTGCACTTCTGGCAAGAACACAAATATCATTTAAAGATAGATTCTCCTCTTCAACCAATTCCAACACTCTTTGAGATATAAACTCAGCTTCCATTTTCATATCATTTGCGCTTATTAATGCCGGTTTTATTGAGGATACAATATCTGAAAATAATGTTTTTGTATACTTTTCTTTTGCCTTCAATAATATCTCATTTGCTAATGATAATATATTTTGAGAACTCCTATAATTCTGTTCCAATTTTATAATTTTTGTATTATCAAATAACTGGGGAAATTCAAGAATATTCTTAAAATTTGCACCTCTAAATGAATATATACTTTGAGAATCATCACCTACGGCCATAACATTATTATGTTCGCTTGCCAAAAGTTTTACAATTTGTGCCTGAATAGTATTTGTATCCTGATATTCATCAACCATTATATATTTATATTGATTTGATAACTTCTTTCTTACTTCAGAATTACATTCAAGAAGAGTCTTTAGATATAATAATAAGTCATCATAATCCAAAATCGAATTTTTATGTTTATAGTTATTATATTCACATATAATTTCATTTATCTTTTCAATGCAGTGTTCAAACTGTTTATATTCGGAAAGAATAATATCTTCTGATGGAATATTTTTATTAACAGCTTTAGAATATATATCTAAAATAGTTCCTTTTTTGGGAAAACGTTTTTCTTGTTTTCCAATAATATTAGACCTTATATGATTTATAATATCTTCACTGTCGGCTCTGTCTGTAATTGTAAAATTGTTATTTAATTCTAATAATGAAGAATATTTTCTTAAAATAACATTTGCAAAAGAGTGAAATGTTCCGCCTGCTACTTGTTCACAACGAGAATCTAAAACTATAGCAGCACGAGACAACATTTCTTGTGCCGCTTTTTTTGTGAAAGTTAACAATAAAATATTTTTTGGATTTATACCATCTTCAATTAATCTTGCAACACGATAAGTAAGGGTTTTTGTCTTACCGCTGCCAGCACCAGCGATAACCAAAACCGAACCTTCTTTTTGTTTAACGGCTTCTAATTGAGGTGGATTTAATTCCTTTTCATAATCTACCTTATATATAACTTCTGAAGAAACTTTTTTTAAAGTATATTTTTTTACGGTTAAATTTTCCATATGAATATTATACGATTTAAATTATCAACTGAAAAGAAAATATAAGGAAAATGTTTATATAAAAAATCAAACCTTAGGCAATACAATTTCAAACTCGGTAATCTTTTCGTCAGAACTTACCAAATTTATATCAGCTCCTACTAACTTCATCTGCTCTTTACAAATAGCAAGACCAAGTCCATTACCTTTTTCCTTTGTTGTATAATCCTTTTCAAAAATCTTTGATTGATTTTCAGGTAAAATCATTTCACCATTATTTTTAACACTTATTTTTATTATATCTTTTTGTACTCTACAACTAATATTTACCAGACAAGATGACTTACACGCTTCAATTGCGTTATAAATCAAATTAATTAAAGCACATTGAAGTTTAGTTTTATCTGTAGTTGTTATACAATCTTCAAAATCATCAACAGCAATATTAACACCGGCATTATTCGCCTTTTCTTGGCACATTGCAATTGTATTTAAAATGATTTTCTTAACACTTATTTCCGTTTTATATGGAGATGCTATACATCTTAAGTCTGAAATTAATGATGAAACATTTTCTGATGCTGTTGTTATATTTCTAATTGCATTATTTAAAGACTGCATTATTTCTTCGGATTCTTTTATATTCTCAATTCTTTTTTCTAAAATTTTTGAATATAAATTAATAATAGAAAGATTATTTTTAATTTCATGTGAAATAAATCTTGCATTATTGGAAACTATTTCAGCAGTTTTAATTGTGTCATCTGCAGGAACAAGATTTTCTTTTTCCTTCTCTCCAAAAATAATATCTTCATTTTTTTCATTTAAAAGAGAAGCAATCATACCTATTGATTGGTTAAGAACTATATTTTCACGCCTATCGGGAGCATATTTAACCAATAAATCTTTATAATCATATTTTGAATTTTCAAGAATTTTTTTTGATATATCAGTGATAATTTTAGAGTTATAAAACATACATACAGGAGAATAAGAACGAACTTCAGAAAGTGTATAATCCCAAATCAAAGCAGCAGAATATCTTTGAGATAATACAATAAGAAATTCTGTGTCACCCCATATTTCCTGAACTTCTTGATTTGTATATTTTAACTCTTGTAAATTATCGCTATAGTATAATATATTTGCCCCAGAAAAATTTAACCTTTTTATAATTGCATTTTTATCATCAAAATCATTTAACCGCATTAATATACAGGATTCGATTTTTTGATTTGAAATTAACGGTTGTAAAATCGAACGAAAGAGACCATTAATGGTCTCTTTTCTATATTCTTTTACAGAATGTTCATATATGTATTTGTGAAGTGTGTTATATTTATTTTTCATAAGCTAATTATATAGCAATTTTCAATTTTTTTCTATTCAAAAATCCATTATTTATTGCATATAAAACAGCTTGTGTTCTATCATTAACTTGCAATTTTTGGAATATGTTATTTACGTGAGTTTTTACTGTTGTTTCACTGATAAATAATTGTTGTGCAACACCTTTATAAGTTACACCTTGAGTCAATAATTCTAAAACTTCTTCTTCTCTTTGAGTTAAATATTGAAGTAAGTTTTCTTCATTAACAGAATTATTAGATTCTTCTTTAAATGTTTTTTGGAAGTAATCAAAAAATCTTGAAGATAGGCCTGAAGGTAAATAAATTTTTCCTTGTACAACTTCTTCGATAGCATAAATCAATTGAGCTGAAGCCATTGTTTTCAAGATATAACCCTTTGCGCCTATCTTCATTGCTCTAAAAATTAAATCAGGATCATCATATCCTGTTAATGCGATGATTTTTACCCCTAATCCCAATCTTTCTATTTCGCTTATTGCAGTTAAGCCATCTTTCTCCGGCATATTTATATCCATCAAAACTACATCCGGTTGATATTTTTTTACCAAATTTATTGCAATATTCGCATTTGTAGCAGTTGCTATAACTTCAAAATTTGTTTCAAGATTAATTAATTCTCTTATACCTAACAAATGATCAAAATTGTCATCTACTAAAATAATTTTTGTTTTTTTGTTAAAATCCATTGTTCTTCTCATATACACACCTGAACTCCCTGTAAATACGTCGTTTATACTATTAATATACATGTATAAGCATGGGGGCTCATCCATAAAACGATGAATTTTTCTATATAAAAAGATCTATATTAAAGTCTAAATCTTTAGATCAATGTCGCAATCTAAAATCTTTTTTTATTTGAGTTTTGAGCAACTTAATACTTCTATTAACATACTATATTTTTTGAATGATTTATTTTAATAAAATCATTCATTTCGTTTGCTTCTGATTTTTTCTCTCAATAATTTATACTTATTAACTTTCTTTAAAGAAAACTTATCAGCATCAGAAGAATCCAATTCCGAGTTATTGTTCAAAGCATTTTCCTCTGAATTTAAAGTTTTTACGTCTGATAAATTTATATCTGTATTATCATTTTCTTCTTTATTTATTTCAATAGGAACATTAGATATATTAGTTACTTCATTTTTTTCTGGAATTTCTTCTTGCTCTATTAGATTTTCAGAATATTCATTTTTTACTTCATTAATTACTTCATTATTTTGAATAACAATATCGCCAGAAGATTCATCTTGAATATCTTCAGAATCAGACGTTATAGACTCTTGTTGCTGAGATAAATTTTGATTTTCTTTATTTATTTCAACTTCAACAATAGCATTTGAAACATTTTCTGTTAAAGAAGATCCTTCAGACGGTATTTCATCGCATATTTTTTTGATAACTTCTAAATTTATCTTCTTTTCAAAATAATTTAATTTAATTACCTCTGAAACAATAAAAAGCCCGTCCTCATTTCTGTTAATAGGAAGAACATATAAATCAGAACAACCTATTAAAGTATTTATATTTTCTTCTGTTAGATTTTTAAAATTAACAGCAATAACAGCTCTTAACTTATCTATAAAATTTTCATCATAACTCATTTCCAAAGAAAAAATAAAAGAATTATAGCCATAAATAATATATTCAAATATTTTTACAACATCATTTATTGAAGGATTTGGAAAAAGTTTTATCTTTGAATAAAAATCTACAATATTTTGATCTAACGAATTAAATATTTCGATATCAAAGTTATACAAAAGAGATTTAACATAATTTGAAAGCAAAACTCTATCAATTGATTTATCGGCAACAAAAGCAATATTATTCTTTTTTAAAAGAACATAATCTAAAATATTTTTAACATCGTCTGAATTTACAAAAATATTTTTTATATCAACAAAACTATCAGTATCTATTCCTTCTTTAATTGAAATAACATTAGTATTTTTAATATTATCAAGTCTATCTTTTAAATTCATATTTATTCTCTACTGATTATCTTTTTAGCCAATTGAATATAAGCCTGAACAATATCTAAATTAGGAGATACTTCTTTTAAAGTTTTAGAATTATTTAAAGCAGTTCCCGTTGCCATAAAATTCTTCGGAATTATCCAAGTAATTTCCCTTCCTAAAAAAGATTGTATTTCTTCTAATTTCTCGACATTTTTTTGCTCGTACTTATTTAGTATAAGTTTAATATTTTTACCGGCATACATAATATCTATATATGTTTTCAATTTTTCCAAAGAACTCATCATTGAGTTCATCATAACAAAAACATAATCAGATAGACGTATTAATTCCCTTTCTACTTTATCATCATTAGGATCTAAATCTAAAAAAATATATTTGTAATGTTTTTTTAAAATATTTAAAGTATCATCAATTTTTAGTACATTTATTTTTTCTCCACCTTTACGAAGGAAACCATTTGCCATAACATAAAGAGATGAATTTTTATATGATGTCACTTTTGATAATAACTGGAGAACATTTTCTTCTGTCAAATTATTCATATAGTGAATTGTATTATAAACTATATCAATATTTAAAAGAAATGATAAATCATTAATATCATTATTAAAATCTATTAAAAGAACCTTTTCTCCGCTTGCATCGGCAATTTCTTTAGCTAAGTTTATAAGAAAAGTTGTTTTTCCCATTCCTCTTTCAGTTGATACTGCCGTGTAAATTTTTCCATTTGTGTTTTTACTTAAATCCATAAATTCTTTCTTATATATTCTTTGTATTACGTAAACAAAATCAGACTTTACCAATGGTTTGGGCAAAAAATCCTGTGAACCTGCTCTTAATGCTTTTACATTTAAATCTGTTGAATTATCATTTGATATAACAACAAACTTATTTTGAGGATTTTGAGATAATTTAGATATTGAATTCAATACCGAAATATTATATTTGTTGATATTAACAATAATAATTTTATTCCCATTATAATCATTAATAAAACTTTCATCGTATTCACTATATTTTTCAAAAACAACATTGAAAGTTAATTCTTTTAAATAACTTTCAATAAGAGTTTTTGTAAGTTCTTCTTCATCGAATACTAAAATTTTAATCTTTTCCATTTCTTAATTTTACAACATTTTATATACCTTGGCTATATTTTTATGTGATAATCATATAAAATGAGGATTAATATGAAAAAAGCAATTATAATAGGCGCAGGACTGGCAGGAAGTGAAGCTGCTTTGCAATTAGCAAAACGTGGAATAGAAATAGACTTATATGAAATGAGACCACAAAAACAAACAGGCGCACACAAAACAGATAAATTCGCAGAATTTGTGTGTTCTAACAGCCTTGGTTCTTATAACACGACAAATGCATCAGGTCTATTAAAACACGAAATGGAAAAACTTGGAAGCGAATTAATACCTATAATATTTGAAACACAGGTTCCTGCAGGCGGAGCTTTAGCTATAGATAGAGAACTTTTTTCAGAAAAAGTAACAGAAAAAATTAATAATAATAAAAATATTAATGTTATAAGAGAAGAACTAACACAAATTCCTCAAGATATACCTGTAATAATTGCATCAGGACCATTAACTTCTGAAGCATTATCAAACAACATAAAAATATTCTTAGGCGAAGAATATTTACACTTTTTTGATGCAATAGCTCCAATAGTAGAAAAAGAATCTATTAACTTTGAAAAAGCATTCTATTTAAACAGATACAATAAAGGTGATGCTGATTATATAAATTGTCCGATGAATAAAGAGGAATATGAAAAATTTTATAATATTTTAATTAATGCACCAAAAATTGAATTAAAATCATTTGAAAAGAATGCAAAATTTTTTGAATCTTGTCTTCCTATTGAAGTATTAGCATCAAGAGGAACTGATACACTCAGATATGGACCTTTAAAACCTGTTGGATTAGTTGATGAAAGAACAGGATTAGAGAATTACGCTGTTGTACAATTAAGACAAGATAATAAATCAGCAAGTTTATATAATTTGGTAGGCTTCCAGACAAATTTAAAATGGGGAAGTCAAAAAGAACTTATACATTCTATACCTGGTCTTGAAAACGCAAACATTATAAGATACGGAGTAATGCACAGAAACACTTTTATAAACAGTCCAAAGGTATTAAATCCGACACTTCAATCAAGAAAAAATTCAGATATCTTTTTTGCCGGACAAATAACAGGAACGGAAGGATATACAGAATCAATCGCATCAGGACTTCTTGCCGGTATAAATATGTATAAATATTTAAATGGTGAAAAGCTATTAGCACTTCCTCAAGAAACAGTTTTAGGTGCACTCACTCACTACATTTCTTTTGAAGGACATACTTCATTTCAACCAATAAACTCAAATTGGGGTATTCTGGCTGAAATGGAAATGGATAAGAAAACTCGTAAAAATAAAAAACTAAAGAATGAACTTTTAGCAAAACGTTCTCTTGAAACAATAAAAGAAATAGCTTCCAATCTTATTTAGGTCTATCTATAAAATATGATTTAAAACTTTTATTAGTTTCAAAATAATATCCGCACCCATCTAATGGTTTACCGCCATTAATCAAAAATTTTGTATCTTTTTTAGGGTACATTCTACAGCCTAAACCACGAAAAAAGTATACTTTACATTTATTATTATCATCAATTTCTTTACAAGTGAATAATAAAGCACCATTTTCTGCTCTGCCGGAAATATAGAAATTATTATAATGTTTCTCCCATTCTTTTACTTTTTCAAATTGTTCTTCGTTTTTGATTGGTTCTTCTTCTACATAGAGTAATATATTTCTGCAACAGTTGCCGCATCTGTTACACTTTCCTTTTCTTATATATTTTGATGAATTTAATTTATTAAAATAAAATTCTATATATTTATACAAATTAAACATTTATTGAACCAAAAATTCCGAACGTGCAAAAGGATAATCTTTATTACTAAGATAAAAAAATTGTATATAATATCGTCCTGGTCTTTGTATATAAATATAATCACGATAAGCTTTTTGAGACAAATCCAAATAAAAATCACGAGTTTGTATAATAGAAAACCCCCAATTAGAAGTTTTATCATCCTGCTTCGAAATTTGAAGACGGACTCCGGGTTTTTTAAATCCGTCAGGTGCAATTAGAGCATAATTTATTCTCTGACCGGATAAAAAAATTCTTTCCATTCTACTCGTAGTCTCAGTAGAAATCGTTCCCGACGATAAAAGAACATAAGGCTTTGCTTTTATTTTAAATGAACATAAAAACAATAACGGAAATATTAGTATTATTGTAACTATTTTTTTCATTCAACATCCACAGGTTGAGGCAAATCTTTTTTTAATTTATTTACCTTGTTTTGTATATTATTCTTTAGATTTTTATCCTGTGTATATTCAATAAAATGTTCGTAATTTTTAACTGCATCAACCATATTATTCTCTTTTTCATAAGCAAGCCCTAATGCATAATATGCGTATGCATAATCTGATTTAAGCTCAATTACTTTTGAAAATTTTTCTTTTGCTGCAGTCAAGTTATTTAATTCCGCAAGGCATAATCCGCTGTTAAAATAAGAATCAGGATTATTCGGATTAATTTCTATTGCTTTATTATAATAATCAATTGCACTGCTTAAATTTGACATTCCTTTATATGTATTGCCTAATTTTATGTTTAGATATTCATCTTTTGGTTTTATTTCTAATGCTTTTTTATATTCAGCTAAAGCCATTGGATAATTCTTGTTTTTATAATAAGTATCCGCAATATCAACATAATAGGTATATTTATCATCAGCAGTAGCGCTGCTTACAGCCATAGCTTTTTCGTAAACAAGTTTTGCATCTTCTGTTTTATCCATTTTGGTTAAAGATTTTGCATATGAAGACAAAACTTCACTATTTTCAGGCGCAATTTCCATTGCTTTTTCATAGTATTCTATAACTTTAGATTTTGAACCGATTTTTTCATATGCATCTGCAATACTTAAGTATAAAGAAGGATTATTTGAATCCATTTGAATAGCATACTCATAACTATTAATAGCTTTTCTATAATTTCCTTCAGCACATAAAGAGTCACCTTGCGCCATATATGCTTTTAACAAATAATCTTTAGCTGTTTTATCTTCTGCATCTTTCAATAAGACAGATTTATACAAATCAATTGCTTCGGAATATTTCTTCTGAGCATGATATGCAATACCTTTATTCAAAATCAATTCTGTATTTTCAGCATCTTGTTCCAGTAAAGAATCATACATCGCAATAGCTTGATCATACTGTTTTGCCAAATGATAAGATTTTGCAAGTTCTTTTTTTAGTTCAACATCCTTCGGCGAAGCAACAAGTCCTTCTTCTAATGTCTTTATTGCATTTTCATAATCGCCTTTCTTCTCATATAAAATCCCTGCATTTCTGTATGCAACAGGATTATCTTTATTTTCTTTTATGTATTCTTTATATTGAATAATAGCTTCATCATATTTTTCTTTATCTGCAAGCAAGTTCGCATAATCAAAACGAATTGAAGTCATCTCCGGCTGTAATTCCAATGCCTTTGCAAATTCATTCATTGCCAAATCATCTTTATTTTGAGCCAAATAAACATAAGCCAAATTCGCTCTTGCTACATAATCATTATTATCTTTTTTTATGGCCTTTAAAAGAATATTTTGAGCATTGTCATAATCAGAAATTCTATATAATGCAAGACCGTAATTAGAAAAATCCTTAAAAGTAGCAGGATCTTTCAAATAAATATCATTGTATATTTCAACAGCATCTTGAGGTTTGTTCATTCTTAGGTATATAGATGCCATATTTTCCCTTGCATCCAAAGCATCGGGATAATAAGAAAGAAACATTTGATAATATTTAATTGCTTCATCATCTTCTTTTAAATGAGTTTTTACACTTGCAAGATTTAGATAATTATATTTATATTCAGGAAAAATTTTCATAGCATGATTATATGCAGTATAAGCATTCTTATAATCTTGCATTTGTTCAAATATATTGCCTAAACTAATATAAATAAAAGCATCATTAGGTCTTAACTTCAAAGCCTTTTTATAAGCTTCAACAGCATTATCCCAATCAGAAAGTTCAGAATACATGCCTGCAAGTTTTGTATACAATAAAGCATCATCCGGAGACATTTGAATAGCAATATTCAATTGTTCAACAGCTTCTTCATATTTTGATTCATCAGATAAAGAACAAGCTTTATGATAATACTGATTTGCTTCAGGAGTCATTGCAAAAGAATAAGAAGTTAACCCCGAAACAATTATAATTCCCGTTATTATAGACTTAATGTTAATGGCACTATCCTCCCTCTTGATAATACTAATTATCTTATTTAATCAGTGAAAAATCAATTAATAATTTCTAAACATTAACACTATCAGACTCATACCATTTAACCAACTCATTTCTCTTTACTTTTTTTGTAGATGTTTTTGGAAGTTCATCTTTATGAATAACAACCACGGTTGGTATTTTGTACGGTGCAAGATTTTTTTGAGCAAGATTTTTTATTTCTTCCTCTATTATTTGTGAAACATTTTCATCGTTCAGAATATTATCGGCAGGAACTACAATAGCACCAACTTCTTCTGTACCTGCTTTATTTCCGGATTTTATCTTTAATGAAAGCACACATATTTCTTTTATTTTATCTGATTGTTCTAATACTGCTTCAACTTCTTCCGGGAATATTTTTTTACCTCCGCCCAATACTATCATATTTTTAATTCTGCCTGTAATTTTTATATAACCGTCTTTATCAAGTTCTGCAATATCTCCCGTGTGGAACCAGCCATCTTCATCTATAACTTCAGCAGTCATTTCAGGCTTTCCGTAATAGCCCTGCATAACATTCTGACCGGTTACAAGAAGTTCTCCGTTATCAGCTATTTTTACTCTTACAGAAGGAAGCGGCTTTCCTACAGTACCTATTTTATTATTGTCATAATAATTTGTAGAAACGGTAGGACTTGTTTCTGTTAAACCATACCCTTGAAATACAGGAATACCAATTCTGTCAAAGAATTCCGCAATACCTGGTTCTAAAGGAGCACCACCTGAAATAAAACAATCAAACTTTCCGCCAAGTTCATCTATTATAGATTTAAACATAAGTCTTCTTATTTTTAGAGGCATATATTTTGCAACTTTATACATAAGGTTGAATAAGGCTTGAACTTTTTGACTCTGCTTCTTTAATTGCTTATCTATGCTATTTTTAAGCATTTTTGCCACTAAAGGAACAACAATCATATTGGTTATACCTTTTTCTTTCATTGTTTCAGTAAGTTCTTTAGGACTCAAACTTTTTATATAAACAATTTGAGCCCCCATATAAAGCATTGCAAAAAATCCGTCTGTAAGCTCTAACAGATGATTTAAAGGTAACAAAGAAAGAAGCCTGTTCTTTGATGATAATTTAAAAATTTTCTCAAAATCTTTGAATTGCGAATATACATTACCAAAACTTATCATAACACCTTTGGGATTTCCTGTTGTACCGGATGTATAAACAATTAAAGCAGTTTCATCCAAAGAACGGGGACGCCCTAAATCTTTATCAACATCCGCTTCAATATCAAAGACATTCATATATGAAGTTTCTTCTTCTTTATCTAAAACAAAAATTTGTTCTATTGATTTTACATTTTGCTTTACTTCTATTGCATGATTCAGGTAATGAGAAGAACAGATTAATATTCTAGGATTACAATCAGACAATATATTTGTATGCTCAGATACGGTCAATTTTACATCCAATGGAACTGTAATTGCACCTGTTTGAATAGAAGCAAAAATTCCAATAGCAAATTCAGGACGAGACTCAGACAAAATCGCAATTCTATCTTCCCTATTAACTCCAACAGTTTCAATTAAATAATTAGCAAATTTCTTCGCATTTCTGGAAAGTTCTATATATGTAATCGACTCATAACCGTCTTTTGTTTTCATTGAAACAGCATTAACAGGTGCAAAAATATCACCTTTATCCCTCATTAAATCTAAGAAATTAGAATAATTATGCTGAGAAATTTGGTAGAAAGAGCGTCTTTCCAATGCTTTCTTCATAAAATTGACTCTTAATTGAAGTTCATGAGCAATGTCTTTTTCACTTTTTGTTAAATCCTTAACAGGCTGACCAAATTGAATAACAATAGTATTAAAAATTTTCGGAAGTTTTCTATTCTTATTCCAAGTCTCAAAACCGCCTTGAATACAAAATGGAACAATGGAACAATCGGCATGTTTTGCCATTATTCCTACACCTCTGTTAAATTTACAAAGTTCACCATTCGGTGTAAACTTCCCTTCAGGAAAGATTATAACAGCCTCACCTTTTTTGAGTTCAGTTACAGCAGAATCAATTGCTTCAAGTCCTTTACCAAAATTCAACGGTAAAACATTATAAAATTTTAAAAGATACCTTACGATAGGAACTTTAAACGCAGCCGGACCAGTTACAAACCACAAATGTCGTTTTGTTGCCATCTGAAGAATAAATGGATCTAAATGTCCTGTATGATTACCTGCAAGTATGACTTTCCCTTTTTTGGGCAAATTTTCTATTCCTTCAACTCTGTATCTGAACAATAACAAGAATATTTGTCCTAAAGTTGCCTTTAATAAAAAATACCTAAAGGCTTTATCAAATAAAAGAACTGAAATTGCGAGTATAAATGAAATTCCTGCAATAATTTTAAATGTATTTAACGGTTGAATATATTCTGTAGAGATTGCAATAATGAGCGTTCCGAGTAAAAAGCTAAATGTATTTAAGGTTAAATTCAAACCGAATATTTTACCCCTCACTCTATCCGGAGTAACTTTTTGTAATGTAGTATCAAGCATAATAACAACCATTGCATCTGCAACTCCAATTGGAATTAACCACTTCCACGCTATTTCAATTGAATTGCAAAAATTAGCTGTAAATAATGTTATACATAAAACAATAAATCCTATAGAAAAAAGATGAACACCTTTAAGTAATCTTGCAAAATATATAGTTAAAAACATACCTAATATTATGCCAAAGCCCAAAATAGTTCTGAGATATGTCAAATCAGAAAACGCTAAACCATAATAATCGGTTATAAGAGTATTTAAGTTGTTAGAGAACATAGCAACTATAAATTGAATACAAAATGAAAGCATTACCAAATATAATGCTTTTTTATGATTTTTTATGTATTTTATGGCAACATTCATATCATTAACGATATTGTTTGAAATTTTGAAAAATGATTGTTTAAATTTCAATTTAATAGTCAAACACAAACAAGCAGAAAACAAATAACTAAAAGAAATAATGTTTAAAGCAGTAATAAAACTTGTATGGCTAATTATAAAATTAGAAATAAATGCACCAAATAAAACAGCAATAGCCCCAATAGATGAATTCATGGCATTTGCAAATTTCAACTGTGAACCTTCAACCAAATTAGGTAAGATAGCCATTTTCGCAGGATAGAAAAATGCACTTCCGCAACCTAAAAGAAAAGAGATTAAATATATATATTGAGGTTCTATTATACTCTGCATAAATATTAAATAAGTAGCCAAAAATAATATTAAAGTTCTATAAAACAAACTAAATGACAATATATTTTTTCTTTTGAACTTATCACAAAATGCACCTGAATATGGACTAAAGAAAAATTGAGGAAGAAGAAATGCAAAAAATGTTATTGCAATAGCTTTTCCGGCATTTGGCAATTTATCCAACAATATAGCAACTAAAGTAAACTGTACGACTGCATCAGCAAAGTGCGATAATAATTGACTAAGAAATAACTTATCAAATTCTATATTTGAAAGAGGTCCCAATTTATTAACAATATTTTTCATACTTTCTCCTATTTTTTTAAGAATATCATTAAAGAATAAAAAAGACCTGTTTTTAATAATTATTCACTTTGTAAAAAATATCAGTATAATATAAATTATGAATAAGTTTCTAACAATAATTTTACTATTTATCATAGTCATAACCACAACAGGAGCCGGATACGTAGGCACACTACCTAACATTGATGCAGAATTTT
This sequence comes from Candidatus Gastranaerophilales bacterium, assembly GCA_944322615.1. Lineage (GTDB taxonomy): Bacteria > Cyanobacteriota > Vampirovibrionia > Gastranaerophilales > Gastranaerophilaceae > Avigastranaerophilus. The sequence continues at coordinate 75,322 of CALUPH010000008.1, read as the reverse complement.
CTTATTTAAGAAAACAACACGATGAAAAAGCAATGGCACCATTTTCTGTTGAAGAACTCGATAAACAAAATGAAGCAAAACTAAAACCAATTCCGAGAGACAATGACAACTATGTAGATATAATTGTAAAAAAGGATAAAACTACACAATATCTTAAAGATGTGAACAGCGTCATTATTATTCTTGAAAAGTTAAGAAAATGCCTAAATACAAATCAAGATATACAAATGTTTAACGCAATAGTCAGCAATTTGATTGATAATGTTGAATATATAAGGGCAGAATATAAAGACAAACCTGAAAGCAATTACTTATCATATAACAGATTAATAATTATATCTCAACAAGCAAGAGAAGCCGCAAATTTCAGAACTCAAGGTTTGGTTTCACAAAAATATTTGCCATACACTTCAACAAATAATATATATACTAAAGAAAATTTAGACTCAAAGTTGGAAAAACTATTGGTAAATGTAAACGAAACTATTTTTATATTAAAGAATTTGGAATAATTATACTTTATTATAGCTTAGTGTCTGTTTATAAAATATTATTTTTACTCCTATATATAATAGGGAGATAAATGATGTTAAAAAAATTATTTATTATAAAAATAATATTTTTATTTACAGCAATAATAGGATTTTGTTTTTCAGAAGATGAAATAACAAATATAGAATTATCAAAATATGGCGAAAGCTATGCAAATGAAAGTATAGCAGAAAGACTAAATCGTCTGGAAACAGATTTTTTCGGAATGGCACAATCAGGTGATTTAGATTCAAGAATAGATATGTTAAAACATATCTCAGGAAACTCAAGACAAAGTGCAATTATAAATCCGAGAGAAAATTACTACCCTGGTCAAAAGAGAAGTGCCATAAGAAGATTTTGGGATAATGTAACCTCTACTTTTGATACAACGGGAACAATGACAGGCTTTACACCATCTATGACAACATCAGGCTATGGTTATTCAACAAATACATATGGAAACGAATTTTTAAATTTTATGAATGGTTATAATAACTACTGCCCATATCATAACAGATACCATAATCACAATCGTTATCTTCACAATCCTTTTTACAACAATAATAACTTCATTAATTCAGGATTAAATAACAGATATTTTAACAACGGATATAATCCAAGCAGATACTATCATGGAAGACATCCTCACAGACCGGTTCATTATCCCAATAACAGAATTCAAAGAAGTTCATATTGGCTGCCACCAACAGTATCTACAAGATCATCCGTTCAAATTATCAGAGACTAAAAAAGAGAGAACTATGTTCTCTCTTTTAAATAAATTATTTTTGATTATAAATTAAGACTCAAAAACATAGCATAATAAAGAAGCTTCTCTTGCTTTTTTAACAGCTTTAGCAAGCATTCTTTGATGTTCAGCGCAAGTTCCTGTAATTCTTCTTGGAAGAATTTTACCTGCTTCAGTTAAATATTTTCTTAATTTTTGAGCATCTTTGTAATCAATAGATGTAACTTTATCAGCACAGAAACTGCAGTTTTTACGTTTTTTCTTGTCTAATTGTTCTTTTGCCATTTTTAATTTTTCCTTTACTAGTCTTTCTAAAACGGAATCTCTTCTTCACCGATTAAAACATCATCCATTTCAACTTCAGAGAATTTAACAACCTCATCAGATGAATTTTTTGAAGAAGAAGATGATGATACAGACTGTGAAGAAGAAAGTACTTCAAAACTTGATAAATCTATTTCCATAACTTTTTTATCAGTTCCGTCTTCACCTTGAACACTGGAAATTTGAAGTCTGCCTTCAACAACAATCTTATCACCTTTAGAAACTGATTGCTCAATTGTTTCGGCATTATTGCCACGAGCAACTATTCTAACTAATGATTGTTCTTTTTCGTCAATATTTAAAGTAAAAGTTGTTACAGGAATATTATTCCCGGTAAATCTTTTTTCGGGATTTCTATATACTGTACCTGATATAACTGCTTTTGCTATTGACATTTTAATCTCCGTAATTACGCTTTTACTTCAGAAGTTTCAAGAAGCATAATTCTTAAAACATTTTCATTTAATCTTAATTGTCTGTTGAATTTAGCTACTTGAGCAGGATCCATTTCAAAGTTGTGAACTACAAAGTAGCCGTCTCTGAAATCTTTAATATCATATGATAATTTTTTTCTGCCCATTTTGTCTGTTGATGTAACTTTACCATCAAGAGCAACAATTGCTTCTTCAATTTTAACAACCAATTTATCAAATTCTTCAGAATCGATATTAGGTTTAATTATTGATAATAATTCGTAATTTCTCAATTTAATTCTCCTTGACTTATACATTATATTTCAAGAAACATGTTAACACGAACATTTTTAAATACAAATAGTTAGTGTTTTTATGTTAATATTTCTTAGAAAGAGTACAAAGAAAATATATTATGAGTGAGAAATTTATACTTGTAGGCAAATCGCTAAAAGAAATTGAAGAATTTATGCTCAATAATGAGCAATCAAAGTTCCGCGCCAAACAGATATATAATTGGTTATATTTAAAATCGGTAAAAGATATCGATTCAATTACAGATTTATCTTTATCAACGAGAGAGCTTCTGAAACAAAAGACAGAGCTTTGCAGCATTTCAATTAAAGAAAAGCAAATAAGCAAAGACGGAACGATGAAATTTTTGTTTGAATTAAAAGACGGTAATTTTGCAGAAGCAGTCTTAATGCGTTTTGATAACCGTGCTAATTTAACAGCCTGTATAAGTACTCAAGTAGGATGTCCTATGGGATGCAGTTTTTGCGCTACAGCGAAACTGGGATTTGTAAGAAACTTAGACACTGATGAAATAATACAACAAATATTTTTAATTCAAGCCGATACAGGATTAAAAGTCACAAATATTGTATATATGGGACAAGGTGAACCACTCTTAAATTTTGACAATTTAATTAATTCAATAAAAATATTCAGAGAGCAATTCCAAGTAGGAGCAAGAAGAATAACTGTATCAACCTGCGGAATAATTCCTCAAATAAACAAATTAGCAGAATTGGATTTCCAATCAACATTAGCTATTTCTCTTCACGCACCAAACCAAGAGAAAAGAGCAGAAATTATGCCTGTTGCAAAGAAATACAAATTTGATGAACTTATTTCAACATTAAAAAAATATACAGAAAAAACAGGAAGAAGAGTAACTGTTGAATATGTTTTAATGAAAGATGTAAATGACTCTATTAACGATGCAAAAGAACTTGCTCTTTCAATTCTTAAATTAAAAAGTAATGTAAACTTAATTGTATATAATCAAAATGAGAAAAGCCCATACAAAAAACCAACAAAAGAAGCAATACAGAAATTCAAATACATACTTGAAGCATCAGGAAAAAAAGTAACTATAAGGCTTGAAAGAGGAGCAGATATTGATGCAGCTTGCGGTCAATTAAGTTCAAAAATGAAAAAATAATTTAAAACTCTTGTCATATTATATTTTTGTGGTTAAAATAATAATTGAGATTTATACATGCTTTTATTTAGTGATAAATCATCTTAGTTACATTACAATTTAATTAGGTACGGTAATTTTCTAATCAACATGAGTATTTAAAGATAAGCAAGAAACATCCTGACACTTGGAGAGAGATAAAGTAATTGCTTTAAAATAAAGGGGCATATTCGATGTATGTAAATAAGTGTATTAAGTGCGGCGCAGAGTTTGAGACAAAAAATCCAAAGAGAGTTATTTGTCCGAATTGTTTATATTCAGATAAAAAATATACGGAAGAACTTTCACAAGAAGCCGCTAACGCATCCTCAACACAAAAAGATGCTCCACAAATGAACTCATACTCATTTGGTAATGACAATCAGGGAGAAGAAAAGTCTTTCAGACCATACGACAGAAACTCTCGCCCCGATCGCCAACAATATAACAGAAATAACAATTCAAGATACAATGACCGTCAAAGAGATAACAGAAATCAAAATGGCGGAAACTATCAAAGAAGTTATAATAAATTCAGAAATGACGGACAACAAAGAAACCAAAGACCGCAACGAAATAATTTTAACAACAACAGACAGGGTGGTTTTTCAAGACCTCGTCCAAATGCAGGAAGACCAAAACCTCAAAGACAAAAACAACTGTTAGTTAGTAAAGAACAAATAGAACAAATTGAAATTCTTTATAAAAAGGCTTTGCCTTTACCAAATCCGGATGTGCATGAAGTTATAGGTCAAGCTATAGGTTTGGAACCAAGAAAAGTTTTCTTTGGGATTAATTTGGTAAGACAAAAATTAATGCTTCCCAAACTGCCTTTCCCAAAGAGAAAGCTTGCAGTATCTCCTGATCAATTGTTTGCAATAAAGAATTTATATGAACCATTATTACCATTACCTCCAATAGGCTGCCATAAAATCATAGCAGCACAATTAAGAATGGATGAATGGAGAGTCCACGTAGGTATTGGTTTAATAAGAAAACAAATGGGACTTGACAGGTGGAATCAAGAGAGAGAAGATGCACCTGAAGAATATAAAAAGACTAAATAACTATGAGTAACGATTTAATATCCATAGCAAAAGTTCTTAATTTCCACGGTATTAAAGGTGAAGCAAAAGTCGGTTTTTCTAAAGGAAGGGAAAAACAGATTGAAGCTTTAAAAAAAGTGTATATAAAAAAAGAAAATAACTTTTCCGAATTAAATGTTGTTTCAGTAAGATTCCATAAACAATTTGCAATTATAAAGTTCAAAGAATTCAAAACCGTAAATGATGTTGAAGAATTCAAAGGTTGTGATATTTATCTTACAAAAGAAGAAGTTGAAAACAATCTTGATGATGATGAATATCTTATAAGCGATTTAATTGGAATGGATGTATTTGATGAAGATGGAAGTTGTGTTGGCACAATCACCGCAATTGGTGAAAACATGGCTAATAATTTGCTTTCCGTAAAAGATGGCAACGGTAAAGAGCATCTTGTTCCATTCGTAAAAGAACTTGTTCCTATAGTTGATTTAAAAGGAAGAAAAGTTGTTTTAAACAACATAGAAGGTTTGATAAATTGAAGTTTGATGTACTCACTTTATTTCCTGAAACCATTAATAATGCTTGTGATTTCAGCATTATAAAAAGAGCTTTAACAGAAAAAAGAATAGAAATAAATACAATTAATCCGCGTGATTTTTCAAAAGATAAACATAAAAAAGTTGATGATACACCATATGGCGGCGGCGCAGGTATGTTATTATCATGCCAGCCATATTTAGATGCACTTAATTCAATAAAAAAAGAGAATAAAACAAAAACAATAATAATGTCGCCACAAGGTGAAATTTTTAATCAAGAGATGGCAAAAAATTTTGCAAATGAAGAACAACTAATAATAATTTGCGGACATTATGAAGGTTTTGATGAAAGAATTATAGAGAAATCAAACGCACAGGAAATATCAATAGGCGATTTTGTATTAACAGGTGGTGAATTTCCTGCTTTATGCATTATAGATAGTGTAACAAGATTATTAAAAGGCGTTCTTGGTGATGATGAATCAGCAGAATATGACTCTCACTATGATGGACTATTAGAACATCCGCATTATACAAAACCAAGAGAATATGAAAACTTAAATGTTCCTGAAATATTACTAAGCGGCAATCATGAAAAGATAAGAGAATGGCGAAGATTGCAACAGTTTTTAGTAACAAAAAAGAAAAGACCTGATTTATTCCTAAAATTTTTAAACTCAAATTTATCAGAATATGATAAAAAAATACTTAAGAAAAACAATTTATTTTAATTTTATTTTATTTAAACTATAATAGCAGTGATATTAAGGATTTTTTTATGAAAGCTGCTGTTTTAGAAAACAATAGATTTATAATTACGGATATACCTAAACCAATACTTGATGAATATGGAGAAGGTGCAATAGTAAAAGTATCAGGATGCGGATTATGCGGATCTGATATAGTAAAAATGAGAACAGGTAAAGTTAAAAACGGAGCTGTACTTGGTCATGAAGTTGTAGGTGAAATTGTTGAAATTAATTCAAAGACTAATTTTGAAGTCGGAGATAAAGTAGCCTTAGGACACCATGTACCTTGTTTTAACTGCCAATATTGCTGGGGCGGAAATTATTCAATGTGCAGACATTTCAAGTCTACAAACATTTTCCCCGGAGGATTTGCCGAATATATTTTCGTATCCGAAGAACATTTAAACAATACAGTTTTTCATGTAAACTTAAACTTATCAGATATTGAAGCATCTTTTTTAGAACCACTCGGATGTTGCATTAGAGCAGTTAAAAGAGCTCGAATAAAAGATAATACAAAAAGTCTGATTTTAGGTCTTGGTTCAATAGGAATTCTTATGGGTGAAGCCGTAAAGGCATTTGGCAACCCAATTTACGGATGTGATTTATTATATGAAAGAATTTGCCTTTCTGAAAAGTTTGGATTTGATAAATCTTTCTTATTAAAAGATGAAGAATCAACCTTAAAGGAAATGAAAAAAGTCGCACCAAACGGCTTTGATACAATATTTTTAACAGCAGGAGCTTCACTATCATTGGATTTTGCAGTCAAAGCAGCAAGAGATGGTGCTACAATTGTTGTTTTCTCTAGCATAAAAGATAATAACGGATTTAAAAATAATGATATTTATTATAGAGAGTTAACAATACTTGGAAGCTATTCACCTTCGCCAATGGATTTAGAAGATTCTATGAGATTAATTGAAGAAGGAAGAGTTAAAGTTGCAGGTTTATCTTCAGTATACCCAATTGAAGGAATTAATGATGCACTGGATGATACTCTTTCAAATAAAATTATGAAAGCATATATTCAACTATGAAAATGAAAGCAATACAATTCTACGAACCATTAAATATAAAATATGAAGAAGTGGAAATCAAAGATCCCAAAGATGGTGAAGTACAGGTTAAAATAATGGCAGCATTAACCTGCGGAACAGATGTAAAAACATACAGAAGAGGTCATCCTGTTCTTATAAAAAAAATCCCATCAGGATTTGGGCATGAATTTTCAGGCATAATAACAAAAGTAGGCAAAAATGTTGTAGGGTTCAAAGTAGGAGATAGAGTTGTTGCTGCTAATTCAGCACCTTGCGGAGAATGCTTTTTCTGTAAAAGAGGAGAATACAATCTTTGTGAGAAGCTTGAATTTTTAAATGGAGCATATGCTGAATATATAAATGTTCCGCAAGCAATTGTAAAAAGAAATTTATTACATTTACCTGATGATTTATCTTTTGAAAGAGCAGCCTTTGCCGAACCACTTGCAAATGTAGTACACGGAGTTGAAAAAACAGGGATAAAAGCAGGTCAAACTGTTGGTGTTGTTGGGCTTGGACCTATTGGGTTAATGTTTGTAAAACTGGCAAAATTAAAAGGAGCAAAAGTAATTGCAGCAGGAAGAAATCCGTTAAAACTAAAAATGGCAAAAGAATTCGGTGATGCTGATGAAATTGTTGATTTAAACAAATACAAAAATCCGGAAAAAATATTTTTAAACTTTTCCGAAGGAAAAAAAGGACTTGATGTTGCAGTTGAATGTGTAGGTTTACCTGAAATATGGGAAAGTATGTTTACATATGTAAGAAGAGGTGGAACTGTACATTTGTTTGGCGGATGCAAACAAGGTACATCAATTTCTATTGATACAAGGAGACTGCATTATGATGAAATAAAGGTTTTAAGTATATTTCATCATACTCCGTTATATTTCAGAGAAGCACTAAGATTAATATATGAAGAAAAACTGCCTGTTGAAAAACTAATAACAGAAACAGTTCCGCTTGAACTTGCAGAAGAAGGACTTATCAAGCACATGAACGGCAGAGCACTTAAAGTTCTAATTAAACCTTAATAAAATAACAAATCTATTAAAAATATACTTATGATTTATCAAACATTAGTTCTTTTTTTAATATAGTTACCAATTCCTTGTTATTTTGGGTGTATCTGGCATAATAGTTAAGTATTTCAAAAACAAAAAGAATATCCTTTATTGAAATTTTATTTTTTATCAATTCTGCAAAAATATATTTCAAATCAATAACAGATAAAAATTCAGGTAAAATATCACTAACCAAAGTTTCTTCTTGTGAACTTACAAGTTCAATCAATTTTAATATATCTTTTTTAGAAACAATTTGATGAACATATTTAAAACACAAACTTTCTACATTAGATATAATTGTTTTAACTTTTTCTTCATCTGAAATATTTTCATCAATAATTGACTTAAAAACCGATTTTCCTCTAATCAAAACTTCATATTCGCCATCTTTTAAAATTGTTGAGTCCAATACTCTAATTTTAGGAATAATGTATCCCATACAATCAGCAAGCTTTTGTCTTAAAATAGTTATAGCTAATAGCAATTTTGAATACTTTTGTGGTTCTATTATAGATAAGAATGATCTTGAAATAATAATTGTGACTATATCAACGCCAAGCCGTTCATAAATTTTATCTATATTAACTGACTCTTCAAATTGTTTTATACACTTTTCATATTCACTCTTCTTATTTTGCTTTTTTAAAGAAAGTACATTTTCACAAATTTCTCTATATATTTTTTCCAGTTCTTGAAAATGATACGAAAAATCATAATCATTTAATGTATTTTCACAACTATAGTTACAAACCCAATCATTTTCATTAAAAACAAATTTTTCCAAGTCAGACATTAATCCTCCACTATTTACAATATATAAGATTTTTAATTATAACTATTAGATAGTCAATAATTTAAGACCTTAAATTTTCTTGAATTTTTGCAAAGACTCTTATACAAGAATTTAACTCTTCATCAGATATATTGTTCAATAATTTACTTCTTGACTCTTTAATAACAGGGACAATAATATCTTTAAGTTTTTTACCCTCAGGTGTTATTTGAATTTTGTTAACCAATCTTTTATCTACACCCGGAACTTTTTTAACAAGACCCTTTTTTTCAAGAACACCAATTAATCTCGCCATATTAGAACGATCTTTAAACAATAGTTTACACAACTGCATTTGATGAAGATTTGAATTATCATCAAGAATACTCAATATAACAAATTGCTCAGGCGTAATATCAAACTCTTTTAACGCAAAGACTTTAAGATTATACATTTTTATCATACGACCTGTTTCGACAAGTGAATGTCCAAATATATTTTGAGGTGTTTTTTCGTACATTTATCTTCTTATCCTTACATCTTTAGTTATTATAGTAATTCATTAGTGAAATGGCAATTAAATAAAATTTTTTCACAAAATAATAAAGTAAGTTTATACATAATTACTCAACGAATTGAAATTTATCAATTTCGACCATTTTATTTTTTTATTGTATAATTTTTCTATAGAAAATTAAGATGGTATGGATAATTTATTTTTAGAATTAAAAGAGAGAATTGAGAAAGCAGAAAGTATTATTGTATTTTCTCACGTTAGTCCGGACGGTGATACATTAGGCTCAAATTTAGCAATAAGCCTAATTATGGAAAAATATTTTAATAAAAAAGTAGACTCCGTTTATGTAGGAATGCTTCCCTCTTTATATTCATATTTGCCAAACTTTGACAGATTTAAAGATGTTCAAACAATAGACAGAAACAAAAAATATGATTTAGCTATAGCTGTAGACGTTGCCTCAAAAGACAGAATGGTATATGGAACAGCTATATTTGATAATGCAAAATTTAAAGTAAATATAGACCACCATAAAACAAATATAGGCTATGGCGACATAAATATTGTTGATGGAGATGCAGCTTGTGTTGGTATTATACTTTACAAAATATTTAAAGAATGGAATATAGAAATACCAAAAGATGTTGCAAGATGCATATATACATCACTATTAACAGATACCGGCGGTTTTAAATATGACAATACAACGCCTGAAACATTTATGCTTGCTGCTGAACTTGTAAAACTTGGTGTGTCGCCGACTTATGAATTTAGAGCTTGTTATGAAACGAAACCGCAATCTATGGTTCAATTTCAAGCCTACATTGTTACAAATACTGTTTTCTATAATGAAGGGAAAATTGCCTTCGCAAAAATTACAAGAAGTGATATGAGTAAATTCGGCGCAACCGACGATTATACAGAAGGCATAGTAGAAGTATTGAGAACTTCAAAAAATGTTGAAGTTGCAGCTTTATTAAAAGAAACAAAAGAAGGTTATACAAAAGTCAGTTTAAGAAGTAAGACTCTTGATTTAACGCCTATTGTAATGGATTTTGGCGGTGGCGGACATACTTTTGCAGCTGGCTGTACAATAAAAAAACCTATAGCAATAGCGTTTGATAAGTTATTAAAACGTGTTCAAAGTGAAATAAAATGAGAAAATATATAGAAACCCTGATAAAAAAAATTATCGAACAAGATTTCTGCGGTGTTGCTGCAGAGATGGCGTTTTGGTTTATTCTCGGACTTTTTCCGTTTTTGCTTTTCTTAACCTCATTATTTGCTTGGATGGGCAAAAAAACGTTAATCACTCCAATTTTAACATTTTTGACTAATATTGCCCCCAAAGATGTTGCTTCTTTAATCCTTGAAACTTTAAATGAGGCAATGATTTTCAAGCAAGGTAAATTAATTGCCATATTTGGTCTATGTATAACTATCGCACTTGCAGCAAATGCAATTGCCGCAATAATTAAAGGCTTAAACAGAGCATATGCTATAGAAGAAACAAGAAATTTCTTATATACCAGAGTACTTGCTATCTTAATGGTTTTTATAAACTCTCTTGTTTTATTTTTGGTTGTTAATTTAATTGTTTTAGGTAAAGTTTTTCTTGATTTTATGATTGAATATACTCTGCTATCAAAACTATCAATAGATATAATATCTGTTGTAAGATGGCCTGTCACATATTTAGCACTCGCATTCTGTGCAATAGGAAACTATTTTATTCTTCCTGCAATAGAAGGCAATGATAAAATAAAATTCAAAAGCGTACTACCCGGAACCTTCTTCTTTAGTTTCTTCTGGATGTTTGGCTCTTGGTGTTTCTCATTATACTTAAGTAATCTTAACGCATATAACAAAGTATATGGAGCAATTGGTGCTGTTGCAATACTAATGGTTTGGTTATATTACACCTCACTAATAATACTTGTTGGTGGTGAAATAAACTCAAGAGCATATGCAAAATTAATGAAAAAAGAAGATTAAAAATTTAATTACTCCTTTAACAGTATTTCTATATAAAAAATATTATGTTCTAATAAAGATAAGGTGGAATATGAAAAAGTTTTTATGTCTTCTTATATTATCATTAATATTATTGACTTCTTGCGGTAAAAAAGAAGAAAAAACAGCGTTGGATAAAATTATAGAACGCGATGTTTTAATTGTCGGAGTTAAAGATGATTCAAAGCCTTTTGGTTTTGTTAGTAAAGCAACAGGTGAACTTGAAGGTTTTGATATAGATATAGCAAGATATATCGCAAAAGATATTTTAGGTAGTGAAAGAAAAATAAAACTTGTACCTATTACAACTGATAAGAGAATAGAATCCGTTACTTCAGGAGAAGTTGATTTAGTTATTGCTACAATGTCAATCACTCCTCAAAGACAATATTTAATAGATTTTTCAGAACCATATTACATCGCAGGTCAAACAGCATTAGTAAAAGAAGACAGTGATATTCACACTTTTTCTGACCTAAAAAGAAAAACTATAATTATTTCACTTGGTTCAACAGCAGAAAAAAATATAAGAAGAATAATCCCAACAGCAAGAATTGTCGGATACAAAACTTACAAAGAAGCTTTCCAAGCTTTTATTGACGGAAAAGGCGATGCAATAAGCAGTGATGACTCTATTCTTTCAGGAATGATAATGGACAAAAAAGGTTATAGAATTCTAAAAAATAAGATTTCTTATGAACCCTATGCCGTTGGTATGCAAAAATATGATGATCAAAAATTAAAAAACACTATTGATGTTATAATCACCAGAATGAAAAAAGACGGAACAATAAAATCTCTAAAACAAAAATGGCATCTTAAATAATTATGCCATTTTTAGTTGTTGTATTGATATATTTTGTACAGCCAAATTCTTAAGCGAATTCCAAAACAAAGATCTTGACTCAACAATAGCTTCATCTTCTTCTATTGGTTTGGCATTAAAATATATTTCTTTTATTTTACAATCTATAACTTTGTAGTCCATATTTTTATCCTCTTGTATATATAAAGTATATACTCATTTATATATTGACTCATTTGTTTTCATTTGTTACATTACTTTACAATTCGAAAGAATAACAAAAGCTAATAAATTAAAAGAATGTGAAAAGACAAGCAATTATTATAGAATGCTTGTTAAAATGAAAAATTATATACAAGAGACTAACCGAAATTAATACCGCAATTTGCGATTATGCTGGCAAAATCAGAACATAATATTTCAGAAAAGACCTTTGGATCAATTTGAGTAGCAATTAAAGCCATAATTTCTTGAGGAAGATCTTGAACCATAGGAAGCATTTCTTTAGTTTCTAATACTGTTAAAGATTTTAAGATATCTTCTTTTTCCATAACATTAAAAGGATGTGTCATAGCTTCAGCAGAAAATTCTTCAAATAAATCAGGTTTTTCTTCCAAAAGATTTGCTATGAGTTGTTTTTTTCCTTCAGGTTCAAAGGAAGTCACAGCTCTCATAAAATTATCATCAGTCATAGAACCCATTTGCTGTAAAATTGTATCTCTATCATCGTAGCAAGATTGACCGGAAATATTTTCCATCATTTTTTGAAGTTGTTCTTCATCAACATCTTCAAGTGCTTTCATAAACATATTTCTATCAATTTTATCGGAGGTAAAGAATTCATCCATATACTTTTCAGGAATTGAATTTAGAAATTTATTTGAATCCATTGTACTTAAAACAACAGTAGCCAAAGATTCCGGCGGTAGATTTTGCATTAATTTTATCAACGCATCGTGAGTAAAAATACTTAAACCCAAAACCATCTCTTTTGGATCAAGATATTCCATTATCATCATTAAATCATTTTGATTCATATTCATCAAAATTAAATATCTGTTTTTAGGATTAATTAGTTGGAATACCTTAGCAAGCTCTTCAGGATTTGTAGTAATTTGCAGCATAAATTTTGCGGCAGCAGTATTTCCTTTTGCTGCTTCTGTCTGCATAATTTGTACAACACTCATATTCTGATACTGCTGCATTGCAGAAGTACCAATATTGTATTGGCTGCACAAATAAGATAAATCTAAGTCTAAACTGATCATATCTGCCCGCGTTAATATAGTACTATATTATAATAAAGTCATTTTTGAATTGAGAATTGAAGAAAATCGGGAAAATGTTATAAAATTTTACAAATAAAATTTTTCCTGATAGAAAGATTTTTATAATTAACATATAATATTTACCAAGGTAGATTATGAAAAAATTATTTCAATTATTAATATTATTCTGTATAATTTCAGCTTCTTTAAATCAATGTTTTGCAGAGCAGTCTTTTGATGAAAAGAAAAAAGAAATCATTGCTTTATATAATTCAAACAATCTGGAAGAAGCATATAAAATGATTTCCAAAATTACTGAAGATGAACGAGACTATGAATTATGGTACCTTTTAGGCAACCTATCACAAGATTTTGATAATGATGTAAATGCTTCATTCTTTTTACAAAAATCAATTATAATGAATCCTAAATTTGATAAAGCACATTATAATTTAGGTAACATATACTTAAAAGATAAAAAATATAATTCTGCAATTAACGAATATAAGTTAGCAATTAAGTATAAGAAAGATTTTCCTTATTATTATTATAATTTAGGTTGTGCTCATTTAGGATTAAAAGAATATAAAGAAGCACGAAACGCATTTAAAAAAGCGATACAATTAAAAAATGATGATGCAAAGTTTTATTATAATTTAGCATTTGCTTATAAAAATTTAGGAAACGAAAAAGAACTAAAAAAAACACTGGACTTATATAATAATTTAAAAGACAAAGAAGAAATATAAATTATGTATGATTATTTAAAAGGACATCTTGTAACAAAACAATTAAATTCTTATAGAGGCGCTCATATAGTCCTTGATGTGAACAATATAGGGTATTTAATCTTAACAGGTAAAAGTACAATTGAAAAACTTAATGAAAATGAAGAAGTAAAAATATATGTTTCATTAACACATAAAGAAGATTCAATGAGCCTAACAGGATTTACTACAAAAGAAGAAAGAGACATTTTCAATATACTTCAAAGTGTATCAGGTATCGGTGTAAAATTAGCATTATTAATACTTGATGAATTTTCTATTCCCGAACTGATAGACATAATGATAACAGAAAATGCAAAAGAACTTTCACGAGCAAAAGGCGTTGGGGCAAAAGTCGCACAAAAGATTATTATCGAATTAAAAGACAAATTAATAAACTGGTCTAACGTAACGCCTGTAGATGTTTCTGATATAAATATAAAAGATATAGAACAAGAAAGTATAGTTGAAGTCCAAAGTGTATTAATTTCACTTGGTTATTCAGTAAATGAAGCCAAAACAGCAATAAAAGAAGTTTTAAATTATAAAAAAGATTGTACAAAGACAGAAGATATTCTTAAGTATTCTCTTGAATACCTGTCAAGAATGGCATAAAAGAGGCACATTATGAAAGTATTATTTGCAACATTTGAACTGGCACCTTTTACAAAAGTCGGAGGACTTGCTGATGTTATGGGGTCATTGCCAAAGTATTTGCAGTCTGATGATATGGAAATGGCTATATTTACACCGTTAATAGGCAGTATTAATCAAGAGAAATATAATATTCAAGAAATTCCAAACTCACAACTAAGGCTAAAATTCGGCTATGCTGCAGAATATATTTTCACACTAAAAATGTGTAAACTGCCAAATACAAATATAAATGTATTTTTTATAGATAATCCTAAATTTTTCTCTTGTTTTAATTGTGTATATCCTTCAGGAATTGACAGTTGGTATGAACAAGAAAGATTTATTACTTTTTCAAAAGCAATATTAGAATACGCAAGACTTTTAAATTTTAAACCCGATATCATTCACTGTAACGACTGGCATACATCAATGATTCCTGTATGGATAAAAACTTCATACAAGAATGATGAATTTTATAAAAATACAAAAACAGTATTTTCAATTCACAATCTTGCATATCAAGGACAATATTTTAAGGAGATATTGGACTTTGCAGGATTAAATCCGGATGAAGTTTTCCACCAATATGGACTTGAACACTATGGAGCATTAATTTGGATGAAAGGTGCTATAAATTATGCAGATAAGATTATTGCCGTATCACCAAATTATGCAAAAGAAATATTAACAAGTGAATATGGTGAAGGTTTAGATTGGACTTTAAATAACAATAAAGATAAACTATGCGGCATTTTAAACGGAATTGATTATCAGGAATTTAATCCTGAAACAGATAAATTAATAAAATATAATTATTCTGTAGATAACATAAAAAATAAAGAAAAGTGCAAGAAAGAAATAGTAAAAGAATACTGGTTAGAATATAAAAAGGACAGACCCTTAATAGCAATAATATCAAGACTTGTTGAACAAAAGGGTATTGATCTGTTAAAAGCAGTAGAGAACGATTTAATGAAGCTTGAAGCAGATATAATCATATTAGGAACAGGCGAAAAAAGATATGAAGACTTTTTCACTTGGATAAGTTACAACTCTAAAAATATTCGTTCAAGAATAGAATACAGAGCAGATTTATGCAATAAAATATACGCTGGTGCAGATATGTTCTTAATGCCTTCAAGATTTGAGCCGTGCGGGCTATCACAATTAATAGCCCTAAAATACGGAACTATACCTATTGTAAGAGCAACAGGAGGACTTGAAAATACCGTTAATGCATATCCAAACAAAAACGCTGACGGATTTAAATTTTATAACTATAATGCTCATGAAATGCTTAATACAATTCAATATGCAATAAATACATATAAAAATAAAAAAGAGTGGAACAGTCTTGTTAAAAATGCAATGAGTGCTGACTTTTCTTGGACAAAAAGTGCTCAAGAATACAAAAAAGTCTATAAGTCACTTATTGAATAATTTAATATTGAACATTAATATGAAAAATTTTTCTAACAAAATCAAAATACATAGGTAATAGTTCGGTATTAGTAATACCTTTTCTAGCTTTTGTATTTATTATTTTTTTATTTGGATAACTATCTTGTGAATATAAATTCAATATAACAATTTCAGGTATATTACCCAATCTGGCAGGAGCACAATTGCCCAATCCACTTGTTATAAAGATATGTTTATTATTTTCAACAACATATCCTTTAATATAACGCTGAGCATACATTGATGAACAAAAAATGCCACCTAAAAACGGCAGATAAATTTGACCGCCATGAGTATGTCCGCTCAAAGTTAACGCAGTATAACCAGGAATAAAAGGAAATGTATCAGGATTATGAGATAATACAATTATGGAAGAATTTATATCTTTCTTGATTAAATTTTCATCATAGTCATAATGCCAAAAATCTTTCAACCCATATAAAATAACATTTTTATTATTTAGTTTTATATTGCAAGATGAGCCATCTAATACTTTTATATCGGCAGCTTTTAAAATTTTAGGAATGGATGGATTTGATTTATAATCATGATTTCCTAGAACTGAATAAACACCATATTTAGAAGAAAATTTTGAAAGAATTTCAGATATTTTTTCTGATGGTATTCCTGATTTAGAAAGTCTGATTGAATCAACATCACCTAATAGCAAAATAAAATCAGGTTTTTGTTTATTTGTTTTTTTAACAATTCTTTTTAATTGCCATTCATCCATACCAAGACCGCCTATATGCAAATCAGATAGAACAGCAATTTTCATACCGTTATGTTCAGTTTGAAAATTTGGCAAATATAAATTCTGTTCATTAACTCTAATCAATCTCGGCTCTATAAATATTGAATAAATAGCAATTAATAATACAAAATATAAAAATATGCGTAAGGTCCAGATAAGTATTTTTTTATAAATTGCAAATTTCATCATAAACTTTTTTTATCTCCTTAATATCTTGCCACATTAACCACTTGGGACTGCCTTTTTCTCTTGAATCATTTCTTAAAAGGTATGAAGGATGAAAAATCGGCATCATTTTTTCACCATTTGGTCCATCAAACCATTTACCTCTAACCTTTGTAATACTCGGACATTCAGGAAGAAAAGTATTCAAAGCCACCCGTCCGCATATTAAAATAATTTTCGGTTTTAATATTTTCAATTGAGCATCAAGATACTCCTTACAAGCAGCTTTTTCTTCAGGAAGAGGATCTCTGTTTTCTGGTGGTCTGCATTTCAATGTATTACAAATATAGACATCTTTTTCTCTTGATAAACCGACACACTCAAAAATTTTATCTAGCAATTGACCTGCTTTACCGACAAAAGGCTTACCTTTTTGATCTTCCCAGTATCCCGGAGCTTCTCCGACTAACACTAAATTACTGTTTGGATTACCATCAGAAAAAACAATATTTGTCCTGGTTTTTGACAAAGCACATTTCTGACATTTCAAACATTTATTTTTTATATCTTCTAATTCTTCAAACATAAAATTATTTTAAAAGATTCAAAAAAAATAATAAATTATATATTAAAAATTATGTTAAATTCTTGCCTGAATTTGACAAATTCGCTTCAATATTAATATGAGCGATAATAAAGACAAAGTAATAAATTTATTTAAAAAGACTCCAAAAGAAGGCGATACTGCACGTCAACGCTTTTTCAAAGGTTTTCAATATGTAAAAATAACAAAAGATGAAAACGGTAATTATTTTAAAGAAGAAGCACTAAGAGAGTATGCACAGAAATGTTTTTTTATAGTTACAGTAATGAAACACAATGGAATAGGAGTAGGGCTTTATAAATATAAAGTACCTTACGAATCATTACTGAACTTTTTTAATCAATTCAGAAACAATAAGTCTTATGGAGAAATTATAGATATAGAAAGATATGTTCCGGAAGATTTAGCATAAATGAATCAAGAATTACCAATAGAAAATCAATGTTTATTATATAAAATAAAAAAGCCATACCAATATATAGGTTCAGAATATTTAAGTTATAACAAAGACTTTGAGACAGCAGAAGTAAAAATAGCTTTTGCTTTTCCTGATAAATATGAAATAGCCATAAGTAATCTGGGGCAAAAAATCCTATATGATATTGTAAATGCTGACAAAAGATATATGGCAGACAGGGTTTACGCTCCTGATATTGACTATAAAGAAGAATTAATTAAAAACAATCTGCCAATTTTAACATTAGAAAGTAAGAAACCGGTAAAATATTTCGACATTATCGGGTTTTCACTTCAATATGAACTTGCATACCCAACAATGCTTGAGATGATAAAATTATCAGGTTTGCAAGTTGAAAGAAAGAAAAGAGAAGAAAAAGACCCAATAATAATGGCTGGTGGTCCTTGCTGTTTTAACCCAAGGCCAATACAAGATTTTATTGATATATTCCTTATTGGAGACGGTGAAGAACTTATAATTGATGTTCTTGAAAAATATAAAGAATTAAAAGATAAAAATAAAACAAAGACAGAAATAATAAAAGAATTATCTAAAATTGAAGGTGTTTTTGCACCACAAGAACAAAATAAAACAAAAAAAAGAATTTTTGATATATCAAAACTAAACAGAGCCCCCAAAGCACCTGTTCCTTATTCTTCAAGTGTACATGACAGAACCATTATAGAAATAAGAAGAGGCTGCGGAAGAATGTGCCGTTTTTGTCAAGCTGGACATATAAATCTTCCAATTAGAGAAAGAAAAGCCGAAGATATAATAAATATGGTTAAAGAGTCAGTGTCAGAAACGGGCTATGACGAATATTCACTACTTTCATTATCTTCAAACGATTATATAAATATAGAAAATGTAATTGAATCATTAAGCGAAGAAATGAATAAAAAGAAAGTATCAGTATCACTTCCAAGCCAAAGAATAGACCGCTATAGTACAAAACTGGCAGAACTTGTAAGAGGAGTAAGAGCAACAACAGCAACTCTAGCACCTGAAGCAGGAAGTCAAAGACTAAGAAATGTAATAAATAAAAACCTGACAGAAGAACAAATTACAGATACTATTTTAAATTGCTATAAAACAGGATTCAATCATATAAAACTATATTTTATGATAGGTCTGCCAACTGAAAATTATGAAGACCTTGATGAAATGGCTGAACTATTTAATAAAATAAAATACAGAAGTAAAGTTCTAAAAAAAGAACTCGAGTTAAAAGACAGCCTAAATTTAACGTGTACAGTATCAATTTTTGTACCGAAACCGTTTACACCGTTCCAATGGTTTGGACAAAATTCTCAAGAAGAAATAAGAAATAAAATAAAATATCTTTTAGATAAAGTCAAAACAATAAAAGGTGTAAAAATAAATTACCACAATAGTTTTACATCAAAAGTTGAAAGTGCTTTTACCAGAGGAGATGAAAAATATAATAAGTTCTTCCTTGAATTACACAAAAAAGGAGTATATTTATCAACTTGGGATGAAAATATAGATAAAAATTTATGGGAACAAACAGCATTAGAGTGCGGATTCAATATAGATGAAGAAGCACAAAGAAGTTATCCATTAGAAGAAGATTTGCCTTGGGATATCATTGATACAGGATTAAGCAAAGAATGGTTAAAAGAACAATATAATAACGCCATTAAAGCTGCAAATATAATCCCTTGTGAGTTCTCTTGTGTTAATTGCGGTGTATGTACAAATTTAAAAACACACAAAATTCTTGATAATGAAGTTAAATCAATAAACAAAAAAGAAAATAATATTGAACAAAAAATATCTGAAACTTATAAATACAGACTGAAAATATCAAAAAAAGATGAAATGAGATACATCTCTCATCTTGACTGGCAGAACACAATAATAAAATCACTATACCGCTCCGGCTTAAGTTTGGTCTTTTCACAAGGATTTAACCCATCACCCAAATTTTCACTGGGAATAGCACTTCCAATCTTTGTTGAAAGTGAATGTGAGCTTATAGATATAGAAATATATGACAATATAGAAGAAAAAAATCTTGCAGAAAAGCTTAATAAAGTTCTACCTTCTAAGATAAGAATTATAAATGCAAATAAAATAGATAAAAATACTCCTGCCATTGATATTATGGCACAATGGGCATCATATTCTTTTGAACCTGTTATTGAGGGTATTTTACAAAATAAAGATTTGTTGTATATTAAAGAAGTAATATCTTCAAGTAATGAAATATTTATAGAGAAGATAAATAAAAAAGGTATAAAAAAACTTGTAAATATAAAACAATCAATAAAGTCAATAGAAGTAGAAGAAAACAAACTTCAAATGATTTTAAAAACAGGACAATCAGAAGAAATTCCGTCAGTGAAACCTGATGATGTTATAAGCCTGTATAGACCTGATATTAACTTTAAAATCATAAGGAAAGCTTTCTATGACAAAGATATGAACAAGTTGTAAGAGTTTACAATTAGAAAAGGAAAAAGTATGTCAAAAGCAATAGTTGTAGCAGAAAGAGATAATATTGCAGCAGTAATTGAAGATGGTAAAGTTTGTGAATTTTATGTACATCGTGGCGATATGCTATTAAATGATGTATATTTAGCTACTGTAGATAATATATTACCAAGTATTGATGCTGCATTTGTAAATGTAGGCTACGATAAAATGGGTTTTTTACACGCACATGACGCAATAGGTAAAGGCACTTTAAAAGAAAAACTATCACCTAAACAAAAAATTATAGTACAAGTTGTAAAAGAACCTGTAGGACATAAAGGGCCAAGAGTTTCAACAATGATTAGTTTACCCGGAAGATTTTTGGTGTTAATGCCACAGGAAACGGGTATAAATGTATCAAGAAAAATTGTAAATCAAAAAGAAAGAGCAAGATTAAAATCTATTATAAGTCTTTTAAAACCTGTAGGAATTGGAGTTATAGTAAGAACAGAAGCAGAAGGACAGTCTGATGCTGATATTCAAGAAGATATGGAAATTCTTCTTGAAAAATGGAATACTATTGTTACAGCAGCAGAAACAAGACCTGCACCAAGTTTATTATATAGAGACCAAGACCTGCTATACAGAGTTATGAGAGAAGCTTGTAGTGAAGATGTTGATGAAATTATCTTAGATACTTCTTACGGAGTTCATAGAACCCAACAAATTTTACAAAACTGGAATATGAATAAAAATATAGACGTAAATGTATATAAAGGTTCTGAAACATTACTTGTAGCATCAGGTATTGTAAAAGAAATAAAAGCAGCACTTCAAACCAAAGTAAATCTTCCAAGCGGAGGCTATTTATTTATACAAACAACAGAAGCACTCACAGTAATAGACGTAAACAGCGGTAAATTTGTAAGTTCAACAACACAAGATGAAACTATAGTAAAAACAAATCTTGAAGCAGTACACGAGATAGCACGTCAGTTAAGATTAAGAAATATCGGCGGTATGGTAATTGTAGACTTTATTGATATGAACAACAGACGTGATAAACTCGCAATTATGGAAGAACTTGAAATTGCACTTGATAAAGACAAGGCAAAACCGCAAGTCGGTCAACTTTCAGACTTAGGTTTGGTAGAATTAACAAGACACAGACAAGGACAAAGTTTATCTGAAATATTTGGAAAAAAATGTCCGCATTGCCAAGGTACCGGTTATATAGCTGACGATTTAAATTTCTCAGCTCCTGTTGCAGAAGGCGAAATAAAAGCGAAAGCAGCAAAGCTTAAAATTCCGGCTCAACAAATAAAAAATAAAACACCAAACTACAAACAAAATAAGGTTTTCAACAATCCGAATAACAATCCATTGTTAGAAAACGAACAAAACAACAACAATAATAATAACCAAAATCAATCAAATCAACAAAACCAACAAAATAATCAATTTAATCAGCAAAGAAAGAACTTCAATAAATTCAATAACAGAAATAATCAGCCTAAAGCTGAACAACAAGAGCAAACAACTATACAAAACGAAAATAAAGTTATTGAAGAAGAAATAAAAGAAGATATAAAAATAGTTCAAGAACAATTACCAATTGTTGAAGAAACAACTGTTGATAAAGAAAAAATTGAAGAAAATACTATTGAAAAACCAATAGAAAATGAAAAACCAAAAGAAAAGAAACAAAGAAAATCTTCCGGAAGAAAGAAACAAACAAAAACAGAAACAAAAGAAACAATAACAGAAGAAAAAAATGAAGAGAAAGATCAAACAGAAATAGAAGCTAAAAAGAAAAAACCGGGAAGAAAACCAAGAAAACAAAAAACAATAGAAGGTTAAATATAATAAATGGAAGAATCAATTCAAATAAATGAAAATAATAAGGATATGTTTAATCTTAACATTCCATCATTTGATACGGGGGTGGAAATTCCATCCCCTCCGGTTTCTGAACCATCAGAAATAGAAACTTTTGCTTCTAAATCTCTAATTTCATTTGGAACAATGGCTATTTGTCTTGTTATATTTCTTATAATTGCTTTTATATTTAAAAGAAAAAGAGAATTTTCAACTGTTCAAAATTATGATATTGAAAATGAAAATACAAATACAATAGATAATGTTGACGAAAATACTCTAAGCAATAGTATTACTTCAAAAAACATAAATTCTTATTTAAATACACCAAGCAGCATACAAAAATGTATTAAATCTTTTTTAGAAAATACAAAAGAAAATTAGTGGGATAATTTTATTATTTCATCAATTTTATCAAGTATTTTTTGGTTGTAATATTTTTCTGTTTTACAGAAAGGAAAGACAGGTAAATCAAGTTCTTTTTCAAAACTCTTGCAAGTATTTAGAATTTTAGAACGTGAAATTTGATCAACTTTTGTTGCAACAACAAAACAAGGAAGTTTATTATATTTAATCCATTCCGCCATTTGCAAATCATTTTGTTGTATGGGGTGTCTTGAATCTATTAATTGAATCAAAGAAACAAGAGACTCTCTTTTTAACAAATATTGTTCTAAACTTTTTTGCCATTGGTTTTGAACTTTCCCTGAAACTTTTGCATATCCGTAACCCGGCAAATCAGCAAAAATAAATTCATCATTAATATTAAATAAATTTATTAATTTTGTCTTTCCGGGAGTATTACTTGTTTTTGCAAGTCCATTTATATTGACAAGAGCATTAATAAAAGATGACTTACCTACATTAGAACGCCCAATTAATGCAATTTCGGGCAATTGAAGTTCTAGACATTCTTTTATGGTAGGTGCACTAGTAAGAAACTTTGCTTTTGTTATTTTCATCTTTTAATCTTTTCTTATATATGACACTGGATAGTAATTTATATACTTTTTTGTTATTGTAAACGGTCAACTGTATATCATCATCAAAACTGATATCAACAGGCATTTTTTGAGCAAAAATATTCGTTTCAATATGCATAATTTTAATATTACGTTTATGAATTATACTTATTGGTGCTGATAAAAATATTTCAAATGTCTTTAAGATATCCATTACTACATAATAGCAAAGTTGAACATGTTTGTGTACAAATGTCAAAGATTGTAAAAATAAATCAATTTTGCAATTTACTTATACGGGCTTTTGCATAATCAAGTTTTTCACTTTCACCATAATCATCTTTTGGCAATAATTCTATAAACTTTCTATAGTACGTCAAAGCATTTTCAGACTCGGATAAATTATCAAAAGCAAGCCCTAAATAAAAATAAACCTGTATATTATTTTTATCCAGTTCCAAACATTTATATAAATGTGCAGTAGAAGCTGCATAATTATTTTGTGCTATATAGTTTAATGCTTTATAAAAATATAAGGTAGAATCTTTTTTATTTATTTTAAGTGCTTCATCAACCAATCGCATAGATTCTGTATAATTTTGGGCTTCGTAAGAAGAAATTATTGAACTTATATACTTCTGTGATTCTGCACTATTAAGTAAATCTTGTAAGTCTAAAGCTGTTTTATTTTTTGGATTTATCTTTAATGAATTATTAACATACTTTCTTGCACTTTCTAAATCATTTTCTTGCAAATATATGTAACCAAAAGCACAATAAACATCTGAATTTTTTGGATATAAAATCATTGATTTATTTAAAAGTTCAAAAGTTGCCTGCTTATTATTCAAAAGATAATTAGCTCTTGCCTGAGTTAATATAACATATAAATTTTCTTGGCTTGCGCTGTCTAAAACATCAAGTGCCTGTTGATATAATCCTGCAGAAATTAAGGAATTTGCCTCTTTTACAGGTTCATCAGACAACTTTGCCAGCAAAACATTATATTTTGCAATTAATTCATTACTATCAGCTTTGTCTCTTGCTTTTGTTAAAACATCATAAGACTCTCTAAGTTTTCCCTTTTTCATATAAATTTCAGATAATAAAATATATCCCTTTGCATTATTTGGAAAACTATTAACTAAAATATCAGCGTAATGTTCAGCAGCATCAAAGTCTTCTCTGTTTAATAGCATATCTGCAAATTCTGAATATACAATTTCATAATTCGGTTTATCTGTTTTATATATTTGTTTAATTATCTCTTTTTCATCTGCACCTTTTTGTGATAATAAATTATATATTGAATATTTTGAATCCTCATCATTTGGATTTATATCTAATATACTTGCATATTCAATAATAGCTGCATCAAAATTCTGACTTTGAACAAGATATGAGGCTTTCAGTTTTCGTAAATCAATATCATTTGGATTTTTAAGAATCACTTTTCCACATACAGATACCGCTTTTTCTAAATTTCCTGTGCTATCAAAAATTATTTTAAGAGTATTTGATAATAAATTAGAATTCAATGAATAATTAGAGGCTATATTTATATATGACTCAGCACTCTCTTTATCATCTAATATAAATGCCAATAAAGACAAATCTAAGCAAAGTGGTCCTTTGTTTCTTGAATATTTTGCAGACTTTTTATTATGTTCATACACGGTATTTACATAATTCATTACTGTTGAATTTAATTTATTTTGCCTTGCTAAATTTGCCAGGAATACTAATTCATTATATGCATTATCATAATCTTTTGATTTTATATATAAATCGACTAATGAAACATATAAAATATAATCATTTGGATTTTTCTTTATTTTGTCTTGTATTTCTTTAATTGCAGGATTATAAGACTCGTCTTTATAAATGCTATCATAATTACTAAATATAATACTTGAATTTTGTATTGCACTACTTCTAGTTGGACTGCGATTTATTATCGCATCAGCAAAAGCAGAAGAACCAATTGTAAGTATCATAATTAAACAACATAATTTTAAATTCATAAAACCAAAACACCTCTTAATACTTATTATATGTTATATTAATATAAACGATGAAGTCAAATAAAAAGGAGCCTTTTAAAGCTCCTTTTTACTATTTTTAATTATTTATTTTTTATTCTTCTTCGTCTTCAACAATTTCTATTTGACTAGCTGCAGCGAATACATCCACAAAAGTTGTTCTTCCATCGTTTATTACTGTTGTATTGTTGAATACTTCAGGTTGTCTTGGTAATTTGTTTAACATTGTTGCTTGATCGTCTTCAACTTCCGGTACGTTTGGATCAATTGGTGGAGTATAAGGAAGTTTTGTAACTAACAAGATTTTTTCTGAACCATCACCATATTGAATATGATGTCTTTGATTATATTTACCATCAGCAGTTAAGTCTGCAGAATCAGTAACTTCATAAGAAGGATTTGATGTAAATTTACCGCCAACTTCAATGTATGCACGATCTGCACTGTCACCTTCTTCTCTAAGGATGTTTGAAGTTTTATCATAACCTGAAATAACTTCTTTTGCATCGATAGTCATATCATTACCTGAAATTAAGCTTGAAACAGATAACGCACCATCAGTTTTAATTTTCATATCGTGACCGGCTTTTGCAATTAAACCATTTTGTCTTTCACCAACATTTTTAACATTGATATCAACATCATTACCTGCATTAATTACAGTCTTCTTATTATTCAAATCAACATTGTATGCTACAACATCATTACCACCTTCAATGGTGATTAAATCAGCATCCAAGCTTGAATTAGAAGCCCAAGCATCTTTATCAGATTTAACTTTAATATTTTTAGCTTTTACTTTTGAACCATTTTGAATTGAAGCAATGTTTGCAGCTTTTACATTTACGTCTTTAGCTGCTGCTACTTCTGTCTTGTCTAATACTACATCATAATATTGAGAAGTAACATCAACATTTCCTACAGAATTGATTTTGCTTGTTCCTACTGAAACTTTTTTACCGGCTAAAAATCTTACATTGCCGCCTTCTCTTGATGCTGCTTCATCAGAATAATTTGCTGTTTCAAATGTTGTATCTTCTGCTACAATTTTGTTTGATGCTGTTAACCAAATATTTCCGTCATTTCCTTCTACAGCTTTTGTAGCTTTTAATGTAGCACCTTTTAAGTTTATTTCACTTGCTTCATTAGTTGAATAATTTCTTACATCAATATTTCCGGCTTTTAAATCACCATTGATAGAAATAAACATTTTATCAGTAGAACCTTGGATATCAGAAATTTCTTTTACTGCACCATTATTGTAATATGTGAAATTTACACCATCTGCAGTAACCAATTTGATTTTACCATAAGATGTATCTCCAACATTAGGACCTACATTTGTTGAAATTTTTGAACCATTGTATAAAGTGATATTATTTGATGCAAATGTCACGTTCTTATCGCCATGAACTGTTGCACCATTTTCAACTACAATACCAAAATCACTTTGATTAGAACCTTTGTTCAAATGAAGTTGATTTGTAGTACTGTCATATTCACCATCCATTGTAGATACTGTGAATGAATTCAAATTAACATTTGCGCCATCTCCAAATAAAACGCCATTTGGGTTGATTAAGATAACTTTACCTGTAGCGTCATAACCGCAACCTGCACATCCTGAAGTAGTAATTTTACCATATATTTGAGAAATACCACCAGTTGCATCAACTTTATTTAATGCTGTTTGGTTATGTGCAGAAAATTCATAATTTACACTTGCATCTTTTCCTACGTTAAAATCATTCCAATGCAATGTTCCAAGACTACCTTGTCCGCCTTGGATTTGAATGTTCATATTTGAACCGTTTGTTGTTACATCTGCATTTATTGCATTATTAAGATTTGGTAATGCATTAGCTGAAACATCAGCAAATACAGGAGCAATACTCATTGAAGCGAAAATACCTACCGCGATTGTTGTGCTTAAAAGTTTTTTCATTTTCTTCTTTCCTTTATTTTTCATGTTAATAATTCTTCTTTTATACTAATTGTAAGTACTCTAAAAAAAAAAATTGCTAAATACATTAAAATTGTTTACAATTTATTTTTTATTGTTACAAATTTTTACTGTATTTAAATTAAAATCTCTCTTAAAATTCTATAACTATATATACTATATAAAAAACTTTTAGTCTGATAAATTTACAAATTAATATAGTTTTATTAATAATTTGTTACACAAAAAAACAGAGAAAATTTTTATTATTTTCTCTGTTTTTAAAACAAACTAAAATTCAGTAATTAGAATTGTTTTTTATCATTTGTTTGAACTGAATATTTTAACAAATCGCCAGTTGATAATAAGCCAGGAGTTTGTTCGTTTTCTACATTATCTCCGTTTGGAGTATCATCACAGCCTTCGCCATCACCTGTATTGCCACCGTCACCAGTGTTACCGCCATCACCGCCGTCACCGGTGTTACCACCGTCGCCAGTGTTACCGCCATCTCCACCATCACCAGTGTTACCACCGTCGCCAGGTTCTGAAGGATCCGGATCAGTTGGAATATCTCCAGGTTTTATTGGATCTATTTCATTACCATTGTCATTATCGCCCAAATCAGGATCTGTTACATTATTATCTCTTGGTCTTTTGTTTACCAATAATATTTTTTCATCTTCGCCGTATTGAATATGATGTTTTTGGTTATATTTACCATCATTAGTAGGTTCACCAGATGCTGTGATTTCATAATTATCATTTGCAACATTTGATGTAAACTCACCGCCTACTTCAATATATGAACGTTCACTTACTGTATCTTCAGGTAATTTTGTCTCATCAGTATATGGAAGACCTGCAATTACTTTATTGGCATTAAGAGTCATATCATTACCTGAAATCAAACTTGATACTGATAAAGTGCCGTCTGTTGTAACTGTCATATTATGACCAGCTTTTGCAATTAAACCATTTTGTCTGTTTCCAACATTTGCCAAATTAACATCGACATCATTGCCAGCTTGAATATTTGTTTGAATATTATTCATATCAACAGTGCCTGTTGTACTAACATCATTTGCACCTTGAATATATACTTTTTTACCAGATAAGAATTTTGTGCTATCCTTAACATTTACTGAACCTTCAGCAGATGTTAAGAAAACATTTTCACCGGCAGTAATGTTTGTTTTTTCAGTTGTTAAGTCTCCTTTTGAATTAATTTCAACATTCTTTGCTGCATTCAAATTCAAAGAAGCTTTAGGTTGGAACTGAGATGTACTTGTTAATATTACACTGTCCTCTGTTGATTCCACATTAACATCTTTGTCAGCTGTAAATGTAGTACCTGCCAATTTTTGTGAAGATACAGAATCTTTAGATGACAAGTTAATATTATTTTTAGCAGCCATCAATGAATTATTTAACAACAAAGAACCCTTTGTAGCTTTAACATTAATATCTTTTCCTGCATTAATTTCTGCTTTTTCAGTCCAAGCTAACTCTTCAGATTCTATATTTACATCTTCATTTGCAGTAACAGCAGAATTATTAACTTGAGCTCTTGCTTTACCATTTAAAGAAACATTTTTTCCTGATACATTTGAACCATTTTGTATAGAAGCAATATTTGCAGCTTTTACATTAACATCTTTAGCTGCTGCTACTTCTGTCTTATCTAATACTACATCATAATATTGAGAAGTAACATCAACATTTCCTACAGAATTGATTTTACTTGTTCCTACTGAAACTTTCTTGCCTGCTAAAAATCTTACATTTCCGCCTTCTCTTGATGCTGCTTCATCTGAATAATTTGCAGTTTCAAATGTTGTATCTTCTGCTACAATTTTGTTTGATGCTGTTAACCAAATATTTCCATCATTTCCTTTTACAGCTTTTGTTGCTTTTAATGTAGCACCTTTTAAGTTTATTTCACTTGCTTCATTAGTCGAATAATTTCTTACATCAATATTTCCTGATTGTATATCTCCATTAATTGAAATGAACATTTTATCAGTAGAACCTTTAATATCAGAAATTTCTTTTATTGCACCATTGTTATAATATGAGAAGTTTACACCATCAGCAGTAACCAATTTTACTTTTCCATATGATGTATCTGCAACATTAGGACCTACATTTGTTGAAATTTTTGAACCATTATATAAAGTGATGTTATTTGATGCAAATGTTACATTCTTATCACCATGTACTTTTGCACCATTTTCAACCACAATACCAAAATCACTTTGGTCAGCACCTTTGTTTAACTGAAGTTGATGATTAACATTATCATATTCACCATCCATTGTTGATACAGTGAATGAATTCAAATTAACATTTGCTCCATCTCCAAATAAAACACCATTTGGATTGATTAATATAACCTTACCTGTAGCGTCATAACCGCAACCAGCACAGCCTGATGTAGTTATTTGTCCATATATTTGAGAAATACCTCCAGTTGCATTAACCTTATTTAATGCTGTTTGGTTGTGTGCTGTAAATTCGTAATTTACACTTGCATCTTTTCCCACATTGAAATCATTCCATTGTAATGATCCTAGACTACCTTGCCCACCTTGAATTTGTATGTTCATATTTGAACCGTTTGTTGTTACATTTGCATTAATTGCATTATCCAAACTTGGTAACGCATTCACTGCAACATCTGCATAGGCAATCGGCATTAAAGATGTTGAGGCTAAAACACCAAAAGCAACTGCTGCACTCAATAATTTTCTCATCCTATTCTCCATTCTTTGATATAAAATGCACATTTGAAAAATTGTTATGCTAGCTTTAAAATCCCTAAAAAAATTATTTGCCACAATTATATCAAATGTTAATAAAACTTATTATTAATTTTAAACTTTAAAGAAATTGTACAATCATTGAAATGAAACAGGAACAATATGTTAAGATATGTTATTTTTTAAGTTTCTATAAAGCAAATTTTTTTTTGTTCGGATTTCATATGTTTAAATTATGCAAAACAAAGGAATAGTAAGTATAATAAAATTGATATAATTTTAATTTTATGTAGTATTATATATAATATATAAAATAGTGGTATATTTATTTAAAGTTATATAGAGAGTGGAACGATGAAAAACATACTTGTAAAAACAACTTTAGCTTGTGCTTTCTCAATCATAGGGATTAGCGCATTTGCTGTTGACGGAAGTACGTTTGTTAATCAAGGTAGTTACGATGCCGGTTTGATTGATAATACAAACTTTATCCAAGCAAAACAATATCAAGCTAAAACCAAATATGAAGAAACAAAAGATCCTGCTGTTGTTGAAGAAGAAGTTCGTCAAAAAATGGAACTTCTTAACACCGAACAGGTTACTTTTAAACTTAAAAACATTAACATAACAGGAAATACGGTATTTCCAACTTATGTTTTAATGAGATTGGTTGACTTTAAAATAGGTCAAGAAGTAACTATCAATGACCTGATTATGTCTGCTAATGATATTACTGATTATTATCAAGCAAAAGGTTACATTTCAACAATTGCTTATCTTCCTCCGCAAAAAGTTAAAAACGGATCTGTTGAAATTAAAATTTTGGAAGGTAAATATGGTAACGTTGAAATCAATCCAGGAAAATGGGAAAGAGCTTCTTACCTTAATAAACATTATCTAAAAGATAATAATATCGAACCCGGTAAAATTTTAAATGTTAAAGATGTTCGTAACGCTTTAACAGAAATGAATACTGAAGAATACATGAAGGGTGCTGTTTCTTTCGCTGATAATGAAGAATCAGAAGAATTTTCAGACGTAACATTAGATGTCAAAGACAGATTTCCTCTCAATTTAGATATTAGATATGATAACCAAGGTAGAGAATTAATCGGAACACAAAGAGGTGTATTATATGCCGGTTTACACGACGTAACAGGCCATGGTGATACCTTAATGGGTACAGTTGCATTATCATCTCGTTCTCTTGGTGTTGGTGGTATGTACTCTTTACCTATAGCAGCAAATGACACAAGATTGAATGTTGGTTATTCTTATTCAAATGTAAGACTTGGAAAATCTTTAAAATATTTAAATCTAAAAGGTGAATCACATGATGTATTCGTTGGTGTTTCAAGAAGATTAGCTCAAGGCGAAGACTTTAGATTATATGGTGATATCACTTTAGATATGCGTAACACTGAAATGACTTCAGGTGCTTTCCCTGAGTTAAATTCCGCATACAGAACAAGAGTTCTAAGAGCTACTTTAACAGATGTTAAAGATGACTACTATGGAAGATGGTTATTTAATGGTGGTATTGCAGGCGGTATTCCTATTGATGCTTCTGACTATAACAAAGCAAGAGATATGTCCAGCAACAATTTCGTAAAATTAAATGCAAGTGCTGCGCGTTTACAAGTTTTACCATTAAATCATTTGGCTATTTTACAAGTTAACGGACAATACGCTAACAGACACTTATATGCATCAGAAGCTATGCAATTTGGTGGTATAGCTAGTGTAAGAGGTTATGATGAAGGTTTCCGTATTGGTGACTATGGTGTTACAGCTAGCTTTGAATACAGAATGCCAATTCCTGGATTAAAGGCTTTACTACCTGAAAAATACGCATTTATTAGTGACAGTATACAACTTGCCGGTTTCTATGATTTCGGCTGGTTCGGTGACAGATTTATTGATGGCAGTGCTGATTATTTAATGAGTGCAGGTCCTGGTATTGTTGTTAAATTAACTAAATATATTTCTGCAAATATGTATTGGGGCTTCCCAATCGGTAAGCGTTTACCAGATTATGCAAACAGCAGAGACCGTGATACTTGTAGATTCCACTTCACCGTTACTTCAAACATATTATAATAAGTTAAAACTAAAAAGAGGAACTTTAAAAAGTTCCTCTTTTTTTATACTAATTTTTAGCAAAACTAAAGAATAGCTTTACCATCATACATAAATTTTGTACGCTCGTATTCTGATTCTTTATAATAATTTAATTCTTTTTCTTTTTCCTTTTTTGATGATTCTTCTCGTGGTTCAATAAATGGCTGGCTTTTATCTTTGCGTTTCCAATTTACCTTGAATCCGTCCAATAGACCATATTCGGTTTCAGTCTTATAGGTACCTATGTTTACCGCATAAGAAGGCAAAATCGTCAATGCACAAAAGATAAAAGTACAAGACAAAATTATAATCTTTTTCATTATTTCTCCTTTGCTAACATATTACTATATTTTTACTTATTTTAGCAAGGAATCATTTGTGCTGACAAAAATTCAGAATTTCCCAGTGCATCAAATATTTTCTTAGATTCTTCTGAAATATAATTTTGTACTTGTTCATATTTATGGAAGAAGTCTGTCCTATTTTTATAAGCTTCACTTTCAGAAGGAACTCGTATTGATGCAATTAATTCTATTCGTTCTTTTAACATAGAAGATATATCTGAAATATATTTCATTTGTGAATTAATATCTTCAGCTACATATTGAAGTGCATCTTCTATAATTTGTTTTGTCAATGGCTCAATCATTGTTGAGTTAGTATCCTTCAATGCATCTGTATATTGTATTGAATCAATATAATTTACAAATTTTGAAAATACTGAAATATTTTCTTTACCTTTTAGCTTACGCTCAATATATAATCTGAATTGTTCAACAGAATCAGGCAAAGATTTTATATTCCCTTTATTTATTTCAGTATACTTTCCAACTAATGAAGCCAACTCGTCTAATGCAGCTAAATCAATTTTAATTTCTTCTGCTTTTTCTTGAACTAAATCATTAGTTTTTTGTATTTCGAAATTATTAATCAATGCATTTAATGCCTGCTGTGACAGACCTGATTGTTCTAAAAATAAGTTCAATATAGTATAATTATCACCTGTATTTTTCAATTGTTCAATCAAGTACAACATACCGATTTCCGAATCCATGTTTTCTCTTTTACCGTCTTTCATTGTTACACAAAACATAGATAGCATATCTTTTGTTTTTGAACTTATTGCTTCATGCTGGTTTTGTACTAATTTATATTGAATTTTTGTCTGTTGTGCTACTTGAAGAGCAGTTTCCAAATATGCTCTAAGGATTTCATACTCATCAGTATTTTGTTTTCCATCTTGAAGCAATCTTACACATTCTTTCAACAAGACCGTTGGATTTTTTACAATATGTTTTGTTATGACCAAATCCTTTATTTTTTCTTTTTCTAATAATAAAGTTTCTTCATCGTAACCTTTTCTATACATATCAATTAGTCTATAGATTTCATTTAGAACTTCATCTCTATACTTTGGTTCAATATTAGTATTTACCATTAACTGAATATTATATTTTAAAGCTGATATTTCTTCCTGTTTCAATTGCACAAACCTATCGGTTGTAATTCCGGTAGACTCTAAATCTGAGAATATTGAAATTATTTCATTTAAAACAGGCCCTATAACTCTGCCTTCAAACTTAGTATCAGATGATTTTAGTACACTAATTAATTTATTTAAAGGCTCATTTATAATTTCAAATGATGGATCAAGACCTGATAATTCCTGAAGTTCAAGTATTTCAGAAATAAAGGAATTAAACACAGCTTTACTTTCTTCATCAGGTACAACATCTTGTCTATTTAATAAAGAAGTAAATAATGGTCGAGTTAAAAACTTATCATTTATTTCATGATATTTTGATAATATTTCATAAACATATTTACTACTTTCTATACTATCAACATGTTCAATTATAGAAGAATACATACCATCAACTATTTTAGAAATAGACTCATCCGAAATAACAACAGGTTCAGGAAATGCTTGTCTTACCTTATATTTTTGAAAAGCCTCTGCTTTAAATGCTTTTATGTATTTTTGTACATCCATTTCCGAAAGTTTAACATATAAACTTCTATACAACTCCTCAGGAGATGAACCTTCTTGTTCATCATTTGAAGCAGGTAAGTTTTTATATATCTCTTCAGATGAAATCAACTCACTGAATGCTTTACTTACTGGTGAATCTCCGGATAAATACATTTTTACATAATCATATGGTTTTCTTTCCTTTAGACCTATATCTTCCGGTTGAAGCACTTCAAAGAATTTATCAACTGTATCATAGTCTGCCATTTGCAAACCTTGAATCAATGTTAATAATTCTTCATCTGAAGAAGGATTCAAATATTTATCAACGGCAGCTATAAATTCATCTTTTAATGGCGAATTAACAATAGGCAAACTATCTAAAGATTTTATTCTTACTCTTTCATCTATACTTTGTAATATTATCTTTTTAGCATTCGTAATAAAATAATCTAAAGCAGCTTGATCTTTAATATTAGCAATTGCATTACTTTCTATCTGCTCTTCAAAATATTTTTCAAGACCTGATAATGTACCATTATGTTTTGCTAACGCATCTTCATTAAAGAATATTCCTTCAAGAATTGCTTTTCTTTGAGGTTCTGAAATTTCAAGACCATATGTTGTTTTTATTTCATCAAATATAGAATTTAATTTATCATATGAATAATTATATAATGTTTCTAATGTTTCATCTGATTTCCCAATGATAGAAGAAAATACATCTAAATGTTCTTGGAAAATTTCATCTTTTACTGTTTCCAAATCCTTATTATTATTAACAGAGAATACAGTATCTGCCAACATTGGATTATTTGTAGACATATATACTGCTAACTTTTTAAATACAAATTTTAGTTCGTCATCATCAGGTAAATTTTCAAAATCCGCTTCTGATTTCAATTCTTTGTCAATTCGTTTTGCAAGCATTTCTAATTTTGCTTCGGCAACAGAATCTAATCCTTCAAGCTCATCTATTTTAATCTTATATCCGCTCGAAATAGCATTTTCTAATGCAGCATAATATTTTTTACCTTCATCAATATTAAAAATGTAACCAAACATTTTATATAGTTTTTGGTATAAATCAATTGGTGCACCCGGAAGCACAACATCTGTGAATAAACCAAATTTATCCCCATCTTCTTTATTGTATCCTATTGCGCCATAAATATCTTTGACAGGAAGACCAATTTTGTAATCATCAGCTAATATAAATCCATCTTTCCAGCCATAACCATTACCGTAATCAGTATATAAGAATCCATTACGGCCATTCCAGAAATATTCTTTTTCTGCTTTTCCCCAAGAATTATCTGTCCACATTACATCTTGAATAATCTTTTTACCTGTAATCGGATTTGTAAATGTTTCTGTAGTAACCGAGGGAACATACTGAGCATGAAAAGCATAATCAGAATCATCAACACTTAAACACTGTATACCACTACCGTTTCCTTTTTTTATTTTTTCGGCGGCAGCTATTGCATCGGTTTCCATATGATATGGTTTACCTGTCATCTGTTCAATAATTCTAATTTGTTCATTCGCAGCTAATCCTGAAGATCCTTCTTCTCTTACCCAAAACTGGCCGTTTAACATACCAATATTAGAATACTGATCCTCTAATGCATCATATAAAATATTGTTTAAATTCTGATATTCCATTTCACAATATTTTTTCATCTTTGATAGAGATTTTTTTATTGATTCAAAAATTTCTGTTTCTTCACTTGTAAACTGATATAATTTACTATTCGCTTTTTGTCTTTGTTTTGAATCCTCGATTTTTTCATTAGCAACCATTGCTTGTTCTATTGAAGAAAAATGATTTTTCAACATATCAAGTTTGGTACGGCTTACAATAAAATGTTGTTTTTCAAGCTGTTTTAATATTTGAGTTCTTGCTGAAGGTATTTGCCATTTTTCAAGTATTGAATTATATTCTTCTGTCAATGCTTCAAATTTTTCACGTTGAGACTCTATACCCAAGCCAACTTTATCTTCACCGCCAAAAGTTTTAACAAGTTTATTATATTGTTCTTCAGAAATACCTTCTTGTAAGGATTGCATATAATGAGACATAAATACAGACACAAAATGCATTCTGTCTTCATAGCCTAAAAGTCTTATACCGTCTAATACTTCTTCATTAGATGGATTTGAAGAAAGTTTTTGAACCCATTTATTAAGCT
The DNA here is from genome assembly GCA_944322615.1 of Candidatus Gastranaerophilales bacterium. Lineage (GTDB taxonomy): Bacteria > Cyanobacteriota > Vampirovibrionia > Gastranaerophilales > Gastranaerophilaceae > Avigastranaerophilus. Next base: position 38,865 of record CALUPH010000008.1, on the reverse strand, counting down.
TTTCTGTAACATCATGCTTGTCACCTTTTATGCCCATTGTTACTTTAACATTTTCCAATGCTTCACGATCACCCTCTTTAACATTTTGGGCAATATTTTCAAATATAGTTATAACTAAATCTGTAACCGATTTTTCAAATAATGTCTTTGTAATAGAATCAAGTTCTTTTGGTATAAAAGATTCTAATTTTATAGTATCAGACAATAAATCTGCCTCTAGTGTTTTAGAAGTTGGGATATTACCTTTATCGTCAATAAATCTTTGTCTTACACTAGCAGAGTTTATTCCTGACTTTATGGACTTTAAATAATTAGAAATTTGTATATCTCTAGGGGGTAATCCTGATAATCGTTCAAATCTTACAATACCATCAGGCATATTTACATCAGATTCAACAGCAATTCTATGAGCTGCAGCTGCATTATATAATTTTTTATTAAACAAATATTTGCTTCTTGGAGAACTAAAACTTTTTAGTTTTTTTAATTGGAGTTCACTTCTATTATACTCATCAAGCATAGCAAATAATACAACAGCATTTTTAACTATTTTCTCTTTTTGAGAATCTGTAATATCAGGTACAGATGAAATAACAAAATCAGCAATTATTCTTTGTTTTTCATCCTTTGGCAACTTAGAAGGAACATTTTGACCATTTTCAGGAGTTTTCCCTGTGTAAAAATCTTTTAAAGATTTAATTAAACTTGAAATTTCCTCATTTGATTTTTCAGGGAAAATATCTGAAAAAACTTCACTTAATTTGCCATTAACTGACTTTTGAGTATCATAATATTCTTTCTTAACTGCTGTAAGATTATTATAAGTATCACTCATATTTTTTCTTGCTCTATAACAAGATTTCAAAAGTTCTTTTTCTTTTATTACAGACATCAACAAAGATTTTACATTTGAATATTTTGGATCTAATCCAAGATACCAACTTGAATCGTTAAATATTCCATAATTTTCTTCATCAAAAGGAACATAATATTCTGTTTGAATTGTTCCATCACCGCTTGCGTGAGCATTATGCATCCAATTATGAGCAGATGCATCAATAATTCTATAACCTTTTGCAATAGCGGTATCATAATCTATTATTGTTTTTGGTATATCAACTTTTTTACCTGCGCCTAATTCTGTTACATCATAAACAGACATTACCGGAGAATCTTTTAATTCTTCCATTATCAAATCAACATATTTTGATTTATCCTCGTATGCCATCGCTTTTCTACAAATAGAAATGGCAGCACACATCCCACTTTGGCGTTGATCAACGGATTTTATTGTTAAAACATCATCTTGAGGAGTTTTAACAATCATATCATTTAACATTTCATCCATTACTTGTAATTTTTTATCTTCCAATTGCGGAGTGATTTTATATTCATCACTCATAAAGAAAATAAATTTTTCAAGGCATTCTTGCTTTTGAGATAAAGGAATTTCGGAAGATGCAATAAAATAATCAAGATTTTTTCTTACTCTGGCTGTTCTTGCCAAAGTTTCAGAATCTTTTAAAGAATCTTCGCCTATTATTAAAGAAGTAAAATCGTTTCTTAAATCAAGTATTTTTTTTTGTTGTTCTGTTAAAGGTTTTTTAGTATTAAAAATTTCATTATATTCTGCTTCCAAATCCGTAACATTGTCTAAAGAAGAAGATAATGCACGTCTTATTGTATCATCTAAAACTTTTGACCAATCAGTATTCTCTCTGTTTTCCGGAGTTAACCCTTCCTCATCCAAAAAACTTTTAAATTCGGAATCATCTCCACCTTGTCCATATGCAAGATTTTTTGCTACATCTAAAAGAAATTCAATACTTGTCCTGTCTGAAGCAGAACTTAAGTTATTGAGTGCTGCATATATATTTTGCCTATTATTTTCTAATATTGGTTTTTCACCTGTTTTTAATTGTTCGACTGTTTTTTTATCAGTTCTTATGCTTTTAAATCTCGGTTTAAAAGCATTTACATTCATTTCGGCCTTATTTATTTTCATTGCATATCCTTCTAATATCTCAAAGATATTAATTGTAAGCGTATTTTTTTTTGTTACTTCAAATGCATTATAAAATATAATTTTTACATTAGTTTACTATTTATAAAAGATTATATTAAATTAACCAAACCTGTTGAATGGTCAAAATGACATTTCGCTATATATAATTCGCTATTTTGAACAGCATTTCTTATTATTGAAGATTTTTTTATCAAAACATCTTCAACCCATATTGTATGTTGCTGTGCAAAATAATTATGACAAGTTATATCTTCATTTTTATCCAAAACCGGATAAACACAGGACATTATCGATTTGAAATCTTCTGTTTCATTTGGATAATGATCTTTTGCATATTTCATTACACCACAGTCATCATGTCCTAATAAAATAAGTAATGGTAACTTTAATTTTTTAACTGCGTACTCAATACTTTCTATAACATTTGGTCCTGCTGTAATACCTGCAACTCTTATAACAAATAATTCACCAATACCACAATCAAAAATAATTTCAGGAACAACCCTTGAATCAGAACAACTTAAAACTATAGCATATGGTTCTTGGTGAAATGCATATTTCCTTAAGGTTTCCAAACACATATTTTTTGCTGTTGGAGTTCCATTTACAAAATTCTGATTTCCTCTCAATAGTTTTTCTAATTCTTCTTTCGCCTTAGTTGGAATACCTTCCGGGAAAATGCATTTATCCATATATAACTCCATATTATCTCTTTTGGTTATATTCTAAAATATTTTGCATTTTTAGACAATAACTCAATAAAATTAATATAATCAAGATATTTTGAAATGTACAAAAAGCAAATAATGTGGTAACATAACACTTATTGGGAGGTTTTGTTATGGTACAGAATGTATACTTAATGCAAAGAAACAAAAAAGTCGGTGAAAAAGTTGTTTTGAATTTTAAAAAGAGATTCTTTGATGCATATTATGTTGAAACAAAAGAAGAAGCACTTGCAAAAGCAATTAGTTTAATCCCCGAACGAGATACTGTTTCTTGGGGTGGTTCAATGTCTGTACTTGAAATAGGATTAATTGATCACGTATTAAAGGGTAACTATAATGTTATAAACAGAGATATAGCTCAAAATCCAGAAGAAAGGATGACTTTACTACGACAATCATTAACTTGCGATACTTATTTAATGGGAACCAATGCAATTAGTGAAGACGGGCAGCTTGTTAATATTGACGGTATTGGTAATAGAACAGCAGCTTTAATGTTTGGCCCAAGAAATGTAATCGTTATTGTTGGTATGAATAAATTAGCATTGAATGTTCAAGATGCAATCAAACGTGCAAGAGAAACCGCTGCACCAACAAATATGCAAAGAGTTGCTGGAAATGGCTTAAGACAAACCCCTTGTTTCTCTACTGGAATATGTGAAGACTGTACTTCAAAAGATTCAATATGTTCAAATATTGTAATAACAAGACTTTGCAACCCACCAAAACGAATAAAAATAATACTTACAGGTGAACCTTTAGGTTTTTAACAAAAGGTATAATTCTTAGCAAAATATTTATTTTTCTGTGCAATTGCTTCCGGAGTTAACAGTAATAATGCTGAATCCGGAAGCATATTATATTGCGATTTTGCAATGCATTTCTTTATAAAACTATCTATTTGAGGGTTTACCGCTTCAAACCCAAGTTTATAATAAAAAGGAATTGGATTTTCATCACTTCTATAATCAGAAAAAGTACGAGCATAACCTTTTTCTGCTGTTAGGAACAAACACCCGTCATTTCCTCTTTTTCTGCTTTCTTTAACTGCAGCATTGACAAGGGCTGTACCTATTCCTGAATATTTTTCACCAAGTAATGATCGTAAATGAGTTATTTCAGGGATTACATTATTTGGCTGTGTCAAAACATAATCTCCCTCAGGAAACAAAGAAGTACAGTTCATATCCATAAAACCAGCTTCTTTTTTATCTACAAATATTTTATAAGAAACAAAATCTCCTATTTTTTCTCTGCATAAAGAAGCTTTCACATTAAATCCCGAATCTTTATCCAATAATGAAATATCATCAACTTTTCTGAATTTACCAAAGGATGGACAATATTTTGACTTTATTGCATCTGAAGGAACATTTTCTGCAGTTAAAATTTCTGATTTTGATTTTTGTCCAAAATCATTTTTTTTAACTGAGTTTTTATTTGAATATGAATTATTATACAGAAAAGGATTATTATTTATTGATAAAGTCATAATAGATTATTTCCTTGGCTATATGAAAACAAGAAAATAAAAAAAATTGCTAAAAAAAAAGCTCCATTTAATAGAGCTTCTGACATTGTTACTTCTCATTCCGAGATTATTTGTCATTAACTGCTCATAAGTTCAATTGCATTTTCTAACAATTGTTTATGAGACTTTATTAATTGATTTGCAAGTTCTAATTGCATTTGAGCTTGTTGATAATAAGCCGTATTTGCGTCAAAGTCAACATTTGAAAGTTCTATTAATCCGCCTCTTACTTCACCTCTACCGACTACAGGTTTCCCTGATTCTTCGGTTTCAATAAACTGTCCATCTGCAACTTGATACAACATCTGAGGATTATGGAAATTTATTATTGCTACCTTATACAACGGGGTCATTACTTTTCCGCCGTCCGCTTTACCATATAATATTCCGTCATCTTTAAACTCAAATTCTTCGTATTTACCAAGATATTTACCATTACTTGGATCAATCCAAAGTTTTATATTCGTAGTTGGTACAGATGCAGCACCACCATCAAATGCTGTATCAACAAACGAATCAGCATCAACTGGTTTTGCCCCATTCATTATTTCACCTTTATCATTTAAAATATAGCCTTGAACAGCTTGTCCGTCAGAACTTCTATAGACACCTTCACCGTCAAACTTAAATTCACCGAGTCTTGTATAGACAATTCTGCCTTTATCATTACGTAAAACAAAGTACCCGCTACCTTCCAAATATATATTTTCATCGGATGTTCCGGGTGATGATTTACCTTGCCCTACATTTCTTAATCTTGTTTCTGCAACAGAACCGTCTAAAAATGTTTTGAATGTAAATTTCTTTTCCCTATATCCTGGAGTATATACATTCACCAAGTTTTCTGATAAATCGCTAACCCATTCACTTGTTAATTTCTGTGTATTTAAAGCATTTATAAATGCGTCACGCATTATTGCTCTCCTCTTTCTTTTTCATTCTTATTTCTATTTTGTCTGCCATTATTTTGCCTATAAAATAGATCGTTATAAGGCAAATTTTGTTCATCAAATTTTTGACGTAAAGAAGCAATATTATTTCGCAGGTAATTTTCAACTTCTATACTGCCCGGAATAAATTCAGCAGTTACTTTTCCATGTTTATCAATTTTTAAAATTACGGAAACATCATTATCGAATGAAATTCTTACCGGTTTTTGTGTCTTTTGAGCCTTTTCTATCAATGAAGTTAGCTGGTTAGTAACTTCTACGGTTTTTGAAGAAACAACATTCTGTGCCACATCGAGTTTTAATAATGACTTAAATTCTCCTGTTTTAGTACTTTCAACAGAAAATTGACCTTCTTGAGTCAAATTTACAAAAAACAAAGCATCTTCAAAATTCATAGAAATAGAATCATAATTGTAATCAATTCCAATTGAACTCAATGTAGAACTACCAACAGAATCTTCATCCATACCATTTAACTGTTGTGTCAAAACATCAGAAAACGGAAGATTTGATGAAGCTAAAACATCTGCATCTTCAGGCTGCATCTGCACTAAATTTTCTTTTTTTTCAACATTTTGTTTTGTTTGAGTATCTATCTTCATCATTATTCCTTTTTAATCGTCTTCGCCTTCTTCTTCTTTTCTTGCTTTCGTTTTTTGAAAATATTTTTGGACTGCTACTTCTGAAAGTAATTTGTTTTCTGCTTGTTTTTCTTCTTCTTTGTATTGTTCGAGTGCTTTTTCCTTATGTTTTTCAAGAACCTTCACTTCTTTTTCCCGTTCAACAAGCTTCTTTTTTTCTTCTTCTAATACTTCAATTGCTGCTTGCTTTTGTTTTTCGAGTTCTTCTCCTTTTTCATATAGATGCTTCAAATATTTATCATATGAATCCATCATCCGAAAATCATTGGTAGAACGCATTGTTTTAATAACACCTGCTATTTCTTCATTATTTTCATCTATTAATCTTTGAATTCTATCTACCTCATTTTTTGCTTTTAGAACTTCTTGAAGCTGTTCTTCTTTCTTTCTTATCCTAAAATCAAGTACCTTTTGTAATCTATATCTGAATGGCATTTCTGTATACTTATACTAATACATTTGAATTATGCTATTTTTAAAGAAAAAACAATACATCTATTTGTATGAAATCCAAATAATTTTTAATGTTTTTTTCGACAAAGTCAACACCTAAATTATTTCTTGTAATAACTGGACTATATTCAATATTGATATATAATAGAGAAGGAGAGTTATAATAAAAAAACAGTTTTGGTAAAGGGGATTAATATGCCAACAAAACATATTGATTTTAATATAGATGCAGCACAAGGTTTTGGTATTTTTAAAAATAATAAAGAAACAGAATTATTAGATTATGTAAGTTCTGTTAACATATCTTGCGGATTTCACGCAGGAGATCCTCTTTTAATAAGAGAATACTTATTAAAATGTAAAGAAAAAAATCTTACAATAGGAGCACACATTGGTTTTAATGACATACAAGGTTTAGGTTACAGACCAATGGAGCTTACACCTGAAGAAATAGAAGCAATAGTAATATATCAAATTGGTGCATTAGCATCATTTGCAAAATCATATAATCTTGTAATCGATCACGTTAGACCGCACGGTGCAATGTACAAAATTGCAAGTGAAAATTATGACTTTTCTTTAGCAATAGCAAAAGCTGTTCAAAAATTTGATAAATGGTTAAATTATACTTGTCTTGATAATGAAATTCTTGAAAAAGTTTCGACTGAAACAGGCATTGTTGTTAACAGAGAACTTTTCATAGACAAAACCTATACGCAAGATTTCAAAGTTGATTGGGAAAGCAAAACATACATAAATGAGGATGATGCTTTAAACAGAATAAGAACTGTTTTACATTCTTCTCAAATAAAAATAGGAAACGGTATGTTTATGCCGGTCAAAGCAGATACTATCCACTTTGATACAAAAAATCCTAATATTACTCAACTTCTGAGAAAAGCAAATGAAATTGTAAAACCAACACCTGCTAATTACAATAAAGTTGAGACATCAGGCTGGGTATAAAAGGAGTAAGTAATGAAATTTAACAAGTTATTTATACGCATACCGAGAGATGCAGGATGGTTGCTTCCGGGACTTGAAGTTAAAAGATGGTTTTTGCTAATAATCACAGGTGCAATACTTGCTGCTATAGGCTTATGCATAATATATAATTTAAGACCTGTATACTCGCTTATTAATATGATAGTAAAAATTACTCAAATGCTGCCGTCCGAAATAATAGGATGGTTGTTAATATTTTTAGGCGCATTCCTTTTCTTCTTAGGTTGGCTGAGAACTAATTATTCAATACTTGATGTAAATAATGAAAGAAACAGACACGCTGTTTTAGAAGACTTGTACAGAAGAAGAAAATTAAACAGAGGACCTAAAATTGTTGCAATTGGTGGTGGTACAGGTCTATCAACAATGCTAAAAGGAATAAAAAAAATAACAAATAATATAACAGCTGTTGTAACAGTTGGTGATGACGGCGGTAGTTCTGGGAAATTAAGAGAAGAACTTGGCGTTTTACCACCTGGTGATATTAGAAGTTGTATTGCTGCTTTAGCAGACGACGAAGATTTAGTTGCAAAATTATTCCAATATCGTTTCAAAGATTGTGCAGGTTTATCGGGACACAGTTTCGGTAATCTATTTTTAACTGCAATGTGCTCTATTACCGGTGATATGGTTAGAGCAGTTAAAGAATCATCTAAAGTTTTATCAATAAGAGGAAGAGTTTTACCTTCTACCTTAGATGACATGAGATTAGTTGCTGAAATGGATGATGGTTCAATAATAAAAGGTGAATCGAATATTCCCGAATCAGGCAAAAGAATAAAAAGACTATTTTCAGAACCAAGCAACTGTAAAGCACTTGAAGATGTTATTTGGGCTATTCATGATGCTGACTTGATAATTTTAGGTCCGGGAAGTTTATACACAAGTGTTATTCCAAACCTATTAATAAAAGACATTGCAAAAGCTGTAAATGATTCTAAAGCAAAAAAAATATACGTATGCAACATAATGACTCAACCTGGTGAAACAGACGGATTTTCTGTATCTGATCATATTAAAACACTAATAAAACACGCAAAATTTGATAAAATTATGGATGCTGTTTTAGTAAATAATGACTTACCCACTGAACTTCTTGCTCCATATAAAGATGCAGGTTCAGAACCTGTTGTTGTTGACAAAGACGAAATTAATCGAATGGGGATAGAAATTGTTCAGAAAAATTTAATAGAAGATAAAAGATATGAAGATGGGCATTCTTCCTTTGTAAGACACTCTCCAAGCAGACTTGCCAGAATTATATACTACTGGTACAGAAAAAAAGAAAAGGATAAGCACTAATGAATGCAGACATTATAAAACCTGTTACATCCAGAACGCTAAAAAAGATGAAAGATAATAAAGAGAAAATCACTATGCTAACGGCATATGATTTTTCTACAGCTAAATATATTGATGAATGCGGTGTTGATTCAATATTAATTGGTGACTCTTTAGGAATGACTATATTAGGCTATGATACAACAATAAAAGTAACTATAGAAGATATGCTTACTTTTACAAAAGCTGTTTCCAACGGAGTAAAAAGAGCTTTGGTTGTTGCAGATATGCCGTTTCTTTCATATCACTTAAATAAAGAACAAACAACCTTAAACGCAGGCAGATTAATTCAAGCAGGAGCGAAAGCGGTTAAACTTGAAGGTGCCTCTGATTTTATTCTTGATGAAGTACATCATTTAACTCAATCAGGAATAAATGTTGTAGGTCATTTAGGATTCACACCTCAATATATAAACACAATAGGCGGGTATTTTGTACAAGGTAAATCATATGAAAATACAATAAAAATGCTTAATGCAGCTAAAAAGCTTGAAGAAAATGGTGCTTTTGCACTTGTTCTTGAGATGGTACCTGAAGAATCAGCTAAATATATAAGCGAAAACATATCAATACCAACAATTGGTATTGGTGCAGGTAAATATTGCGACGGGCAAGTACTTGTTATAGATGATATTTTGGGCAAATATCCGGGGAATATACCAAAATTTGTAAAGCAATATGCAAATATTAAAGAAATAATGAAAGATGCAATTTCAAAATATAATCAAGACGTTAAAACAGGAGAATTTCCAACTAAAGAATATTCTTTTAATTTAACAGAAGAAGAGAGGGATAAACTTGAACACAATATTAATAAATAATATAGAAGAAATAAAAAAAAATATAAAAGAATGGAAACAAGAAAATACTAAAATAGGGCTCGTGCCTACAATGGGAGCTTTACATAAAGGACACGCTTCCTTGATAGAAACAGCAAAAAAAACTTGTGATAAAGTTGTAGTAAGTGTATTTGTAAATCCAATCCAATTTGGTCCAAATGAAGACTTTGATAAATATCCAAGAACAATTGAAAATGATTTAGAACTATGTAAAAAACTTGGAGTTGATATCGTTTTTGCACCAACTCCAAAAGAAATGTACGGAGAAAATACAAAACTATCAAATACAGAACTTACATTTGTATGCCCACCTTATAATTTAGTTGATTGCTTGTGCGGAAAAGCAAGACCCGGACATTTTGACGGTGTTGCAACAGTAGTTCTAAAATTATTCAACATAGTTAAACCTGATTATGCCTTCTTTGGACAAAAGGATGCACAACAATTATTCATCTTAAAAAAGATGGTAAAGGACTTAAATATAGATTTAACAATAGTTCCTTGCCCTATTGTTAGAGAAACTGACGGACTTGCATTAAGTTCAAGAAATACATATTTATCTAAAGAAGAAAGAGAAAATGCTCTAACGATTTCAAAAGCTTTAAAAGAAATAGAAAAGCTTTATAACTCAGGTACAGTAGACACAAATATATTATTTGATGCAGGTTTTTCAATTTTAAATCACAATATAGATTTAGAATATCTTGAATTTAGAGATTTTGAAACTTTTGAAAAAATTCACACAGCAAGAAAAAATACACTTGTAGCAATAGCTGCTAAATCAGGAAAAACGAGGTTGATTGACAATATAATACTAGGATAAATGGCATACAGGCAAAATAATACACTATCAAAATTAGAAACACTCGCACAAATTTTATATGGTGTGAAGTTTTTTCGTTTTGTTTTTTTCTTTTATGCTTTTATATCATTTGTTTTTTGGTTTCTAAATTGTTTAGAAGTTGAGTGGTTATATTTATTTACTAAACTTTTTATCATACCTGTAATTATAGTCAGAACATTTTACGTTCCGGAAGGGGTTTCTGCTGATTTTACACTTGCTATTGTTGGTGGAATTTCTTTACTCTTAGGCTTCATTTTTGATTACACAGTAAATAAATTATACGAAAAACTTATAATCTTACAAGAAGAAGAAGAAAGAAGAATCCAAAGAAGACGAATGCAAAGAAAGAAAGTTGCTAAGCCAACAATGGCTCCAACTGATGCTACAATTAACACAACCGAACCTTTGGAAAACTCAAAACTTCTTTTCTTAATACAACCGCACGTTAATAAAATAAAGAGAAAAGAATCAGATTTAGAATTAACTTTCCAAGAGGTTGAATTGTGGAAACAAAGAGTAAATAAAAAACTATTAGAGAATATAAGTTATTCAAAACCAATGCAAAAAGGTTATTATAGAAAAAATTTATTTTTAATATATAGAGATTTTAACTATGTTGATGACTTCATATACTATATAAAGCCAACTTTAGACTCTATTGTTATAGAATTTAGAAGATACGGAATAACATTATCATTCAGTTATGTTTTAAGTGCAATTGCAAAAATGGAGACATTAGAAAAAGAACTCGATTGTATGGATACAATACTTTCATTGAATTTCATAAATGATTTTATAGTTACAAACAGATTTAAAATAACTTATGATAATAAACCAATACATCAATATTCAATGATACTAAAAGGAGAATATAACTTATCTAAGAATCTATCAATATCAAATAATCAACCATTATATTCACTATCAGACGGAAAAAATACAGAAAAAGGAGAAATTTAGCGATGAAAATGAAAATAACAAGAATGCCACATAATAAGCATCTTCCCGAATACAAAACAGAAGGTTCATCAGGAATGGATTTGTATGCAGCTATAGATAAAGAAATAACATTAAAACCTTTAGAAAGAGTATTGGTACCAACCGGAATAAAAATAGAAATTCCATTAGAATATGAAGCACAAATAAGAGCACGTTCAGGCTTATCAGTAAAACACGGAATAACATTAATTAATGCAGTTGGAACTGTTGATGCAGACTACAGAGGAGAAGTTTGCGTGGGCTTAGTAAATCTTTCAAATGAAGAATACACAATAAAACCAGATGACAGAATTGCTCAAATGGTAATAGCAAGAGTAGAAAAAGCTCAAATTGAAGTCACAACAGAATTAGCCGAATCTGCAAGAGGTGAAGGCGGATTTGGTTCTACAGGATTTTAATAAAAAGAAGGCTCCAATATTTGGAGCCTTCTTTTATATACTATAGATTTAACCAAATAAATGATACCCTGTAATAAATGAAGTAACTAGAAAAATTGCTGAAAGTATATATGTAAAATGATTCAACCCTTTTTCTGCACTTTTTTGAGACGAAAATAAATTTGCAGCTCCACCAATTGCACCAAGTCCATCACCTTTTGGTGAATGTAATAATACTAAAAATATTAATAAAACTGCAGAAATTATTTGAATAATCCATATTGTAGTTAACATATTTTTCCCTTTATTTTTCCTTATGAAGTGAGTCTAACACAAAAATAAGTTTTTGTCTCAGCTCATCAAGATTTGTATCTTTTATTAAAATTTTTTTCAATTTAGATTTTTCACCGGACACAATTGATATTTTAGACTTATTAACATCAAACAAATCAGAACAAAAAACAATTAATTCTTTATTTGCTTTATTTTCTATTGGAGGAGATGAAATTTTTATCCTAACATATTCTTCTGTATAATCAACTATTTTTGAAAAAGAAGAATTAGGAGCCAATCTTACAACAAAGATTATTCCCTCAACTGTTTTAAATAAAATTTTAGAAATATCAAACATAATTGAATTATACACCAAGTGAAGTATGTATTATCATTTTTATTGGAAAAAATAAAATTACATTGTAAAATTAAATCAAACTGCAGGGCAAAATATGGAACAAGAAAATATATTTATCGGCTTAGAAAAAATTTTAAGAGAACAGAATCGTTCAGAAGAAGACATACAAGAAATATACAAAGCATACAAATTTGCAGAGAAATTACACGCGGGACAATACCGTGTAAGTGAAGAACCATATATAATTCACCCTGTAGAAGTAGCGAAAATATTAGCAACACTTAGAGTGGATAAACATACTCTAATGGCATCAATTTTACACGATACAATAGAAGATACAGGTATCACACCTGAACAACTAGGTGCAGAATTCGGAGAAGATGTATTAAATTTAGTTCTCGGAGTAACAAAATTAGATAAATATCAATTCAAATCAAAGGAAGAAAGGCAAGCTGAAAGTTTCAGACGAATGTTTATAGCAATGGCAAAAGATGTCAGAGTTATATTCTTAAAACTTGCCGACAGACTCCATAACATGAGAACGCTAAACTATATGACCCCTGTAAAACAAGTAAGAATAGCACAAGAAACACTTGATATTTTTGCTCCACTAGCCAACAGATTAGGTATCGGGAAAATAAAAGCTGAACTTGAAGATTTATCATTACGTTATCTTAATCCTGAAAAATATTTTGAAATAGCACAACTTGTAGCGCAAAAAAAAGTAGAACGTGAAAATACCGTTAAACTTTTGATTGATGAAATTTCTGAAAGTCTAAAAAAGAATGAAATAAATGCTGAAATAACTGGAAGAGCAAAGCATTATTACAGTATATACAAAAAGATGCAAAGACTAAATGTTGCATTTAACGATTTATACGACATAACAGCAGTAAGAGTTATAGTAGATACTGAACGTCAATGCTATGAAGTACTTGGTATAATCCATTCATTATTTAAACCAATACCGGGAAGATTTAAAGACTACATAGCGATGCCAAAAGGTAACGGATATAAATCATTACATACATCAGTAATCGGTCCAAGACAAAAACCTTTAGAAGTACAAATAAGAACTAAAGAAATGCACAAAGTTGCAGAATATGGTGTTGCGGCCCACTGGAAATATAAAGAATCAGGTTCTATAAAAGCAGCTTCTGAAGATGACATTAAATTTTCTTGGATGCACCAAATGATTGAACTTGAAAAAGAAGCTTCAAATGCAAACGAATTTGTTGAAAAGGTTAAAATTGATTTATTTGGTAACCAAGTATTTGCATTTACCCCAATGGGTGACATTATTGATTTGCCACAAAATGCAACACCTATAGACTTTGCATTCAGAATTCACTCAGAAGTTGGATATAAAACAACAGGTGCCTTAATTAACGGTAGAATTGCACAACTTGACACAAAACTTAAAAATGGTGATATTGTTGAACTTTTCACATCTAAAACAGGAACACCAAAACTTCATTGGTTAAAATTCTGTGTTACGAAACAAGCTCAATCTAAAATAAGACAATGGTTCAAGAAACATAACAGAGATGAATACATTGATAATGGCAGATCAATGCTTGAACAAGAAATCACAAAAGCAGTATATGACGAAAACATCAAAAACGGTCATATGCTGGAGATTGCAAAAACATTAAATTACATTTCTGTTGATGACTTGCTTGCTGCTATAGGAAATGGCGAAACTACATTAAATAAAGTTACAAGTAAAATTAAAAAACCAGTTGAAGAAGAATCAAATCAATATGTTTCAAATAAGAAAAAGAGTCAATATAAAGACGAAATTGTTGGTTTAGAAGGTATGCTCTACAGCTTTGCAAAATGTTGTTCCCCTGTTCCGGGTGAACACATTGTTGGCGTTGTAACCAGAGGCAAAGGTGTTTCTATTCACAGAATTGATTGTCCTTCTCTAGACACAGTACCTGAAGAAAGATTAATGAAAATCAGTTGGAAAAATAATGAAAATCCAAACAAAACATATGTAACTTCAATAAGAATAAATTGTGTTGATAAACTTGGTATGTTAAAGGATATTTTAATCAAAGCAGCTGACACAAATACTAATATTACATATGCAAATGTCAAAACTAATTATGCAAAAAAAGTCGGTATAATCGAACTTGGGGTGGAAGTAAACGGTATTGATAATTTAAACGCTGTAATTAATGCGTTTCAATCATTACCCGATGTACATTCAGTAAAAAGAATTCAAATGAATTCAAAGGTAAAAGCAACTCCTGATTTAAAACAAAAAACGAAAAATAAACAGAAAAAGAAAACTAATTAGTTGAATTTTTCAATAAAAGTTTTTCAAATTCTACTAAAGCTTCAAGACCTACAAGCTGTTCCAATGCTGCTCGATTTTCTAAAAATTCAAGTTCTAATTTTGCTTTATTATCAATGGCAGAACGATAATATGCATCAGCAATAAGCAACTGTTCTTCATTTTCATAAAAAGAAGCATTATATCTTTCTTCGCGTTTTTTTATATTCTTTTCACACATTGAAAGCAAATTATAACTGGTCATATAGTCATAATATAAATCAATTACTTTTTTCTGCATATTATCTACTTTTGTAATAAGCACAATCATATCTGCATCTGTTACTTTTGTATATTTATAGTTTAAATCTTTATCATTATAAGAAAGTGAATTTAAAAGATGTCCGCTAAATAATGCAGCTGTTGCACTAAAAGGATCCCCCAATCCTGCACCTGCTATTGATGATACTGTTGATAAAGGTCTTATAATTTTTTTTATAATTGTCTCATCCGGTTTATCTGCATCCGGATTTGATAGTTTATATAATGCAAATTTTATAGTTTCACTTCTTAATGCAGCTCCTGCCCATAATATTTGTATATGTTCTAACATTTCTTGTTTTTCAAGTGTCAAAAGTTTTGAAATTTCATTAGATAAATCCTTTAAAGAACTATCTGCATAAGTTGAGTTCCTTATATATTCTTTTGCATATGATGCTGTTTTTTCTTTTTGTGACTGTGTTAAATCTGTAAGTTTATATTCTCTTTCCAAATCATATGTAACACCTAAACGATAAGCAGGCGATTTCGGCTCTGTAAGTTCATCCTCTGTTACAGAAAAACAAGGATTTACAAATAATATTAAAATAAAATACACAAATAAAAACTTTTTCATTGATTGCTTATCTTTTCCGTATTAACCAACTGATTTTTTAAAGCATATTGAGATAAAATCAAACTATCAACAGCTTTTTTGCCTGCTAAGCGTTCTAATGAGAGATAACATTTTTTAGCCTCTTGCTCTTGTTTATATTCCTGAAGCTGCATATCCTCATATAAAGCAGATGATACTACCAGTTCTGTAACTGATTTATTTTGCAATGCTCTGGAATAATTTTTATTATAAAGAATAATCCTAGAACGAGTATCCTTAAGCTTATTTAAAGCTCCTTTATATTCATAATAAGAAGAAATTATTTTTTCTTGAAGCTCTTCAATGGTTCCCGCCAGTTGTATCAACTCAGTATCTGTAATTGGAGCTTGTTGACCAGCTGATGCTTCTTTATTAATAAAATTATTAGCCAATCGACCTGCTGAAAATGAAGCCGATTGAAGCATTGCATTGGACCCTGTAAACATTGGTATAAAACTTGCCCCATAAATAAGAGAAGACAAACCTTTTGCCATTAAGGAAGAATGTAATCTTCTTTGTGATTCAGGTGTATTCAATTTATTCATGGTAAATTTTATCAAAGTATTATTATCAATAGTTGCTCTCCAAAGAAGTTCAATATCTTTAACCTCTTCTTCTTTTTGCATTTTTATCAAATCTTCAACTACTTCTCTATCTTGTATTACAAGATTTTTATTATAAACATCTTCTTTTGATTTAAGCTTAAGCGTATTTTTTTCAGTAGGTTCTAAACGAATTACTTCTGCATATGAACGAACAAAACCGGAAAAAGAACCGAATAGAAATAAAAATATAAAAGTTTTTATAAATATTCTTTTCAAACAGCTATCCCTTCATCCTTCCTACACTTTTATAACATATAAATACTATCGTTTCCAATAAATAAACTTCATCTTTAAAATATTTTAAGCTTAATTAAGAAAAAGGTCTAAACTGCATCTTTCGCTTATGTTTTTCTTGTATATCTTTTATGCCGGAATAACCTAAAGAAATACTCCCGCGTCCATATATACCTTCAATTTTATCAATAACCAAAGAAACCTCTTCACCTTTTTTATGCGAAATTTGCTCAAATAAAGGCAATTGAACCTTTTCTGTATCTTTTAATTCCGCAGCATAAATACCTGATGAACGATAAACTATTTCTTCATTAAAAACAGATTCAAAAAGTTCTATTACTGTTTTCTTTAATATAAATTCAGAATCAGTTGCAACATCAAGTTTTTTATCTTTTACAAATACCCTAAAATCTTTGGTTCTAAGCATTACATATATTAAAGAAGTTTTTTGATTATTCATTCTTAATTTTTTACATATATTATGAAGGTGGATTTCCAGTTCGGTAATAATATATCGTTTATTTCTTGAAAACTCGGGAAATGCGCGTGTTCTTTGTATAGACTTCGGTTTTTCTTCAATCCCCGTTAAAGGAATTACACTAATTCCCATTAATTCATATTTAAGTTCCAAGCCTTTTTTTCCATAATTAACTTTGTAAAAATTATCATCCTTTAATAAAATTTCATCCGCATAAAAAATACCATATTTTCTTAAACTCCTTGCAATATTTTTCCCAACGCCCCAAACTTCTTCAACCGGAATATTTTGCAGTTCATCTTTTATATTATTACTTTCTATTACATATATACCATTTTTATTTTTTGCCTTATGTGTTGCAAGTTTTGCTAAAACTTTAGAATTAGCAATACCAACAGAAACAGAAATTCCTATATGCGATTCAATATCTTGTTTTATTTTGATGGCTATTTCTTTGAAAGACAATTTTAAAACTTTATCTAACCCGGTTATATCCAAAAAAGCCTCATCAATAGAATAAACATCAACTTTATCAGAATAACTGCTTATCAAATTCATCATTCTCTGAGAAAGTTCATGATATAAAGAAAAATCAGCACTTAAATAGGTAACCCCGGTAAAAGTTTTCTTCGCAATGAAGTAAGGCATCCCCATTTTAACACCCAGTTTTTTCGCCTCATAAGAACGAGCTATAACACAACCGTCATTATTGCTTAACACACATACAGGTTTTCCTTTTAAAGAAGGATTCATTAATACTTCGCAACTTGCAAAAAAATTATTTCCATCAACTAATGCAATTATTTTCTGTTTCATATATAAAACCTAATAAAAATTTTGCGGGGTCTATAGGGAGGAAATGCCCCGCAATAGAAGAATAAATGTGTATATTTGAATAATTAAAATTTTCGTACAATTCCTTGTGCAACACCAAAAATTATTAATTGCTCCTTCGGATATAAATTAGGATAATTAGAATTTGCAGGTTCTAACCATACTTTTCCTTGCTTATTTCTATAAGTTTTCAATGTATATCCGTCATCAATATATGCGATAACAATATCTCCATCCTTTGCAGTATTAGTTTTTTGAACAATTACCTTATCACCTTCATAAATACCAAGTTCTATCATTGAATCACCTGAAACAGTAAATAAGAAAGTTGAAGGACTATTTATATTAAAGCTTTCATCGAGAGATAGTCTTTTTTCAATACTATCATCAGCAACAGACGCAAATCCTGCTTTTACTACAGAAGAAAATAAAACGGCTCCAAACAAATCTTTATTAATGTAAAATCTGTTATTTCGTTCATAAATCAACTCTTCTTCCTTAAGTTTATTGAAATATTGCCATACTGAATTTTTATGTTTAAATCCAAAATCTTTGGCAATAATATCAAAGCTTGGAAGTGCTTCTTTACCATATGATTCTTTTAGTTTTTCAAAGAATATTTTTTGTTTTTCTGTAAGCATATTAACATTATAGACATTTGTCTATAAAATGTCAACAATAAAATTATTTCATTTTAGACTTATCATATAAAAAGCAAGATACACAAGAATTTTCAAGTGTATAGCAATCAGGATGATTTATCTTACATATATCCATTTTTAACTTGCACCTCGGCTCAAAAGAACAGCCCTGAAAACAATCTTTTATAGAAGGAGGCTGTCCTTCTATAGCTTCTAACTTTTTTGAATTAAAATCGGGCAAGGTTTTTAACAATGCCTTTGTATAAGGATGTTTGGGATTTTTAAATAATTCAACAGCAGAAGAATACTCAACAACATGCCCGGCATACATAACAGCAACCTTATCGGCAGATTCATAAACCAAACCAAAATCATGAGAAATAAAAATAAATGATGTACCAAAATTATTTTGAATTTCTTTTAAAAGATCCATTATTTGAGCTTGAACAGTAACATCAAGTGCAGTAGTCGGTTCATCAGCAATTATAATTTTCGATTGACAAGCTATGGCCATAGCAATTATTACTCTTTGGCGCATTCCACCCGAAAATTCGTGAGGATATGCTTTTAGTCTTTCTTTTGCATTTGGAATTTTTACCAAGTCTAAAACATCAATCGCTATTTTTTCCGCTTCTTTTCCTTTTACATTTTGATGAACTTCTATAACTTCTAAAAGCTGCGAACCAATAGTATAAAGAGGATTCAAAGACGTCATAGGATCCTGAGGAACGAGTGCTATTTCTCGTCCTCTAATATATTGCATTTCCTTTTCCGGTAAAGAAAGTAAATCTTTACCATTATATATTATTTTCCCCGATGTAATTTTTGCATTTGGAGCAAGCAGCCTTAGAACAGACATGGCAGTAATTGTCTTACCGCAACCTGATTCTCCGACAAGAGCAAGCATTTGTCCTTTCTCTAATTCTAAATTTATATTATGCAACGCTTGATAATCTTTGTCATCAGAATGAAAGCTCAGATTAAGATTTTTAATTTCCAAAAGATTCATAAGTTAATATTAACCTATGTTTTTAGTCTTTGCAATTAGTATAAGGTCTATACTTCAATTTGTCCCGTAAAAGAATAATCAGCTCTGCCAGACATAAAGATATCATGTTTTGTATCGTTAATATTACCATCCCACTCAATTAAAAGCTGTCCGCCCGGTAAATTTACTTTTACTTTATTATCACATAAACCGTTTAATATAGCAGCTGTTACGCTGGCACAAGCCCCTGTTCCGCATGCCAGAGTAATTGCACAACCTCTTTCCCATACATCCAAATTAATTTCATCACGTGATAAAATTTTTATAAACTCTACATTAGTTTTTTCCGGGAATAAAGGATGCGTTTCTATCTCACGACCATACTTTAAAGCCAATTCCTTTGTATTTTCATCAGTAATAATAATGCAATGAGGATTTCCCATACTAACTGCATTTGCTATAAATGTTCTATCTGATACAACAACCTCAAAATTCAAGTTATTATTAACTTTTACAGGAATTTTCTCCGGTTCTAAAATAGGCTGAGACATATTAACCCTAACAAGTCCATTATCTAAAATTTTAGGAATAATTGTTCCGGCTTTAGTTTCAACCGAAAATTCTTTTTTATTTACATAACCTTTTTCAAAAACATATTTAGCGAAACATCTTATTCCATTCCCGCACATTTGTGCAATTGAACCGTCATTATTATAAAAAATCCATCCGATATCAGTATCCTTCGTATCAGGATTAACAATAATTAAACCATCTGCGCCAATACCAAAATGTCTGTCGCATAATTTTAGTGCAAGTTCTTGAGGAGTTTTATTTGTTTTTTTATATTCTTCA
The DNA here is from genome assembly GCA_944322615.1 of Candidatus Gastranaerophilales bacterium. GTDB lineage: Bacteria > Cyanobacteriota > Vampirovibrionia > Gastranaerophilales > Gastranaerophilaceae > Avigastranaerophilus. Next base: position 18,674 of record CALUPH010000008.1, on the reverse strand, counting down.
TAGTCAAGAACTACAAAATCATTACCCAAACCTTGCATTTTTGTAAAATTAATTATTGTCATTATCTTTTCTCCAAAATCTTTTCTTTTTCTTTTCATTATATTTTACTTGCGGCGTATAATTTTCGGGAGCTTTCAAATCAAACTCACGATTTTCATATGTCTGATTATAAACTCTTGTTTTCAAAGCTTCAATGTATTTATCATCTAAATGTGCATAATCAAATATTATCGAGCCTTTTGCTCTAAACTCTCTTGTTTTATGTATTTGAATCAACAAATCTTCAAATGGTCCGCCCATGAAAGTAACAAATAATCCCGGATAAATTTTGGTTGTCGGACTTGTATTATTAAATATATCTTTTAAAAGTAATACTGCCGTATTCTTATCACCTGTCAAAATTAAAGGAGTAAAACCATCAACAAGATTGTTCATAGACCAAACCTTCCAATTTTGCATTTTTGTTGCGGAAGCTTTTTTTAAATCTGGGAAAACTACTGTTGTTAGTTTAATGTTTTTATTAGAAGTAAGCTTTTTTACACTTTTTATAAATTCTGATATTTGTCGTTGACGATATATAGTCCATAATTGCCAATCACCTGTACCATATGCAATGTCAATAGGATCAAGCCCATACATAGCTTTAAATTCATCTCGGGCAACCTTTGTATACCCCCAATTTGTTGAAGCATAATTAGGATAAGATGGATCCACAGTTTGAGGATATCTTACATAATCAAGATTTATACCATCTATTTCATAATTAGTAATTATTTCATTTAAAATACCCAAAAGATAAGTTTGAACTTGAATATTAGCAGGGTCTAAAAAATACCCATTATGTTCTGATAATGATGGGACGGGAGTTTCTGAATCATAATTTGAAAGTCTTTTATTTGCCCACATTGGATATACACTCAGAACATGATTAGGAGTCGTTTGAGGATTGTCATTTCCTACATAAAAACTTTCAAACCAAATATGAACCTTCATATTTCTTTTATGTGCTTCACTAATCCATATTTCAAGCGGATCAAATCCCAGAAATTCTTCTCTTTGCCATATTACACCATTATCTTTAAGATATTTACTCGGATATATAGTTTTACCGTGAAAATATGTTTCTAAAAATATATCAGTTATTCCTGCATCCTTCATTCTTTCTATAGTTTTTGCAATTTGCGCATGGTTTTTTTCAACAGGTCGAACCCAAACTCCTTTCAATTCATTATTAAAATATGGGATAGCATTTTTTATAGCATCATCCAAAGAGGACATTGCATCCATAATAAAAGCCTGCGTTTTTTCAGGTTTTTTTTCAGCCCTGCGTAAAAATTCTCTTGAATTTTCTAAATATTCACTAGCTTTTCGGTCATTATACAGAATATCTTTTTGTCTGTAATATTCAATAAGACCACTAACTTCTTTGATTTTTTCTTTTGCAGCATAAACTAGACTATCAGGTGTTAAAAATACCTTTAAAGAACTATCAGCATAATCAATATAAACTTTTGAACCGACTTGAATATTTTTAATAATCCAAGTTTTAGCCTTACCATGTCCTGAAATTACAAAACCATTTTTCGGAATAATCGAATCAGCACCGTTTAAACGAACAACCATATTATTTTCAACGATTGCTTCAGTACCGAACTCATTTGTACCTGTTCTTAATCCGTAAGCAGGAGTATAAATTACTAATTGATTCGGTCCTCTTAAACCCGGATAATATGAGTTTACATTGCCTTGCTTTTGAGGGTCTATAGCATTAATTTTTGATTGATTTTCTTGATAAATAATACTTTCTGAAGGTGATTGTACAGTATTATTTGTATTCATAGTATAACTTAGAACTTTTTCATTAAGTTCTAATTGCGGATGTTTATTTTTTGTAGTATTTTGAAGCAAATTTTCGTTATCTGTAATAACTTCAATCTGGTTTTCTTTAATAACAGCAGGATTTATTTTATTGCTCAAATTATCTTTTAAATCAATATAAGATGTATCAGCATATACATTTTGCTGAAATAAAATAAACAATGAACCCAATATGCCCAAATACTTTTTCATACTTATATGATAGTAAAAAACAATGATTTTGTTAATAAGATTTCAGGATAATTTCATAAAAAAACATAATTAAAAAAAGATTAATTATTTAAGATATGGCAGATTTTTATATTATCATTTAAGTAAGGAGATTTAGAATATGGAATACAAAGATTATTATAAAATACTGGGCGTTGATAGAAATGCAACAGAAGCAAAAATAAAATCTGCATACAGAAAACTTGCAAGACAGTACCATCCGGATGTAAACAAATCTCCTGATGCTGTAAACAAGTTCAAAGATATAAATGAAGCTTATGAAGTTTTATCAGATAAAGAAAAGAAAAACAGATATGACAGTCTTGGGGAAAACTGGCAACAAGGTGCAAATTTCACACCACCTCCGGGTTTTGAAGGTTTCAACTTCAATAATTTTAACCAAGGTGGTTTTTCTCAAAGCTTTTCAGGTGGAGATTTTTCTGATTTCTTCAGTTCTATCTTTGGTGATTTAATGGGTGGAGCTAGAGCTCAAAAAACGAGAAGAACAGCTTCGCAAAGTTTTTCATATGATGATTTATTCGGAAGTGCCGGTAGAACTGCAGGTCAAAGCGGATGCTCAACAGGCGACTGTTGCAACGGTAATCAGCAAGAAACAAGTTTAGATGTTACTCAAGATTTAAATATTACAGCAAAAGATTTAATGAGTGACAAACCAATTAATGTAAAAATGAATACTGTAGAAAAATGCATGAAATGTAACGGCGCAGGAAGCGTTTGCAGCGAATGCGGCGGAACTGGGATTGTAAGCAAGTCACGTAATTTATCAGTAAAAATTCCTAAAGGAGTGAAAGAAGGTCAAAAAATCAGGTTAAAAGGTGAAGGTAAAATCGATAATTACGGTAGAAAAGGGGACCTTTATTTTGTAATAAAATTAAAAGACTCAGAATATACAATCGATGGTGAGAATATAACAAAAACAATAGAAATAACACCGGCAGAAGCTGTTATTGGCTGCAAAAAAGATATTCAAACTTTGCACGGTATCATTGGAATAAAAATCCCTCCGGAAACAAGATACGGTAAAACATTAAGACTAAAAGATCTTGGTTTACCAAAGAAAACAGGCGGATACGGCAACTTGAATATTAAAATTGCAATTAATATTCCTAAAACTATTACTGAAAAACAAAAGGAACTATATAAAAAGTTATTAGAAACAGAATAATTTATCTTAACTCATTAACTGTTTTAAAGTGCATTTTGGCAATTTCATTCAATCTGTCAAAAGAATATTTTGCGATAAAAGTTTTTGCTTGTTGGATAACCTTATCTGAAACACCTTTTGATAACTGCAACTCATATTTCAATTCAAGCTCTTGCATTCTTTTCACAAATTCAGCACGAGCAAGAACTGATGCAGCTGCAACAGCAATATCAGACTCTGCTCTTACCATCTGATTTAATACTATACTTCTTCCTTTTTGCATTAGTGCATTTTTTATGAGACTTTCATCTCCGAATTTATCTGCTAATGCATAATTACAAGGAGATTTTTCTAAAATATTTTCAATAGCTCTGGCATGTCCCCACGCAAGCAGTTTATTTAGATTATTAAATTTAAAATACAATTCATTATATTTTACAGGTGTAATAACTACTACAGAATGAACGGAATTTGCTTTTATTTGATTTGCAAGCATTAATATTTTTTTATCATCGAGTTTTTTACTATCTTTTATTCCCAATTCAATAAATTTTTGCTTGTTATTTTTATCTACTTGAACTCCTGCAACAACCAAAGGTCCGAAGAAATCACCCTTTCCTGATTCATCAGTACCGATATATTTTTCCTGGTTAAAATCTGTCAAATTAGGTTGTTCAAAACAAGAATTTATACCTAAAATTTTATCTATTTCAATTGCAATATTTTCAATATTTTTTCCCTGGATTAAAAGTTTACCGCTTGTATAATAAACGGCTTGAAATGTATTCGTTTTAGCTCTCCAAAAAGAATATTGAACAACATCAAAAACCGCATTTAAACTAACGAATAAATCTTTTATCGCAGCAACCTGCAAAGAAGTTATTTTTTGAGAATATGTATTCATAACTTAAAGATAGCATAATTAAATATTTTTATGAATATGTTATACTAAATCAAAAAGGGAGAAAATATGGAACTTGATATAAAAGTAACGGGACCAATTGATGTTAATACATATATATTAAAAGATGAAGAAACAAAAGAAGCCGTATTAATTGATGTAGGTGGTTCATTTGAAAGTATAAAGAAAGAATTGGACGATGAAGGTTACACAATCAAGTACATACTAAACACACACGGACATTTTGACCACGTTTTAGGTGAAACTGAAATACCCGAAAAATATCCTGAAATACCTATATATTTACACAAAGATGATAATTTCCACTTAGGACGACTAAAAAGAGAAATGGGCTATTTTGGTCTAAAAACAGAATCAAATCCCTTAGTAATAAAAGACTTCATTGATGAAAATGCAGATTTAAAAATTGGCAATCATAAAATTACAGTATTCCATACCCCAGGGCATTCTCAAGGAAGTTTAAGTTACTATACAGATGGTAAACTATTTTCAGGAGATGCATTGTTCTTTCGTTCAATAGGCAGAACTGATTTTGATGACGGCGATTATGACACACTAATCAATTCAATAAAAACAAAATTGCTGACTTTGCCAGAGGAAACAATTGTTTATCCCGGGCATGGACCAAATACAACTATTAAAGATGAAAAAAAATATAATACCTATTTAAACTAAAAAGAGACCACTTAGAAAGACACTTTATACTAAACTGTTTCAGGTAAAAGATTTGCTTTTAAAAGCAAGTAATCTTCTAAACCTTTAATTACTTCATCTCTAAATCCCATTAAAAAAGCGCCAAGATTTTCAGCTAAGTTTTGATTTAATTCGTTCATATCTATCCTTTTTCTATCCGATATTAGTATTATCGGCATATCCTTTTTATATCTTTAATGAAGAAAAAAAGAAAGAAATATTTCTTTACAAAAGATTTTAAAAATCACTCCGTTAAATGGTTGATTTAATTCTCATATAAATTAAAACTTTAAATATTATTTACACCAAAAGAACGATATTTAAATAAAATAAATGTGATAACCTAGATGTACAAAAGTAAAGAAATAAAAAACAGAAAGGATAATTATGCAAATAGGAAAGCTCAGTTTACATACTACAAAAGCAGCTCAACGTACAACTGCAAACCAAAATGCACAAGCAAATAAATTAAGTACAAATCCCTTTGGAGTAAGTTTCAAAGGAAATGTTATACAAGCAGATGTATTTGAAAGTGCAAAAAAATCATCTACAAATATAGCAGAAAGAGGCAAACTATTTGCAAGTGCCGTTGTAAGCGGAATTAATAATTTTAATGAATCTTTCAAATCAAGAATGAATGCCATTGTTTCTTTTGGTAAACAAGTAACAAAAAATGTATTTGATACAGTTGAAAGAATTGGTAATACTGAAATCACATTTGATATGACAGGATTGAAAAATAGACTTTTCCCTGACAGAGAATACTCTGTAAAAAATCTAACGAATAAATCAGTTGACGAATTAAAAACTATGTGGTCAGATTTAACACCGGCAGTAGCATAAATTAACATATAGATTAAGGGGGAGAAGAAAAATGGATAATAATAAAAAGATTAGAAATATCATACAAGCATTAGGCGAACATAAAGACAGTCAAGCTGCTATTGATTTATTAACTGAGCTAGGAACAAATTCTCCTGATGATGAAATCAGAGAATTCACAGCACAAACATTAATAAGAAAAAATACTCACGAATCTTTAAGAGTTGTTCTTATTTCTAAAGGAAAAGGAATAAATGACTTAAGTGCAAGAGTTGCTATGGCTTCTATCAATGAGCTTTTATCATTAAAAGACAAATCAGAAGCAATAAAAATTCTTGATGATACAATTAAAATGCATTCTGAAGAAGATGTTAGAAATACAGCTCGTTCAGTACGTGCATTAATGACTTTCTCCTCTTAAACTGATATCCGATAGGGATTTTTCATATACAAAGCTCCATTAATATGGAGCTTTTTTAAATATTAAAATATTTTTTGTTATAAAATTAAATAGGTAAAGAAAACAAAAGGAAAAAAAATGAAAACATATAATATAGCATTACTTGCAGGAGACGGTACAGGTAAAGAAGTTACAGATGAAGCAGTAAAAATATTAAAAGCTGTCGGAGAAAAATATTCAATTGATTTTAACTTTGAACCTGCATTAATTGGCGGATGTGCATATGATGAATACAAAACACCATTACCTGATGTAACTCTGGATATTGCAAAAAAATCTGATGCGGTATTACTTGGGGCAGTGGGAGATTGGAAATATGATACTTTGCCGCCAGAAGTAAGACCTGAAAGAGCTTTGCTTGGCATTAGAAAAGAATTAAATCTATTTGCAAATTTAAGACCTGCTACAGTTTATCCTGAACTAACTTCTTTATCACCATTAAAAGAAGAATTTGTATCAGGAACCGATATAATGATAGTGAGAGAATTAACAGGAGATGTTTATTTCGGGACACCAAAAGGCATTGAAACAAGAAATGGCGAAAAATTCGGTTTCAATAATATGTGCTATTATGAAAGTGAAATTAGAAGAATAGCTCACATCGCATTCAAAGTTGCAATGCAAAGAAATAAGAAATTATGCTCGGTTGATAAAGCCAATGTTCTTGATGTTTCAAGATTATGGAGAGAAATAGTTGCAGATGTTTCTAAAGAATACCCTGAAGTAGAACTTTCAAATATGTATGTTGATAATGCAGCTATGCAAATAATAAGAAATCCTAAACAATTTGATGTTATATTAACAGGGAACATTTTTGGAGATATATTATCTGATGAAGCTTCAATGCTTTCAGGTTCATTGGGATTACTTCCAAGTGCCTCTTTATCTGATACAAAACTTGCTATGTATGAACCAATCCATGGCAGTGCACCTGATTTAAAAGGACAAAATATAGTAAATCCTATCGCTACAATTTTATCAGCAGCAATGATGCTTAAATATTCATTTAAATTAGATGAAGAATATCAAGCAATAGAAACAGCTATAAGAAAAGCACTTAAAGACGGCTATAGAACAAAAGACATATCTCAACAAGGCTTGTCTGTTATTGGTACTGATAAAATGGGTGACATTATAAAAGCTAATATACTTAACTCCTAATAATACAATAGTGTTACTTTGTTAGAATTATTCAAACAAAAATAAAATTATTCTATAGTGGAGTGAAAAACAATAAAAAATCCTTTATATTAAATATGTAGATTGGAACAAACGAACACTTTCTTTCGGGGTTGCGAAAAAGTATTATTTATCAGTTCGGGAAATCTGTTTCAGTCTACACTTTTTTATGCGCATTTTCCCCGAAAAGAATAATGTTTTTTGATAAAAATATGTTAAAATATATAATAAAAATATATAATTATAGATAGTTCACTTTTTAGAGGTTAAGAAATGAAAAAATCATATAAAAAAATTATCATATTAGCTTTTGCTATATTTTTAATGTTCGCAAACGGATACAATACAAGTGTTGATGCAGCAACAGCAACACCAGCAAAACCACAAGCAGCTGCATACTTAAGCGTTTCACCTATAGACGTTGTTAATCATCCGGGCAAATATTTAAACAAAAACATAACATTTACAGCAGAATTTGTCGCATTTACCTCTTTAGGACTTGACTATAAACCTGCATTTAGAGATGGAACAAAATATATTGGTATTCTTATAAAAAGACCGGATGTTACAGATCACGTAATTCCATTATCAGAAATGAAAATTTTTATTTCTCGTGAATTAGCTGAAAAAAATATGGATATTGAAGCAGGCGATAAAGTTAAAATAACAGGCAAGGTCTTTTCAAACGCGCTTGGAGATCCTTGGGTAGATGTTACAACATTTACAATGCTTACACATAAAAATAAATCTGCTAAAAAATAGTTAATTTTCATCAGGAGTTAGTTGTGAAGGATAATAAAAAAGTATATTTAACAATACACGGACATTTTTATCAACCGCCAAGAGAGAATCCTTGGTTAGAAACAATAGAAATACAAGACAGTGCAAACCCTTACCATGATTGGAATGCGAGAATAGGTGCCGAATGTTACACTCCAAATTCAGTATCTAAAATTGTCACACAAGAAAATAAGATAATGGACATTGTTAACAATTATTCTTATATAAGTTTCAATTTCGGTCCTACTTTATTATCTTGGATGGAACAATACTCTCCATATTCATATCAAAGAATAATAAAAGCAGATGTTGAAAGTATTCCGCAAAATAACGGTCACGGTAATGCTATAGCGCAAGTATACAATCATATAATACTTCCGCTTGCAAATAAGAATGATAAATATACACAAATTTTATGGGGAATAAAAGATTTCCAATATCGATTTGGAAGAACTCCTGAAGGTATGTGGTTAGCAGAAACAGCTTGCGACGATGCGACATTAGAAGCTCTTGTTGATTGCGGAATTAAATTTACTATACTATCCCCCTATCAAGCCAAAAGTATAAGAAAACTAAATTCAAAAGATAACTGGCAAGATGTAAGCTGGGGTAATATTGATCCTGCCAGAGCATACAGATACTATATAAAATCAGACAAATCAAAATATATTGATTTATTCTTCTATGATGGTTCAATATCAAAATCTGTAGCATTTGATGAACTGCTCAAAGATGGCAACAAATTTATATCAAGATTAAAAGATGGTATCTCTAATCAAAGAGATTATAACCAGCTTGTGAATATAGCCACAGATGGTGAAAGCTATGGTCACCATACTAAATTTGGAGATATGGCTTTATCATATGTTTTAAAAATAAGAGCTAAAGATGAAGGCTTTATAATTACAAACTACGCAAATTATCTTGAACAAGAACCACCAAAATATGAAGTTGATATAAAAGATGTTTCATCTTGGAGTTGTGCTCACGGTGTAGGCAGATGGTGTGATGATTGCGGATGTTCAACAGGCGGAGTTTACGGGTGGAACCAAAAATGGAGAAAACCTTTAAGAGAAGCTTTAGACTACGTTAGAGATGAACTTATTAAAATTTTTGAAGAACAAGGTTCTATATATTTTAAAGATGTTTGGGAAGCAAGAAATGACTATATTTCCGTAATCTTAGACAGAAGTAAAACCTCAATAAATAATTTTATTAAACGTAACCAAAAATACAAATTAGAAAAACAAGATATCGTAAAAGCTTTAAAATTAATGGAAATCCAACGTCAGGCAATGTTGATGTATACCAGCTGCGGTTGGTTTTTCTCTGAAATTTCAGGGATTGAAACAACTCAAATTATGAAATATGCAGCAAGAGCAATGCAATTAGCATCCTCTTTCTCATCTAAAAACATAGAAGATGGATTTTTATCAATTCTTTCAAGAGCACAAAGTAATATAAACGGATTTGGAACAGGTAAAGACGTTTATGAAAGATTCGTAAAGCCCTCAATTGTATCAATAAAACAAATTGCAGCACTATGGGCAATATCATCAACATACGAAAACTTTGACGATAATTCTTCTTTATATTGTTACAACATAAAGAAACATTTTTATAAGTATACATCAAATGGTACTACAGGATTTTCTGTAGGCAGAATTGAAATTGAATCAAAAATAACATTAGAAAAATATGATTTCTTCTTTGCTTGTCTTCAATTCTCTGAAGGAGACTTCCATTGTGCAATAAAAAGATACGATGACAGTGAAAACATAACAGATATTTCAAAAAGACTTATTGAAACATACACAAATAAACCAATAACCGAAATAATAAGGCTTTTAGACAACGTCTTCGGTAACGATTATTACACATTGAGAGATGTTTTAATTGAAGAAAGAAGTAAAATTCTTTTAACATCAATTAAAGATAAATTAAGTAAATTCTCAAATAATTATAGAGACATGTATAACGACAGTAAAAGTTCGATTCTACAACTAATTGCCCTTGGAATAAATGTTCCGCAGGAATACAAACTTGCAGCACAATATACACTAACAAGCGATTTCAATGCCTTATTTGAAGATTGTGCAAATATAATCGATGATAACATCATCCAAAAGGCAATAGAAATTAACACAGAAGCATCTACTTTCAAGGTTGAAATAGATAAGGCTCCAACAAGTACAATCTTTTCACATGAAATTCAAAAAACCATATACAATTTCTCAAAGAATTTTGAATTTCATAGACTTGATAAAATACTAAAATTATTTGAATGTGCCGGAAAATTACAACTAAAAGTTGATATTGCAGAAGCACAAAATATGTACTTTAACAAAATCTACTTAAAGTTTACAAAACTGCTTGATTCAGTACTTGAAGCAAACGACAATATTGAAGAAGTTAGAGATTTCTTATTTTCTATTCTCGTTCTGGGCGAGTACCTAAACATTAATACTGATTTTTATAAATCTTCAATATTAAAATTAACAGCAAATAAGATTGAACTTACAAATTAATTATTTGTTTTAAAACAGAATCAACTTGCTTTCTTAAAGATATTAAATCCGAATTATTATAAATAATATAATCGGATTTTTTTATCTTCTCATCTTCTTTCATTTGAGAAGCGATTCTTGTTTTAGCATACTTTTCAGTATAGCCATTTCTTTGGATAAGCCTGTTTAACCGAACATCATAATCAGCAGAAACAAAAATTATTTTATCGAAATTATCTTCTTGTTTTGTCTCAAACAACAATGGTATTGCAACAAATACAAAATCTTCTTTTGAATTTTCATTATAGAATTCTTCCACTTTTGCAGAAATTCTTTTATGTAGAATTTCTTCTAATTTCAGTTTTTTCCAACCTACAGAAAAGATAATTTGACCAAGTTTTTCTCTTGATATATTTGAGTTTTCATCAAGAATATCATCTTCTGCAAAAGCATTTTTAATTTCATTAATAGCCGAGAAATCAGAAGCTAATATAAAATGATTTATTTTATCAGTATCTGCAACTTTGTATCCATATGATAAAAGCATTTTTTCTACTTGAGATTTTCCGCTTGCTATATTTCCGGTAATTGCAATCTTTTTCATAATACCTCGCATTGTTAATATACAACATTAAAAAGAAATATACAAACCAAACTTTGTAAGGCTCACTTGACAAATAGTTAGGCATGCCTTACAATTAATTAAAAAAGGGATAATATGAATAATTTAAGTGCAAGTTTAGAAGATTATCTAGAAATAATATGTAATTTATTAGAAACAAGCCAAAGTGTAAAAGCCGTAGAAATTGCAAAGAAACTAAACATATCAAGAGCATCAGTTTCTGAAGCATTAATGAAACTGGCAGAAAAAGACTTAATTATATATGAGGGACACAAAGGAATAACAATAACTCCAACAGGCTTAAAAAAAGCACAAGAAGTTATACTAAAACACAAAACACTAACAACTTTTTTTGAAAATACTCTTGGCTTAAATAATACAATAGCAGAAGAGAATGCATGCAAAATTGAACACGTAATAAGTGATGAAGTATTTTTCAGAATAAAGACATTTCAAGAATATTGCGAAAAGAATAAAAATTTTATAGAAGACTTTAAGAAAGGACATAAAAACACCAGCCATGAATAACATTCAAGTTTTGGGGAAATTTCTTGATCAGCCGATATTAGTATCAAAATTTCAAAGAACAGTACCAACCATACTAACAGCAGGTGCAGCTGCATATACTATACAAAAAGTTAATGCAACTCCAAAAGAAAAAAGAAAAAAATGCGCTATAAAAACGGGGATAACACTTGGTCTTACCGCAGCTTCTGCTATAGCCGCACCATATATAGCTTCAGCAATAACCAAAAGACCCTTGGGAGATTCATTAAACACCGTAAAGAACAAAAATAAAGAACTTATTGATTCTTTTGTAAAAGAAACAAATTTACAAGGAACAACAAAAGAAATTTTGAATAAAGGGAAAGAAAAAATTCTTAGTTTTAAAGAAATAAAAAGATTATTTGAAGATATAAAAGACAAAAACTTTTTAGAGAAACTTATTCCGTCGCCACAGAACGTGAGTGCAAAAGATATATTTTCAGAAATAGGTTATTTATCCGTATATGGAGCTGTTCCAGTAATAGGAGGAATTGCAGGAGGTATTGCTGCGGATAAAGTTACTGATAAAAAAAATTGGAAAGAAAAAATACCTAATAAAATAAAAGAAGGTTCATATCAATATTTAGCTAATATTTTTATGTGCAATGTTGGAGCAGGAATTGCACTTGGAATTTTAGAAAAACTCAAAATAACTTCGAAATCCGCAAGAGCAGCAGGAATGACGGCAGGTATTATCTTAACCGGTATAATAGGAGGAAGTAAAATAGCAAACCTAATCGGAGAGAAATTTATTGACCCTATTTGTTATAAAGATAAAAAGCATAAAAACAATGATGACATATTAGACATAAATTTTATTGGTAAAAGTTCAAGTGAATATATAGCTAAAAACAAATGTAAACACAATCATAAATGCAGAGAAAGAAAACCCGAAGTTCTTGATATAGGATTACATACAGATGATATTGCAACAGTTTCACTTCTTTCAGGCTTAAAATGGATAGAGCCGGCACTCCCAATAATGTACACTTTATCAGGATATAGAGCCGGCATCGGTTATCGTAATTAAATTATTAATTTCCTTTTTGTTTATCCAAATTTTCAAATTTGGATTTTTTTTATTTTAAATAATCTAACAGAATGTTTAATAAATCATATTTTGATTTATAACCTGAGAACTTAGCTAATACACCACCATCTTTAAAAAGAACAAAAGTAGGAAAAGCTCCAATATCATATTTATGCACTAAATCCTGATTTTTATCAGAATCGACCTCTCCTATCCAAATATTTTGCTCAGCAATTTCTTTTAAAATAGGTTTTTGCATTTGGCAATATCCACACCAAGAAGCAGTAAAAACAACTATTTTTATTCCATCTTTTATACTTTCTTCAAAATTTTCTGTATTTAATTCTTGCAACATAATAAACTCCTTTACAAAACTAGAGTTTAATATATCAGAAAATATTTTTAATTACCCTTTAAGTAAAATTGGAGCATAATATCAGAATTCATATAATTATTTTTCAATATTGGAAAAATATAATAATGTTTCATCAGGGTTCTTATATATATTCTCAATCAAAGGAGTTATTTCTTGTAGCTTTTTATTATAATCCTTTATATCATATTTAAAACCAAACTCTTCGGGCTTATATTCAGACTTTATATCAGAAGTAGTAAGTTTTATTCCAAATTCCTCCATATGATTGTATATATATGAATATCTTTTCAATAAATAACTATAAAAAGTAACTTGGAATATATTTTTTTGATTTTCTTTTATGAAATTTACAGTGTCGCAGAAATCGGCAAAAGTTTCTCCGGGGAATAAATATATTACAGTAAGTCTATTTGCAATACCAAGCATAGAAGAATCTTGCAAAATTCGTTTAATTACATCTATCTTTGTACCTTTATTCATTAAGTTAAGAATTTTTTGCGATCCTGATTCTAAGCCCCAAGAAACACAACGTAAACCTGCTTTATACAAATAAGAAAGAAATTCCTTATCATATACATTTTCAAACCGTAGAAAAGTAGTCCATCTTATATCAAGTTTTTCTTCTATTAACATAGATGCAAACTCTTTTGCTGTTCTAGGTGCCAAAGCAGAATCCGTTAGGTAAAAATATTTAGCACCATAATTTTTTTTCATATACTTTATTTCACTTATTACTTTATCAAGCTTTTTATTTGTATATTGAAGTCCGAAATCACAGAAAGTACATTTACCCCAATAACAACCTTTGGATATATTAATAGGAAAAACTTTTTCCGGCAAAAAGTATTCTTTATTTTTAGTATATTCAAAATCCTGCACAAAACTTATAGAAATTTGTTCATCCAAAAGCTTATTTTGAATTATCTTATTATCTTTTTTATAAATTATACTTGGGACATTATTTATGTCTGTTTTACCATCAAGATATTGCAAGAGTCTTAGTGTTGGAATTTCACCATCTCCTATCATTACAAAATCTGCAAAACCATCAAAAAAGTCGAAATCACGAAGAATATTTTCCATTGAACGTGTTATATGTGTTCCGCCAAGAACTGTTTTGATATTATATTCTTTTTTTAATATATAAGAAAGTGTAAGTCCCGCAAGCATTTGTCCTTCAAAATTTATTGATATACCAACACAAGCAGGTCTTTCCTTTGCAATATCCGCTGCCTTTCTTTTCATAAAAGAAGAAAAAACATTTGTATATTTTGATGATTCTGCTTTATAATCTTCAAAACATAATTTTCTTTCTACATTTTCAATTCTTTCATCTTTAATAATATACGGATAAAAAGCTAAAGAAATTAACTCAGATGCAGTTTCAATAATTCCCGATGCGGTTTTATATTGTTCACAATCATAATATGCTTTTGATTTGACTTGTTTAACAGATAAGTCAACTTTATCTTTTGCTTTATTATATTCTTCTTCGTGTTCTTTAAATATACTTATTATTCTTTTTTCTTTTTCACTTAAATTCTCTTTATTAATAAGAGCAGAAATAAATTTATACGATTCATTAAAGTTATTATCCGTAAGAAATTCATTATAAAAATCAATATTCAAATCAAAAATCTTAGTATTATAATCAAAATTTTTAAGATAACCGGAAATAGAAGTTATTCCTGTAGAAGGAGATTTTTTTGTCCATATCGGAGGAAAAACAAAAATAGCATTCATAAAAACTCCTATTAAAATTATAATTATTTTCTAATAACAAGACGTTCCAGTTTTCTTACAAACCTTGTTAATTTATTTTCCGTATCTTTAGTAATTGAGTCAACTAATACAGTTTTCGCCCCTAACAATTGACCTGCAAGTATATCCGTTAAAGGTCTATCTCCAACAACTATTGTTTCTGACGGATTTATATTAACAGATTTCAAAAACTCTCTCATTATTTTTGGTGATGGTTTATTTGCATGACCAATAACAGGAAAATCTGACATCGATTGCACTTTTTCAACATATTCTTTATTTTTGTTATTACTTATAATTGCAACAACAAAATTTTGTTTTAATGAATCCAATAGTTCCTTAACTTTTTGAGGATATTCACCGGACTTTGATGGCATTACAGTACTATCTAAATCAAATAATACAGCATTTATTCCTTTTGATTTCATTTCTTTAAAATCAATATCAAATAAAGAAACTAAATTATAATCAGGTTTTAAAATCATCTTAAATTCTTTACTCCAATAGTTCTTGCCAGTGCATATTCATATGATTTCGGCTCTACAGAAAATTCCAACCAAGAAACATCATTAGTGTTGGAAAGTTCTTTTTCTTCCTTTAACTTTTCATCTAATATTTTTACAACTTTTGTTCTAAAACACTCATCAGGTGTAATTATTTCTATCTCGTCATTTAATAAAAATTTATTTTTTGTTAAAACTTTATATTTATTACCGTCTTTTTCCAAGAATACACATAAGCAATCAGCCCCTGCGAGTCCTTTAGAAATATCATAACTATAACCTTCACTATCCGGTTTATGAAGATAGAACCCGGTAGTATAACCTCTGTTTCCTATTTTTACAATTTCATTATAATTAGCTTCTTCATCAATTTTACCGGTATTTAGGTAGTCATCAATTGCTTTCCTGTATGCTTTTGCTACTGCTGAAACATAATACAAGCTTTTTGTTCTGCCCTCGATTTTAAATGAATCAACACCAATATCAATAAGTTGAGGAAGATAATTAATTAAAGCCAAATCTTTTGGACTTAAAATATGAGTACCGCGTCCATTTTCTTGTATATCAAAATATTCACCTTCACGAGTTTCTTCAACAAGTTTATAACTCCATCTGCAAGATTGAGAACAATTACCGTGATTAGCTTTTCTTTCACCTTTAGTCATATAATCACTTATTAAACAACGACCTGAAAAAGAAACACATTGTGCTCCGTGAACAAAAACCTCTAATTCCATATCGGGAACCTTGTTTTTTATTTCTTCTATCTGTTTTAAAGATAAATCTCTTGATAGAACAACCCTTTCAGCCCCCATATCTTGCCAAAACTTAACTGCTTCATAGTTTAGAATATTTGTTTGAGTGCTTACATGTATCGGAATTTCACTCATATATTTTCGAATCACATTATAAACACCAAAATCAGAAAACAATATTGCATCAGGCTTTGCTTCATTTATTTTTTCAGCACATTCTATCATTCTTTCAATATCATCGCTATATGCAAAAATATTTAAAGTAAGATAAACCTTTTTACCAAAAGAATGTGCTAAATCAATACACTCTTTTAAATTAGAAAGTGTAATTAATTCACCTTTACGCATTGCTCTCAAACTAAAATCGACCATTCCTAAATATACTGCATCTGCACCATAATGAATGGCATAATCAAGTTTTTCTTTACTTCCTGCCGGTAATAATAACTCCGGTCTTTTCAAATTTACTTCCATATAACAATTTTACTACAAAGTTATTTATCTTTTTTAATTTTATTTTTTATATTCTATATAATTTACACTTGTCTTAAATGGATTAGATACAAAACCAAACGTACTTTCATAATGTACTTCTTTTTCCTCATATCTTAAAGCTGTATTTATATAAAGAATATTATATGGATCTGAATATATTCTTTTGAAATCATTCCGTTTTGAAAGATAATCATTCACCAAAGCATCAGATGGAACAATTATATAATCATGCTTATAATTCTGTTTTAAAATATCATCCCAGTTTTCTTTTACATTGTAGAAATCATCTAATAAATCTTTAGTTTGTTTATAATAAACCTCTTCATAACGCCCGTCCATATAAATGAGATTATTAGGGAATAACATGTAAACAATGTAGCTCCCCATATCAAAAGGTGCTAAGACATTTCCTTTCAAACCTTTCTTAGCAATAAAATTAACCACATCTACCGGCTGCATAGATAAATTAGGATAGTAAAAATTGTTTATATTTATAAGAAGTTTGCACAAAGAAAATATAATTACTATACAACTCATAAAAATAAATAACTTATGAGAATTCAAATTAATTTTTATTTTTTTTAGCAAAATATTAATAAAATTGAATAATTCATCATATAAAAATACAGCAGAAGTAATAATAAAAAACGGAGTATTTTTTACATATTTAAAAGACAAATATGCACAAACAATGAGTAATATATATTTTGTATAATCCAACTTGAATTTTTTTAAAGAACAAATCAATAATATAAAATTGATTAAATATAATATCTTAAATTCAATCATAAATAAATTATAAGGATGAGAAAAGGGACTAATCCATTCAGTAACAAAAGGCCTAGCCATTGTTGTTGCCATAAAAATAAATTTAACATAATCCAATCCATAAGGATTTATAAACATTACAAGAAATGAAAGCAATAATACATAAAAGAAGTGCTTATATTCTTTTTTATTTAAAAATTCACCAATAAAATATATAAATAATAACCCTAATAAAGAAACACAACCGCCATGTATATTTACCCAAAACAGCATAATAACAGGGAGAATATATAATAATTTATGATTTTTAGATAATCTTACTTTTTCAAGAAGAAAAATAGAAACAGAAAAGAATAAGAAAGTAAAAAGATGACATCTTATCCAGGATTGAGTAATAGTAGGTATTGCAAGCACAATAAGAAGAGAATATAAAAGATTAAATATAAAATTATTCTCTTTTCTATACAAGTTTATTGTTTTATACAAAAATAAAAAGATAAAAAATACTAAAATAGTTTTAAAAAATAGAACTCCGACATAACCAAATATATTTTGTATTAAAGAGAAAATAATACTTGCGCCCCACTCATGGTCAAGCCATTTATGAGTAGGCGTATAAGAAAAAATATCAGTTTTTAAAATAGTTCCCAATTGAAAAAAAGCATTGCCTTGAAGCAATCTTGCCCAATAATCCATATCTACCGCAGAAAAAATAACAGTATTCAAAAGAATAAAAAGAAATACAGCAATTATAAATAAGAAATATGAAAAATAATAATTATCAATAAATTTCCTCATAAATGAATTCTAACATAATATAGAAAAACCTTTTGTTAAGTTATGTAAAGCACTCAAAAGCAATAAATACGGGGTTTTTTACTTTTTCAAAAAAATAATTAAATAAAAAACTAAAGTTAAAAGAAAAAATGACGACACACTATAATGTCAAGGGCAATAGCCCCATAAAACCTCCCTCCCCAAAGTCTAGTAGCCGCCTTAGTTGGACGGCTTTTTTTTATGCTTATTTTTCTTTTTGTTAACTTTTGTAAACTTTAATATATACCGTCTATATATCTTGTACTGATTGCATTAGAGACATTTTTACTTCTTTTTGTATCTACTTTGTATATACTTTTTATAGCAATTATCTTTTTTATTCTGTTTTTATATATATACAAGATACGAAAACGAGGATTTTTAAA
>CALUPH010000007.1 GCA_944322615.1 Candidatus Gastranaerophilales bacterium | reverse complement strand
AAAGAAAATGGCACCTGTTATTTATAGAAATTTTCTTTTATCCTACCAAAATAGTCCTATTTAATGGGTACAGATCATTAACCCAACAGAAACAATAAAAAGAGAAGAAAAGAGAGTTGCGTAAGATACAAAATGAATTATCGTAGAGCACACATCGAAAACTCAAAAATATTTATAACAATCGTAACAAGTAAAAGAAGACCAATATTAATTGAAAATATAGACTTATTAAGAAATTCATTTAAACAAGCAAAGGAAAAATTAAAATTTGAAATAGATGCTATAGTAATATTGCCAGACCATTTGCATATGATAATTCAATCAGAAGAGAACAAAATATACCCCGAGATAATAAAAAGAGTCAAAGTTAATTTTTCACGAAATATAGATACAACAAAAATAGAAGATTACGAGGAATCTGAAAGTAGAAAAACTAAAAAAGAAAAGGATATATGGCAAAGAAGATATTGGGAACACACAATAACAGATGAGAGAGATTTGTGTAGTTGCATAGATTATATACATTACAACCCTGTAAAACACGGATTAGTAAAACAAGCAAAAGAGTGGAAGTATTCAACATTTGAAAAATATGTAAAACAAGGATTATATGACGAAAATTGGTGTGATTTCAATGAGAATATTAGTGTCAAAATTTATGAGTGATAAAAGTGAAAAAGATATAAAAGTTGCTATGTTAAAACTCAAGCTACAAAATTTCGAACTACACTTTAAATGATGGAAAACTAAGCCGGACATATAAAAAGCCTTTCTGCTTTTTAACAGAAAAGGCTTGTTTTGAAAAAATCTACCCCTGACACGATTCGAACGTGCGACGCCTTCCTTAGGACGGAAGCGCTCTATCCAGCTGAGCTACAGAGGCTTAAGTTTATAATAATATTATACTATAAACTATACAAAAAAGAGAAACAATTAACTTGTTTCTCTTTCAATTTTATCTTTTAATATTTAAACTGCAATTTCCTCATCTTCTTCCATGAAGGTCTCAAATGCTGATTTGAATGGATTGCTTGTAAATATATTTGCTTCGTATACTTCAATTGTATTGTTTTTATCTTCAATGTCACCAGCAGTTTCTAATGATAATGAGCTTTCTTTTTCATTTTCTTTTTCTGCATTATAATTTTTTGTTGTATTTATCAAGTTTGTTAAATTTGTAATGAATTCTTTTACTCCTTCTAATACAGTTGTATTTGAAATTGTTGAACTTGTTAATTTATAAGCTTCAGCTTGTAAACTATCCCATTGTGAAGTTAATTTACCTTCTTCACTTGTAGATTTTGCTTTTTGGTTTAATGAGTCTGCATATTTCACTGCTGCTTCAGTATATGCTGTGTCTATGTTATTTTGAGAATTTTTCGCTTCTGTTTTTATTTCTTCTTCTGTCTTTTTTTCTGCTCCGGTTGTTATTTCAAATGTATCGTCTTGATATCCATTTTTATTACTTTGCAAATTTTGTACTTGCATTGCTTCTTGTATTGCTGCATTTACTTTTACAGTATCAATTCCGGTGCATTCGTTATTTTCGTTATAAGTATAGTATGCTTCTACATTAATTCCCAATTCTAATGCTTTTGTAATAATTGGATTATTTTGTTGTTTTTCATTTGTTTTCATCGTATTAATTGATAAATTCTCTTTTTCTGTTGATAGATTAATTCTTTCTACTGCCATATCTATATCCTCTTTTTTATCTCGTACTAATATAAAAAAAAAATGATATACAAAATTGCTATATAAAGTATATACTTTTGAGTCGAAAATTTGAAAAACCTTGTAGCTATTGGGGAATACAGTATATAATAAACTTAACAAAACTTAATAAAGTCGTTGATGTAATCTAAAAGTTACTGTAATAAATGAAGTTTTTATTTATTGTTTATAATGTAGAGCAAGAATAAAAAAAATTTAATAATAATTTAATATCATTTAATATTTTTATAATGTATTATATTTATTATTAGTATTTTGAGGAAAAAATTTATGTGCGGAATAGTTGGGTATGTTGGAAACGGTGATGTTGTAAGTGTTCTTTTTAGGGGGTTAACAAATCTTGAATATAGAGGCTATGATTCAGCAGGCATGGCTCTTCAAGATCAAGGTGAAATTAAAATATACAAAACTCTTGGAAAATTAATAAATTTAAAAAATGAGTTAGAACAAAAGAAGCCTGAGATAAAACATCCTACAAGTGGTATTGGTCATATAAGATGGGCTACTCATGGAAGTCCATCACTAGTTAATGCACATCCGCATACTTGCAGCTGTGGCAGGTTAGTAGTTGTACATAATGGAATTATCGAGAACTATAAAGAATTAAGAGCCGAATTAATATCGAAAGGTTGTAATTTTAGATCTCAAACAGATACAGAAACAATTGCGCATTTAGTTGCTGATGAGTATGCAAAAGCAAAAGATTTAGAAATGGCAGTTCGGAATTCAGTTAAAAAATTACAAGGTGCATATGCTATATGTGTAATGCATAAAGATGTTCCTGATTTAATAGTTGGTGCAAGAAAACATGCTCCAATGCTAGTTGGTGTTGGTGATGGTGAGAACTTTATAGCAAGTGATACTCCTGCTATTATTGAATATACAAAAAGAACAATATATTTAGAAGATAATGAAATTGCTGTTATTACAAAAGATTCGGTTAAAGTTACGGATATAGAAGGCAATATAGTTACAAAGAAAATAGAAATGTTACCTTGGGAGCCTGTTGCTTTAAGTAAGCTTGGCTATAAGCATTTTATGTTAAAAGAAATTCATGAACAGCCGGATGTTATAAGAAATGTACTAAACGGAAAATTGTATGATATTGATGCACCTATAGCTTTAAATGAAGTAAAACTAGACAGAGATGGATTAAAGAAACTCAATAAAATACAAATTATTGCCTGTGGGACATCATTGCATGCTGCATTAGTCGGGAAATATTTAATAGAAGATTTTGCGGGAATTTCTGTAGATGTTGAAGCATCAAGTGAATATATATATAGAAAAACTACAACCGATTCTTCAACATTGGTTATTGGTGTTTCTCAGTCAGGTGAAACCGCTGATACTATAACTGCAATAAAACAAGCAAGAGCTAAGAATTCACATGTTTTAATTATTACAAACAGACCTGATTCAAATATGGCAAGATTGGCTGACAGTTTAATTCCGGTAAATGCCGGCATTGAAGTTAGTGTTGCAGCTACAAAATCATATACAGCACAATTGATTTCTTTTTATTTGCTTGCTATTCATTTAGCAGAAATAAAGGGTTCCTTAGATAATTCATATTTAAAAAATATAAAACATGAGTTGATTCAATTGCCTACAAAAATTGAAGAAGTATTATCGAATACATCTGAAATACAAGAATGTGCAAGAAAATTCTCTTCATATAAAAATTTTATATATATAGCAAGAGGTGTTAATTTGGCAACCGCATATGAAGGTGCATTGAAATTAAAAGAAATAAGCTATATTAATGCAACCGGTTATGCTGCAGGAGAGTTGAAGCATGGACCAATTGCTATGCTTGATGAAACGATGCCTGTATTATCAATATTAATTCCAGGGGGAATTACTTATGAAAAAGTTCTTTCAAACAGTGAAGAAGCAAAAGCAAGAAATGCGAAACTAATTGCTTTAACATCATCAACAGATATTAATATTGATGCTTTGTTTGATATTGTGCTTAGAATTCCTCAAGTAAGCGAAATATTATCGCCTGCAATAACCTGTGTCCCATTGCAATTATTGGCATATTATATTGCAGAGTTTTTAGGTAAAGATGTTGACCAGCCAAGAAATCTTGCAAAGTCAGTAACAGTAGAGTAATGATAACGACCAAACCAGTTAAAATAAAAAAAAGTAAAGAACTGAAAAGCGAATATATTGAGTCCTTTTTTAAGACAGAAGGGCTTGATATATTGAGGTGGGCTATTACTGATTCAGATGATGATTTCTTTTATTTAAGTATTGCCATAGTTTTAGATTAAAATAAAGAGGTCTTCTTCTTAATATTTTTTAAAACAAATTTCTGTTATGTCAATTTTGTGGTCATAAAAAACTTTATATATTTAGAGGATATTTATATACTTATGACCACATATAATTATGCATTATCATTACAAAATAAAGATTTGCTTGATATTACGAGATATCAAGGGAAGTCAGATGTTAATAATGCTGATGAAGATATTATACAAATTGTAAATAATGATATAGAAGAATTTATTGGTGATTCTTTTGAATTTTCTGCTGTATCAAATTTACAAGATTTAATGTTTGGTTCATATGAAAACATAACAGGAGATGAAACTGAAATAGATAATGAAAAACAAGATGCTGAAATTAAGGAAAATCCAGAACAGCAAGAAACTTCGGACGTTAATAATAATCAAGGAATTGGAACAAACTTTTTTAATAATCAAAATGCAGGTTCAGCTTCTTCATCAGAAATAGAATCTGCTAAAAGTGCATTATCAAGTCAAGAAAAAGAAGTAGTGGAAGCAGCAAGAGATAGAGTTGCAGAGATAGAACAATCTCCTGATTCATCAGTAATCGTAAAAATGATGGAACAGTCTGTACAACAAGCACAATCCCAAGTTGAAGCTTCACAACAAAATTATGATGATGCAGTTACTCAAAGGGAAGAAAGTGAAGAATTAAAGAATCAAGCAGAAGAAAATAAAGCTGATGCACAAGAAGCTGTAGAAAATCAAAAACAAACAGTTCAAGAACAAGAAACAAATCTTACAAATGCACAGCAGGCAGTAGTACAGGCAGAAACAAATGTTTCAACTGCACAAGCCAGTGTTGCAGCTGCTCAAGCTGAAGTAACAGCAGCACAAGCCGGGTTACCGTATACTGCTCCATTAGTTGCTGCAGCACAAGCAAAATTGGCAGCTGCTGAAGCAGAACTTGCATCAGCACAAGCTGAACTTGCTCAAGCTCAACAAAAAGAAGCAGAAGCAGAACAAAGTTTGCAAGAAGCTCAACAAACTTTAGAAGAAAAAAATCAACAATTACAACAAGCTGAAGAAAAATTGGTAAACGCTGAAAAATCTTTAGAACAAGCCGAACTTAATGTTACAAATGCTGAAAATAAATTTGAAATGGATAAGGTTAATCTTGAAAATACAAAAGAACAATATGAGCAAATGAAGAAATATATTCAAGAAATAGCCGGTGAGCTTAGAGAAAAATTAGATGAAAGACTCGAAGAATTAGAAAATGGTGAAACTTCAAAAGAGTCTGAATTGAGTTCACAAGATGAATTATTATCATTTATGTCATCTCCTTTTACAAGTGAAACAAATAGTCAAAATTTTCAAAATTTATTATTGAACCAATTGAATAATTCTCAAAAATCAAATGGAGAAACCGAAACAACTTCAAATAATAATTTCTTTAGTAGTTTATATGGGAATGAAGAAACAGGATTATTTAATTTACAAATAGCATAGAAGTTCAGTCAGATTCTTTGTTTCTATAATAATATTTGCGTTTTCTCGAAGGATTGGTTTCGCACAAAAAGCAACTCTTTTTGAAGCATATTTAAACATGCTTAAATCGTTAGCGCCATCACCAACAACAAGCGTGTCATTTTTAGATATATTTAATAGTGTTTGCAGTCTTTTTAACATTTTACCTTTACTGTCAGAAAACATCATTTCACCGCCTAATAGACCTGTCATTTCCCCATCTTTAAAGTGTAATATATTTGCAAATTGTGCATCAAAACCTAATACATTTTGTGCCGGAACTGTAGCAGTTTCATAACCGCCGGAAAAACATACTACTTTATAACCCATTTTATGTAATTCTGTAATTGTTTCTTTTGCACCGTCGGTATAAGGTAAATCTTTACATATTTGAGTAACTTTATTTTCTTTTGCGCCTTTTAATAATGAAACTCTTTTTACAAGACTTTCAAAAAAATCTATTTTTCCTTCCATTGCTTCGGTCGTGATTTTTTTCATTAAATCTTCCAAGTTATATTCACGTGCAATAAACTCTAAAGTTTCACCTTGCATTAAAGTAGAGTCAAAATCAAAAACTGCTAATTTCATTTTAATATCCTTCGCTAATTAAAAATGATTATATTAAACAAAACCAACAAAAACAACATTTTTCAAGAATCAAAATTTAAAATGTAAAAAACTTGTAGAGAAAAAGTTGCTTTTTTGTTATCTTGTTGATATAAGTTAGAAGATGGTAAATAAATGTTCAGAAGATAAAGGAGAACCAATGGGACTACCAAATGTAGCATATTTTTCGATGGAAATTGCAATTGACCAATCTATAGCAACATATTCTGGCGGTTTAGGATTTTTAGCAGGCTCTCATATGTTGTCTGCCGGTTATCTTCAAATGCCAATGGTTGGTGTGACAATGTTTTGGTCATATGGTTATTACAACCAAAGAATTGGAGAAGATGGTAACGTAGAAGTTGCTTATATCAGAAAACATTGTGATTTCTTAACTGACATAAACGAATCTGTTGAAGTTGAAGTTTATGGTGAAAAAGTTAAAGTTAAAGCATATAGACTTGAACCCGGTATCTTTGATACTTGTCCTGTTTATTATTTAACTACAGATATTGAAGAAAACTCTGAATGGGCAAGATCAATATCTCACAAATTATATGACGGAAACGAAAAAATAAGAATTGCCCAAGAAACAGTTTTAGGTATCGGCGGTATCAGATTATTACAAAAAGTTGGATACAATTTTGATTGTGTTCATTTAAATGAAGGTCATGCCCTTCCTGCTGCTTTCGAATTGTTAAATCAATATAATGGTGATTTATCAAAAGTTAAAGAAAAAGTTGTATTTACAACACATACACCTGTTTCTGCCGGTAACGAAGTTCACTGGGTTGACAATTTGTTAAAAGGCGGATTCTTTGCAGGTCGTTCAAGAGAAGAAGCCGTTAAACTTGGTGGTGAACAATTCTCTTTAACTGTTGCAGCATTGAGAATGTCTCGATTAGCAAATGCTGTTTCTCAGTTGCACGGTTTAGTTTCAAACAAAATGTGGAATTGGGTTGAAGGAAGATGCCCTATTAGAGCTATCACAAATGCCGTAAATCTTCATTATTGGCAAGATGACAGAATGAAAACGGATAATCTTGAAGCTTTACTTGAAGCTAAGAAGGAAATGAAAAAAGAAGTATTTGATTTTATTGCAAATACTGTTGGTAAAAGACTTGATCCGAATGTGTTAACAATTACTTGGGCAAGAAGATTTGCTGACTATAAACGTGCTTGGTTAATCTTTATGGATGAAGCTCGAATATTAAAGCTATTAAATGAAAACAAAGTTCAATTAATTTTCGCAGGTAAATTCCATCCTGATGATGTTATCGGTAAGGAAATGTTCAACAAAATTTTAAGAAGTTCATATTCTATGAAAAATGTTGTTGTTCTTACAGGTTATGAATTAGATTTAAGCGGAAAATTAAAGAGAGCTTCTGATATATGGTTAAATACTCCATTGAGACCATTTGAAGCTTCCGGAACTTCAGGCATGTCTGCAAATGCAAACGGTGCATTGCACTTATCAACATTTGATGGTTGGACAGTTGAAGGTACATTCCCCGGAATCAACGGTTATACAATAGAATATCCTGGTTTAGATGATAATATTCCTTGGGAAGAAAGACATAAAAAAGACTATGAATGTATGATGAGTATAATTGAAGATCAAATTATTCCTACATACTATAATGACAAAGTAAAATGGGCTACAATGATGAGACAAGCAATCAGAACAGCAGATGCTTATTTCAATTCAGACAGAATGGTTGTTGAATATTATAACAGATTATATAAACCAATAGCTCATGGTGCTGATGAAGGTGGTATTTCAGGACAAGAGTATCAAGCTGCAACAACTCCGGCTTCTGATGCTTGGACTTTCTCAAATATCAAATAATTAATTTTCTTAAATAACGAAAAGAGGGCTTTTTATAAAGTCCTCTTTTTGTGTTCTAATATAACTATGAAGAACTATCTTAGAAAAATTTCGTTGGAAAAAAGAAAAAAGTTATGCATTGATGAACTTAGTAATAAGATTTTAGCTAATCTTTTTTCTTTGGAAGAATATAAAAAAGCAAAAAATATAATGTGCTATTATCCTTTGAAGTTTGAGGTTCAGGTCCAATCTTGTTTTTGTGATAATTCAAAAACATGGTTTTTGCCACGAGTAAAGAATGAAGAATTAGAAGTTTGCGCTTATTGTGAATCAGAGTTAAAAAAAGGCTGTTTTGGAATATTGGAACCTTGCGGAAAACAAATAGATTCTATAGATAATATAGATTTAATTATAATCCCTGCTGTAGCAGCCGATATACAAGGTTATAGGATAGGATACGGTAAAGGATTTTATGATAGATTTCTTTCTACTGTAAAAACTTCTGCAAAAAAAATTATACCTTTGTATTCTGAATTATTATATTCTAATATTTACCCGAATAAGCATGACATTAAAGCGGATATAATTGTTACAGAAAAAGAAATATTAAAAATTTATTGTTAAAAAGCCCTTAATAAATTTGTTTCATTTGATTTTTGGGGTAAAATTATAATAGGTTATTATAAATTGGGGATATAGAATGGAATTTTTTAGAAGAAATCGAAGAGCTATATTATTAGTATTATTAGTATGTTTAGTTGCTTGGTTCTTTGGAGCTGGACTAATTTTCTTATTGTTTTAATTATTGATGGGCGAAAATGCATATAAGTAAACGAGTTTTAGTTTCTATATTTTTAGCATTTGTGACATTCATATATGTCGCAGATTGTTCTTATGCAGATAACGCTCAGCAAATAAAAAAAGTTGAACAAAAAAGAATTGAAATAAAGAAAAAAATAAGATCACTTGCAAGGCTCGAAAGGCAAGAGGCTAATAAACTAAGTCGAAACCAACAAAAGTTGGAAAAAAATCAAAGAGAATTAAAACAATCAAAAGAAGAATATAGCGAAAAACAAACAACAATTTCAAACCTTCAAGATGAATTAAACTCATATCTTGCCCAGTATAATAAGAGGCAAAATGCTTCTGCAGAAAGAATAAGATGTATATATAAAACAAAACATACTCTAATTTTGGATTTGTTAATATCAACAAATAGTATAAGTCAGTTCCTGGATAGAATTTATTATCAAAATCTTATAATTCAATCTGATAAGAAAAAAATGCAGCAATTAAGAGCTGAGGCCAAGAAAATTGCACTTTTAAAACAACGTTTGGAATTAGAAAGAAGACAACTTTCAAGAATTATACGTGATATTGATAGAGAAAATTCAAACATTAAAGTTACTATTCGTCAAAATAAATCGATGATAGAAAAAATTCAGAAAGATAAAAGAGCTTATGAACGTTCTGAACGTGAGTTGATGAGACAGTCTGCAAGTTTGACATCAATGATTTCAAAAACTACAAAAAATAGCGGAGTTAATGTCTCAAGTGGATTTATACTTCCTGTAGCCGGTCGAGTAACTTCACCATTTGGATGGAGAACTCACCCAATATTTAAATCAAAAATATTCCATACCGGTATTGATTATGGTGTGCCATATGGAACTCCTATTAAAGCAGCAAACTCAGGTAAAGTAATTTATTCCGGTTGGTATGGCGGCTATGGAAAAGTTGTAATTCTTGACCATGGTTCTTGTACAGGAGCACCAACTACTACTTTATATGCTCATATGTCGCAACAAAAAGTTAGCGTAGGTCAAAATGTTGTCAGAGGTCAAACTATAGGTCTTGTCGGTACAACAGGTTATTCTACAGGTCCTCATTTGCATTTTGAAGTTCGTATAAATGGTAAACCTCAAAATCCAAACAATTATTTATAAGGTATTTAAAAGTGAACAAAAAGTATTTTTTACTAATATCAATAATATTTTCATTAGCTGTTAATTCGGCATTATCTGCAGATTATTATCCTGAATTAGGTATTGATCCTTTTTATTCATCTTTGAATCCTGCTTATGTAGATGAAGAAGAAATGCCTGAAAACCAGGATTCTATTGTTAATATAATCAAGACAAAACGACAAGAAAGAATTGAAAAAAGAAAATTAAAACAGCTAGAAAAAGAAAGAAAAGATGCTGCTGACGTAATTGATGAAACAAAAAATGAAGATAATGATATAAGTGAAATTCCAGCTGTGAATAATGAAGTTAAGACTGAGGTAACAGAACAAAAGATGATAGATGTTTCAGATGATACTTTTGTTTCAAAACCGAAGAAGGGCTTAACTAAGTCTGAATTAGAAAAAGAATTAAGAGCAGAAGAACGAGAAAAGCAAAAAGAATTAGAAAAACTAAATCAAAAAGCTGATGATGAGCCCTTTTGGGATAAGTTATTCTCTTTTAATAAAAAGAAAAAAGAGAAAAAAACAGATACACAAAAAGTAGAACCCAGTATTGAATTAACTGCCGATTACTTAGAATATTTCCCTGACAGATATGAAGTAGAGGCAGTTGGAAATTCTCAAGTTCTTTTCAAATCACAAAATTTGAAGTTAACTGCAAACAAAATAGTTTTTAACTATGATAGGAATATAATTAAAGCCAGCGAAAATGTTGTTTTAACAACACCTGAGTCTACCACTGAAGGAGATTTTGTAAGAATCGATTTAAGTAAACCGAGTGGTTTTGTAGAAAATCCTGTCACCAAAATGGAAGATATACAGTTATCAGCAAAAGAAGCTTTTTTGTATTCGGATAGGATAGAAGAAAATGATGGTGTTGCTAAAATTCTTGCTGATGAAGTTTTGAGTTTGGGTGCAAGATCTTTTGCCTCATATGTTGATCAAGGTAGAATATTTCAGCAAAAACCCAAATTGATGAGTAAAGAAGCAAAAGGTGTATACAAATTAAAAGCAAATACTATTGTTATAGATTCAAAAGATGATCATGAAGTAATTACAATTAAAAATGCTGATTTATATTTAAAAAATCATAAAATTGCAAAAGTGCCATCAGTACAGATAGTTACAAATAAAACTCATAGCAGCGTAGAAAGTAATTTCCCCGAAATTGGTTCTCAAAGTATGTTAGGCTCACATATTGGTCCAGCTGTTGTTTTGAATGTACCGGGCGGTTCTACTTTAAAACTTGCACCGATACTTACTTATAAAGATGATAAACTTGGATTTGGTGGTATTGCAAGATTTAGAAATCAATATAATATGACAGAAGTTGCATATGGAACTTCAAAGGATGAACTAGTTGTTCGTGGCAGACATAAATTGGCACCTGGATTGTTATTAAATTATTCCAGATATGCAAATCAAAATGAATGGTTTATAGGATACAGAATGCCAAAGTATGCAGGGCAACTTTCTTATTCAAGAACTGATTATGTAAAAGATTTAAAGTTACGTTTTTCTCAGATGTATTCTGCGGGTGTATTTGTAGATAATGTTAAAAATGTTGATTGGGGCGATGCAGAGGGTCGTTTTAGATGGATGACCCAAACCTTTAAACCAGTATATCAATATGAAAATGAAGAAGGAAATATAACTCTTAATTTAGGTTTGGTTGCTCAGACATCGGCAGCTGTTTATACTTCTGGTGATACTGTTGGACTGTTAAGAGTTGGTCCTGCACTTAATACAAAGGTGGGACCTTGGTCACAGGCTTTAATGTATTATCAAACAGCTACGGCAGGTCGTTCACCTTTTGATTTTGACAGATACAGATATGGTCGTTCCAATTTTGTTTTAATTGAAAGTTTAAAAGTATGTAAGTATTTAACTCTTGGGTATATGGCATCTCTTGCTATGAATAGTGATTATAAAAATGATGATTTATTCCAAGAAAATAGAATTCTTGTAAGTGTGGGGCCAGAATATGCAAGATTGACTGTAGGTTATGATTCAATTAGAAGAAATACGATGTTTATACTTTCTATGTTAGTTGGTACGCAAGATTCTGATATTAAGTTTAAGAAGGCTGTATTAAAAAATCCTGATAAATTTGGTAAAGAAAAATCCAAGCAAAAGAAAGTAAAGAAAAAATCATATAAGAAATATCTTAAAGAAACAGTTTAGTTTTTTATAATGCATCCTACATCTTCAGAGTCAATTCTATTGTCAAAATTATTATCTATACCGTCGTAACAAGAGCCGATTGATTCTAAAGATTCTGCTCTCGGATCAAAGTATTCATATTTACTTGGAATTTTATTCCAAAGGTATATAAACGTCTTTTCAAAATATTTTGCGATTTCTTCATTATCAATTATTAAAACATTTTCATCATTTTTATTATTTGCGCTTTTTGTAAAATTCATTGAGCCAATTATACTTATTCTGCCATCAACAAACATTGCTTTCATATGCATTTTACCTGCATAATTTTCTGTTTTTACTTTTATACCTGATTTTCTTAATTCTTTATGAATTGTATATTTTGAATGTGCATTAGTAGCATCATTTATAACTTTTATATCTATTCCTCTTTTATGTGCTTTTATAAGTTCATCTTTTATTTCTTTATGAGTAATAAAAAATATAGGTATATAAATACTTTTTTTAGCTTTTTGTATTATAGTAATAATTTCGTTATCTATAATTTTATCTTGTGGAGAAAAAAGAACTTTTATTTTTGTATTATTATCCGGAACTACTATGTCTTTATTTTGTTTTTGTTTATCTGTATGGAAAAATCCATTGTACATTTGTTCGAATTCATTTTTATATTGTTCTGCTATTTTATTCGATGTAATTAATATTGAATAGTTTGCATTGAACTCTGTTAAATCGGTGCCTGTTATATTTGATGAACCGGTCCATACTTTTTTATTATCAAATATAAAAAATTTATTATGCATAATCGCAGGTGTATTTGATTTGTCATAATTTTCATCAGTTGTAAATGATTTTATTTTATTCTTTAGAAAATCTAAGTCAGGATAGTAATTATTATTTCTTTTATCAAAGTCACAAACCCATCTTATTTTGACTCCTCTATTTTGTGCATTGATAAGCGCATTCAAAATTTCAGGTTGATTATTTATTCCATAGACAGCAAAATCTATTGATTGTTTACTGTTTTCTATTTCCTTTTTTAGTGTTTTACAAGCTTTTGTATCACATCTATTATTTGGTTTATATATTGTATTTAAATCTTGAAAAAATATTTTTATATTATTAATTTCAAATGTATCTATTGGTTTTTTTATTATTATTTCTTGTGGTTCATTTTTCTGTTTTATTTCATTTAGTAGTATTGATTGAGGTATTTGTGAAATATGTATTAGTTTGAAGTTTTGAGCACTAATTCTATCTTTAGAATTGAACTTGTAATATTTTTTAGTTCTTTTATTGAAAATAAAAAATTCATCTAAATTGTATGATTTCAGGTTTTTTATTAATTCTATTTGTGTCTTTTCATTTTTATTAAACACGAATTTTGAATCCAATAAGATTTTGGAGTATTTTTGATTTTTGACAATAATTTCATTATCTTTTATATAAATAAATTTATTTTCTAAAAGACTTTTAGCAAGTTCATTTGCTTTATATTCAAGAAATAATTTTTCATCAGAAGTTAAATTTTTTAGTATGGGAAATTCTTTTAAATCAGAACTTCTGTTGATAGAAATAACATTAGAAACAATATATGGATTGATATCATCAAAAATTAAATTTTTGTTACTATCAATAAAAATTTTCGTGGGTGTTTCTATTTTATAGACCTTGTATTTATCATTCGATTGTCTATATGAAAAAACGAAAAGGATTGTAATAATAAATAAGAAAAGTAAAATATTTTTCTTCATAACATTATTATATAGTAAATAGAAATTAGTATTAAATTTAAAATAGTATTATTCAACATTGTATTGTATTTGGCTCTTAGTGCGTTTAAAGGTGTTCTATTTGTTTTTTTTAGAAACTAACATATAACTAGTGTTTTATTATGGTGATAATATGAATAATTCAAAAATTATAATAGGAAAAAAGATAAGAAAATTTAGACAAAGAAAAGGAATGACTCAGCATGATTTGGCGGAGAAAATAGGGGTTACTGAAAAACAAATTTCCAAAATAGAAACAGGTATTCATTATCCAAAATTTGAAAACTTTGTAAAAATCCTTGATTCATTGGATATTTCGCTAAAAGAATTTTCTGAGGATATGGAACAAGAAAATGAATATAGTTCTTCCAGAAAGAGTCTTGTAAAGATATTCAATAAGCTTTCTGAGGTTGAAATTGAATATATTGTTTCAGTAGCAAAAGAACTTGAAAAGTTAAGAAAAAAATCAACAAAATAAATAAATTGAGTTTATAAATATATTTGACTGTGTACCTAATCTTTGTTATAAATAATAGTGGCTATTTGGAGAGGTGTCCGAGTGGTTTAAGGTGCAAACCTGGAACGTTTGTGCAGGGGAAACTCTGCCGTGGGTTCGAATCCCACCCTTTCCGCCAGTTTATCTTTTGATTTCATTTTGTTTTAAATAAAAAAGTTTGTAATATTATCAACTTATAAATTACAAACTTTTTAATTATTTATATAATAATGTTTTTATTTTGAAGATATAGCTTCTTTATTTCTTTTTATGACTTTATATCTCGATTTATAGTCTTTGTATCTGTTTTTAAATTCCATATCCTCATCTTTGTTTCTATGGTTGTATTCATGTTTATTGATAGTTATATCGTGAAGTTGAATTACGCCTGTAGCAATATTTCCGCAGTGTGCTGCAATTCTTCTTAAATCGTTTAACAAATCAGAAAACATAAAGCTTTTTTCTGCACTACATTGACCGTTTTGTAATCTTTGAATATGGTTATTTTTTGCTCTTTTAACACCTTTTTTTATAACAGCTTCTAAAGGTTCGATTTTTTGAGCAAGTTCTAAATCGTCTGTTTTGTAGCAATCAAGAGTCATATCATAAATTTCAGAAACAGCCCCTACTATTGTTTTAATTTCTTCAACTGCTTCCTCTGAAAATTTATTATCTGAATCATTGAGTTTTTCAGCGTATTTTAAAATATTTGTAGCGTGGTCGCCTATTCTTTCAAAGTCACCTATTGCTAGCATAACTTGTGAAATTTTATTATTGTCTGCTTCTGTTAATTCTCTTCCTGATAGTTTTAATAAGTAAGAATTAAGGTAATCTTCAAATGTGTCGATTGTAGATTCGTTTTCTTGTATTTCATCAACTTTCTTTCTATGGAAGCTTTTTAACATTTTAGTTGAAGTTATGTAGTTATATCTTACTATTTCTGCCATTTCAATAGTTTTAGTGAAACATTCTGATATTGCAAGGGTTGGTGTATTTAATAATCTCTCATCTAGGAAGATTTTCTTTTCAGATTCTTTCTTTGTTTCAGGTACAAATTTTATTGCTAAACTTTCAATTAATTTAATAAAATTGAATAGCATAATAGCTGTTAAAATGTTATATGTAGAATGAACAATTGCAATGCCAACAGGATTTATATCTGTATCCACAAAAGCGAATTTAAAAATAGCATTAGCAATATAAAATAAAGGCAATAATATAATAGCTCCAATAGAGTTAAATATAACGTGGACTGCGGCAACTCTTTTTGCATTTGTACTAACACCAATACTTGCAAGTACGGCAGAAATACAAGTCCCTAAATTTTGTCCTAAAATTATAGGAATAGCAGCGCCCCAAGTAACTCCTCCGACCATAGATAAAGCTTGTAAAATACCTACTGATGCAGATGAACTTTGAATAATAACTGTTATAACAAGTCCGACGATAAATCCTAAAAATGGATTTGTAAAGGCAACCATTGCATTTCTAAAATCATCATTTTGTGATAGTGGTGACATTGAGCTTGACATTAATCCCATACCAAACATTAAAATAGCAAACCCGACCATAACAGAACCAACACTTTTATTTCTGTTGCTTTTTGCCGCCATAATCATACAAACACCGATAAATGCAAGTAATGGTGTGAATGATTCAGGTTTTAACAGTTTTAATATGAATGATGCACCCTCTTGAATTCCGCTTAAACTTAGAATCCATGCAGTAATCGTTGTACCAATGTTTGTCCCTATAATAACACTTATCGTTTGAGATAAGTCCATTAAACCTGAGTTGACCAGACCAATTAACATAACGGTTGTTGCTGATGAAGATTGAATAACTGCAGTTATTCCCGCACCAAGCAGTAAACCTTTTATAGGGCTTGAAGTCATCTTCTTTAGTAATTTTTCAAGTTTTCCGCCTGCGATTTTTTCAAGTCCTGATGACATAATAGATATCCCATAGAGGAAAAATGCCAATCCCCCTATAAGAGTTAAAATCGAAAATAAATCCATACATATCTCTTTCTATTTACAGGTATTCCCAACTAGTAATAATATATCCAAAATAGTTTTTACTTTATAGTTTTTATAACAATTTTGATACATATAAAACAAAAAATAAAAACAGAAAATTATTTCAATTTCCTGTAAAAAAGTGTTTTATTACGATATATTCTAAGAATATTATAAATTTTATAACTTGTATATAAAGCATATGGCTAAAAAGTATTATAATTTAGTATTATTTTTGATTTTCTTTAATATTACATATGCTATAATTTAGTAATACTAATTATAAGCACGAGTTTTATATAGGAATGTTTTATGAATGATTTAAAACCGGTTATTAATCCAAATACAAAGCAAATGGAATGTATAAGAACAGTTAATGGACCTGTAATGGTTTTAGCAGGACCCGGTACCGGAAAAACTTTTACAATCATTCAAAGAATTAAATATATGCTTCAAGAATGTATTAATCCGACATCGATATTATGTTTGACATATTCGGAAGCTGCTGCTAATGAAATGAAAGCAAGGCTTGTTAAAGAAATCGGAACTATTGCTTCTGCTGTTACTATAAATACATATCACGCATTTTGTAATGATATTATAAAACAATATCCTAATGAATTTGAACTTTTGGATGGTGTTAGTTTAGTTGATGAAATAACAAAACAATCAATAATGAAAGAAACACTTGAAGAAGTAAAACCAGAAGTATACAGAACAAAGTGGGGGGATGCTTTTTATTTTATTCCCGAACTTTTAAAGGTTGTTGATGAAATCAAATCTAATCAAGTAACAAAAGATGAATACTTTTATACACTGAAAACACATCCTGCTTGGCAAGGGAAAATGGATGAATTGATTGCTGAATACAATCAACGTGAGCAAAAGGGTAAGCTTGTAAAAACATTTTTGAATAATTTTGAATCTCACAAAAAGAAAATGGCAAAAGCTAAAGAAGCTTGGGATATATATGAAAAATATGATATAAAATTAAAGCAAAAAAACTTTATTGATTTTAACGATATGATTAATATGGTTTTGGAAGTTTTTGATTCTAATGATGATTTTTTGAAAAAGGTTTCATCAAAATATCAATATTTTTTGGTTGATGAGTATCAGGATACAAATTATTCACAAAATAGTATTGTTTTTAAACTTGCAGAAGGTGCAAACTCGGAGAATATATTTGTAGTCGGAGATGATGATCAAATAATATATGAATTTCAAGGTGCTAAAACTGATACTTTAGAGAAATTTCTTATAAAATATCCTCAAACAAAAGTTATTTGTTTAAACGAAAATAATCGTTCTACTCAGAATATTTTAGATTTTAGTTATAAAATTATTTCTCAAGATAAAACAAGATTGGAATATAATGAAGATTTTTCAAAATATAATATTTCAAAGGTTTTAATTGCGAAGAATCCTCAAATAACTCCTCTGAATAAGAAAATTCAATTTCATGGTTTTGCTGATATAAAGCAAGAAAATAATTTTATAGTCAAAGAAATTGAGAATATTATAAGCTCTGATAATATGCCAATAAATAAAGAGGGCAAAAAAGATTTATCTAAAATTGCTATTTTAACCAGAGAAAATAACGAACTTAATACTTTTGCAAGTTTATTAGAAGCTAAAAATATTCAATTTCAGATAAAAGAATCTAAAAATATTTTCGATATAAAATCGTCCCTTGTAATATATTTTTATTTGAAAGCATTATTAAACCATGAATTTAACGGAGATAAATTATTCGGATTACTTCTTGCTGAGCCGTTTAATTTTGCAAATGAGGATTATTCATATCTCTTAGAACAAAATAGATTAAATCATAAGGATTTAATCTCCAATATTAGGTTGGGAATAGAAAATGATTATAAATGGTCGAATTCATTAAGGGTTAAATCTTTTATTCAAACTTTTGATTCATTAATTGGCTTAAAAAGTAATTTAAATATAAAAGATTTAATAATTGAAGTTATAAACAGAACCGGTATTTTAGATTTCTTTTTAAACAATGAAATCAATAAAAGTGAAAATATATATGCAATAAAGAAAATAATAGATGAGGCACAATCATTTTTATACATAAAAAAAGGAGCTTGGCTTGGCGATTTTCTTGAACATCTTGATACAGCCTTTGAAAGTAATATTCCAATAACAATAGATAAAGAAGATTATACTCAAAATGCAATTCAGCTTTTAACTTTGCATGGTTCAAAAGGAAGAGAATTTGAATATGTTTTCATGCCTAATTTAATAGCAAAAAAATGGGAAGGAAAACGTGTGAATAATACAATGTCTCTTCCTATTGATAAATCAGATAAAAAAACTGATGAGGATACTCAAAGACGTTCAGAACAGTTGAGGCTTTTATTTGTTGGTGTAACAAGAGCAAAACATACTCTTTATTTATCATATTCAAATGCTATAGATACAAATCCGCAAGAATTAACTACGTATTTGTCAGAAGCTATTCAAGATGATAATCTGATTGAATCATATAATCATGAACTTGAGAAACAAGAATATCTGTTGGAAGTTGCTCAAATGCTTAAGAAAGAACCATTTGACTATGCTAAAGCATTTAAGGATGAATTAAAAGCCAGAATTGAAAACTTTATAATAAGTCCCAGTACTCTAAATAGTTATTTGAATTGTCCAAGATGTTTTTTATATTCATATGTCCTTAATATACCTGTATTAGATAGAGAAACAGCTAGTGCTCATTATGGTAATGCAATACATAGAACATTGCAGTGGGTAGTGCAATATGCAAAAGAAAATTCTCAATATCCTATAAAAGACGATGTAATTAAATCTTTTGAACGGAATCTTTCTAAAGAGAAATTTGAGACGGAAGAAAAACGTGAAGAATTTAGAATAAGGGGAATAAAATGTTTTGATAAATATTATAAACAGATATTGGAAACTCCTTATACAAGAATTTATTCTACCGAATACTCATTTAATTATGTTCCGTTTGAAAGCCATTTTTTAAAAGGGTTTATAGACAGAATTGAAAAAAATAATGATGGCACAATTGAATTATATGACTATAAAACAGGTAGTGCTAAACCGAAATCACAAATTGCAGATGGAAAAGATTATGAGAATTATCTTAATCAATTGCGTTTTTATAAATATGCTTACGAAATACAAAATCATGATATAAAAGTTACAAAGGCGGGGTTAATTTTTGTAGAAGAACCTGATTGCAATTTTTATATTAATCTTACGGAAGAAGATAACAAAATAATAGAAACAAAAATAAAGTATGCATATGACAATATATTAGAGTTGAATTTTAAGCCTGAATCAGAAAACAAAAAAGCTTGTGAATATTGCAACTATAAACATTTATGTAAGCTTGCTGACTTATAGAAAAAGATTTATAACTATATAGCAATTTTACAGTTGAAAAGTTTTTTATATATATAAGGTAAAGTAAGAAGGTATGATGTAGGACAAGAAAAGTCCTACTTTTTCTTAATTAATTATAATTTCTAAAGTTTAATAAAAAAATGCCGAATGAATTATAATAAAATCGGACTGTAAGGAATTGTATGGAAATATATAATAGAGTTAGCGCTTCTTCTTTTGAAAATATAAAATTACATAATAAAAAAAAGAACCCAAAATCAAATGTCAGCTTTGGAAATAATATCGAGGCCAGTTCTGCTAATGCATTGGAAAGCATTGCAAAAGCAAAAATACAGATGGATAGGGAATATACAAAACCAATTCCTTATGAAGAAAAAATAAAAATATTAAAAGAAAAACAAATACCAGAAGAGAAATTTGAACTTTTTTTATCCCAAAATGATGAAACATTCAAAGAAATGATTGAATATGTTAATTTGGGAATAACAACAGATGAAATAAAAAGTATTTACGGACAAATTTGGGGGAATGGAGCATATAAAGAAGCTGCGGATTTGGCAAAATATGGAATTCCTTTCAATTTTGGCAAAGATTTATATTCATTTAGTTCTGTTCCTGAAGACAAAATTGAGTTTTTAAAGAAAGCTGGTTTTGATTTTTCATCAAATAAGCGAAATTTTAAAATTGATACATATTTATTAAAAAATGTCTTGAAAAAAGAAGATTATTTCGAGAAATTTAATTCGATTTATAAAAAAGGAGTAGATGCTAATGTTGCACTTGCGTCGGTTAATTTGAATGATGAAAGATTTCAATCATTAGAAAAATTACTTGAAGAGGAGAAAGAAATTAATAACTCCGCAGCAGCTGCATATTTTCTTTCTAATTTTGCACCTGAGGAAATACAAAAAATTATAGATATGTCAAAATCATATTCATTAGATTGTAATGACTATGACTTTTGGATAAATGCTTATAATAATCGAGGATTTGAAAATGCCGAAGATTTGATGCAGTTTGGTTTGCCTGCTGATTATGTTCAGAAAAATATTTCATTAAATAATAGTCAGCTTAAAGAGGCGGTATCTTTTTCTCAAGAAAATGGAATTTCTCTTGATGATTCTATAGTTTTATATACTTACTATCCAAACGATGAACAAAAAAGGAACAAGTCCTGTAGCATTATTAAAGAAAATAATTTAGATGCAAGTTATGCTTGCAGATTATCGAACTTTGATGAAAATATAATTGATTCTGCAATTTTATATTTAAAAAGAGGTATTGACTTTAATAAAGCAATAAGTATCGCACAAATAAAGAAAGATGATGCGTATAAAGAAAGAGTTATAGGGCTTTCTGATGTATTTGAAAATATTAGCGATGCAGAAACATATTTAAATATGAATTTATCAGAAGAGGATTCTGCTAAATTTATTGATTTAGTTAAAAAAGGAGCAAATATTTATTTTGCCAGTTTCTGTATTCAGTCTCCCGCAACATATGCCAAGGCTATGTCTTTATTAGAATCAGGAAAATGCGATTCGTTAGAAGGTTTATATGGTGGCTTTAATGAAGAAGAAGTTATTAAAGAACTGGATTATATTGGTTATGGCGTTCCAAAAGATTTTGTTTCTACGTTCTTGTGTTCTGCAACAGATGAGGAGTCAGAATTATTAAGGGATGGAGTTTTATATGAAACATTAAAGCCTTTAAAAGAATTTGAAGAACAAGGTAATGATTCTACATTGTTAAAAGAATATTTGAAAAAAGGAATTCCATTTAAAACAGCAGTAAATCTTGTTGGAAATCCGAAAGTTAAAGAAATTCCTCAAGAGGTTTTGTTTGATAGTATTCATCCTTCTTTAGATGCTAAAAAGATTATATTTTTAGCAAAACTGCAACAGAATGGGTTAAATGATAAATTCTCGGAAAAAGATAAAGATATACTAATTGAATTTTTAAGTCTTGTTAATGATACAGAAAATATAGAAGACTTTATCGATTTGGGTTTCATAAATGAAAAAGCTTTAGAAAATTATAAAGAATTAAAGAAAAGAGGTATTTCCTCAGATAATACAATTATAATATCTCAATTGGATTTTAAAGACCCATTGCAAATTGATAGGGCAGCTGAGTTATTAAAAAGAAAAATACCATTTGAATCTATATTGTTTTCTATAAATGATGATAAATCATTTATGGATTCAATTAGAAATAATAAAAATAATAATTCGTTTTCGTATGAAAATTTACGTCTAAATTCTTGTTTAGTTAAATTATATAAATCAGGAATGAAGAAAGAGGACATTGATTTAATAAAGAAAGAAATGTTATATTCCGGCAAATCGGAACTTGATAGTTTAATAAAATATGTTGGACGCGGGCATAATTTAAAGGATGCAATAAATATATCAAAATTCCAATTTTATAACTTTAATTTTCTTTCATTTAATAGTGAAGAGGCAAAAGAAAAGCAGAAAGAGTGGTTATCTGCAAATATCATTAAAGGGTGTAGTTTTGAATTCTTAAATGCAATCATTTCAGATGCAAAGAAGAAAGAAAAATTAGAATCTTATATTGAAGAAGGAATAGAACCTAAATTAGCAGAAAAACTTTCATTATATGATATTAATCCCGATGAAGAAGATAAAATATCTAAAATAAAATGCTTGGAAAGTTCTAATATAAATGAAAATTTGAAAAAAATAAGCGGCAATCCTTTATTGTATCCATTTATTGATGAAATGTTTAACTTCCAAAACTTTAGTACATATCAATATGGTCAATTATTAAAATCTGATATTTCTATGCAGGATATATTTGAAAGTGGAAAGATTTTTGTAAAGTCCCCGTTGAAATTAGCAATGAAGAGACCTAATTTGTATTTAAGCGGTATTCCTATTGAAGACACAGAAAAGATAAACGGACAGTATCCGAAATTATCAGATGAGAAAATACAAGAATATCAAAAAAGAATGTTAAACTTTTTTAAATCAA
This sequence comes from Candidatus Gastranaerophilales bacterium, assembly GCA_944322615.1. Classification (GTDB taxonomy): domain Bacteria; phylum Cyanobacteriota; class Vampirovibrionia; order Gastranaerophilales; family Gastranaerophilaceae; genus Avigastranaerophilus. Next base: position 77,541 of record CALUPH010000007.1, on the reverse strand, counting down.
ATTTCATTGCGATAACAAGAGCCTTGAAATATTTAGATGTTGATACCTTTAATCAGCTTATGGATAAAAGAACAAGTAATTTTTCTGAGCAACTTGAAATGTTAGATAAAATGGATAATCAACATTATGAACTAGTATCAAAAATTATAAAGTGTCGTAAAGAAGATGGAAAATTATTAAGTTCAAAAGAAAAAATTGATTTAGCTAAAATTATTCTTTATCATCAATTGGGCTATCTTGATACTTCATATATTGAAGAATGTATACAAGATGGCAAAGTTGATATTCAAGCCTTAAGGTCTATTCTTTATGATAAATTATTTGAAACAATCGGATTGACTCCTGAAGAAGTTAAAGAAAATTCTGATAAATTAAATTTTGACGAAGATTATTTATTTTTATTGTTAAGAACACAAAAAAGTGCTGATTTTATGTGGATAAAAGAAGCTTTAGATGATAAGAAAGAAATGGAACGAGCCATATCAACTCTTGAGGAATTATTAGCTACTCCAGATGAACTCGCGCATAATGGGCTTACAGTTGATAAAGCAGAAGCTTTAATTGATTTGTTAAAACGTGCAGATAAAATGGAAGAAAAAGAAGTATATAAAGAATTCTCCGAAATTTCACCTTTTTCTTCTGTTGATGTTACAGCCCAGGATATAGCAAGAGTTGCTGTAACTGAAGATTTTAACAGTTATATTCAAGAAATTTCTAATTCTTTTGGAGAAGCTAATTTAAAAACAAAATTGCAATTTGAAAAGTTAGGATTAGATTATGATAAGTGGTTAAACTTTTCAGAAACGGAGCCAATTGAATTAAATAATCATTCTTATAATATTAAACTTTGGGATAGAAATCCTCAAAAAGATTTATTTATGGGAAATAGAACATCATGTTGTACCGCAGTTATTGATGGCGCAAATGGAAAAGCTACTCCGATATATCTTTCTAATACGGCTTTTAATGTCATTGAACTTACTGACGAAAATGGCAATATTGTTGGAATGTCGAGAATTTTTGTTGGTATAGTTGATGAAAAGCCATCTATTATAATTGAAAATATAGAATTAAATAATGCTTTTATAAAAGATAAGACACAAGAAGAATTGAAATTCCTAAGAGATAATATTTTTGGTTATATCGCTAATTTTGCCTCGGAAATTTCAGATAATGAGGAAATGAATATTTATTTTTCAAAGAATTATACTCATGTTCCGACTGATGACTTTGAACTTGAAAGAAAAAATATTGATTTTGCAGGTACTCTTTCATCTTCTAATATATATTTGAATTGTAAACCTGGATGGATTATACCTCAAGAATTAAAAGAAGAACCTTGTGAATTATACAAAATATGGTAAATCTTGAATAAATAAAGACATTTTAATCAAAAATATTTTATAATTTTATTATGGATTATAAATTACTAAAATTAAATACAGCCAGAAATTCATTAAGGTATATTATTAAAATATTTTTCATAAAAAGAAAATAAGTTTGTAAAAATAAATTAAGTTGAAATTATTGAATTCTGTATATAAGAATATCTTTTAAGAATACAAAGAAAGTTTATAAAGTCTTATATTATATTCAGTTCAAAAATCAAGAAGGAGCTATTTCTAAAAATAAATTCTTTGGTTGAAACTATATTTATATAGCTTTTGAAAATGAACACAGATAACTAAAAAATTCTTTTATTCTTTTCTCATATTTTTCAGGAATATATATTGGTGATACAGAAAAGAAGCAAGCTTTAGGTTGTATATTCTTTTTATATATATTATCTATTATTTCTTCAAAATTTTTTTCTAATATTTCTATAGAAATATTATTGTTATATTGATTTATTGTATCAAATCCTGTATTACAAAAATAATCAGCATCAATAGTCAATAAAATTTTCTTATCCTTAAAATCAGGAAGATTCTCTGATGTTGTAATATTAAGTTCAAGTTTTTCTACATCTTCTCTTTTTATTATTGGATTCATTCCAAAAGATACACATTTCTTGTTTATATAATTTATTTTATTACCAGTAATTATATCTTTTGTTTTTTTTGTAATAAATAAAGCTTCATTAAAGTCCTTATACACAACACCGCAGAATAGAAAATCCTCATAATTATTGGTTCTGTCTATAATATTTTTATTTTGAACATATTTAGGATATACCCAATAGTATTGCTTAATTTTATTATTAACAAGACAGTAATTAACCCAATTTGCAATAGTAATTGTTTTATGAATTTTATTAAAATATAAATCACTGTGCATATCATAATTTATCAAAATAAAATCATCTTCATTTATAAATCTCGAAAATACATCCAATGCTTCATTATGGTTATTACCATATGTTGCTATAGCATTTTGTAATATATATATACATTTTTTATCAATACTCACCTTGTTTTAAACCTTTTTGATGTTATATAATCTTTTGAAATATAAGCTTTCCACTCTTTATAAATACAAATTGTTGAGAAAAATTTTACGATAAGCTTGAAAAGTGTGAGGAAAAATTTTTTATTCATACTTAAAATATTTGTTTTTTGTGTTTGTGACAAAAGATAATAATGTTATTGCCAGATTATATTTTACTCAATTCTTTGTTGTTATTGTAAAATTCATTTTAACATTATATGATAATATAATAATATGTTTGCCAAAAAAAAGATAGAAATAATAATACCTGGTCTTTTTTCATTGGGATATATTAATATTCCATTTATAAACATTTATAAAAAAAGTCAATATAAATTTAAGAAAAATATAAGATTACTTTCCGCATATAATATTATTAATGCATCTATTTGGTCTACGAATAGAACGATGAAATATATTGATAGAGAATGTATTATAAAAAATATTCAACTCTATAATAAATATGGAATGCCACTAACATTTATATTTGATAATGAATTAATAAAACCAAAGGATGTTTTTGATACATATTCTAATATGGTACTAAGATTAGGACATAAAAAAAATAATAAAATTATTGTATACTCAGATTTACTAGAAGATTATATTAAGCAAAATTACCCATTATATAATGTATATAAAAAATCAAACGAAGCAGAACTTATAAGAAAAAAAATATATGTTAATGATCAATATAATAATAATGAAATTATTAAAACAATAAAGTATAAGAATGAAGCAATAATTAAGCTTAATCCGATGTGTTCTTCTGAATGTGAATATAAAAAAATACATAAATTATATTTGGCAAATGAACAAATGCATTTTTGTGAAAAATCATCAGTATTTGTTTGTCCATATGATATATCTTTTGATTTCTATTCTTCTTTTTCAAATAAAAATTTTATAGATAATGCCAAACTTAAAGAATACAATGATATGGGATTTTCTATGTTTCTTCTAGACTCTGGACATATTATAAAAAATACAAATATAAAAAGTATAATTTTAGATATAATAGAAAGTTATATATATTATTGCGTAAAAGAAGAATATTCAGTAGATGTTAGAAAAATTCTAATAAATGAATATATTGCAAAAATAAACAATAAGGAGAGTTGATTTATGAATATAATACTTTCTGATTTTTTTGAAAATCTACAATTATATAAACAGATAATATATAATTATCAAAATAGAAGAGAAATATTTTATGATTACATAAATCAAATTTCATTTAAAGGTTCTTTTCCTTATTCAATATGGGATTATGAAAATTTTAACTTCAACTGTACATCAAATGAAACAATCCGTAGAGAAATTAATTATATGCAAGATAATAATGTATGCTTGTTTTTAAATTGCAGAAATACGAAATTAGAAAATAATCATTTTCATGATAATTACTCAAATATGATTTTGGAATATGCAAAGGAAATTAGCTGTTTTACTATCGTAAATAGTGATAATTTAGCTCAATATATAAAAAACAATTACCCTCAAATTTCAATAATTGCAGATAAAAATATGGAGATTCTAATAAATAAAGAATTATATTCATATAAAATAATTGATAAAAATGCAGTTAAAGAAATTACAGACAATAAAAACAAATATATATTATACTTAAATAAATATTGTCCAGATAAATGTTCTTGCATAGAAGAAAAATCAAAAGACAAATTAAATTATTGTAAAATTAAGTCTTTTGAATGCAGGAATTACATTAAATTATTCAAAGATTCAATGCAAAGTAATAATTTTATTGATAATGAAGATATTGAGAAATATATTGATAGTGGATTTAGCCATTTTATAATTTCAACAAATAAAGAAGATAAATATGAAAATCTGGAATGCATCCTGTATTTTTTGATAAAACCTGCGTATATTGACAAATTTAGATTAAATCTTTTAAAAGAAGTCCCAGCCATTTTATGTAACAAAAATATATGAATCTAAGAACAAATTATATTAATATAATTTGTTTCAAAAATAAATTTTTTATAGTATAAGGATTGTTGAAGTATATAGGAAGGTAAAATATGCAATTTTTATTAAATTCTTATTTGACTAAAAATTTAAAATTTTTGTTTATGTTTAAATTGTATAAACCAGTTTTACCACCAATAGAAATACAGATTACAAATCACTGCAATTTATGTTGCAATGGGTGTAGTCATTTCTCAAATATTTCAGATAAATACGAATTATCAACAGAAGAATATAGAAATACAATTTTAAATCTAGTTAAAAATTTTAAAGTACAAAATTTGTGTTTAACAGGAGGCGAACCATTATTACATCCTCAGCTAACTGAATTTATTAAAATAAGCCGGGAAATTGAGCCTAATGTTACTATATCTATAGCCACAAATGGACTTTTAATAAAAAGTTTAACCAGAGATATGTTGGATTTTTTTATAAAAAACAAAGTTAAATTTGTAGTATCTAAATATCCTATATCAAGCAATCTATTTACAGAAATATGTGATATTTTGGGAGATAATGATTTATTGGAAAGAATATATGTAAGAAACTATTTTAGAAAATATATAAATATAAAAGGCGATGCTGATATAAAAAAAACACATAATATTTGTTGGCTAAAAAATTGTTTAATAATAAGAGATTATAAATTATTCCATTGCCCTTTTGCAGCATATGTTTATATTTTTAATAAAAAATACGGTGCTAATATATCTGAAGAATCAGGAATTGATATAAGAACAAATTCTCCCAAGACGATATTCAAATATTTAAGAAAACCTATAGATACTTGTCGTTTTTGTACCTTTTGTAATCAAGAAAGTATGGCTTGGTCAAATAAAGAAGCGGAATATTCTCATTGGATTTTAACAAGATAAATTTTATTTTCGGACAATTTCATTTGTTTTTATATATGAATATGTATATTGTCATAATGATTCTTTATATTAAATATAATTAGAGTAAAATAATTTACATGTCTGTTTAATATGAATATTTTGTAGTAGTTATTTTTATAAGAAATAAAAGAAATCTGTTATTACCGTTGCGTGATAATTCAATATTTTATTATAATATAACCAAGATATGGATTTTAAAAATAAGAAGAATATTATATCTATTTTATATTATAATTTAATATAATGAAACTTACTTTAAAAACTGTTTACTAAAATATATAAAAACAAAAGTAAATTTTTATTATTGCATTTAAAAAAAGTGATACTTTTATTAATTTTGCAAAAAGCACAAATAGTGACAATAAATTAACAGATATTATATGGATTTACAAAAATATGTTATACAGTATTCATAAAGACGAACCACCTAAAAATACAGTTGAAAGAATAAAAAGTATACTAAAAGAATGTGGAATTGATACTGTAGAAAAAATTATAAGTCATGAAAATAATCAAGTTGCATCAGTAAGAGTCTGTTTAAAAGGCTGTGAAGAAATTGGTACTAATGGAAAAGGAACTTGCATTGAGAATGCACTTGCCAGTGGATATAGCGAATTTATGGAAAGATTGCAAGCCAACTACCTAATTCATTTCTATCCTTCTGGAAATGATAAAAAAGTAATAGATAATGAAAATATAAAAAAAGACTTATTTTGTGAAGTTTTAAATCGTCATTTAATCAAAAAATTTTACAAACTGGTCAAAGAAAAAGAATATATCAATCATTTAAAATATTGTAAAGTTTTTCCTTTTGAATTAGAAGATGATAAAACTGAAGTATTAGAATTCTTTTCATATAAAGACAAGGCAATTGTAAATTTACCAATTAATGAAATAAGATATCTTCAAACATCTACAGGACTTGCAGCAGGGAATACGTACGAAGAAGCTATTGTACAAGGAATATCTGAAATTTTTGAAAGATATTCATTAAAACAAATATTAACAAAAAAAGTAAAAATGCCGATAGTTCCACGTCAAATATATGAACAATATGATGTTTTAGCTAATTTAATAAGCTTTATTGAAAATAATGGCTATAAAGTTACGATAAAAGATGCATCTTTAGGACAAAAAGTTCCAGTAATTTGTACTATATTTGAAGAAAAATCTACTAACGGAAAAAATTGTTTTGTTTCATTTGGTTCACAGCCATATCTTCCGGTTGCTATAGAACGAACCTTAACCGAGTTCCTTCAGAATTTAGAAATAGAGAAAGAAGAGGTAAGGCAACTTATAGCTTCAAATAAGGTTAACGAGAAATGTACGAATGAAGATATATTAAGGGATTTTTATCATTCTTATGTTTCGTTTTCCAAATATAATAGAAATTTTAATTTTTTATTTGCTACTAAAAGCAGTTATGAATTTGATTCTTCATTTTGGCTATATAATGAAGATTTAACAAACAGAGATTTATCAAAAAAGTTATGTTCTCATATTATAAAAATGAATGCAAATATATATATAAGAGACTGTGCATTTTTAGGATTTCCTACAGTAAGGGTTTTTATACCCGAAATGATATGTCATCCAAAACTCACAGCGAAAATAATTCAAAAAAAGCAAAAGGTAATAAAATGGCAAAAATATTCATATGGTGAAAAAACTGAAAACATAACCATTAAAGATTTAATAAAAACTTTGGATAATATTGTAGAAGAAATCTATCCCGAAAAAATATCTAAATTACCCTCTGAATATTTATTTTTCTTATGTTCAGTTGTTCTAAAAGATAAAAAAAGAATTCAAAAATTTATAAAAAGATATAAACAACGTCTAAATGGCCAAAATGAATCTGTATCAAATATTTTATATGATTATTATGATTTGTGTTTTATGAATAAATCAAAGAAAGAAATTGAAACTTTTATAACGCAAAAATACGGTAGAAAATTTGCAGAAAAAACAAAGATGAATGAACTTAACTTTAAAATAATCAAAAAATATTTAATAGATAGTTTTGATTTTGAGAAATTAAAAAAAATTATAAAAAGTAATCCAAATACTGAAAGTTATTATTTGAAAAATACTTGTATAATGAAAAATGCCAAAACTCTTGGACTTCTAAATCGTCTTAATATATTTACTCAGAGTATGTTTTATGATATATTGTTCAAATAGGAAGTAAGCAAAATGAAGTATAGTTATGAATTTTTAACTAAAATTCCTCCATCAATGCGACCAAACTACTTGAGAAAGTTCTACAAAGAAATAATGGGAAAGTCGTTGGATTTATCAAATCCGAAGGATTATAGTGCCAAAATTCAATGGATAAAATTATTTGATTGCACACCCATAAAATCTCAGTTGACAGATAAACTTGGAGTAAAAGAATACATTAAAAGAAGCTTTCCTGAAATAAAGACTGCAAAAGTATATGATGTCGCAAATTCTTTTGATGAGCTCGATTTTTCTAAATGTCCACAACAATTTGTTATAAAAACAAATGCTTATTGTAAAGATTCAATAATTATTTCAGATAAAGATGAATATTTATCAAAAGATTCAGAATTATCTTTTAATATGCATAGAAAATACTTTGATTTTATTTTATCTAGAGATTTCTCTTTTAATTTTTGTTTTGAAATGCAGTATAGTGGTATAAAAAGACAAATTTTTGTTGAAGAATATATTCATGGAGAAGATCCAAATCATGGTTTTATGGAATTTAAAATAACATGTTTTAATGGAGAACCAAAATTTATTGAGTGTTTTAGGAACGAGAAAGTTGCATTTTTTGATTTAAATTGGCAAAAACTTGATTATGAATATACTGATCATCCAAAATTATCATATGTAATAGAGCCACCTAAAAATTTGCAAAAAATGATAGAGTATGCAAAAAAACTATCAGAACAATTCAAATTGGTGCGTGTTGACTTTTATGAAAATCAGGGAAATATATATTTAGCAGAAATGACGTTTACTCCATTTAGTGGTTTTATGAAGTATACTGATTCAAAAGTTGATCGTAAAATAGGAAATATGTTATTAATAAAATAAAGGGGAATAATCTATGTTTGAAAGTTTTAAAAACTTTTTTAGTGATAAATTGAATGAAATGAAAATTCAGTCTTTTGAGAAGAATTTAGAAGAAAATAATCTTGACGCAAATGAATTTGATGATGATTTCTATGATTGGAGTAAAATTGCTGCAACATATTCAAATGCAGGAAGATATTTCTTTACCTACAAATAAAATAATGAGTAACACTGATATTAATATATGTTTAACTATTGATAAAAATTATATCCAATATGTTTATGCAACAATAAATTCTATTATTACCAATAATAAGTCTAACATTGTTTTTCATCTTATATATGCAGATATTAAACAAAAACAAATATCTAAACTTGTTAAGTGGATAGAAGAAAATAATGTAAAAGTTTTCACCTATCATATTTCATTAAGTGATTTTAGCATCTGTCCGAATAATAAGGATTCTAGATTGTCTAGAACTGCATATGTGAGGATTAATATTGCTTATATACTTCCTTTATATATTTCTAAAGTTTTATATCTTGATTCAGATATTATAGTTAATTCTGATTTGCAAGAATTATATTCTATCTGTATTGATTCTTATGCAATAGCATGTGTCGAAGTAATAGAAAATTACTTTAATTCTGGTGTTATGCTTATGAATTTATCTTATTTCAGAGAACACTCTATACCTAAAAAAGTATTTGAATTTATAAAATTAAATCCAGATAAACTTGAGTGTTTTGATCAAGATGCATTAAATGATGTCTTAAAAGGCAAATATTTAAAAATTCCACCAAAATATAATGCTGGAGATATACTATTACAAACGTTAGAAAAGCAAATAAGAAAATCTAACCTTTACATATATTCAGAAGAAGAAATACAAGAGGCTTATGATAAACCTGTTATAATCCATTATGCTGGGTCTTTTCATTATAAACCATGGTATAAATATACTTTTCACTCAAAGCAAGATTTATTTTTATTTTATTTAAAGGCAACTCCATATAAAAATATAAAGCTGAAAAGTAATTATATATTATATCTTATGCAAAATATTGAAGATCCATATTTTCACCTAAAAGAATATGTAAAACAGTATCTTATAAAAATTTTTAAAAATAAAAAAGGAATTTATTATTATATAATTATGATTTTATATAATAATAATAAAACGAGAAAACATATTTTCTCCTTCATAACAAGACTTTTTTATATCCAGAAAAGATTTTTTCATAAACACTTTGATTTTGTAATATCTGAAGCGAGTAAGAAATGAAAATAGAACCAGTACAAATAACTATAGATATTTGCGGTAAATGTAATGCAGAATGTCTGTTTTGTTTAAGAAATTTGGGGAAAGATGTTCCACAAGGTATTATGAAAAAAGAGGTTTTTTACGAAATAATGAGACAGGTAAAGGAAATTAAAACAATTAGAATAATTTCCCTGTCTGCATATGGAGAAGCTATGCTCCATCCAGATTTTGACGAATTTGTAAGTTATTTGAATAAATTAAAATACAATATATTAGTAATTACAAATATGTCGTTAGCAGATAGTCATTATGATTCTCTACTAAAATTATCCCATATCATATATTCAATTGAAGGATATGATAAAGAAACATATGAAAAATACAGAAAAAACATTGATTTTAATAAAGTTCTTCAAAATATAAAAGATTTTGATATATTGGTAAAACAACAAAGAGCAAAAGAACAAAAAACTCCAACTCGTTTAATAAACTGTACTTGTGATAAGAATACAAAGATAAATCTGTTTATTGAAAAATGGAAAAACTATACAGACAGTATAGTTTTTAATCCTATAGTGCGTCCTATAAGTTGGAATGAGCAAAATAAAATATTTGAGAATGTACAAGTGGATGGATTAGAAGAAATACTTTTTGAATGTAATAAAGAAGCCACGAGGGAAATATGTACTCAACCATTTAAAACAATTGTTATTCATCCTGATGGTACATTGGCTTTATGTTGTAATGATGCTAATTGTAAAATGGATTTTGGAAATTATAAAGACATAAAATCATATTTTAATAATGAGAATTTTTCAAAAATAAGAAAAGAACTACTAGCCAATAAACCTGTTATTTGTAAAAATTGTACAGTAAATATAAAAAGCTAAAATAATCTATTTTACATATTTTCTAAATGAATTTTTAATATATAAGTTATGTATAGTCTTATTTGCAAGCATAAAATTTAATATAAATTCCAATGTTTTTAGTTGTATGTGAGAATATCTTGAATAATATAATAATGCAACTTGACCCCATTCATACCAAGGTATTGTTCTTTTTGATTGAGTTTTAGAAATTCTGAAATTATCATATATTCTTTTTTCAAGGATTATTCGCTCTTCCATAGTCGTATATATTTGCTTTGATAATTCTTCTTTGTTATCAAACATTTTTGCTCCAAATAGAAAAGCCATAAAAGTTGATACTTGAGGATAAGTTATATATTTTTTATTTTTTTTAAAGAAGTTTACACTTTGTTCGACTTCGAATTTTGTTTCTGTTGGAAAACCTAGTATGACATGGACCCAACTTCGTACTTTAGCTTTATTTGCAAGTTTTAGAATTTCTTCACTTTGTTTAACAGTAGATCCTTTATTTATATACTTAAGTACTCTATCGCAACCAGAATCAAGCCCCCAATTGATTTTTACCAAGCCTGATTTGTATAATTTTTCCAGAAGTGATTGGGTAAATTCCTTTTCAAACCTTGCAAATGCCATATATTTTATATTAAGTTTACGTTGTATTAGTAAATCTGCTAATTTTGAAAAATATTTAGGATGAATTGAATTATCCCAGAAATAGAAAAATTTTGTTTTATATTTTTTTGACAAATATTCGATTTCATCAACAAAGCGTTCGGGAGACTTGAAATCTATTTTTTTGCCAAGTTTACAATTGCAAAATTCACATTTCCCCCAATAACAAGATTTTGAGGCATATATAGGTAAAATTATTTCAGGTAAAAAATATTGTTCAAATTTATAACCATCAAATGAAGGAAATGGTTGTTTTTGTTCTGCAACAAAAAAATCAAAATTATTAATTTTTATTTCATTATTTTCTGTTTTATATATAAGATTATGCACCGATTCAAGTGATGAATGAGAAGAAACAGCTTTAATTAATTCGCAAATTGATTTTTCACTATCACCAATAGAGATTGAATCAGCAAATGTTCCTATAATCTTATCAATTTCTTTCATTATTTTATAATTTTCGGTAACAAACATTCCTCCAAAATTGATGTGTATATTGGATTTTTGTTTTATATAATATGCAAGTGTAAAAGAAAATATTATTTGATATATGGAATTGATTGATAAACCAACGCAATCAGGATTTTCTTTTATTATTACATCTGCAAATTTTTTTGCATAATCTCTATATATATTTATATCTAGTGTTATAAAATTTAATATACTATCAACACTTATATCTTTAATTGCATATATTGCGCCTTCTGATTCAGCCAAAATTCTAAAAATAATATTGCCTGCTTTTTTTATAATTTTCATTGCCCAATCACACAATATTGGGTTATAAAAAAGTTTTTTATCTTTTAATATTTTTTTTGCGAACTCTATTTTTTGAGATATTTCTTCTATATCTTTTGGTGAATAATTTTTTTCTATTAACTCTATACTTAAGTTTAAATTACTTAAAACGTTTTTATCAGTTTTTTTTATTTTATCTGCATATTTAAGTAGATTATCAAAATAATTTTTGCTCAATACATAATCAAGAAAATCTATATTACAATCAAAAGCTATTGTATCTACATCATTTGATTTTAAAGCACATTGTAATTGAGGGACTCCTATAATTGGAGCAAATCCCATAACTAATGGAGGAAAAACCAAAACATATTTCATTACAATCCTTTCAATTTTGTATATCATAGTAAATGAAAAAAATTAAAAAGTATATATGTTGCTAGTAATTTGTAATGATATATTTATTGTATAATATATTCTGGTTAAGGATTAATATATGCTTGCTGATAGAAAATTAAAGTATTTCTTTGTATATCCACCATTAATGATGAATTCAGCACCATTATCAAGTATACCGCAACTAATAGGTCTTTTAGAATCTAACAATGTGACATCTAAAATGTATGATTTAAATGCCAAGTTTTATTCATACAGATTTAATGAGAATTTTCTTGATCAATTTAAAGATAAGTATGTTTATATCTATAATTCAGATTTTTTAAATAAATTCCCACTAAAAATGATAGAGGAAATAAAAAAACCATTATATTCAATTGAACAAATTAATAAAGTAATAGATTTTTATAAAAATGAAATTTGTTTTGCAAAACAGATTTTAAAAGATGAAAAAATGTTTTATAATCCATTGTTAACAAAATATGCACTTAAAATTTTATATGAATCAGCTGATTTATTATTATCTTTTGAGAAAAAGCTTTTATACTTATTACTGCCACAAATGGAAGAATATACACAAACTGGAATAATTAATAATTTCAAACTTAATTCTGTGCTTATTAAATATTATATTTCTTCTTATTCTAATGTCTTTTTAGAATTTATAAAAGAACAAATAAATGACATTTTAATAGAAGAACCTGATTGCATTGGAATAACAATTAATACAGATAGTCAAATTTTTACTGGTTTGTCAATAGGCTATTTTATGAAAAGTTTAAAGCCCAATATACACATAAATATTGGTGGTTCGTATTTTGCAAACGTATATGATAAAATTGAAAACTTAGATTCATTATTTGGTTCTTTTTTTGATAGTATTACATATGGGAATGGAGATACTGCAGCACTTTCAATAATCAATTTTTTAAATAAGAAAATTGAGTTAAAAGATGTACCCAATATAATTTCAAAGCAAAATACCTCTATATATATTTCTCCAAGAGATAATGGAATGAAAATTTCTGATTATCCATATCCTTCTTTTTCTGGATATGAAAGGAAAGAGTATTTTTCATTGGAATTTGTTCTACCTGTTCAAGCTTCTTATTCTTGCTATTGGGGTAGATGCAAGTTCTGCAATTCAAAAAGAGATAGAAGTTTTCAAATAAAAAATGTAGAAAAATTTGTAGAAGAAATTGAATACTTATCCGATAAATATGATACAAAATATTTTTACATGTGGGATAATGCGCTTCATCCTAAATTTTTAGATGAGCTTGCTAAAATACTTATAGAAAAAAAACTTGGAATTACATATTCGATTTATGCAAGATTTGAAAAAGAATTTAATAAGGATTTACTAAAAAAATTGCGAAAATCCGGATGTGTTAGAATTAATTGGGGCTTAGATGCTACTACTCCAGAAGTTTTAAAGTATATAAATAAAGGAATTAACATTGAAAAAGTTCCAGAAATATTAAAAAATGCGAATAGGGCAGATATATCTAATTTAGTCTCTGTTATTTTTGGCTATCCAAATGAAACAAAAGAACAAATAAAAAATGATATAAATTTTTTAATAAAAAATAAAAAACATATTGATATATTAATGTTTTCCCCTATAGTTTTATTTTTGAATGGAAGTGAATTTTATAAAAATATAGATAATTTAAAAAATAGTTTTCTTGTAGACCAGAATACAATAAATTTATATATTGAAAGAATAAAAAGAGCATATCACGAGAAAAATATTTTTTTTGAAATAATAGCTGTTTATAATTTACAATATGCTAATAAATATTCTAATATATATTTAAAATTTATGAGTAAATTAATAGATATAATAAGTAAGAATAAGTTTTTATTTTTTATAGCTAAGAATTATATTATATTTAAGCGGAGAAAACAAAAATATGTCTAATATATTTTTAACATATAAATGTAATTTACATTGTCCTTATTGTTTTGCAAATGAATTAAAAACAGAAAGAAATATTAATGAATATATAAATATCTCATATGAAAATTTTATAGAAGCATATAAATTTATTAGGAAATCAAAAAATGAGAAAATATCGTTAATTGGAGGAGAACCAACATTACATCCAGATTTTGAAAAGATTCTTAAGTTTTTAGTTGCAGATAGAATTAATACAAAAAAATTGTATATAGGAATATATACTAATGGTGTAGAATTAAATCCTTATGTAGATTTAATAAAGAAAGGTAATTTTAAAATTTTAGTAAATTGTAATTCGCCCAAAGATATGGGTGAAAAAAACTTTGAGAAGTTAGATGAAAATATAAAATTACTTAATAAAAAAATTAGAGATAATTTTACATTAGGTATTAATTTATACAGTAGAGATATGAATTATGATTTTATTTTTTATCTGTTAAAGAAATATAACCAAAAATATATAAGAATTAGCTTAGTTATTCCAAATACCTCACGAAAAATTGAAAGAAAACCAGGTGAATATTTCAAAGAAAATAAAGATTTTATAATCGGATTTGCAAAAAAATGTAAAGAAAATAATATAAATCCATTCTTTGACTGTAATAACTTTAGACAATGTTTATTTAACAATGAAGAATTAAAATTATTAAATAGTTTTGATGTTAAATTTAATTTATTAGAAAACCCATATTGTATTCCGGTATTGGATATTTTACCTGATTTAACTGCAGTCAGATGCTTAGGTCTTTCCGATTATATAAGAGTTCCGATATCGGATTTTGATAATCCAATTCAGCTAAAACATTTCTTTCACAGTGAAATAGATAGTTATATAGCATTGTTACCGCCAGAACCAGGCTGCAATGATTGTAAAGAATTAAAACACCATACTTGTTTGGGCAGTTGTCTTGCATTTAAAATTAATGATATTATAAAGTTGAAAGAGCATTGTAAAACTTTTAGAACGGATAAATAAGCATGTATGAATTTTCAGTTCCTATGCCTTTAGAATTAAAATATATTGATGATATAATTGCTATTAATAATAATTTCTCTAATTCAAAGATTACTTCTTTCTATTTTGCATTACCAATACAAGCATCTGACAGGTCATCTTTTGAGCAAATAAGAACAGAAAACGAAATACCAAATTTTGAATTTGTAATGCCACTTATAAAATATGCAAAGAAGAACAAATTTGAATTTATATATTTATTGAATTCTGTAGCAGGATTTTCAAATATTCAGGAGGTACATGAAGAGCAGAAAAAAGCTTTAGATATTTTAATGGATAAATTAAGAGCAACTGGTTCAAATAAGGTAAGAGTAACTAATTTTCAAGTAGTAAGCTATCTTAAGAAATATCATCCTGATTTTCAAATATATATGTCCACATCTTGCGAATATACGCAAATTGCTCAGTTTAAAAACATGATGAAATTATTTCCTTTTATAAAGGAGTTTATTCCAAGCTATGAAATAAATAAAGACTTTCATTTATTAAAAAATTTAAGAAAAGAATTTTCCGATACAGAAATTGAACTTATTGCTGATGAAGGTTGTATTATGGGATGTCCATTCCGAAAAGAGCATGCTTTAACACAAAGAGCAGATTTACATCAAAAAAACTTTTCCCTGATGAAAATGAAAAATTTGAGCATTTCTTTATATCTAAAAAATGTTATGATTTAACAACTTCTCTACAACAATATATAGAATATTTGTGTTTATCAAGAATTATTTTCCCTTGGGAAATTGATTATTATGGTGATATGGGATATAGGCATTATAAGCTTGTTGGAAGAACTGTCCCAACTAACAATATGTTATTAAACTACTATTATAATTATTTTAATGGTATTAAGAATCCTCATTCTATTGATAATATTCCAATAAGATTTTTTTATTTCAGATATCGTTATTCAAGAAATTTGCCTGTAGAATTATTAGTAAAAGATATAAAGAAACATTTACCTGACATTAGATATTTTGTAAAAAACGGAAAAGATTGTCATTATAAATGCGGTTCGGAGTGTAAATACTGTTATAATAAAGCGCAACAAATAATAAAGCATATTAATAAATAATTGTATCTTACAAATTGATTAATGATAAATATATTTTAACAGAATAAATATTGCAAGAAAAATTTTATGCACAAACTTAATTTCTATAAATTTATAAAGAGTAAAGAGCTAGTTTCCTTCTAAAGTAAGTGCTTTCTGATAATAATTTACAGCTTCTTTTTCTTTACCAAGACTAGCTAAAATACCTGCTTTTAAATAATATATAGTTGAATCATCTTTGCATAATAATAGAGCTTTATTAATATAAAAGTGTGCTTTCTTAAAATCATTTTCAATATAAAAAAGATAAGATAACATTGAGAATAAATTATAATTTAAGAAGCCTAATTTATCTGATTTTACCAAGCTTTCTTTTGCTTTTGAAAATTTTTGAGAATAAAATAGTGCATAACCTTTTCTATAATACGCATATGCATTTTGAGAATTTAAAATAATTGCTTTATTCGCATAATTAATTGCTTGTTTATAATTATTTTCTATAGTGAAAATGAAAGATAATTTTTCAAACATATTGCCTGAGTGAATATAATTTAATTTTTCAGCTTGAAGAAAAGATTTTTTTGCATTTATATAATCTTTCATATTATATAAAGCAATGCCTTTTCTATAGTGTGCAATACCATCTTTTGAGTTGTTGATAATAGCTTTATTTGCATAATTTAAAGATTTTTCATATTCACCTTTATTTGCATATAAAAATGATAATCTTGTATATATAAAATCATCTTTATATCCGACAGATTCTGCCATTAAAAGATCATTTAATGCCTTATCATAATTCTTCTGATTATAAAACATAGTTCCTCTTTCATAGAAAGGGTTTGCATCTTTTTTTACTTTTTGAGTATACTTTAGAGAATTTTTATAATCATTTTCTTCTAAGTATGAATATGCAAGCATTAAATTTAAATATTTTGATTTATATTTATATTTTTCAGCTGATTTTAAGTATTGAATTGCCTCTTTATATCTTTTTTGTTTATAAAGAGCATTGCCCTTTATAAAATAATTATAGCCTGATTCACTATTGCATAAAATTGCTTTATTTGCATAAATTATACATTCTTTATATTTTTTATTATTACAATATAAGTAAGAAATTACCTGATAAGAATTTAAATCAAGATAGTTGTTACATTCTGCTTCTTTAATTAATTTATTACTGATTTTGTATTTTTTTAGAAATAATGCAGATTCAATTTTAGCTTTATATTCAAATGCATTTTTAGGATTTTTCCTACAGTAAGGGTTTTTATACCCGAAATGATATGTCATCCAAAACTCACAGCGAAAATAATTCAAAAAAAGCAAAAGGTAATAAAATGGCAAAAATATTCATATGGTGAAAAAACTGAAAACATAACCATTAAAGATTTAATAAAAACTTTGGATAATATTGTAGAAGAAATCTATCCCGAAAAAATATCTAAATTACCCTCTGAATATTTATTTTTCTTATGTTCAGTTGTTCTAAAAGATAAAAAAAGAATTCAAAAATTTATAAAAAGATATAAACAACGTCTAAATGGCCAAAATGAATCTGTATCAAATATTTTATATGATTATTATGATTTGTGTTTTATGAATAAATCAAAGAAAGAAATTGAAACTTTTATAACGCAAAAATACGGTAGAAAATTTGCAGAAAAAACAAAGATGAATGAACTTAACTTTAAAATAATCAAAAAATATTTAATAGATAGTTTTGATTTTGAGAAATTAAAAAAAATTATAAAAAGTAATCCAAATACTGAAAGTTATTATTTGAAAAATACTTGTATAATGAAAAATGCCAAAACTCTTGGACTTCTAAATCGTCTTAATATATTTACTCAGAGTATGTTTTATGATATATTGTTCAAATAGGAAGTAAGCAAAATGAAGTATAGTTATGAATTTTTAACTAAAATTCCTCCATCAATGCGACCAAACTACTTGAGAAAGTTCTACAAAGAAATAATGGGAAAGTCGTTGGATTTATCAAATCCGAAGGATTATAGTGCCAAAATTCAATGGATAAAATTATTTGATTGCACACCCATAAAATCTCAGTTGACAGATAAACTTGGAGTAAAAGAATACATTAAAAGAAGCTTTCCTGAAATAAAGACTGCAAAAGTATATGATGTCGCAAATTCTTTTGATGAGCTCGATTTTTCTAAATGTCCACAACAATTTGTTATAAAAACAAATGCTTATTGTAAAGATTCAATAATTATTTCAGATAAAGATGAATATTTATCAAAAGATTCAGAATTATCTTTTAATATGCATAGAAAATACTTTGATTTTATTTTATCTAGAGATTTCTCTTTTAATTTTTGTTTTGAAATGCAGTATAGTGGTATAAAAAGACAAATTTTTGTTGAAGAATATATTCATGGAGAAGATCCAAATCATGGTTTTATGGAATTTAAAATAACATGTTTTAATGGAGAACCAAAATTTATTGAGTGTTTTAGGAACGAGAAAGTTGCATTTTTTGATTTAAATTGGCAAAAACTTGATTATGAATATACTGATCATCCAAAATTATCATATGTAATAGAGCCACCTAAAAATTTGCAAAAAATGATAGAGTATGCAAAAAAACTATCAGAACAATTCAAATTGGTGCGTGTTGACTTTTATGAAAATCAGGGAAATATATATTTAGCAGAAATGACGTTTACTCCATTTAGTGGTTTTATGAAGTATACTGATTCAAAAGTTGATCGTAAAATAGGAAATATGTTATTAATAAAATAAAGGGGAATAATCTATGTTTGAAAGTTTTAAAAACTTTTTTAGTGATAAATTGAATGAAATGAAAATTCAGTCTTTTGAGAAGAATTTAGAAGAAAATAATCTTGACGCAAATGAATTTGATGATGATTTCTATGATTGGAGTAAAATTGCTGCAACATATTCAAATGCAGGAAGATATTTCTTTACCTACAAATAAAATAATGAGTAACACTGATATTAATATATGTTTAACTATTGATAAAAATTATATCCAATATGTTTATGCAACAATAAATTCTATTATTACCAATAATAAGTCTAACATTGTTTTTCATCTTATATATGCAGATATTAAACAAAAACAAATATCTAAACTTGTTAAGTGGATAGAAGAAAATAATGTAAAAGTTTTCACCTATCATATTTCATTAAGTGATTTTAGCATCTGTCCGAATAATAAGGATTCTAGATTGTCTAGAACTGCATATGTGAGGATTAATATTGCTTATATACTTCCTTTATATATTTCTAAAGTTTTATATCTTGATTCAGATATTATAGTTAATTCTGATTTGCAAGAATTATATTCTATCTGTATTGATTCTTATGCAATAGCATGTGTCGAAGTAATAGAAAATTACTTTAATTCTGGTGTTATGCTTATGAATTTATCTTATTTCAGAGAACACTCTATACCTAAAAAAGTATTTGAATTTATAAAATTAAATCCAGATAAACTTGAGTGTTTTGATCAAGATGCATTAAATGATGTCTTAAAAGGCAAATATTTAAAAATTCCACCAAAATATAATGCTGGAGATATACTATTACAAACGTTAGAAAAGCAAATAAGAAAATCTAACCTTTACATATATTCAGAAGAAGAAATACAAGAGGCTTATGATAAACCTGTTATAATCCATTATGCTGGGTCTTTTCATTATAAACCATGGTATAAATATACTTTTCACTCAAAGCAAGATTTATTTTTATTTTATTTAAAGGCAACTCCATATAAAAATATAAAGCTGAAAAGTAATTATATATTATATCTTATGCAAAATATTGAAGATCCATATTTTCACCTAAAAGAATATGTAAAACAGTATCTTATAAAAATTTTTAAAAATAAAAAAGGAATTTATTATTATATAATTATGATTTTATATAATAATAATAAAACGAGAAAACATATTTTCTCCTTCATAACAAGACTTTTTTATATCCAGAAAAGATTTTTTCATAAACACTTTGATTTTGTAATATCTGAAGCGAGTAAGAAATGAAAATAGAACCAGTACAAATAACTATAGATATTTGCGGTAAATGTAATGCAGAATGTCTGTTTTGTTTAAGAAATTTGGGGAAAGATGTTCCACAAGGTATTATGAAAAAAGAGGTTTTTTACGAAATAATGAGACAGGTAAAGGAAATTAAAACAATTAGAATAATTTCCCTGTCTGCATATGGAGAAGCTATGCTCCATCCAGATTTTGACGAATTTGTAAGTTATTTGAATAAATTAAAATACAATATATTAGTAATTACAAATATGTCGTTAGCAGATAGTCATTATGATTCTCTACTAAAATTATCCCATATCATATATTCAATTGAAGGATATGATAAAGAAACATATGAAAAATACAGAAAAAACATTGATTTTAATAAAGTTCTTCAAAATATAAAAGATTTTGATATATTGGTAAAACAACAAAGAGCAAAAGAACAAAAAACTCCAACTCGTTTAATAAACTGTACTTGTGATAAGAATACAAAGATAAATCTGTTTATTGAAAAATGGAAAAACTATACAGACAGTATAGTTTTTAATCCTATAGTGCGTCCTATAAGTTGGAATGAGCAAAATAAAATATTTGAGAATGTACAAGTGGATGGATTAGAAGAAATACTTTTTGAATGTAATAAAGAAGCCACGAGGGAAATATGTACTCAACCATTTAAAACAATTGTTATTCATCCTGATGGTACATTGGCTTTATGTTGTAATGATGCTAATTGTAAAATGGATTTTGGAAATTATAAAGACATAAAATCATATTTTAATAATGAGAATTTTTCAAAAATAAGAAAAGAACTACTAGCCAATAAACCTGTTATTTGTAAAAATTGTACAGTAAATATAAAAAGCTAAAATAATCTATTTTACATATTTTCTAAATGAATTTTTAATATATAAGTTATGTATAGTCTTATTTGCAAGCATAAAATTTAATATAAATTCCAATGTTTTTAGTTGTATGTGAGAATATCTTGAATAATATAATAATGCAACTTGACCCCATTCATACCAAGGTATTGTTCTTTTTGATTGAGTTTTAGAAATTCTGAAATTATCATATATTCTTTTTTCAAGGATTATTCGCTCTTCCATAGTCGTATATATTTGCTTTGATAATTCTTCTTTGTTATCAAACATTTTTGCTCCAAATAGAAAAGCCATAAAAGTTGATACTTGAGGATAAGTTATATATTTTTTATTTTTTTTAAAGAAGTTTACACTTTGTTCGACTTCGAATTTTGTTTCTGTTGGAAAACCTAGTATGACATGGACCCAACTTCGTACTTTAGCTTTATTTGCAAGTTTTAGAATTTCTTCACTTTGTTTAACAGTAGATCCTTTATTTATATACTTAAGTACTCTATCGCAACCAGAATCAAGCCCCCAATTGATTTTTACCAAGCCTGATTTGTATAATTTTTCCAGAAGTGATTGGGTAAATTCCTTTTCAAACCTTGCAAATGCCATATATTTTATATTAAGTTTACGTTGTATTAGTAAATCTGCTAATTTTGAAAAATATTTAGGATGAATTGAATTATCCCAGAAATAGAAAAATTTTGTTTTATATTTTTTTGACAAATATTCGATTTCATCAACAAAGCGTTCGGGAGACTTGAAATCTATTTTTTTGCCAAGTTTACAATTGCAAAATTCACATTTCCCCCAATAACAAGATTTTGAGGCATATATAGGTAAAATTATTTCAGGTAAAAAATATTGTTCAAATTTATAACCATCAAATGAAGGAAATGGTTGTTTTTGTTCTGCAACAAAAAAATCAAAATTATTAATTTTTATTTCATTATTTTCTGTTTTATATATAAGATTATGCACCGATTCAAGTGATGAATGAGAAGAAACAGCTTTAATTAATTCGCAAATTGATTTTTCACTATCACCAATAGAGATTGAATCAGCAAATGTTCCTATAATCTTATCAATTTCTTTCATTATTTTATAATTTTCGGTAACAAACATTCCTCCAAAATTGATGTGTATATTGGATTTTTGTTTTATATAATATGCAAGTGTAAAAGAAAATATTATTTGATATATGGAATTGATTGATAAACCAACGCAATCAGGATTTTCTTTTATTATTACATCTGCAAATTTTTTTGCATAATCTCTATATATATTTATATCTAGTGTTATAAAATTTAATATACTATCAACACTTATATCTTTAATTGCATATATTGCGCCTTCTGATTCAGCCAAAATTCTAAAAATAATATTGCCTGCTTTTTTTATAATTTTCATTGCCCAATCACACAATATTGGGTTATAAAAAAGTTTTTTATCTTTTAATATTTTTTTTGCGAACTCTATTTTTTGAGATATTTCTTCTATATCTTTTGGTGAATAATTTTTTTCTATTAACTCTATACTTAAGTTTAAATTACTTAAAACGTTTTTATCAGTTTTTTTTATTTTATCTGCATATTTAAGTAGATTATCAAAATAATTTTTGCTCAATACATAATCAAGAAAATCTATATTACAATCAAAAGCTATTGTATCTACATCATTTGATTTTAAAGCACATTGTAATTGAGGGACTCCTATAATTGGAGCAAATCCCATAACTAATGGAGGAAAAACCAAAACATATTTCATTACAATCCTTTCAATTTTGTATATCATAGTAAATGAAAAAAATTAAAAAGTATATATGTTGCTAGTAATTTGTAATGATATATTTATTGTATAATATATTCTGGTTAAGGATTAATATATGCTTGCTGATAGAAAATTAAAGTATTTCTTTGTATATCCACCATTAATGATGAATTCAGCACCATTATCAAGTATACCGCAACTAATAGGTCTTTTAGAATCTAACAATGTGACATCTAAAATGTATGATTTAAATGCCAAGTTTTATTCATACAGATTTAATGAGAATTTTCTTGATCAATTTAAAGATAAGTATGTTTATATCTATAATTCAGATTTTTTAAATAAATTCCCACTAAAAATGATAGAGGAAATAAAAAAACCATTATATTCAATTGAACAAATTAATAAAGTAATAGATTTTTATAAAAATGAAATTTGTTTTGCAAAACAGATTTTAAAAGATGAAAAAATGTTTTATAATCCATTGTTAACAAAATATGCACTTAAAATTTTATATGAATCAGCTGATTTATTATTATCTTTTGAGAAAAAGCTTTTATACTTATTACTGCCACAAATGGAAGAATATACACAAACTGGAATAATTAATAATTTCAAACTTAATTCTGTGCTTATTAAATATTATATTTCTTCTTATTCTAATGTCTTTTTAGAATTTATAAAAGAACAAATAAATGACATTTTAATAGAAGAACCTGATTGCATTGGAATAACAATTAATACAGATAGTCAAATTTTTACTGGTTTGTCAATAGGCTATTTTATGAAAAGTTTAAAGCCCAATATACACATAAATATTGGTGGTTCGTATTTTGCAAACGTATATGATAAAATTGAAAACTTAGATTCATTATTTGGTTCTTTTTTTGATAGTATTACATATGGGAATGGAGATACTGCAGCACTTTCAATAATCAATTTTTTAAATAAGAAAATTGAGTTAAAAGATGTACCCAATATAATTTCAAAGCAAAATACCTCTATATATATTTCTCCAAGAGATAATGGAATGAAAATTTCTGATTATCCATATCCTTCTTTTTCTGGATATGAAAGGAAAGAGTATTTTTCATTGGAATTTGTTCTACCTGTTCAAGCTTCTTATTCTTGCTATTGGGGTAGATGCAAGTTCTGCAATTCAAAAAGAGATAGAAGTTTTCAAATAAAAAATGTAGAAAAATTTGTAGAAGAAATTGAATACTTATCCGATAAATATGATACAAAATATTTTTACATGTGGGATAATGCGCTTCATCCTAAATTTTTAGATGAGCTTGCTAAAATACTTATAGAAAAAAAACTTGGAATTACATATTCGATTTATGCAAGATTTGAAAAAGAATTTAATAAGGATTTACTAAAAAAATTGCGAAAATCCGGATGTGTTAGAATTAATTGGGGCTTAGATGCTACTACTCCAGAAGTTTTAAAGTATATAAATAAAGGAATTAACATTGAAAAAGTTCCAGAAATATTAAAAAATGCGAATAGGGCAGATATATCTAATTTAGTCTCTGTTATTTTTGGCTATCCAAATGAAACAAAAGAACAAATAAAAAATGATATAAATTTTTTAATAAAAAATAAAAAACATATTGATATATTAATGTTTTCCCCTATAGTTTTATTTTTGAATGGAAGTGAATTTTATAAAAATATAGATAATTTAAAAAATAGTTTTCTTGTAGACCAGAATACAATAAATTTATATATTGAAAGAATAAAAAGAGCATATCACGAGAAAAATATTTTTTTTGAAATAATAGCTGTTTATAATTTACAATATGCTAATAAATATTCTAATATATATTTAAAATTTATGAGTAAATTAATAGATATAATAAGTAAGAATAAGTTTTTATTTTTTATAGCTAAGAATTATATTATATTTAAGCGGAGAAAACAAAAATATGTCTAATATATTTTTAACATATAAATGTAATTTACATTGTCCTTATTGTTTTGCAAATGAATTAAAAACAGAAAGAAATATTAATGAATATATAAATATCTCATATGAAAATTTTATAGAAGCATATAAATTTATTAGGAAATCAAAAAATGAGAAAATATCGTTAATTGGAGGAGAACCAACATTACATCCAGATTTTGAAAAGATTCTTAAGTTTTTAGTTGCAGATAGAATTAATACAAAAAAATTGTATATAGGAATATATACTAATGGTGTAGAATTAAATCCTTATGTAGATTTAATAAAGAAAGGTAATTTTAAAATTTTAGTAAATTGTAATTCGCCCAAAGATATGGGTGAAAAAAACTTTGAGAAGTTAGATGAAAATATAAAATTACTTAATAAAAAAATTAGAGATAATTTTACATTAGGTATTAATTTATACAGTAGAGATATGAATTATGATTTTATTTTTTATCTGTTAAAGAAATATAACCAAAAATATATAAGAATTAGCTTAGTTATTCCAAATACCTCACGAAAAATTGAAAGAAAACCAGGTGAATATTTCAAAGAAAATAAAGATTTTATAATCGGATTTGCAAAAAAATGTAAAGAAAATAATATAAATCCATTCTTTGACTGTAATAACTTTAGACAATGTTTATTTAACAATGAAGAATTAAAATTATTAAATAGTTTTGATGTTAAATTTAATTTATTAGAAAACCCATATTGTATTCCGGTATTGGATATTTTACCTGATTTAACTGCAGTCAGATGCTTAGGTCTTTCCGATTATATAAGAGTTCCGATATCGGAT
Source organism: Candidatus Gastranaerophilales bacterium (assembly GCA_944322615.1). Taxonomy (GTDB): domain Bacteria; phylum Cyanobacteriota; class Vampirovibrionia; order Gastranaerophilales; family Gastranaerophilaceae; genus Avigastranaerophilus. The sequence continues at coordinate 51,777 of CALUPH010000007.1, read as the reverse complement.
TTTGATAATCCAATTCAGCTAAAACATTTCTTTCACAGTGAAATAGATAGTTATATAGCATTGTTACCGCCAGAACCAGGCTGCAATGATTGTAAAGAATTAAAACACCATACTTGTTTGGGCAGTTGTCTTGCATTTAAAATTAATGATATTATAAAGTTGAAAGAGCATTGTAAAACTTTTAGAACGGATAAATAAGCATGTATGAATTTTCAGTTCCTATGCCTTTAGAATTAAAATATATTGATGATATAATTGCTATTAATAATAATTTCTCTAATTCAAAGATTACTTCTTTCTATTTTGCATTACCAATACAAGCATCTGACAGGTCATCTTTTGAGCAAATAAGAACAGAAAACGAAATACCAAATTTTGAATTTGTAATGCCACTTATAAAATATGCAAAGAAGAACAAATTTGAATTTATATATTTATTGAATTCTGTAGCAGGATTTTCAAATATTCAGGAGGTACATGAAGAGCAGAAAAAAGCTTTAGATATTTTAATGGATAAATTAAGAGCAACTGGTTCAAATAAGGTAAGAGTAACTAATTTTCAAGTAGTAAGCTATCTTAAGAAATATCATCCTGATTTTCAAATATATATGTCCACATCTTGCGAATATACGCAAATTGCTCAGTTTAAAAACATGATGAAATTATTTCCTTTTATAAAGGAGTTTATTCCAAGCTATGAAATAAATAAAGACTTTCATTTATTAAAAAATTTAAGAAAAGAATTTTCCGATACAGAAATTGAACTTATTGCTGATGAAGGTTGTATTATGGGATGTCCATTCCGAAAAGAGCATGCTTTAACACAAAGAGCAGATTTACATCAAAAAAACTTTTCCCTGATGAAAATGAAAAATTTGAGCATTTCTTTATATCTAAAAAATGTTATGATTTAACAACTTCTCTACAACAATATATAGAATATTTGTGTTTATCAAGAATTATTTTCCCTTGGGAAATTGATTATTATGGTGATATGGGATATAGGCATTATAAGCTTGTTGGAAGAACTGTCCCAACTAACAATATGTTATTAAACTACTATTATAATTATTTTAATGGTATTAAGAATCCTCATTCTATTGATAATATTCCAATAAGATTTTTTTATTTCAGATATCGTTATTCAAGAAATTTGCCTGTAGAATTATTAGTAAAAGATATAAAGAAACATTTACCTGACATTAGATATTTTGTAAAAAACGGAAAAGATTGTCATTATAAATGCGGTTCGGAGTGTAAATACTGTTATAATAAAGCGCAACAAATAATAAAGCATATTAATAAATAATTGTATCTTACAAATTGATTAATGATAAATATATTTTAACAGAATAAATATTGCAAGAAAAATTTTATGCACAAACTTAATTTCTATAAATTTATAAAGAGTAAAGAGCTAGTTTCCTTCTAAAGTAAGTGCTTTCTGATAATAATTTACAGCTTCTTTTTCTTTACCAAGACTAGCTAAAATACCTGCTTTTAAATAATATATAGTTGAATCATCTTTGCATAATAATAGAGCTTTATTAATATAAAAGTGTGCTTTCTTAAAATCATTTTCAATATAAAAAAGATAAGATAACATTGAGAATAAATTATAATTTAAGAAGCCTAATTTATCTGATTTTACCAAGCTTTCTTTTGCTTTTGAAAATTTTTGAGAATAAAATAGTGCATAACCTTTTCTATAATACGCATATGCATTTTGAGAATTTAAAATAATTGCTTTATTCGCATAATTAATTGCTTGTTTATAATTATTTTCTATAGTGAAAATGAAAGATAATTTTTCAAACATATTGCCTGAGTGAATATAATTTAATTTTTCAGCTTGAAGAAAAGATTTTTTTGCATTTATATAATCTTTCATATTATATAAAGCAATGCCTTTTCTATAGTGTGCAATACCATCTTTTGAGTTGTTGATAATAGCTTTATTTGCATAATTTAAAGATTTTTCATATTCACCTTTATTTGCATATAAAAATGATAATCTTGTATATATAAAATCATCTTTATATCCGACAGATTCTGCCATTAAAAGATCATTTAATGCCTTATCATAATTCTTCTGATTATAAAACATAGTTCCTCTTTCATAGAAAGGATTTGCATCTTTTTTTACTTTTTGAGTATACTTTAGAGAATTTTTATAATCGTTTTCTTCTAGGTAAGAATATGCAAGCATTAAATTTAAATATTTTGATTTATATTTATATTTTTCAGCTAATTTTAAGAGAGGAATTACATCTTTATATTTTTTTTGTTTATATAGAGCCATACCCTTTATATAATAACTATAGCCCGATTCACTATTGCATAAAATTGCTTTATTTGCATAAATTATACATTCTTTGTATTTTTTATTATTACAATATAAGTAAGAAATCACCTGATAAGAATATAAATCCAGATAGTTATTAATCTCTGCTTCTTTAATTAATTTATTACTGATTCGGTATTTCTTTAGAAATAGTGCAGACTCAATTTTTGCTCTATATTCAAATGCATTTTCAGGATTTTTTATTAAATTAAAAGTTTTCTTTGCCAGAATCGAAGCAATTTTATCATCTGTATAATTTCTAGCGATAGCAATAAAACATACATAGGTTGTAAGAATATCCGGCTTATTCTTTTTAAATAAACTATTTACTAATTCAAAAATATCCTCTTTGTTTGCGTTGAGTTTTGATAATGCAATAATACTTCTTGCTTTTGCATATAAATATTCAGGATTTGTTTTTTCTGCTAATTTGGCGTATTTTAATGCAGCTTTATATTTCCCTTTATAAAGATACGCTTTTGAAAGGTAACAGTATAGTTCAGCTTTTGATTCCTGTTCTTTTAAGCTGTTTTTTATTTTGAGAATTGCTTCATTTGGATTATTGTAATTTATTATTAATTCAGCATCCTCATACTTAGTGTTAATATAATCAAACATAGAATTACAATTCCCATGATTTCATATATTTAACAAGATAAATCTCTATATTTTTTATTTGAAATTAGCAAATATATCAGGAATATTTTTGTTAATTTGTGAATTTGAAAGAGAAATACTATTTGATTCATTTTCAAAAATAGAAGGGTTTTGTATTTCTTTTATTGCAAGCATTGCTGCAATTTTTTCTGATAATTTTTGTTGTTTAGTAAGTTTTGCTTCAATAATTGCAGCCGGAATAAACGTTATAATTGCACCTAGTCCGGTAAATAGACCAGATAGTTTTTTATTTCCGCACTTTTTAGCCATTTTGCTTCCTATTGTTCCTCCTATGGCGGTTGCTGCAATATCTATAGGTCCTAAAATTGTTTCGGATAGAGTTTCTATCCCTACTGATTGTTCATATAGATGTTCTCTTTGTTTATTAATTACCATAGAAGTATTTTCTTGAAGCGCTTTAGCTTTTTTCATTTGCTCAGGTGTTAATTCTATTTGGCGTTTAGCATCCATTCTTGCTTTTATTTTAGGAAGTTCATTTTGGGCAAAACTATCATAATCTTTCATATCTTTTAATGTTGTTTTTATGAAGCTTAAAAGATTTTCCTTTTTGTTATCTTTTGGCTGTTGATATAGTTCAGGATTATCCATAAAATTTTTAAGATGTTTATATTTTGTTGCCAGAATAGCTTTGTTTTCTATATCTGATATATTTTTATTTAGAATAAAATATGTTAAAAGCGGAACACCGATTTTTATACCTGCACCTAAAAGTTTATTTTTTATTCCTAATACATCTACCAATTTATCTGAAATAAGATATTCTAAAAATCCACCGGTAAACATTGCTGAGTATGATATATTGGAAATAGTTTCAACTTTTCTTAATGGTTCCAATACGTCGTGTTCAACATTTTTTAAAAGGTTTTCAAACAATATTTTATCTTCTTGCGCTTCTTGAGAAGGTTTTGTATTTTTTGTTTTTTTATCTATAGTTTGTTTTTGTTCTTCAAAGAATTCTTTTTTGCGTTGAAGATAATTTTCTTCTGTTTTTTTATATTCTCCAACTGATTGGAAAGAGGAATTTATATTGACTTTATCTTTTAATTTATCAACAAAAGCATTCTTATGCTTTATGTCATAGTCAACAATAGAATTGACTTTGCTTTCTTGTTCCGGAGTTAAAACTGCATATAGTTTAGGGTCATTAACAATATCTTGAGTAGCATCAAAGCTGGCTTTCCTAATTAATCCAAGCTGAGAACTCATAGAGTTTTTCATGCCGTTTATATAGAAAGCAGCTCCACCTATAACAGAAAAAATCGTTGCAATTTTTGCAGCAGTGATGTTTTTTCCTAGAATATTAACAGATGTGGATTTGTATTTTTCTAATAATGAAGCAGCTTTTTTTATTATGTTATGTTTATCTGAATGTTTGTTTAAAAAAGGAATTAATTTTGTTATTGCTAACGGAATAGAACAAATAGCTCCGGTTACAGACATTAATTCCATATTTAATGTTTGGAAAAAGGTTTCGGAGTCTTCAGCTTTTTCGTGTTCGTAACTGTCTAATAGAATTAAAGGTTCTGCAATTGCTTTTGCTTTTTGTTTTAAAGAAGTTTGAGATATGGAACAATTTGATGCTTGATGATTTTTAGGAATCTTATTTGCATCTTCATTCCATTGTTTGTATTCATCAATATGATCTCTATATTTAGTATAATAAGAAAAAATATTGTTCATTTAAACATACAAAACCTTCCATTAACACTTGAATAAAGTTAAAAATACTTTAAAATTGTTATTTTTTCTATATTTATTTATATAATTTTACAAATTTAATTATGTTTTTAGTAAAATTGATAATATAAATGTAGAGAGGGATTTATTTAATGTCTTTAAATTCATATTTGGGTATAGATGTCGGTTCTGTTACAACTAAGGCCGCGATAGTAGATGAGAATGGTAAATTTATAGATGGATTTATGACAAGAACTGCGGGTAAACCTGTTATTGCAGTTCAAACTTCATTGAAAAATTTAATGTTACAAGCAAAACAAGAATATAATATATTAGGGGTCGGAACAACCGGTTCTGGAAGAAATTTAGCTGGAGCTTTAGTCGGGGCTGATGTTATAAAAAATGAAATTACTGCTCATGCTGTTGCTGCAAGCACATATGTTCCGGGGGTTCAAACTATTCTGGAAATCGGTGGACAGGATAGCAAAATTATAATTCTTAGAGATGGAATTGTTACAGACTTTGCTATGAATACTGTTTGTGCAGCAGGTACGGGTTCGTTTCTTGATCAACAAGCATCAAGATTGAATGTTCCAATTCAAAATTTTGGTTCTCTTGCTCTTCAATCCAAATCTCCTGCCAGAATAGCCGGAAGATGCGGTGTTTTTGCTGAATCTGATCTTATTCATAAACAACAATTGGGTTACCCTGTTGAAGATTTATTATATGGGTTATGTCAGGCTTTGGTTAGAAACTATTTGAGTAATCTGGCTTTAGGTAAAGAAATTCTTCCGATTGTTACATTCCAAGGTGGTGTCGCAACAAATACCGGCATGGTAAAAGCGTTTGAAGAAGCACTAAACACTAAAGTAGTTGTGCCTGATAATCACCAAACAATGGGGGCAATTGGGGCAGCATTACTTGCGATGGAAAATCATCAATTTAATGAAAAACCAACAACATTTAAAGGTTTTAGTGTCGGTGAAATGTCTTTTAACTCTTATACTAACCAATGTAACGGCTGTTCAAACGGTTGTGAGGTTATCACAATTGTTGAAGGTGATGTAACATCTACCGAGTTAAATAATAAAACAGATAAAATTATAGCTCGTTGGGGCGGTACTTGTGGCAGATGGGATATAGGCTAAACTTATTGTTACGTAATGTAACATTGTGAAATTATAACCTCAAGATAATTGCAAAATTTGTCGACATAGTTAATACAACAATATATATAAAGGAGTACAAACTATGGGACTAGCAGCATCACAAGGACGTTACCTATGTCTTACTGCAAGAAACAGTGATTTGGTTTATGAGGGACAGCAAATTTCACAACAAAGATTGGCTCTTACAAATGAAACACAACAGGTTGCAGATAAGTATAATGAAGCAATGAATAACAAAATTATGCAGGCTAATACTGCTGATGGTGTTACTCAACAGTTGACTTACGATATTCTTACAAGTCAAAATCCATATTCCGGGTTGGGTATGAGATTGGTTGATGTAAACGGGAATGTAGTTATTCCTGGTGAATATATAGAAGTTTCATCAAAAGAAAAGCAAGAAGCTACAGATGGTGAAGAAGCATTATCAAATAATTATAATTCTTCAACGAAATATACTTCGAAAAGTGATTTTATTGCAAAGTATTTTTCTAATGTAACAGGTGATGCTTTGACTGAATTAAACAATAAAACATTGGCAGAGTTATGTAATTATTATAACGAACAGAACCCTGATTCAGAATGGAATGTTGTTTATAAAGATAAAACCAGTTCTGAGCTTGTAGGTGAAGGTGAACATGTTGTAAAAGATGCAAATTGTATGGATCCTTTATACTTGCAAGAAATGCTATCTACAGGACAATGGTTAATTCAACAAGCTAATCCTAATGAAGAATCAGGTTGGGATGATATAACTTGGCAAGGTTCATCTCTTATTTCAGAAGTTTATTATACGGCTGATGATGCAGCTGCAGAAGCAGAGTATGAATCTGCTATGACAAAAATTCAAAAACAGGATAAATTATTAGAACTAAGATTAGAACAAGTTCAAACGCAACAAAGTTCCGTTGAAAAAGAAATGGAGTCTGTAAAACAAATTATTGATAAAAATATAGAGGATTCATTCAAAACATTTGCATAAAAATTGAGTTTATTACGAATTTATATATATTGTTTTTTCTTTGGTCGGATAATATATAAAATCCGACCTTTTAATTTTAAACAATGTGTCAAAAGCTTATTAAATCCTTTGTGCGTATGATTTGTATAATAATTATAATGTAGTATAATAATTGAGCGTGAGTTACGATTGAGATTATTACTTCATAAAAGAAGGTCCGGATGCAACTTTTAGAAGTCAAAAACGATATAGCAAAAATATTATATAATCCTGCAGAAAATCATCTTCTGCCTTCTGATTTTCTTTTGTTGGAGGATTCTAATCAGAAATTAATAGCTCAAATTATAAATATTTCAACGACGGATGCTTCCAATAATAACTTGGCAGATGTTAGGTTGGCTCTTTCTATAGATAAAAATGATAATCTTTCTTATTATAACGGATATATTCCATCCAAAACATCGAGTGTTGTATATATTAATCCTGATGAAATTATTGAGCTTATAAAAGGCTCAGATGACTGTATTTATTTGGGAAGTTTATCTAATCACGCAGATTGTTTTGTGAAATTATCTCAGTCATTTATTGATGAGAAACTTTATATTCAATCTGATAGGGAAGATAAAACTAAAATTTTGGTACAAAATCTTATTTCTGAAATATATAACAAAAAAAAGAAAGTAGTTTTACTTGATTTTGACGGAAGATATAGTTCCATAGTGAATGTGCCACGATTAAAAGTTTCAGAAAGTTTTAAATTGCCTTTAAATATAGAAGCATTTAATACTATTCTTGAAAATGATATTACAGATTGTCCTATTGAGGATAAAGCTGTTATTCAAAGTATAGTTTTAGAACTTAGAGAATACTTGAAAACATTAGAAAATAAGTTTTTGCCGTTCACTTTATTTAAAAATGTAGTAGATAATGAATTTATGTCAAATCCTATATCAGGATTGATGCTTCTACGAAATAAATTATGGCTATATGCACAAGAAAGTATTTTTGCGGAAAGTAAATCTCAATTTGATATTATTAATGCAATTTTAGACAAACAAAATATATTAATTATTGATGCATCTAATTTGGAAGAAAAATGGTATAAGTTTGCTATTCAGTCTATTCTTGAACTAATTAGCAAACATTGTTATTTTGTTTTATCTTTAAATGATGTTCCGTTAGATAAAAAATCTATAATCAGCATATACAATGTTCCCGGAGTTATTCCTATTGTATCAACTAATTATGATAGTGAATACAGACAGGTATTAAAATCTGTATGTAAAAATCAGATACTGTTTAAACCATCAAAATTATTGAACGATGATGATTCTTATTGTACTTTATTGAATAAAATAAATTCGGGTGAATTTGTAGTATATGGTGAGTCTACATTGTATCTTCCATTATTGCTTGATTTGCAGGCTTTTGATTCTTCAACTTCAGATGAGGTTATACAAAATGAAATAAAGAAAGATGTTGATAATTTATTATCATCTTCTCAAAAGATAATACCTAAAGATATCGTTATGAATGATGAGTTTCAACGACCTTGTTCAATTGAAAGTAATAGTAACGAACAGACTTCAGACATTGATTTTAATGATGATGATTTTAATGATTCTGATTTAGATTTTTTGGATGAGCAAAATCAAGAGCAGATTACAATTGAAGATATAAGAAATAAAAAGCCTGTTCAAGAAATAAAGAAAGACGAGTATGATGTCTTTAGGCCTATGTCTGTGCAAGAAAAGTCTCCGGAACAAAATAATTTAGAAGATATAAATAATGTTCCCAAATTAGCTCCTGAAAAAATTGATATAGAACTTGAACTTCCAACGGATATAAATATTCAACAAAATGAACAGGTTGCAACTGATACAACAAAAGTTGAACAAAATGTAGAACAAGAAGTTATTTTACCTATGGGCGTTTCTTCCTCTAAAAATGATAATCAAGTTAATAAAATTAATGAAGGAGATATAGTTGAGGAAAATAAAGTTGAGCCTAATGATTCTCCATTATTAGTAGAAAATGATGAAGAGATAGTAGAAGATGAAATTGCCAATATAGATGATGTTATTAATGATATAGCATTGAATAATAGCGAAAAACAAGATAAAGAAACAAGTTTAGAAGAATCAAAAAAAACAGATGATGATTCATTTGTTGTTGAGTTAGAAACAGATGATGAAGTTTCCCCGCCTCCATTAAAGGAAGATATAGCTCCTAAAAAAGCACCTGATATACCAGTATATGAAACAGATAATTCTTCCGAAATAAAGATTAGTGATGTTCCATTTAAAATTGGAGATAAAGTATATCATCCAAAACATGGTTACGGGGTAATAGAAGGTTTTGCAAATTACAGTAATAAAATATTATTTTGTCAAATAGAGTTTGAAAATGTAGGAAGACGTATTCTTGATCCAAGAATATCAGGAATAGAAAAAGTGTTATAAAAAAAGAAGCTTTTATAAAGCTTCTTTTTTATTTATTTGCTATCTATACTTATTTTAGAGCTTCTGCTGCTTTAGTAGCTGCTTCTTGAACTCTTGCATCTTCGTCAGCTTTTGCTAAGTCAAAAATAGTTTGTAAGTCTGCTTTATATTCAGGTCTTGCAATGTGAGATAGAGAAGCTAGAGCTCCAATTCTTAACATTGGGTTTGGATTTGTTTTTGCTGTGTCTATAACTTTATCTATGCAAGGTAAATCTTTTAGTTCAAGTGCTTTACCATTTCTTTTTTCTAATTCATTGTTTAAACGTTCTTGCATATAAGATATAGTATATAAAGCGTATTGTTTGTTAATTTCAGCTTTTTCTAACGGAGTAGGAGTTAAAGCTTTAGCTTTTTCTTCTTCAGTTAATTGATCTTGAGGTTTTTGTCTTAATTGAATTACTTCTGGACTTGGAGCTTCTAAAGCAGAAGTATCTTTATTAATAACTTCAACTAATGCATCAAATACTTGAGTATCAAGTAAAACAGGTCCTGTAGTTGCATCATTTTTAACTGTTTCAGCGATTTCTTCGATTGCTTTTTTCTGAGCATCTAAGTCATCAGTTTTTAGTTTTCCTGCGAAAGTTGCAGGGTCTACATTTGCAGCTTGAGCTGCCGGTTGATCAACAACTGGAGAAGCTGCTTGAGCAGGTGCTTGTTGTTGTACTTGAGGTTGTTGCGGAGCTGTTGTTATTTGTGGAGCAGGAACATTTGGAGCTTCATTTAGTTGTTGTGGCATTTGAGGTGCTTGAACTATTGCTTGTGAAGCAGGAAATGGTGCTGCATATTGTGGGATTACAACAGGTTGTTGAACCGGAACAAACTGTGCAGGCATTTGATAGCCGTTTTGTTGCGGAGAAATTCCTTGTCCTTGAGGATTAATAATTTCTATATTTACACCATTAAATTGAGATTTGTCAGTACCATAAGATTGTGCAGGCATATAACTGCTATTAGTTGGGTAATTATATATAACTCCTGGTGTTTGGTTTTGATTATATTGAACCGGATTATATGCACCTTGTTGATTGTTTGTTTGCATCGGTTGTAGAGCCGGCATATATTGTAATTGTGGTGCTTGTATCATTGTTTACTCCTTACTTCCTATCTTAAAATACTAACATTTGCTAATGTACACCATCATAAATGCGTGTGATATAAAAAAATTGCTAAAAATTTTTTCATTATCTTTTTGTTATTGTTTATTTTTTTGTGAATTTCAAGTGTTTCTAAGCGAAAAGTGCTTTTACAAAACTTAATATAATACAAATTAGACAGTATTTTATGAATATTTTTTAAATCTTTTTGTACAAATTTTTTATTTAATGTAGAATATGACATGTAGGGTTTATTTATTTCGGATATGAGTGTGGAGAAGAAAAATACATATAAATTTAATATAAAGGACTATCAAGAACTGATAGATACTTTAGCAAAGGTTGAATATAAAAAATTATCTTCTAAGCATCTTGTTGATTTTTCCGAACTTATTAATATAGGAACTCAGGTAATTCATAAGTTGTGTGCTAATTCTGAGCCTGATAAATATAATAAATCATATTTATCTACAGCTATAAAATGGGCAATAAGAAATGAAGTAAGACGCAGATACAAATGGTATGTATTAAAAAATCAACAAGAAAATGCTGTTATTGATGAAGAAAATCAATGCAGTATAAGAGAAGCAGTTTATAAAACAATTCTATCTGTTGATGAAATGGCAGAAGGTGATAATCCGACTCAGATAAGGGATAATAAACGTAATCCAGAAGAGACGATTTTATTTTCGGAACTTAGTGAAAGTATTAAACATGCAATTAAGAATCTTCCTCCTAGGGAAAGAGAACTTATAGAATGTAAATTCTTTAATGATAAAAAGTTAAGAGAAATTTCTGAGGAATTTAATTTATCTCCATCTAGAATTTCAAGAATAATTCAATCAGGTTTAAATAAAATAAGAAAAGAGTTAGTTAAACAAAATTTAGTATAAAACAGTGTATATGGCATTGTTTTTTTGTAAAGGAGAGAGATATGTCGAAATTAGTAAGTGGAATTATGTCATACATATTACCGCCATCAAATGATGTTTTTTATTCATTGTTTGAAGAAGGAACAAAATGTTGTAAACAGGCAGCATTACTCTTCAATGAAATAATGGAAAAAGGTATTACTGAAGAGCATATTGCAATGGCCAGACAATATAAACATGCAAGTGTAAAAAATATAAAAAAGACATTAGAAGTTTTAGATACGTCTTTTGTCACACCAATAGATAGAGAAGATATTCAAGAAATAGCTACATTATTAAATAAAATTACAAAAAAAATAACGAAAGCGTGCTTGAATTTGAAGGTTTATAGATTGGATTCATATACTGAAAACTTGAAAAATCAAGCTCAAACCTTAATTGCAGCGACTTCTGAATTGGAGCAAATTTTTGCTAATTTTAAAAAACCAACAATTTCAGATATGACTGCAAAAAATTTAAAAATGAAAGAAATTGAAACTCGCGGTGATGAAATATTATATGCAGCTACAGAAGCATTATTCTCCGGTAAATATGATGCCTTGAATGTTATAAAACTTAGAGATATTCATAAGGATTTGGAAAATGCTTTAGATGCTTGTTATAGTGTTTCGGATGCTGTAGTAAGTGTTGTTTTAAAAATGAGTTAACAGAGGTTTATTATGACATTTACTATATTATTATTAATAGCTGTAATAATTGTAGCTTTGGCTTTTGAGTACATAAACGGATTTCATGATTGTGCAAATTCAATTGCATCAATAGTTTCAACAAAGGTATTATCTCCAAGACAGGCTGTATTGTTTGGCGCTGTTTTAGAATGTATCGGTGCTTTGCTTGGAGTTAATGTTGCAAAAACAATAGGGGCAGGAATTATAGCAAGTGATGCAATAACTTTACAGGTTATATTTTGTGCTTTACTTGCTGCTGTAATATGGAATTTGATAACATGGTGGTTTGGTCTTCCGTCAAGTTCTTCACATGCATTAATCGGAGGACTTTTAGGTGCAACTTTTATACATGCCGGACTTAATCCCATTCATTTCGTTGTATTGGTTGAAAAAATTATAATACCAATGTTTGCTTCACCTGTTATTGGTTTTATTATTGGATTTATGGTTATGTGTGCATTTTTGAGATTGTTCTATAAAATTAAGCCGGATGTTATAAACAGAAGATTTAAGAAGATACAATTAATAACATCAGGATTAATGGCATTAAGTCATGGCTTAAATGATGCACAAAAAACAATGGGTGTAATTACAATGGCTCTTGTAACAGGCGGTGTAATTGTAATGGAAACCGGTGAATTCAATATTCCGATATATGTAAAATTAATCTGTGCGTTTACGATGGCGATGGGCACAATGTCAGGTGGTTGGAAAATTATTAAAACAATGGGAAGTAAAATTATAAAGTTGAAGCCGATTAGCGGAGCAGCAGCTGATTTTGCAGCTTCCTTAATTGTTTTGGTCGCTTCGCATTTCGGAATTCCATTAAGTACGACTCATGTTGTTTCAACTTCCATTATGGGTGTTGGTTCTGCTATAAAAGGAGGTAATATCAGAACTAATATAATTGGTAATATAGTTACAGCTTGGATTCTAACTATCCCTTGTTGTGTTATACTTTCAATAGTTCTATACTCAACATTAAAGTTGATTCCACATTAAAGAAGGGTAAATATATGACAATACATAAAATACAGTTTCAAACACAAGGTACTTGTTGCGCATTAATGAATGTTGTAATTGAAGATAATATAATACAAGATGTTGAATTTCTTGGCGGTTGTATGGGAAATTTAGCTGGTATAAGAAATTTGGTAAAAGGTATGTCTGTTGATTCTGTAATAGAAAAACTTCAAGGTATCAAATGCGGGTCTAAAAATACAAGTTGTCCGGACCAACTTTCAAAATGCTTATTGGAATATAAAAAACAAGTTGCAAGTGAATTTGTAAAATAGTATAAAAATATATATTTTTATTTTATAATATATATATTAAGTGAGGATATATTGTGTCTATAGAATTAGAAAATAAGCAAGGATTGATTGCCGGTGATGGACAGCTGCCTGTTAGTTTGGCTAAAAATGCTAAGGAAAATGGATTTGAAGTAATAGCAATTGCTCTTTCACCGGATAACAGAAATGAATTAAAAAAATATTGTTCAAAAGTATATGATTTAGCTCCCGGAGAACTTCTTAAAATAAAAAAAGTTCTTGAAACAGAAGGGATTAAGCAGTTAACTTTTATAGGAAAAGTTTCAAAGAGTTTAGTTGTAAGAAGACCTAAATTTGATTCTTTGGCGATAGAATTTCTAAAACAAGCTACAAGGCTTAATGATGACGCGATAATGTTATTTTTAGTTGATGAGTTGCAAAAACTTGGTATTACAGTCTTAGATCAAACTATATTTATTAAAAATTTAATGGTTCCACGTGGAGTTTTGGGAAAAATTCAGCCAACAGAAGCTCAGTTGTCTGATGTTGAGTATGGATATAAAATTGCTAAAGAAATGGGAGAACTTGATATTGGTCAGTCAGTTGTTATAAAAGATAGAATGATTATGGCAATTGAAGCTATTGAAGGTACTGATAAATGTATAAAGCGTGGTTGTAAATTGGGTAAGAAAGATTCTGTAATAGTGAAAGTTTCTAAACCAAAACAAGATAAGCGTTTTGATATTCCTGCTTTTGGATTGAGAACTCTGAAAACAATGAAAAGCTATAAGGCAAAGTTAATTGCTGTAGAAGCGAATGAAACTATTTTAGTTGATTATGAAAAAACTATTGAATTTGCTGATAAAAATAACATTGTAGTAATGGCTGTATGAAAAAATTATTTATAATTACAGGTGAATATTCAGGAGATAGACACGCTGCTGATGTAGTAAAAGAGATAAAGAAAATTAGTCCTGATATGCAAATTGAGGCAGTAGGCGGTTCTAATCTTGCAAATGCCGGAGTGAAATTATATTGTGATCACTCTAAAATGTCAGCTATGGGCTTTAATATGAGTATTATATTGTCTCATATTAATTTAGGTAAAAAAATTGCAACATACCTAAAAAATGAATATAAGCCTGATATGGTTTTGATGGTAGATTATGGCGGATTTAATCTTAATCTTTCAAAAGTACTGTCTAAATATGGATTTAAAATATATTATTATATTCCGCCTCAAATATGGGCATCAAGAAAATGGCGATTAAATACAGTAAAAAAGAATATAAATAAAGTATTGACAATTTTCCCGTTTGAGAAAGAAATGTATGATGAAATTGGTGTAGATGCTGAGTTTGTAGGACATCCTTTATTAGCGGAAATCCCTGATAAAGTTGATAAAGATAAGTTTTTTGCTCAAAATGGTTTTGATATAAACAGAAAATTGGTTTCTATTTTCCCCGGTTCAAGAAAATTTGAAATAAATAATCTTTTGACATTATTTTTAGAATCGGCAAAGTTATTAAAGGAAAAAAATCCTGATATTCAATTAGCCTTGGCACAGGCTCCAAGTATTAAAGATGAACTCATAAATCCTGTTTTGGAAAAATATAAAGATTTGAATATAAAGGTTTTAAAAAATAAAAATTATGAATTGTTGTCTTCATCTGATGCTCTTATTCTCGCATCCGGTACTGTTGCACTTGAGGCAGCATTATATAATACACCTATGATTATTAGTTATAAAGGACCAATGTTTTTATATTTGATTTATATGCTTGTCAGATGTATAAAAAGAGTTTGTCTTCCAAATATTATTATGAATCAGGATATTGTTCCTGAAATATTACAGTTTAAAGCAAAACCGAAAATCATTTTTGAAGAAGTAAATAAGATTCTAAAAGATAAAGAATATAAAAATAAAATGATACAAATGTTGAAAAATGTTAAGCAAAAATTATCAACATCAGGTGCTGCTCAAAAAACTGCCGAAATTATTGCAAATAATATCTAAAGGATATATTATAGAAATTTCTTTTTGCAAAAATATTATGTTATGTTAATATGTTTTTGTAACAGTTTATTACAATTTCGCAATTTTTTGAATTTATAGATTTATAATAAAACGTATTCAGGATTGGTTAATGCAAAAAGATAATAAGATAACAGATACATATAATCAAAAGAAAAATCTCTCTCCCTCAAACTCTATAATTACTAATCCAATTGATAAAAGCGGTTTAGTGGCAAAAATTAATATACTGGGGAGTGGGATGAACTCTGTAAATGCTTCGCACGGTATTATTGGTCACCATAGTGAGAAGGCATACGGTGTTGTTGACTATGCCGGATTTATTAAAGAGACAAATGAAATTATAAAAAATCACAGCAACATAAGAGTTTCATTAACTGCATTCCATAATATGTTTACATCCAGATTAAATTGCGGTTATACAGCTTTAGGGTTGATAAATGAGTCAGCTAATTCTGTTAACATAAAATTACTGGATAAGAATTCGAATGTATATTCTTTTAAAGTGTTTATGAGTGACAAAGATAATGAGATTGTGAAAGCTGTTGATAGCGGAGAAATTGCTGTTCTTCATAATTCTTCTTTTCTAAAGCTTCCATCTCTGGCTAACGTACCTTGTGTTATTATCCCTATTAAAATTCAAGGTAAAAATATTTGTGTTGCAATGGCTAGTGATTATAACGTTCAGAACCATATTAATCTTTACCAAATGGCAGCAACTAATTTAGGATTGCTCGTTCAAAATTCATCTTTATATGAAAAAGTTGCTCAAAGTTCATATATGGATAGTCTTACTAATTTGTATTCTCATAGAAGATTTCATGAATTATTATCACAAGAATTGTCTTATGCAGAATCGAATAAAACAAAAGTTTCCGTAGTTATTTTTGATATAAATAACATGGGTGAAATAAACAGAGAATATGGACACTCTAAAGGTGATGAAATAATAAAATTGGTAGCAAATAAAATTAATGAAAATATAAAGAAGCAAGATATAGCAGCACGTTATGGCGGTGATAAAATATCACTAATATTAAGAAATAATGATTCAGAAGAGGCAAAATATCTTGCAGAATACTTGACTTATTCTTTATCTTGCTGCCTAGTTGATGATATAGGACCTATTAATAAGGTTTCTGTTGGTATTGCTACTTATCCTGATGATTCAATGGATAAAGAAAAATTACTAATATTAGCAGAACAAGCCGTATTGGTATCTAAAACTAAAGGTTATACAAATGGAAGGTCAACAATTGTTTCAACTCAAGATTATGATTTCTGGGATGATACTGCTTTAAATTCATTTGCAACAGTTATGGCAAAAAGACATTCTCAATTAGGTATAAATTTTGAAGAAGCTTTAGTTGAACAATTCCAAAATGAGAATATAGTATCTCAGAATCATTTAATAGAAGTTGTAACTTCTTTAGCTAGTGCAATAGATGCTAAAGATGAATATACAAAAGACCATTCTTCTTCTGTATCAAGATATTCTGTTGCTTTGGCAAAGGCAATTAATTTACCGGATAAAGAAGTTGAACGCATAAAACTCGGAGCTTTGCTTCATGATATCGGTAAAATAGGTATTCCGGAATATGTTTTAACAAAACCGGATAAGTTAACACCTGAAGAATTTAAAATAATTCAACAACATCCATCAATCGGTGTTCAAAAAATTCTGGAACCAAATCCATTACTTCATGATTTGATTCCGATTGTTAAGTATCACCATGAGCAATGGAATGGCAAAGGTTATCCGTGTGGATTAAAAGAAGAAGAAATTCCTCTTGCAGCAAGAATTGTTGCTATTGCAGATACATATCACGCATTGATAAGTGATAGACCATACAGAAAAGGTATGAGCGTGGAAAAAGCATGTTCAATTCTTGAAGAAGGTGCAGGCATTCAATGGGATAAGGAACTTGTAAGACAGTTTATAGCTATTGCACCATCTTTAGCCACTAAAATTTAGTTTATTGTGTTTTATGATAGTATGGTAATTCTGAGTTAATATCCAATTTTTTAGCTTCTTTTCTAAATATTTTTGACTTATATAGTCCTGTATAAGCAAGAAAATACTTTATACTTACTCCTAATACACCAAATCCGTATTTGCAAGAACGAGAGAAATTTATAGAAGAAGCTTCAGGAAAATATTTTGTAGGACAGCTGAGTTCCCCTATTTTATAACCATAATAAGCAACTAATGCTAACATTTCATTATCGAAAATAAAATCATCGTCACACTCTTCCAACGGGAGATTTTCTAGTACTTTTCTTTTAAAGCCTCTAAAACCTGTGTGATATTCTGAAAGGTGCTGTCCTAAGAAAAAGTTTTCAAAAGCAGTCAGAAACTTATTTGCAATATATTTGTATAGGGGCATACCACCTTCAAGCGCATTAGACAGCATTCTTGATGCTATTACAGCATCATATTCTTCAAATGCAAGCATTGAAGCAATTGCAGGTATGAGTTTTGGAGTATATTGATAATCAGGATGAAGCATTATAACAATATCTGCATTTGATTTTAACGCTGCAGTATAACAAGATTTCTGATTGCCGCCATATCCTCTGTTTTCTTTATGTACAATTGTAGTTATATTTAAATCTTTTGCTAAATCTTTTGTTTTGTCACTTGATTTATCATCAGTTAATATAATTTCGTCAACAATTTCATGGTATATTTCTTTATATGTTTTTTCTAATGTTTTTTCTGCATTATATGCAGGCATAACTACTACAATTTTTTTTCCGTTTAACATAAATCCTCTCAATAAAACTCATGTTAAATTATAGAATAGTTCTTTATTTTTTTCTTGTTGTTAACTTTTGTAAAATGATGTTATAATGTATTAAAGTTTAAACATTTGATAGTCGATAGTCGAGTTATTGAGTAATATTGGTGGTAGTTAATGAGTTCTTGTGAATTAAAAGAGAGTTTAGAGGTCGTTTTAAACTTTGCTCAGGATGAAAAGAAAACTATTTTAATAGTTGATGACGAGGAAAATAATTTACAACTGTTAAAAAGGACATTCAGAGGCAAGTATAATTTATTGATAGCTCATAATGGTGTTGAAGGCTTAGAAGTAGTCAAACAATATGGCGATAAGATTGCATTAATTGTTAGTGACCAAAAAATGCCGGTTATGGAAGGTACGGAATTTTTAAAGAAGGTTAGAGAAACAAATCCTCAGATTATAAAAATTCTTTTAACAGGTCACGTTGATACAGATATTTTAGTTTCTGCAATTAATGATTGTGATTTGTTTCAATATATTTTAAAACCGTTTGAGCCTGAAGAACTTAAAATTGCGGTTGATAACGGAATATCAAAATACTCTATGGCTAGTAATAATAAAGTTTTTTATAATGAGTTGAGAGAGTTATTCTATAAGACAATAAGAGCTATATCAAATGCTTTGGATACCAAGGATTCATATACAAATGGTCACTCTTTAAGAGTTACTTTGTATTCAATGATATTGGCAAAAGAACTTAATTTAGATGATGCTTATATGGAAGATATAGAAATTGCAGGTTTATTGCATGACATTGGAAAAATAGCTATGCCAAAAAGTATTTTATGCAAAAATGGCAAGCTAACTGATGAGGAATTTCTGGTAATGAAATCACATCCTGTTAGAGGTGAGAAGATTGTAATAAATATAAAAAAATTGCAGATAATCTCAGAATGGGTAAAAGCACACCACGAAAAATGGGATGGTACTGGATATCCTGATGGTTTAAAAGGAACGCAAATCCCGCTTCCGGGAAGGATTATTGCATTGGCTGACACATATGATGCAATGACTTCAACAAGACCGTATCGTACAGCTTTATCGCATGAAGTTGCTATATCTGAAATTAAACGTTGTTCAGGTACTCAGTTTGATCCTGAACTGGCTGAGCTATTTATAAAGCTTGAATCAAAGATTAATGATGCAAGAATGAATCCTGAAGAAGCTTATCAAAAGTATTCATTCTTGGTTAAAAATATTGATTTTAAAATAGTTTCTGAAGCTACTCAAGCGATTTAACTGATAAAGTTATATATTGATTAAATTGTTTTTCTAAAGACTGTATTAAGTCATTAGATGTATTTAACCAAAAATTGGAGGAAGCCAGTACTTTTGTTTCAATTCCATTATTATCAGTAATGAAAACTAATGGGTCACTTCCTTTAAAATTTACTAATGTATCTTTTATTGCAATAAGTGCTTCGAATGGAATTTCTTGTTTGAATTTAATAGTTACTATATTACTATTTTCGACAGGTTTTATGTTTTCAACAATTATTTGAGGATTACCTTCTTCTCTTTTTTGTAATTTCCCCGACATTATCACTTTTTTTTCTTGTTCAATAAGAGAATTACATTCTTGAAGTGTTTTGTGAAAAGCAACGAATGCAATTTCTCCGGTTAAATCTTCAATAACTCCTGCTTTTAAGAATTTAGTCGGGTCTTTTTTTGTTGGAATTTGTCTTACAGATGTCAATAAACCGCATATAGTTACAAATGTTTCATTCTGAATGCTTTCCATATCTGAAATATTGTGAGTTGTTAAAAAGGGTAATTTATCTCTGATTGATTCTAGAGGGTGACTTGTTACGTAAAATCCGAGTAAATCTTTCTCAAATTCTTGAATTTCTTTATCTGAAAATTCTTCATCAGTACCATATAGTTCAAATGATTGCATTTGATAGCTACTTCCACCTATACTTCCTCCGAGTCCTGCAAATAAGCTTACTTGTCCTGATTCTTTTGCTGCATTTTCTCTAGCTGCAGCGTTAAGTATATTTTCTATATTATTAAATACTTTTTTTCTGCAAGGTTCAAGGCAAGTCATAGCACCAGCTTTAGAAAGATTTTCAAGAGTTTTTCTGTTTATTACTCTAGAATTAATTCTTTGGGTGAAGTCGGCAATTGATTTAAATTCACCGTTTTTTTCTCTTTCTTCTTCAATCTCTTTTAGTACGGCTTCCCCAATTCCTTTAATTGAATTGAGACCGAATCTTATATTATCTCCGTCCGGGGTGAATTCTGAATTAGATTTATTTATATCCGGCGGAAGTACTTTTATGCCTAATTTTTGCGCTTCAGCAATATATAGTTGTGTTTTAGTTTGATCATCTTTTGAGTTTGTTAACATTGCTGAAATATATTCAACCGGATAGTGTGCTTTTAAATATGCTGTTTGATAAGCTACGAAAGCGTAACAAGCAGAGTGCGATCTATTAAAACAATAACTTGCAAAGCTGCCGATTTGGTCAAAAAGTTCTTTTGCATCTTTTTCACTCATTCCTTTGCCGACGGCTTTTTCAATGAAAGGTCCCTCTAATTTTACAAGATCTTCAGGGTGCTTTTTGGCCATTATACGTCTTACACCATCTGCTCCGCCTAAAGAATAATCTGCTAATACTTGGAATATCTGCATGATTTGTTCTTGATATACCAGTGTTCCATATGTATCTTTTAATACGGGCTCAAGTAAAGGATGTGCGTATTTTATTTCTTGTCTTCCGTGTTTTCTTTCAACGAAGTCTTTTACCATACCTGAACCTAATGGACCGGGACGGAATAAAGCTACTAAAGCACCTAAATCTTCAAACACTGATGGTCGTAAATCTTTTACAAGTTGTTTCATACCTGCAGATTCTAACTGGAATACACCATCTGTACTTCCTGTCATTAGCATTTTGTATGTTGCTTCATCATCTAATGGTATGTGGTTTATATCAACGTCTATTCCGTGGCGTTGTTTTATCATATCTAATGTTTGAACGATGATAGTCAAGTTCTTTAACCCTAAAAAATCCATTTTTAAAAGACCTACTTTTTCACAGTCTTCTTTTGGGTATTCGGTTATTACATTTCCTTCTTTTGCATATTGTACCGGTACTATTTCATCAAGAGGATGGTGTGATATTATTACTCCGGCAGCGTGCATGCCTGTATTTTGTTTTAAACCTTCAATGTTTCGAGCTTCATCAATAATTTGCCTTATAAGTGCATCTTCATCATATACTTTTTTAAATTCGGGAGACGCTTCAAGTGCTTTTGATATTGTCATACCAACTTCGGATGGCACATATTGACTTATTTTATTTGATATTTCAAAAGGCAAATCCATTACACGTGCAACTGCTTTTATTGCAGCTTTCGCAGCAAGCGTACCAAAGGTTATAATTTGACAAACTTTATCTTTCCCATATTTTTCAGTAACATATTCTATTACTTTTTCGCGTCCGTCTCCAAAGTCTATATCGACATCGGGCATTGATATACGTTCTGGGTTTAGAAATCTTTCAAAGAATAAATGGTGCTTAATTGGGTCAAGATCTGTTATTCCAAGTGCATATGCAATTAAACTTCCAGCGGCAGAACCTCTTCCCGGTCCAACTGGAACTCCATGTGTTTTGGCAAAGTTTATAAAGTCCCATACTATTAAGAAGTATGCGTCAAATCCCATTTTATTAATGATTTCAAGTTCATACTTACATCTTTCTTCAATTTCAGAAGTTATTTCTTCGTATCTTTCGTGTAGTCCTTTTCTTACTAAAAATCCTAAATATGATGGAATAGTGTGTCCTTCAGGAACCGGAAATGAAGGTAAAATACTTTTTCCAAGCTCAATTATTACGTGACATTTGTCTGCTATTCGAGCTGTATTTTCTATTGCTTCTTCAAATGTTTCAGCATCAAGCCATTTAAATGCTTCTCTCAATTCTTCAGGTGTTTTTACGTAAAATTCACTATTTGAAAATTTAAATCTGTTTTCATCTTTCTTTAAAGCATTTGTTTGTATACATAAAAGGGTATCATGCCAAGAGGCATCTTCTTTTCTTAAATAGTGGCTGTCATTTGTTATGACTAATGGAATATCTAATTCTTTTGCTATTTTAATAAGTTCAGGATTTGTTCTTTTTTGTTCTTCAATCCCGTGGTCTTGAATTTCTATATAGTAATCATCTTTAAACAGATTCTTATACCATTTAGCAGTTTCTCTTGCTTCTTCTTTATTGCCGTTTAAGATACTTTGTGCCAACTCTCCTGCAACGCAAGCAGATAAGCATATAAGCCCTTCTGAGTGTTTTTCTAAAATTTCTCTGTTAATACGAGGTTTATAATAAAATCCGTCTATATGGGCAATACTTACAAGTTTTACCAGATTT
Organism: Candidatus Gastranaerophilales bacterium; assembly: GCA_944322615.1. Classification (GTDB taxonomy): domain Bacteria; phylum Cyanobacteriota; class Vampirovibrionia; order Gastranaerophilales; family Gastranaerophilaceae; genus Avigastranaerophilus. The sequence goes on along the minus strand of CALUPH010000007.1, from coordinate 29,270 downwards.
TTATATCCTGTATTATCTTTTGCAAGTAATACTAAATGGTATAGTTCACGATTATTTGTATCTTTTTGAGTAATATCTCCGTGAAGCACATAAAATTCGCAGCCTATAATTGTTTTAAACTGCATATCTTTACCAAGTCTGTAAAACTCTAATGCACCATACATAACACCATGGTCTGTAACTGCAACAGCTTCAAAGTTATTTTCTTTTGCAAATTTTATATAGTCTTTGTTTCTTATTGCACCATCAAGTAAACTATATTCTGTATGTACATGCAAAGGTACATAGCGCATTTATTTATCCCTTTTCTCGACCCTTGTTCATAAATATGGTAACACATTGCTACTTTTCATGTAAATTAAAGATTTTATTATGTTACAATTTCTGCAATCATTTTTTCATTATAGTCTGATAAGCTTGTTAATCTTACTTTTACAAGTTTATCTTTATAGCAATCTTTATCGTCAATTAGTACATTTATATAATTATTTGTTATTCCTTTAAGCAACCCGGTTTTTTTATCTCGTTGTTTTTCGATTATAACTTCATTATATGTTTCAATGTTTTTATTAAAAAATGCATTTAGCTTTGTATCTGATATTTCTTGGACAAGTTTAACTCTACGTTTTTTTTCTGTTGTTTCTACTTGATTATCCATTTTATCTGCTATTGTTCCTTTTCTTCTGGAGTAAGGAAATACATGTATACGTGTTAATTCAAGTTTTTTTAAATTATTTAATGTTATTTTAAAATCGTCTGTATTTTCATTTGGAAATCCAACAATAATGTCACTACCTATAAATGCTTTGTCAAATTTTAAATTAATATAATTTACTAAGTTTTTTATTTCTTCAACATTATAGTGTCTATTCATTGCTTTTAATGTTTTATTGCAAACTGATTGTAGTGAAAGATGAAAGTGTGGGCAGAATTTTTTAGATTTTGATAAAAAGTCGATAAAATCATTTGTAAGCTCTGTTGGATTTAAAGAGCCCAGTCTGTATCTTTTTATATTTGTTTTTTCTATTTCCTCTAATAAATTTTGTAGTTTTAATTGTGGTTTTAAATCATTTCCCCATTGTCCTATATGTATACCTGTCAAAACTGTTTCAAAATAACCTTCATCGGCAAATAAATTAATTTGTTCAATTATATTTTTAATTGAATTTGAACGGTTTTTTCCTCTTGCAAACGGTATTGTACAGTATGAACATCTATTGTTACATCCGTCTTGTATTTTTACTGAAGCTCTTGTTCTATGTGTTTGATGTAATTTCTCATATCTAAAATAATCATGACTAAAAATATCTGAAACTTTTAAATTATCACCATTTTTTATAATGTCTGCTATATCATTCTTTTCGTGATTTCCGATTACATAGTCTGCAAAGTTTTCTTTCAAGAGATTTTCTTTTTCCAACTGTGCCATGCACCCTGTGATTATTATTTTAATATTCGGATTTTCTCTTTTAGCTCTTCTTATATAAGATAGGTTTTTTGCATCTGCAATTTGGGTTACGGAACAAGAATTTAATATATAATATTCGGCATTATTTATATCGTTTGTTTCCGTATAGCCATTGTTTGTCATAATTTCTGCAATTAATGCAGATTCAACTTGATTTGTTTTGCAGCCTAATGTTTTTATTATAAATTTTTTCATCATTCTATTATTATAAATTAAAAAAATTAATCTTCTTCAAGTAAGCTTTTCGTTGATGTTTTTCCTAGTAAATCTGCTGTTATTGCAATTGTTTTAGGAAAATATCTGGCTAAAAATTGTGATCTTGTCTTTAATCGTTCATAGTTTGTTCCGTAAGTTGTGAGAATAATGTTTGTTTCTGCTACAAATTCATTTGTTCCTGTTGCATCATTCAGAGTTGCTCTTGGAGAAAAATATTGAATAAATTCTTGTTCATTATATGGTGTTGTATTTAAGAAAATTTTCATTTCATTACTATATGTTCTTAAGAAATTTTTGTTCTTAATACTGAATTGTGTCTCATAATCTTTAAAATGTCCTGTTTCATGAGATATTACACCTTCTTTTTTTCCTGTCGAAATAGTGTGTGAGTAACCGTCTGCAGCAGAGTCTTCTTCTCGGCAGTAATTCCATTTCTCTGCATGGTCATCTATTGTTAATAATGTATCAACAGGAAGGGTCTTTATTGTTTTCCATAATATGTCTTGTGAATAGTATGCAAGTTTATCTTTAAAAGAAATTTTTCTGCTTCTTTTTCCATCAGATATTGTTATTTCTTTATTTTCATCATCATACTTTATTTGATATACTATGCTGTTAATTATATTTGTTGCAGAATTATCATTGTGTTTTATATATTCTCTTTGAATATTCATTAATTCGTTATTTTGGTCATTCTTTATATTATATGAATAATAACTATAGATAATTTCACTATTATCATTCTTTTTTTCTTTATAAATTCTATTTGTTTGTGTTCCATTTCTTTTGAAGGATTCTCTATAGACAATAGTTCCATCTTCTTCTTGTTTTACCGTTGAAATCGGAGTTCCTGAACTTTTGACTGCTTTTTCGATATCATAATCAGTTTCATTGTCATTGTTTGCAGCACTTTCCTTAAATTCTGAAATATCGTAATATACAGATTCAAAGACGCCTGGAAGTAAATTTGATGCTTTACTGTGAATAATACCAATTACATGATGATTTTGAGGATCTTGTATAAATTGTGACAGTTCTCTTATTTCACCAAATTTATCATATTTTGCCTTATATACGTCGGATTTGCCTGATAAGATTGATGATGTTGCATGGTTTGAGTATTCTTCTAATCTGCTTTTTGTAGAGTTGCCGCTTTTGTCAAATGTTTGAACAAGTGTAATTTGTGTTCCGTTTTCACATCTGATTTCTCTGCTGAAAATTGCTTCTGTTTTATTTGCATCTTGTAATTCAATTAAATTTATATCATATTCTTGAACCAGTAGATCTTTTATTTTTGGGTTCTTTTTTATAATTTTTGATAGTTCTTTTATTTCATCAGAATCAAATAAAGAGAGTGCATAAGATATACTTCTGCTATAGCCTCTTTTTCTGTATTCTTCATATTCGTTATTCGTTATTTTCCCTTCTTCTATAGCAATTATGGATGAAATGTACTCAGGTAAAACTCCATTTTTAAATAATGAAACTGCTTTTGTATAATGTTCATCTGAAAACTTTGCAAAATCAACAATATTCTCATCTCCTACATTCATAGAAATGATTTCATCAAGTCTGCCTTTTTGTTCTTCATCTAAAGATGCAATATATTCGACTTCTTCTGCAGATATTCCTTTTTTTATAAGGTCTGTACATCTTTCTCTTTGTTGTGAATCCATTTTTGCAATTTCTGAAGCTATTTCTATTGGGGTATTTAGATTTCGTAAAGATAGTGCAATTTCTTTTTGTTCTTCTGAAAGTCCTGCAATACATGCTGCTTCGACAGGCGTATATCCCTGTTTCATTAATTCTTTTGCTCTTTTATATTCATTCTCGTCAAGATTTACAAATAAACTTATTTGTTCTGTATCTATACCTTTGTCCTTGAGTTCAATAACTCTTTTATATGACTCCCCATTTAGTCTTGCAAGGGCTGCTAAATCTTCTGTTGTAATATTATGTTCAGCCAGTTCAATTGCTCTTTCATATTCTTCTTCATTTAAGGTTGTTACATCCTCAATTCCTTCCTCAAAAACTCCGATTGAAATTAAATCAATAGCTTTTTTATACTTATCACTATCAAATCTGGCAATTCTTTGTGCATAAAATTCAGACAATCCAAGTTTTTTTAACTTCCTAACCCTTGAATTTATTATAAATTTGGGCATTTCTATAATTATTTCCAGTTGACCAAAACTAGGTTGTTTTTTTTGTTTAGTACTAAGTGTAAGAATATCTGATGTATAAGTAGCTCCGGATATTCTTCTTTGAGTTTCCTGTCTTATATTTCTCGTGTTATAAATGTTATAGCTGTCTAAAATCTTCATAATCTTTTTAAAACTTGAAAGATTTTTTTTTGCTAAAAATAAAAGATGTTTGCAGAGAGTGCAAACATCAAATAAACAAGAGGATATTAAGAGATAGAAAAATGTTTCATAATCATTGTTTCTAAAATTTCTGATTTAAAGTATATATATTTCTCTTAGCATTGCCTCTATGTGTTTTCTTGATACAAAGATTGTTTTTTCCTTTCGTTTATCTGTCTACTCTTATGTAAAGTATTTTTGAATAATAAAATTGATTTTTGCTATTTATAAATGATTTTGTAAATTTATTTTATTAATTTGTAAATAATCTAGTAATGCAACTTAAGATTTTTAAATTTTTCCCGATATTTAGTATGTTATATAGAAAAGGATTCTTGAATGACTGAAAAAATTGCGAATCTTAATCAAGGTCTGGATTTTATAAACAAATACCTTAATGATTTAGGTATAAATAAAAAAGTAACCAGTAGTGAAGTAGCTTCAATCTTCAAAAATTTAGAGAAGAATGAAGACGGAACTATTGATACCTCTGAATTCGCATTAGCAATAGCTAATAATTACAGTGATGAAGAGATAACCTCAATTGAAGATGAATATTTAGAAGCTTGGGAAGCAATATCTGGTATAGACGGTATGGATGACTCAATCTCATTTGAAGATATTGCAAGGTTAGACACATTTTTCTCAAATTCAAATGATGAAACAGAAAATTCCACAATATCCGGAACATCGGGTGGTGGAGGAGTTCAAGGAAGTGCATCAGGCGGTGGTTCATCGTCAGGTGGTTCTGTAGCTTCCGGAAGTTCACCTATAGCTCAAATCGGGAATCAAAATATTCAAGATGGTTTAACATCTGAAATTACTCCTGCAAGTATAACAGGAAAAGAATCTGTTTCTACCTTGGAAAAAGCAAAGGGAGATGCACAAGCACAACTTGAAGAAATGCAGTCAAAAAAAGAAAATAATCCTGAGGTTATAGCTGCTCAAGAAGCTGTAGCAGATGCAAAGACAACATATGATGAAGCAATGGAATCATTTGAAGAAAATTCTGCAGAGCTGTATGCACAAGTTGAAGAAGCTAAACAAACAAAAGAAGCTTGCGATAATACAGTAAATGAAAAAAAATCAGCAGTAGATGTTGCTAATAATGAAGTAGCAAAATGCCAAGGCGCATTGGATGGATTAGTAGAACCTCCGCAAACAATAACTGAAGAAGATCCTGAAACAGGTGAAAAAATAGAAAAAGAAAATCCTGCCTATGCTCAATATTTAGAAAAGAAAGCAGAATTAGAAGCTGCATTGGAAGAAGCAGAAGCAAACTTAGCAACAGAGGAAGATGAATTGGCAACAGCTGAAGAAGCTGCAGTGGCTGCAAATGAAGCATTAACAAATATTATGCAGTCAGAGGAAATGCAAGAAAGCCAATATGCGAAATTGGCTGCTGACGCTTTAAATTCGTATATAGAAGCACAATCTAATTTTACGATGGTTGAAACGGAACAAAATGCACAAATCAATGCAGATATAGCTTTATTGAATAAAAATATTGGTGCATATGATTCAGCTATAGAACAAGCAAAAATCAGAGAAACTCAAGAAGGTGAAAAATCTGATAATAAGCAATCTGATATGACTTTAGAGGAATTCCTTGATAGTATTGAAGATCCACAAACAAGAGATTTTTACGAACGACTTTATGAACTTTATGATTTTGATTCTTTTAATAATCGTTCTGACATTCCTCAATATTTCCAAACAGTATACACAGATGCATTTGCGACAGGTACAATAAGAAGTGCAGGATGTGGTATTACAAGTTTGGCAATGGTTGCATCATATTTAACCGGAGAAACTATTACTCCTGACATGTTAACAAATGGTTATAGGGGCGATAATCCTGCATCAGCAATGCATGCCGGAATCAGGAACTTAGGATTAAATGTAACCACATATGAAGGATGGGGAAATGCTTGTGCAGATATGAACGGCGATGGCACAAATAATCTTGATGCTGCATTAGATGCTGGTAAGCCTGTAATTGCAAGAGTTTTACAATCCTCTATTTTTACTGATGCGGGACATTTTATCGTAATAGCAGGCAAAACTGATGATGGTAAATATATAGTAAATGATCCTAATTTGGAAAACTATTATAATCAATCAATGGTTGATGGGTTTACAAACGGATTTACAAGAGATCAAATTACAAATGGTTTGGCCGGTATATATATTGTAGAAACTAAATAGTTTAAAGCAAAAAAAATGTTTGCAGAGTGTGCAAACATCAAATAAACACGAGGATATTAAGAGAGAGAGTAAAAAAATTGTTTTGTAATCATTGTGCCTAAAATGGCTGATTTTTATTTTGTTTTTCCCTTAACATTGCCTCTATGTGTTTTTTTGAGACTAAGACTATTTTCTCCTTTCGTTGAACTGTCTACATTTATATAAAGTCTTTTGTTTATAATTAAATTGCTATTTATTTACACCCGTGTTACAAATCTTAAAATTTAAAAAAGACAAAAAAAATGTTTGCAGAGAGTGCAAACATCAAATAAACACGAGGATATTAAGAGAGAGAGTAAAAAAATTGTTTTGTAATCATTATGCCTAAAATGGCTGATTTTCGTTTTGTAGTTTCTCTTAGCATTGCCTCTATGTGTTTTTTTGAGACTAAGACTATTTTCTCCTTTCATTGAACTGTCTACTCTTATATAAAGTAATTTTAGAAAAAGAAATTGCCTTTTTTTGAAAAAAATTTTAACATTTTTTTTGAGAATGTTGACATATGAATGTTTACAGGAATAAAATATCACTGCAATGTGTAGAATCGGTGCTATAAAATCTAAGAAATATTTACACCCGTCGATAGCCTTAAAATTAATGCGTTCACAACAAAAAGGACATGATAATTCAGGTTTTGCTTTTGTTATGCAAGATTTAGGCGGTATATTTTCTGCATATAAAAATCTTCCGATTCTTTCTATGGCAGCTACTGTAGAAGGAACAAGAAAAGCAGAAGATATTTTACACGATTTGGGTTTTACTCGTGTTTTGCAATGGGCTCCTGATATAAATAATCAAAAAGGTTTAAAGATTGAGCCAATGCCCAATTATATTTTTGAGGCATTTCAGTATCCGAAAAGTCATAAATATGCAACTCAAGAAGAAAAAGAAGAACTTTTAGTTGATACAGCTTTGCAATTGCGAAGAGAACTTGAAAAAAATAATTTGGGTTATATGTATTCTTTTTGGCCAGATGTTTTAACCTTGAAAGAAATTGGAAGTCCTAATGATATTGGTACTTACTTTGGTTTATGGGATGAAAATGAAGATTTATGTGCAAAAGTAATAACTGCTCAATGTAGGCAAAATACAAATTACGATATTGTTCGTTATGCTGCACATCCTTTCTTCCTAGATGGTTATACAGTACTAGCTAATGGAGAAAATACATTTTTTGAAAAAAACAGAGATTATCAACAATCTTTGTATAAGGGATATATTGGATTTGAATCTGACTCACAATGTTTTTTATATACACTTCATTATATTAATAAAATTTTAAAGTGGCCTATTCAATATTATAAACATACTATAACCCCTCTTCCATATGAAGAGATAGAAAATAGACCTGATAGAGATATTTTGTTACGTATAAAAGCTTCTTTGTCTCATTTGGAAATAAATGGACCGAATACTATATTAGGTGTTTTGCCAAATAGTGAAATGCTTTGTGTTTGTGATTCAAAAAAATTAAGACCTGTTGTTATCGGTATGGATGACGATACTGTAATAATGACCTCTGAAGTTAACGGTATTAATGATGTTCTTCCGAATAGAGATATTACAAAAGATATATATCCAAATGAAAAAGAAACTATAATTATTAAAAACGATTTAACGGTGGAAAGATGGCAACAATAAGTATAAATGAATTACATCAGGATGATTTACCTTGGATTATAGAATATGATGAGTCTAAATGTATTCAATGTGGTAAATGTAGTGCTGTATGTTCTTTTGGTGCTATAAAGCCGGTATTGGAAAAAAGAAGGAAATTATCAGGCGGTCTGCAAAAGCCATATTTTGAAAAAATTTTGGTAATAAAACAAAATGTTTCTTTTGAAAATCATTGCCGAGGATGCGGTATGTGTTCAAGAGTATGCCCCAACGGAGCAATAAAAGCTGTAAGAAATATGAATGACAGATATTCTGTCAGATATAGAGCAGCAAAAGCTGATTCATTAAAAAAAGGTGGTCGTTCAAACTTAAATACAGAAGGTCGTACACTTGATAAAATAAAAATAGGCAGAATATCACAAATGACAGACCCGTCTTTGGATGCGGCGCGTCACAAATTTGAATTGAGAACGCCTTTTGGAAGAGTTCTTTCTGCTGATAAGCTTGATTTACATATGGAACAGGGGAAAATGCAAGTTTCAAAACAATTGCCCCCGAACAGATGGATTTATCCTATTCTTATGGGAGATATGTCTATCGGTGCAATATCATGGCGTATGTGGGAAGCAATGGCAATTGCAACAGCTTATCTTAATGAGGTTTTGGGTCTACCTGTTAGAATGTGTACAGGAGAAGGCGGAATTCCTGTAAGATTGTTAAAATCAAAATATGTAAAATATATGATTCTTCAAATTGCTTCAGGGCATTTTGGTTGGAATAGAATTATTCAGGCAATGCCTGATATGATAGAAGATCCGGCTGGTATTTTGATTAAAATAGGACAAGGTGCAAAGCCTGGTGACGGTGGTTTGTTGATGGCAAGTAAGGTCGCAAGATACGTTCAAGAAATACGTGGTGTTCCGCGTGCTGATTTATTAAGCCCTCCAACACATCAAGGATTATATTCTATAGAAGAATCAGTTCAAAAAATGTTTTTATCAATGAATGCAGCATTCAACTTTAGAGTTCCTGTTGCTATAAAAGTTGCTGCTTCTGTTACAAGTGTATCAGTATATAATAATTTGCTTAGAGATCCATATAATATTGTTGGTGGATTTTTCTTAGACGGTCTCGCTGGTGGTACTGGGGCTGCTCATGAAATTTCTTTAAACCATACAGGACATCCAATTACATCGAAATTGAGAGATTGTTATTTAGCTGCTGTCCATCAAGGACGTCAAGGTGAAATTCCTTTGTTTGCTGGTGGTGGTCTTGGTCAGACAGGCAGTTTTGCGGCAGATGCATTTAAACTTATATGTTTAGGTGCAAATGGTGTTTTTACAGGCAGACTTCTTCTTGAAATTGCAGGTTGTGTTGGTAATGATGAAGGAAAATGTAATGCTTGTAATACAGGTTTATGCCCTGCAGGATTAGCTACTCAAGATGTATGTTTAACTAAAAGGCTTGATATTGATGTAGCCGCGCAAAATATAGTCAATTATTTCATAGCGACAGATATGGAATTAAAAAAATTGATGGGACCTATTGGAAATTCTACGTTGCCGATTGGTCGTTCAGATGCTTTAATTACCGTTGATAAAAATGTTGCAGATAGGCTTGATATACAATATGTTTGTTAATTAATGGAAGAAGAAAATGAAAAAAGAAATCTGTAAAATTGAAACATTAAAAGATAATAAGAGAATGTCTACTCAGGATCTTCTTCAGTTAATTACAGCAAAAATTGATGAAGGTTATACTAATTTTGAAATTGATGCTTGCGGTCAACATAATATAGGTGGTTCATCTTGGGCTAAAAATAGAGATGAAGAATTAGTTTTTAATGTGAAAAATCCGGGACAAAGAGTTGGTGCAATGGCACTTCCCGGAACAAAAATTGTAGTTGATGGTTCTGCCCCCGCTGATGTAGGCTGGCTTAATTCCGGTGCTAAAATAATAGTGAATGGTGATTGTGGTGATACTGCAGCACATTGTGCAGCTGGCGGTAAGATATTTGTTTCCGGTCGAGTTGGAACCAGAAGTGGTGCATTGATGAAACATGACCCCAAATTTGAACTTCCGGAATTTTGGGTATTGAAAAATGCCGGATCTTTTGGTTTCGAATTTATGGGAGGCGGTATTGCCGTAATTTGCGGTTATGAATGTGATGGGGTAAATTCTGTATTAGGAAGCCGTTCTTGTGTTGGGATGGTTGGTGGAACTATATATGTTCGAGGTCCTGTATCTGAAATTTCAGATTGTGTTTGCTTGAATCCTTTAAATGATGAAGATGTTCAGTTTTTATCTTCAGGCATGGTTGAATTTTTAAAAGATATTAAAAAAGATGCACTATACTCTGAACTAACAAAATGGTCTGACTGGAAAAAAATTGTGCCTATTAGTTCAGCTCAAAAAGAAAAAAAGATATCAGTTTCTGATTTTAGAAAGAAATATTGGATTAAAGATGGGATTTTTGGAGATTTTATCCAAGATGATTTTGTTGTTTATGATCTTCCTTCTGTTGCTGATGGTAGAGTAAGATTTCCAAAATGGAGTAAAATTAATTGTATAGATTGCAAAATCTGTTTAAATAATTGTCCTCAATCAGCTATAACAGAAGAAGAAAAAGAATATAAATCAAATAAAGATAAATGTATTGGCTGTGGTATTTGTTCTGCTGTTTGTCCAAAAAATTCTTGGGAAATGGTATCTAATCGAAAAGAAATATCTTAGTAGTGTAAACTTTTGTTAAAAAATCTTATCTGTTAATTTAATTTTCTAAAGTTTCTTTTAATTCTTTCGATGTATACGATATGTATATGGACAAAGGAGCAAATTATGGCTGGGAATAATGTTAGTATTAATCAGGGTCTGGAATTTATTAATAAGTACCTTAAAGATTTAGGAATTGATAAAAAAGTATCCAGTAGTGAAGTTGCTTCTATCTTTAAAGATTTAGAAAAAAATGAGGATGGAACTGTTGAAACGTCTGCGTTTGCACTGGCAGTTGCAAATGCTTATGGTGACGAACAAATGTCTTCTATAGAAGATGAATACTTAGAAGCTTGGGAAGCAATTTCTGGTATTGATGGTGATGATGAAACTATATCATCAGATGATATTGCAGGTTTGGAGTCTCAAACAAGTACAGATGGTGCTAATTCATCAACTGGTGCAGGTGCATCAGGTGGAGCGGGTTCTTCAGGAGGTGCCGGTTCTTCAGGAGGTGCCGGGGCTGGAGCAGGTAATTCTCCGATAGGACAGAATGCAGGCATGTTAGGGCAAGAAGGTCCGGTTTCAAGTGTTCCATCAGCAAGTATAAGTGGAAATGAATCTGTTTCAGAATTAGAAGCAGCAAAAGGAGAAGCTCAGGCTCAGCTTCAAGAAATGCAAGCTCAAAAGGACAATAATGAAGAAGTAATAGCTGCTGAACAAGCGGTAACAGATGCCAAGACAGCATATGATGATGCTATGAAATCATTTGAAGAAAATGCTGCAGATTTATATGAAAAAGTAGAAGAAGCAAAACAAAATAAAGAAAATTGTGATAATACAGTAAATGAAAAGAAATCTGCAGTGGATACAGCAAAATCAGAAGTATCACAATGTCAGGGTGCTTTAGCCGGTTTGGTTGAACCACCTCAAACAATAACTGAAACTAATCCTGAAACCGGAGAAACTGTTGAGAAGGAAAATCCGGCGTATGCTCAATATTTAGAAAAGAAAGCAGAATTAGAAGCCGCATTGGAAGAAGCCGAAGCAAACTTAACAACAGCAGAAGGAGAATTGGCAACAGCTGAAGAAGCAGCAACAGCCGCAAATGAAGCATTAACAAATATTATGCAATCAGAAGAAATGCAAGAAAATCAATATGCAATGGCTGCATCAGAAGCATTAAATACATACATTGAAGCGCAATCAAATTTAACTGTTGTAGAAACAGAACAAAATGCTCAAGTGGATGCAGATATTGCACAGATAAACCAAAATATAGCAGCATATGATACTGCTATAGAACAAGCAAAAGCAAGGGAAGAAGCTGAACAAGCAGAACAGAATAATGGAGATAAAACTGGTAGTGTTGCTGAAGATGGAACAGAAACTGCAGAATCATTATTACAACCTGAAGAAGAAGAATGTATAGCTGATCCTATTGGTTTTGCATTTGAAGATGAAGAAGGTAATGCTGTAGATTTAAAACTTGTAAAAGATGACGGAAATTTTGATAGTGTATCAGATTTTCTAGGCTCAGCTTCAGAAGGAATTTCAGATCTTACTAAATTAGCCGATGAAGATGGAATTATAAATGGTCAAGCGCTTCAAGATGCTGGTGTTAAATTTGCTACTGTAATAGATGGTAAAGCAGTATCATTATCTTTTGATGAAGTCAAAGAAATGTATGGTGTATCTGATATAAAGATAGATGCAAATAAAATTGACCCTGACTATGAAGGTGATCAAGAGTTTGGCGTAACTGTTGATTTCGCTGAACAAAAGGATGAAAATGGTAATGTAGTAAAAGAAGCTGCTTCCCAAGAGGTTAAAGGTTATTCAAATTACCAAACAGCTGAAGAAATTAAAACAATGGAAGGATACAATAATTTAATTGGTGATTATGGTGATACCTTTAGAGATGAAAATGGTGTTTTAAAAGATATTCCTGAACAATTTAAAGGAAGTGAATATGCTAAATATATTCATGTAGATGAGAATGGTAATTATTATATAAATATAGATGTTGATAATACTTGGAATTTAAATGGTGAAAATGAACAAGATAGTAATGGTGAATCACTTGATGAAATTATTACTGAACTATATTCTTTAGATTCTGAATCTGCTGATTATGAAACAACATTAGCAAGTCTAAAAGCAGCTATTAAAGTAGCAAATTCTGCAGAACAAAAGTCATCAGCAAGTTCATCTGCAGAAGGTGATATTTATATCTATGGCGCAAAAGGAACAATTAGTTCAAATTATACAGAAGATGGTTCTAAATTGTTATTGGTTGATAAAGATGCTGCTTTAGAAAATATTACAAGTGAATCTGAATGGTATCAAAAATCTGAAGGAGCAACTAATTACAGAGATTGGGCTGGAGATGCAGCTGCTCAGACAGAATTAATAGAAAAATTGACTGCAAATCAAGGATTTACAAGAGATTCTGAAGGAAGAAAAGTTCTTGATGAAACAAGTGATGAATTTTCAAATCTGTTGCAGTCTTTAACCGGTGATGTTTTAGATGAAGATAATAATGTGTTATCGACTCCGGAAGAAGTATGGGCAAATGCAGATTTTTCTCAATATGCACCGGAAACTGTCTTAAAATTGGCTCAAGCTTTTGAAAATAATGTTGAAGCTGATGGCAGAACATTCTTAGAAGCCGCTCAATACTATTGTGGTAACGGTCAAGCAGAAGATGAACTTAATGCTGTTACAAATGCCATTTTGTCAAAGGCAGGAAATGAGCAATCTGCTTTAGATATGGTTACAAAGGAAATTGAGTCTGCTTTAACTGATGGCGATACTGATTCAATAAAAACATTATTAAATGCTGCTCAAAATAATCAATTAGATATGCAAGTTGTATTAAAACAATATGAAAATAATAATGAAGGTATTTCTCTTTCTGAAAATTTACAAGAATTTGGTTTAAATGCTAATGAATTAACAAAATATAAAAATATTATTAGTGAATGTGAAAAAGCATTAGATAATGATACAAAAGACTTAGTTAACAGATTAGGTAGTTCTGTAGATGAAGACAGAAAAGAATTATCAGGTGTTGCTGAAAAAGCTTGGGAAGAATTAGATGTTAATAAAATGACACCTGCTGATCTTTTAAAGGTACAACAAGGTTATGATTCTGTTTACGGTAAAGGTTCTTTTATGGAAAGAGCTGAACAATTATATCCTGAGTCAACATTTGATAGAATAATGAATGCTGTAGATACAATAGAAGTTGATTCAAGTGTAACCGGTTATACCAAAGTTGATGTAAATGGTGCGGAACAATCTATCAATGATTTTATTAAAAGTTTAGATTATGCAGGTGGTATAAATAATCTGGAATTATTGAGTGATGAAGATATAGCAAATGTTGCATCTGTTTATGACAGTGTCAACGGTGATGGTGCATTCAAAACTTTTATGGAAAGCGGGCAAAAAGATTATGAACCATCTAAGATATATGATATAAGACAAAAACTCAATGAGGCCGGTTCTGAAGCTCAAATAAGTGCTGAACAAGGCGAAAAGACAGAAAACTTAAATTCTTATATTGATAGGATAGTAAATTCTGCAGATTATTTAAGACCTGGTGAAAAACCTGATGATGAATATTTTATATCTGTAATTGAAGATGCTATTTCAGACATAAATGATATATCTGATCCTATGGCTTTACTTGAAACTTTAAAAGAAGAACAACCTGATATTATAAATTCCATGGATAAAGATAATAAATTAGATTCAATTTATGTTGATATATTTGAAGCTATGTCAAATGGTTCTGCAAGTGTCGATGATATTATTTCATTAGATACAAGATATAAAGAGCTTACCGGGAAAGATTCTGTTGATTTAATTTTAGAATCAGATTATCAACAAACTTATGTTGACTCTGTTCTTAACCTATATAACGGAGCAACTGCAGAAGAAATCGCAAATTTGAATGCAACTTTCACTCCAATAGAATTAATAAAAGAAGCATTTGAAGGTGATACTGATGCTCAGTCAGAAAAAATTACTAATTTATTCTCAAATATGTTTGGCGATGTCGAATCATTTATGAGTGATTATGAAGATAATTTTGAATCTGCTTGGGAACAAACATATGAAGATTATTTTAATTCTGAATTTGGAACTCCCGGAGAAGAATCATTTATTACAGTATTAGAAACAATTGGTGATGGTATCTTTACAGATACTGAAGATGCAAAAGCAGCATTACTTTACGCTGCCGGTGGTAGTGTAAACAATATTGTTGATTATTTTGTAAGTGATGGCAAAATGCTTTCAGATGATTCAGCGGCTGTATATATGCCTATGGTAATGGATTTATTTAAGGGTGTAGTTCCAAATGAAACTGATGGTACAATTATCAATTCAGAATATATGGAACCTTCAGAAGATGTTTCAGAATGGGCAAAAGAATTTTCTAATGAAGATACTTTATCTCATATTAAGTTGTTGGAAGCAAATGCCAGACAAATTGAATACTTGAAAGATGATAGTATTTTATCTTCTGACTATCAAGATGCAATAAGTGAAACACCTTTATTAATCAGAAATGCCATGATGGATGAAAATGTTCCTGTAGAAGATAAAATTATGATTCTTAATAAAATGCAAGAAACAAATCCTGATGCTATGAATAGTTTCCTAGGTGGAATTAATGATGGTTCTTCTTTTGATGAAAGTGGTAATCCGATATATTCTTATGATTTAATTGCTGATATAGTTGATAATGCGTCAGCTTCGGAAGCAATTGAATTGATAGATTTATTCAATGTTGTATATGATTCTGAAACAGGTCTATCAGACTATATGTATAATCATATTCAACAAAATTCGCAAATGGCAATTGATTTTTCTAATTCGTTAATTGATTTATACTTTAATGCAAATGCAGAACAAAAAGTTAAACTTAATGATTCGCTTGATATTTCATATATCATACAGCAAACTTTAAGCGGTGATAATGAAGACCAAGTTGTAGGAAATATGTTCAATAAATTTATATCTGATTTACCTGATAATATAAATGCATATGCATCAACACAATCAGAAAAAGAAAAATTAGAAATATTGTCACAAAGTTCTTATATATCTACAAATAAAAAAGATACAATTTATAATATTCTAAAGGGCTATCAAGATAATAGATTGAATGCAAATGAAGCAGCTTATTTATTGAGTTATGCAGGAGCTGATGCTGAGTCTATTACTGCTTTGTCCGGTGGATTTAGAAATATGTCTTCAAAAAATGAAGAAAACCTATTACCGGTATTTATGCAAATATTCAGTTCTGTTAATTATTAATATTAAGTATTGTAACAGAATACATACTTCTTATATTAAAACTTAAAGAAAAAGAAAAAAAAGTCGATATAAGAAGTATGTATAAGTTTAGGAGTCTTGTATGGATATAAATTCATTAATTGCGAATTATTTGAAAAACACAAACAACACAGAAGTAAATGCATCTCAAATAAAGGATACATTCTATAATTTAGCGAGTGAAGATTTGCAGTTTTGTGATTCTATATTTGTATATGGAGAAGACGCAACTAAAGATGAACTAATTGAGTATATGAGTAAAGCTTGCGGAAAAGATGATGACCAATTTAAAGAAGACGTAGGCTTATTATTTGATGTTTTAAATTCCAATAGTGATGATGATGTTCTAACTTCAGATGAGCTCGAAAGTTTTACAAGACAAAGAGGCGATAATCAAGGAAAAATTGATGGCTTTGGTATTTGGAATGAACTTTTAAATACTGATGTTTCAAAAATAGAAAGTGAAATGGCAGGTTCTGAATTAAGTGATCTTGCTCAAGATATAGTAGACAGTGGTGATGTAGAAGGTGAACTTGCTGCTTATGCTGCTTATTATGGCGAAGATAGTGCTGAGTATAAAGCAATAGAAGAACAAGTTGAGCTTGCACAAAGTGATTCTGCTGATTCTGCAGATTCTGCTGATGGAGAAGGTCGTTCTGAGGAAGATATAAATAGAATGGCTCAAAGCATTGTTGATGGTAAAACAACTTTAGAAAAGATTAAATCAATAGGTCTTCTGACAGATGAAGAAATTGCACAATTGGAAGATGCTGTTAAAACTTTAGAAGAAGGTGGAGAATTAACAACTACAGAAGAAGCAACAACTCCGGATGCGACAACACCTGATGCGACAACTCCTGATGCGACAACTCCTGATGCGACAACTCCGGACGCAACAACTCCTGATGCGACAACACCTGATGCGACAACTCCGGACGCAACAACTCCTGATGCAACAACATCGGATGCAACAACGCCTGAGGCAACAACACCTGAGGCTGTTTCTACGGAAGCTAAAATTCCGGATGATGCTGCCCAAAATTATGCAAAAGAATTACTAAATGGTGTTGTATCATCTTCTCCTGAAAAAATAAGGGAATATCTTGACCTTGATTCAGCAGACTTGGTTAAAGTTTTATCTGTTTATAGTAATGATATGGGATACGGCAGCATAACCAAGGCTATAGAAGGTGGTCTTTCTGAATATTTGACAAAAGAAGAAAGAGAAGAATTTATAAATACTGTTATGTCAGCTTGCATAGAACAAGCAAAGAATGGTAATGAGGAAGCTGTTGGAATCCTTTGTAATGAAATATATTCTGCAACTGCTCAAACTTGGGGTTACACAGGATATACAGTTCTTGATTCATTCTTCAATAATGCGGACAATGATGTTATCACCTTAGTTAAAGATAATTATTCAAAATATGTTGAAGGTCACGAATTAAGAGATGATATTAATGGTGAAGCAATGTGGTTCCATCAGGATAACAAGACGTCATATATTGCAAAAATTGATAAATCTTGGCAAGAAGAGACTTAAATGTCTCTTCTTTTGTATTTAATATCAGTATTGAATTTTGTTTTATTATAGTATTCATCTTCTATTGATGGGTATATATATTTCTCTTTGACATTATTAATTGGTACAAAAACTCCTGATAAGTTATTTTCGAAAACTAATTTCCAATCAGAATGATTAATAATTTTATCGTAGACAGGATATTTCTTTTCTATAATCAAAACATCTGTCTTATAGTCTCTTATTATTTTGTACCAATCATTTTTAACCATATGAAAGTTTTTTAATTCAATTAAAAGATTTGGATCATATACTTCTTCATATCTTCCATCCATTACAATTAAATTGTTGGGATACAATTTATAAGAAGCATAACTTCCCCAATCAAAATTTATAAATAAATTTCCTGTTATTTTATTTATTTTTATAAATTCTATTGCATATCTGGGATATTCTGTTTCAGTAATTCTAATTTCTTTATTATTTGATATTATGTTTGGAATTGAAATTATTAAAAGCAAAAAATATACGGTTATTTCTTTAACTAGTGATAAATTATGGACAAATTCTGTGTTCGATATTTTTAGTTTTGTTTTTATAAATTCAATAATTGAGTTAAATATAGAATAAAATTCATCATATAAAAGTGTTCCGACCGTAAAGATAAAGAAGGTTTGATGTCTTATATGTGTTATTGATAAATATGTCATTAAAATTATTAATAATATTTTTGTTTTATCAAGTTTGTCATAGTTGATTTTATTTTTGAATAAATAAATTATTTGAGTAAGAAGCATTATTACAAGATAGATCTTATATCTTAGGTATTCATAAATATATTTTGGATGGAAAGGGCTTGTCCATTCTGTTATGTATTCTCTATTCATTGTTGCGGCAAAAAATAAAAATTTTACATATTCAAATCCGTAAGGGTTTATGAATAGTACGGCAGTACAGGCAATGGCAGAATATATATATTCTTTATATGATTTCTTATTTAGAAATTCGCCAATAGTATAAATGCCCAGTATTCCTAGTCCACTCATACAACCACCGTGTATATTTCCCCAAAATAGCATAATAATTGGCAATAAAAAAAGATATTTTTTCTTTCCTGCTCTTGATTTTTCCAATATATATATAAACAAGGCAAAGAATAAACAAGTAAATAGTAAGCATCTGGTTGTCGGTCCAATTGATTTAAGAGCTACTAAAAACATTACAGCAAAGTATAAAATGTTATATGCATGTGTAGATTGAGGTTTTCTTATTTCTACAGTTTTAAAGCATATAAAGACAGTAAGAGCCGCAAGTAAACCTCTTAATATAATTAAACCTGAGTCGCCAAAGTATTTTAATGCCAAATAGAAAAATACACTTGCTCCCCATTCATGGTCGTACCAAGGGTGTGTTGGTGTGTATGATAAAAAATCATATTTTAATACCCTTAAATTTTCAACAATATAACCACCTGCTATTAGCCTTGCCCATAAATCATTATCAGGATAGTTATATTGGCAGCAAATGCCAATGCAAAATATAAAAATTGTTATTATAAATAATATCTTTTTCATTTAATTTTCACAGTCATCTTTTACTTTTAGCTTTATAACAACAATACCATCTTCTTCTACTTGAAAATCTTTACCCTTTTCAGCGTATGTTAATGGTGTACTTTCGTATAAATTTTCACCTGCTGTTTTTAGTCTTGATTTATCTTCATCAGGGTTAATCAGCCCTTTTGAAATTGCTATTGCTTGTGAAAATCCAGGGAATTTTAATGCATGTCCAACTATACTTATTCCTGTGTTTTGCAATATATCTTTGTAGTCTTTAGGGGTTGAAACTTTCATTTTTCCCATAATGGCAATGTCGCCATAGTTGTATTCTATCTTATAATATCCGTCTCTTTTTCCTCTTTTGGGTTCTATATATTCTATTATTTTAACCTTTATTTCCTCGTGACTTTTAATTCCTATATCTTGATGCGCATATGCATCATCACCTATTGCATATAAGCTTATATATTCATTTGGGCTTATTGTTTCCGATGTTAATTGTTTTGGTGATACTGCATATATCGTTCGTGGCAAAATTTCTGCCATAGCGAATAAAGGCATACATAACATTAGTATTAGTATGTATAAAAATCTCATTTGTATAAATCTCCCCATAAAGTTTTTATTATAATTATTTTATCATCTTTTTATAAAAAAAAAGAAGCAGTTAAATCTGCTTCTTTACTATTTATTATATAAACTTATTTTGAATATTCATTTATTATGTTTATTTTTCTTAGACTTCCGCTGTCTTTAAATATTTTTATAGGCGACTCTTTACCAAAGTTTCTACGCCATTCTTTCATAAATGCTTTCTTTTTCATAAGCATTTTTACATAATTTAAATTATTCTCGAAAACAACTGCTTTACTTAGTACATCAGAAATAAAACCATCATCTTTTTCACTTATTGCTTCTAAGTAATAACTGTATAAACTTTCTTGATATTTTCCGCTTTTTTTGGATAGTCCTCTTTTTGTTTTTCCTATTATTTTATAAAATTCTTCTTCGCTCATTATTTTGGAATATGGAGCTAAAGAATTCATATCTATTGATATAAACTCTATGTTTCCATTGTCTGACTCTATTTTAAACTTTGATTCAAGTACTTTATCGTTAGCATTTATGCTTTTTCTATTTTGCAAATTATTTAATTTATTGAAATTATCTTCAAATAGAATTTGAGATATATAGTTTTCAACATTACTTATTTCTGTTGAGCTAATATCAAAATTTGTGATATCTTCAGTCTTAACTGATTTTTTCTCTTTCATTTTTACTCCTTATAGAAAACACTAAGTCTATATATTTTTTTATCGGTATTCTTCTTATTATTCTTTAGCTTTTTTTTTATTCAATTCTTCTTTTTTTAATATATGTTTACAAAGTGAATAAATTTGTCAATTATCCACTTGATATATACTTTATATATACAGATGAGGTGTAAAATGAAATTATTTTTAAATTTTATAAATAAACGTAAAAGATTTTCAACATTTGTTCTGTTAAATGTTTAATATGGATATATAGTAAAGAATATAATTGATATAACAAACATAATCCAAGAAATTATGTTTGTTTTATTTTTTTGTCCCGATAATAATTTTAGAAGAGGATAAATTATAAATCCAGCAATTATTCCTGCTCCAATATTATAAGTGAAAATCATTATACTAATTGTAAGTATCGCAGGTGCGTATTCTGTAATATCATTAAAATCTATTTTTGTAATAACGGAAGTCATTAATATTCCGACATATAATAATGCAGGTGCGTATGCGTATGGAGGAATAATCATTAGTAATGGTGTAAAAATTAAGCCGAACAAAAATAAACAACCAACAACAATTGCAGTTAATCCTGTTCTTCCGCCAGCACTTATTCCTGTCATAGAATCAAGATATGCACCGGGTGTTGTTGTTCCCATTATTGGGGCTAAAATTACTGAAATTGAGTCAGCAATCATTGCTTTTTTATCATTATTTTTAGAATTTGTATTTTCTGTATTATTTGTCTTATAAGAAAGACCGATTATTGCACCAGCTGTATCAATGTTTACCATTAGGAATATTACAAAAAACATTGGAATAAAATTTTTATTCATCAGTCCGGAAAAATCAAGTTGAAATAGAGATGATGTAATGTTCATAGGAGCAGAAATTATTTTTGTCGGAAGTTCTACATCTCCCAAAATTATTCCAAGTATTGTTGTTATTGTCATTGCAATTATAATGGCAGCTTTATTACCTCTTTTTAACAATACTGTTTGAAGAATAAAGCAAAAAATTCCTAAAATAATAGAAATTGATGTAAAATTACCTATTTCTAATGGAATATTATTAGTTGTAAATTTTACTATTTCAATATCACGTAATGCAATGAATATAAAAAATAAACCAAGACCCGTACAAAATGAAATCTTTATATTTTCTGGAATTTGTTCTACTATATAAGTTCTAATATTAGATAAAGTCATAAATAAAAGAATAATTCCGCTTATGAATATAGATGCAAGCGCTGTTTTTATAGAGAAACCAAGATTGCCAACTATAGTAAAAGCGATAAAAGCAGTTTCACCTAAAAATGGTGCTACAGCATATGGCTTATTTGCTATTAGAGCCATAATAATACTGCATATAAAAACAATTAGTGCTGTAATTGTTAAACTTGAACCAAGTTCTAAACCCGAGTATTCAAGTAATTTAGGACTTAATACCAATAGATATGACATTGTAAAAAAAGTTGTTAAACCTGCAATAATTTCAGTTTTTATATTCGTTTCATTTTGATGTAATTTAAATAATTTTTCTAAAATGTCCATTACAGCTTGCTTTCAAGTTTATTAATTGTTTTGTAATCAAATACTTTTTCTGCTCTTTTTTCGCCTAAGAAAATACTTTGTGTTTTTTCTTTTAGTATATCATTAATATAATTGTAGTTTTCAGTTGCTGGTGTGGGTTTTGAATATTTTAACATTTCTAAGAATGCTTTAGCATTTTTAGGATTTTTATTATCAAGAAAATATTTGCCTTCTGCGGAATCTTTTCTTGCTGGTATAATTAATCCTATTTCTGTAAATTTGTCTATATTTTTTTTAGATGAGAGGTATTTTATAAACTTAATTGCAATTTCTTTATTCTTGGATTTTTTTGAAACTGCCCAACCTGAAGCATCAATATATAATTTATTTTCATTATTTGACGGAAATTCTATAACATCCCAATCAAATTTAATAGTTTCTCTGAATTTCGGAACCATCCATCTGCCTCCTAAGTACATTGCAAGTTTTCCGTTTATAAACATTTGCGCAGTTGTCATACTTCCAATTTGTGATTTAGAGGGGGCTATGTGATATTTATTGACAAAATCAGAATATAAATTTAATGCATCTATACTTTGTTTTGAACCTATTATTATAGATTTCTTGTCGTCAGAAATAATTCCTCCGCCATTTGCCGCCAAATAATATGACCAACATAGTGAATCTTCTTCAAAATTAATTCCAAAATTTTCTTTTGTTGTCAATTTTTCTGTAAGTGTTTTTAGTTCATCCAGATTATTAATTTTTTCCGGTATTTTAATTCCAAGTTTTTTGAAAATATCCTTATTATAGTATATTACCAGGTTTGAGATATCTCGTGGAATTGCATATAATTGATTGTTTTTTTTGAAACAATCTAAAGCCGTTTTATAAAATATTTTATCGGCATTAGGAAATTCTGATTCTAGATTTTCTAAAAGTCCGGCTTGTATGTATAGTTGAATGTTTTGATTATTTATGAATATAACATCAGGAGCTAAATCAGACGCAAAAAGAATGTGAATTTTTTGAAAATAATTTTGAGGAAAATGAAGAAATTTTATTTTTATTTCAGGATTTTCCTTTTCAAATTCTTTAATTACCGAATTCAATATTTTAGTTTCACTTTGTGAGCCCCAAGATGAAAATTTTATAATATTTTCATTTCTTTTAGAAGAAGAAGAAGAAAGAAAAGAAAATGAAATAGAAATAAATAAAATAGTTAATATAATATATAGAATATTTTTTTTCATATATTAAAGAACAGCCAATTCTTTCATTCCTTCATCTGAAATTTCTACCAATGCTTTATAAGAATCAAGTCTTACAATATACATATCTTTGTTGGCACTTCTGTCGTAAAATCTAGCTTGAAGATTAATTTGAGTTAAATCATTAAATTTTTGCAATAAGAATACTTTTTCTCCGACATAACCAAATAGTGCAAAAGAATCATCAACCGTAGTTAAATAGAAGCCTTTTGTCGGTGTAATATGCAATTCTGATAATAATTCAGGAGTAGTATTTTTTTCTTCTGCTTTTTCTTCTTTTTTCTTTATTTTTTCAATAACAGGAAGTGCAAGTTCAGAAGAATCTTCTATAAAATTATTTGATATCGGATTAGTAAGTTTTGATTTAGCACTTTTCTCTTTTAATAAGTTTGATGTTTGTTTAAGCGTACTTTTAAACTCATCTTGAGTAGGTTTTGTATCATTAACAAGAGGAATGTCAAAACAGCTAAATGAGTTGTTATCTATAGATTTTAGTGTCTTTTTTATATTTAATTTAGGTAATGTTGTTGGTTTAATTGTTTGTAAGTCATATTCATTATTATTTTCGTGATCTTTTATAGGAAGAGAGTATCCGGTTGGAAAAGCTGTATAGCTTGTTCTATATGTGGATTTTGTCATTTTTATCATTTTAAAGAATAAATATATTACAACTGCAAGTAGAACTATAAAAATAAAAGAGTTAAATTTTATAGGAGCCGCTGAAAATACATTTTTTTCTTGTTCAGCTGTTTTGGCTAATAGACGAAGCGAATAGTCATCTTTCATATTAACAGAGATGCGAACATAATTTGATTGCATATCTTCTTTTATGAAAGGTTTTTCTTCAATTGAAATTTTTATGTTTGATTTGTCTTTTCTGTTTTTGTATGCAATTTTTATTTTATTTGATTGTATTATTGTTTCAGGAATATAAACGTAATAATTTCCTGATTCTCCTTTTTGAATAAATGCGTTACCGGTAAATTTTTGGTTAAAAAGCAAATTAAGCCTGTAACTGTTATTTTCAGCTTGTTCAACTATAATTTTTGATAGTATGTTAGAATCAGAAACTTCTGCAAATATCGGGGAAACAAACAATACTGTAGAAAATAGAATTGTAAATAATTTAAAAAATATATCGCATTTCATACTAAAATTTTCTTTCAACGGGTATTATAATCTTAAAATCATAAACTACTTTAATTACATTAAAACATTAAAATATATTTTTTGTCACTTAATCGAAGGCAAAATACTTTAAAAACGTAACAATATTTGATTTGTCGTTAATATTGTGCGAAATTAATTGTTTTTTTATTATTGAAAATATTGTTAAAATTTGTTATGATACATATCAAGAAATGGCGAAAATGATGGATATTACAGAAGAACAGCTTAATAAAATATTTGAATTAGCTTCAATGGAGCAAAGACTTTCAAATGGCAATATTACCTCAAGTGATATTTCTGAGGCTCTAATTGAGATTGAAAGAAAAATATATTCTTTTTCTTCCGAAATTAAAATTAATTCCTTGGAAGATAAGAAGATTCTTATTGCAGATGATTTAGAATTGTCGATTTATCAATTAAGTACTGTTTTAAAAAGAATTGGAATTACTCCAAGAGTAGCACGCCATAAAGATGAAGCTATTTCTGAGCTTCAAAAAGTTCAATTTGATTGTGTAATTATAGACTTATTTATGCCTGATAGTTCTGATGGACTTGATTTAATCAAAGTTGCTGTTAACCGTAGAGCGGAAACAGGTGTATATAGTAAAATTGTTGTTATTTCCGGAACGGATGATACTTCATTAATTGATACTTGTTATGAATTAGGTATTGATTTCTATATACAAAAAGATAAAGACTGGCATGCAAAACTTCTTAAGTATATAAGTACATCTTTCCAAACTGATAAAAATATTGCTTTTACAAGATATGTTATAAATAATAACATTGTTTCATATATTGTTAAAAGATTTAATGAACCAAAAGTTTTTGATTCAATAATAAACAATATAAATTCTTCAATGTATACGGGCATGAATAATGTATTGTTTGATTTGAGAGAAATAACAACATTTGATATAGATAATGCATATGTATTTGCAGATATATATAAAACATGTTCAAAAAACGGCGGTAAATTTGTTCTCGTGAACCCTTCTACAACAGTAAAAGAAGCATTATCTTTTGCTTACCTTGAAGATGTTATTCCATATGCTAATTCGGTAGAGGAAGCTGTATCTATAATAGTTAACTCTCAATAAGGTTTACTCTTCTTAAGTGTCTTTCTGCTTCAAAATCAGTTTCTAACCATATTTTGCAGATATCTTTTGCTAAATATTCGCCGACGATTCTTTCTCCGAAGCATAATATATTTGCATCATTGTGTTGTCTTGAAAATTTTGCGGATGTAGTATCAGAACATACAACAGCTCTTATACCTTTTACTTTATTAGCGGCGATACTCATTCCTATTCCTGTACCGCATATTAATATACCTTTTTCATATTCTTTTGAGGTGATTTTTTCTGCAACTTTTTTTGCAATAACAGGATAATCAACAGCTTCTGTTGAATATGTTCCTGCATCTGTTACGGTATAATTATTTTCAATTAAAAACTTTTTAATTTTTTCTTTTAAATTAAATCCTGCGTGATCTGAACCAATGATAATATTATTATTTTTCATATATAACTCCCAATAAGATTTTATCATTTATTTTTATCTTTTTAAATATGTTACAAAATTTAAACTTTTGTTATTTTAACTAGCATGTTTTTGATGATTCAAGTGTTTATCTATATAGTTGAAGGTAAGAAGTATTATGTCAGAAATTCAAGCAAACTCACCAATGTATAATATGCAAACGGGAAAACCGTTATATAATTATTCAAATAATAATGCTGTGCAAACACAACAACCGCAGCAACAAACTGTGAGCGTTTCATCTCCTTCAACATCACAAGTTTATCAGTATCCGCAAACATCGTTGTATAATAGTCCATCAAAGCAGCCTGCATCAGGTGTAAATATATATATATATAATCCGTCAGCAATAGGCGGACCAAGTTCAAATTCAACTGCGAATGCTAATTATACATTGCCTCAAAATGCTACAACTCCTGTAGCGGCACAAGCAACTGCACCTAATTATACTCCGCAGCAAAATGTTTCAATAGCAAATTCACCTTTACTAAATGAAGGTAATACTGATGCTGCGAAAGAAGAAAAGCAAAAGACAAAAAAGGTTGTTGAATTAACTGATGACTATATCAAAACATTGGAAAGTTATTTAAGAAGTCCGGATGAAAATATAAGAAAAACAGGTGTGAAAGAATTAATAAAGAGATTTGAAGAAGACGATTCAAGATATGATGATCCTGCATTAACTGCATTGTTAAATATAGCACTTCAAGATCCTGATGAGAATAACAGAATGCTTGCAATGAGTCCTATAGCTGCAGGAAGTGCTCATGGTGATGAAAATACCGTAGCAATTTTACAACCGTTACAAGCATCAGATAAATTGTACGGACAAGAAGCTGTTATGGCAAATAATGCATTGTTAAAAACAGCTCAAACAATGACAAATATTCCGGATAATTCACCGGAAAAAACAGAAAAGGAAAGTAAAGAATAAAGTAAGGTAAAAATATGGCAGTAATTCCTGCAATAGTATCAGGCGCAAAGAAATTTGCAGGCAAACCGATGGGGGTTGCCTCAAAGGCTCTTGCTGTTGCGACAACAGCAGCAGTGATTTATGATTCTCATATAAATGGAAGAGAAAGAGCATATTCATTGGATGAAATAGATTCTGCAGACAGATATTATAATCAATATAAGCAATATATGACAATGGATAAGGAAAGTGCAACAATCTCCAAACTGAAAAAGTGGTGGTTCAATTTGCAGCAAAGTTTCTCTTATTATCATATTATGTCAAGATCCCAAGGATATTTATCCGGTTTTGGGCAAACTATAATTAATAATCTTCCTTTAATAGGATTGTCAGCAGTTGCTTTGAAATTTAAAAAAGCAGGAAAAGTAGCAGGTGCTTTATTAGCTGCGAATGGGCTAAAAACATTAGTTTATGATGTAATGGGCATTGGTGCAAAAAAAGCTGAAAGAAAGTATTAGTAATATAAATTTTTTATTTTTTCAAACAAAGAAGTAAATATTTCTTTGTTTATTTTTATTTTGTTCCTTATAAAAAGTAATAATACAAATGGCTAGTTATAAATTAGACAATAGGTTAATTACTAAATAAGTAATAATGTTCTAATATAAGATAGTCAAAACAATGTTTAACAACACTTTTGTAATCAGAGAGGGTAACAGAGTTATGGTAGATACATTAGCTGGTAATGGTGTAATTAGTGTTATAATCGTGGAAGATTATAAACTGACAAGAGTAGGACTTAAATCAACATTGAACGAATATGAACATATCAATGTTGTTGGGGAAGCCGAAGATGCTGTAGAAGGAATTGCATTAATTGAAAAATTAAAGCCTGATGTGGTATTGATGGATTTGGGTTTGCCAGGAATGAACGGACTAGAAGCTACAATAAAAATCAAGGAAAAGGGATTAAACTCAAAGGTTATAATCTTAACTTCTCATGAAAGGGGCGAAGAAGTTATTGCAGCTTTAGGTTCAGGAGCTAATGCTTATTGTTTAAAAGATATTTCGCCTGAAACATTATCTTCAGTAATCAAAAATGTAGCGGAAGGTGCTTGCTGGGTAGATCCTGGGGTTTCATCAGTAGCTTTAAATTTCTTCCCAAAGCCGGAGAATGTTTCGTTGATTCAAACAAACGATGTGCCTGATGCAAGAGCTCAATTAACAGAGAGAGAACTTGAAGTTTTAAAACATCTTGTAAAAGGTAAGAGTAATACTGAAATTGCAAAAGAATTGATAGTAAGTGTGCATACAGCAAAAGCCCATGTATGCAGTATTCTTCAAAAACTTTGTGTTGATGATAGAGTTCAAGCTGCAGTTAAAGCTATAAAAGAAAATATAATATAAGTTTAAAGTAGTTATAAATAGGGGGAAGCTAAATGCTTCCCTTTATTATTTTATATATTTTCAGAATAATATGATAAACTGTATATTATAATTTTAAGGTAAGTTATGATTCCTACAATATCAGTAATAATGAGTACACATAATAGAGCGGATATTTTATCCGAATCTATAGATGCAATATTAAATCAAACATATAAGGACTATGAATTTATAATTATAAATGATGGTTCAACAGATAGTACGCAAGAAATTCTTGAAAGATATTCAGATTCAAGAATAAAGCTTTTCAGTAATAAGAAAAATTGTGGGTGTACTTTTAATTATCATAATGCACAAAACATTGCGAAAGGTAAGTATATTGCGCATATAGATGATGATGATATATCATTACCCGAGCGTTTTGAAAAACAAATAAACTATATGGAACAAAATCCTGACGTAGTACTTTTAGGAACTTTTATTGAAACATTTGGAGAAAATCAGCGTCCTTCTTGGGTATTTTATACAGAACCAGAAAAATTATATTTTGCGATGCATATATATAATCCAATTTGTCATTCTTCCGTAATGTATAGGAAATCGTTTATTGAAAAGCATGCTATAAATTATGATCTTACAAAGAGATGTTCACAAGATTATGATTTGTATAAACAAATAATATTAAAAAACGGAAAAATTACGAACTTAGATGAGATTCTAGTAAGATATAGAATGCATAAAGTAAGGTTAACCGATATAAAGCAGACTCAAGATATACAAATATTTAAAGCAGAAGAAATAAAAAAGGAACTAATATCAAGATTTTTAGATGAAGATGAGTTAAAAGAATATGAGATATTGATAAAAGATTTTCCATTTAATAATTATGATAAGGAATCTGTAATCAAAGCAATAGAAATGTTGTCAGCGGCAATGGAAAGAAAAGGCTATGATTATAGAAAAGTAAGTAAAGAAATAATTTTAGATATAGAAAATAATAAATTCCAATTTTAGTACTTTACAATTAAATATTTTTTTATTAATATAATTGTACGCGATGGAGGAGTGCCAGAGCGGTTGATTGGAGCGGTCTTGAAAACCGTCGTACGTGCGAGCGTACCGTGGGTTCGAATCC
>CALUPH010000006.1 GCA_944322615.1 Candidatus Gastranaerophilales bacterium | reverse complement strand
TTCGGTGGTACTGTTTCTTACTATTATTATACGCTATTTCTCGTCAAAAATCAACCATTTGTTGTGACAGAGCCATTATAAAAATTTATATAAAAGAAAAAATATATTCATATTTATTAATAATTCTTTATTTATTTTTAAGTGCGTTTTCAAGAGCTATTTCCAATGTTGCAATTTTTCTTTGCAATGCTTCTTTATCATCGGTATCTATTTCATTTTGCTGCGATAATTTTTCATTTTTTCTTGCATAAAATTCTATTTGATCTTTATATCTTTGTCCCAACACAAAAGAATATACAAAACCTGAAAAAATACCGAATATATATATTGCTATTATTACAAAGAATGTATTTAATATCACAATTGTACCATCTAATGAAATACAGATTTGCGCAGTAGTATTTGTTTTATAGTTTATATAAGCTAAAAACAAAATTACACAAAACAAGATTGATTCTATTAAAGATAAAAATATTCTTTTTTTCATTTTTGATTACTCCTTAAATATTTTAAGACCTTTTCTATATCACTATCAGGCTTTATTTCAAGACTAATTATATCATTTTTATTTAAAGTCGCAAATTGAAGACTATATGATTGAAGCAACTGCTGCGTTGTTTTTACTTTAAAAGGAATTTTATTATATAGAGAGTCATTAACTATCGGGTGTCCAATATGGGACATATGAACTCTTATTTGGTGTGTTCGTCCCGTTTCCAGTTCTAATTCCACAAAGGAAAAACCTTTAAATTGTTCTAATACTTTATAATGAGTAACAGCAGATTTTCCGCCTTCTACAACTCCCATCTTCTCTGGTTTCGAGGGATTTCTTGATATAGGAGCATTAATCGTTCCTGTCTTATTTTCAAAATTACCATGTACTATAGCTAAATATTTTCTTTTAGCAGATTTTGTTCTAATTTGCTCTGCTAAAAATTCATGGGCTCTATTGTTTTTTGCTATCATTATCAGACCTGATGTATTTCTATCCAGCCTATGAACAATTCCGGGTCTCATAATTCCATTAACATCTGACAATCCTTCAGCACCATATTTATACAAAATTGCATTGACCAAAGTTCCGGATGTTTCTTTTACTGTAGGATGGGTTATCATATTCTTTGGTTTGTTTATTACAGCAATATTTTCATCCTCATAAACTATATCCAATGGAATATTTTCAGGAAGAATAATAACATTAAATTCTTCACTCAATATAACACCTATAACATCATCATTTTTTACTTTATATGATGGTTTCGCAATTTGAGAATTAACATAAACCTGTTTTTTATTAATTAAATTCTGTACTTGAGATCGGGAAGAAAATTCTTCCTGCTTAGACAAAAAAGCATCCAACCTCAAAGGTTCGCTTAAAGATTGGACACTAAATACATATTGTTTTGTCATTCTATAAACCTATCTTTTGGTTAATAAAGAAAGCATTAACCCTATAGCTCCGACAACTATCATAATATCAGGAACATTAAAAACGGGGAAGTCTTGTAAAAAATTACAGTGTATATAATCAATTACATAGCCTTGATTAATACGTTCAATCATATTCATTGTAATTCCGGCACTTAAAGCAGCCATAGCAGAAACTGCAGCTTGGGTAATTTTTCCCGATGCAATTAACACGATAAAAGTAATTAATGCAACAGCAAGAAAAGATGCCGTAATAATCATTTCGGAATGATTTGAAAATAAATTAAATGCTGCACCTGTATTGTGCACTTCATACAATGTTAAAACTCCATTACCCACCTGTTTTGTCGGTGATGCAGCCAATGCCATCATTACAACTGTTTTAACGCCATAAGCAACAATTGCGAATAAAATCCACAAGATAAAATATTTCACTATTGTAAAAATATCAATCAAAGGCTCTTTAGTTCTTTGTTGTCTTGACATCATTTTTCTCCTTATCTAAATTTACATTTTTGTTAATTGATAAAACATTAACTCTTTTCATAACAAAAGCCATACCTGTCATATTTAACACTAATGAAGGAGGTTGTACTTGTGCTCTTGTTATTGCAATAGAGACAGTTGCATATTCATTATTTTGGTCTTTATTTGCAGTTAAAATTCTTGATAAAGTTTCAGACTTTATACTTCTGAAAACATCTTTTGCCTGTACTTGAGGATATACTATAGGCTCATTTACAATAGAACCGACTGCAAATACTCCATCAGGAGTTTTAGCTGTTATTGAAACTTCATATTCTGAACCTTGCGGTACTTTCTGCGGTGCACATATATCAACTACCATGTTTTTAGCTTCACCGTATTTTAGTTCTACTTTTTCAGATTCAATATCACTTGCCAATATTTTCCATTTATTACCTTCTTTTTTTAAGTAATCAGTATAATAAATTTCTGAAGTAATAGAACCTGTGTCCTTTAATTTTTCTATTTCTTTTATTGTTTCACCTGTTGCTAATTCATGCGCTTTTACAACAGCATAATTTCCTTCAACTTTAATACTTTCAATTTCTGTAACATAAGAAACATCTTTATAAGCACCTGATGCCATTTCCATCATTTTAAATATTGTTTCTTTATTAAATCCGTCATTATTTATATAGTCATCTGAATATAATTCTTTTAACTTTTCTATATTATTTTTTGAGGAATACCTATTATATTTCTTAAAGAAACTATTAATTTGTGCTTCGGGTGAACGTTTAAACTTATCTCTTAGACTTACTCTTTTAATTATATCCGTTTCTTCAAAGTCATCATCAACTGTCTCATTAACAGTCACATTAATATTCGTATCTTTTTGCGGCATTGCAGAAACAGCATATGCTTGGTTGTTAAAAGACAGCATTAATGCAAAAACAACTATTATATATAACACGTTTAGTTTTTTCATTTTTATTTTTGTTCCTCTCTGTTTCTGTACATTAAACAGAATGCAAAATCAGTACTTACTAATAGTAAGTTTATAATATATAACCAAAAAACGATATCCACAGAATTCAGTATTTTATTAATAATTCCACAAATATATCCCAATATAATCAATGTTAAAAACAAACGACTCTTACCTTTAACATTTTTTGACTTATATGTTTTCATAACAGCAAACGGCCAACTTGCGCCAAAACATATTAGCATGCCTGCTTCAAAAAAGCTCATTGACTTAAACTGAAAACTCTGAATTAAAAAATCCAACATATTAAAAGCTCCCACCAGTGTACATTTACAATAATTGTAGCATAAAACAGCATTTTAATTACATATGTTTTTGATAGAATATAAACATTAACATATTAAAGGTAAGAAATGTTATTAGCAGCTGATATTGGAAATACAAATATTACACTTGGTGTTTTTGATGGTGACAAAATTGTACATTCTTGGAGATTGTCAACTGAAATAACAAGAACAGAAGATGAATATGGTGTATTTTTAAAAAATTTATTAAGAGAAACAAATCTTGACACGAAAGTAAAAAGTGCAGTCATATCAAGTGTTGTTGTCCAATTAACAGAACGAATCGAAACTGCATTAAAAAAATATATGGGTATAGATTCACTAATTATTTCCCATAAAATAGCAACTAATGTAACATTAAAAACAGATAACCGTTCTCAAATTGGTGCTGACAGGATTGCGAATGCCTGTGCAGCTTCAATTCTTTACAAGTCACCTGCAATTGTTGTTGATTTCGGAACAGCTACATCCTTTGATATAGTTAACAAAGATAATGAATTTATTGGCGGTATTATTACAGCAGGTATGAAAATTCAAGCGGATGCTTTAAGTTCAAAAACATCAAAACTGCCAAAATTAAATATAGAAGCACCTGAACATGCTATTGGGCATAACACAATAGATGCTATGTTATCAGGTATTGTAAGAGGTCATGCTGCAATGATTGACGGACTTATTGAAGAATGCGAAAAAGAGCTGGGTTATAAAACAACAATAATTGCAACAGGAGGTTATTCCTCTGTAATAAGCAAATACCTAAAAAGAAAATTCGACTATATTAATCCTGACTTAACATTACAAGGCATGAAAATTCTTTATGATTTAAACAGTAAATAAAATATAATGTTTCTGTTTAATTTATTTAATTTGCGTTTTGTATATTAAATCAGTAAGTTCTCTAACAGCACCTCGTCCGCCACGTTTGGAAGAAATAAAATGGCAAACATTTTTAACTTCTTGTACTGCATCATTTGGGCAACTAGCCAATCCTACTTCTTTTAATACACATAAATCAGGTAAATCGTCTCCCATATATGCGGCTTCAGAATAGTCCAAATTATACTCTTCTAACATTTCATTTAACGCATTAAGCTTATTTTTCTGCCCCATATAAAGTTTTGTCATTCCCAAATTCTCGAAACGATGTTTTACGGTATTATTTTCTCGTGCAGTAATTATTGCTGTTTTTATACCTGCTTTTGTTATATTAACTATTCCTTGACCATCTTTTGCATTAAAAGTTTTATATTCAACGCCATTTTCATCATATGTTATACTTCCATCAGTCATAACACCATCAACATCAAATACAACCAATTTTATCTTCAACGCTTTACTTCTCAAATCAATATTAAACATTATGCAACTCCAGCTCTTAATAAATCATGAATATGAATAATACCAATCGGTTTTAAATTATCATCACATACTGCCAGAGCAGTAATAGAATATTTTTCCATATAAGCTAATGCTTTTGTAGCCATATCATCAGCAGAAATCGTCTTTGGATTAACGGTCATTACTGTTTTATTTGTCAAAACCGATACATCAGGATATCTTAATAAAATTCGTCTAATATCACCATCTGTTAAAAGACCTGTCAATTTTCCTTCTTCATCTACAATTAAAGCACAACCAAGTCTTTTCTTTGAAATCAAATCAACAGTTTCTAAGAACGTATCATTTTCATGTGCAATAGGCAGCATTGCCATATCTTTTAACATCAAATCTCCAACAACATATAGAACACCTTTGCCCAATGCACCTGATGGATGATATAAAAGAAAATCTTCTGTAGAAAATCCTCTTTTCTTTAATAAGCATATTGCCAAGGCATCGCCCATCGCAAGAGTTGCTGTTGTACTTGCAGTAGGAGCTTTTCCCAATGGACAAGCTTCTTTTTCAACAGATATATCAAAATATATATCAGCACATTTACCTAAAGTGGAATTTTGGTTTCCAGCAAAAACAATTAACGGAACTTCAAATCTTTTAATAAGCGGCAACAAATTTAACAACTCAGTTGTTTCACCACTATTTGAAATTGCAATAACAACATCTTCTCTGGTTATAATACCGGAATCTCCATGTGTACTTTCTGCAGGA
This sequence comes from Candidatus Gastranaerophilales bacterium, assembly GCA_944322615.1. Lineage (GTDB taxonomy): Bacteria > Cyanobacteriota > Vampirovibrionia > Gastranaerophilales > Gastranaerophilaceae > Avigastranaerophilus. The sequence continues at coordinate 119,309 of CALUPH010000006.1, read as the reverse complement.
TGAAGATAATATGCGGGAGTTCCTGTTGAAGAAAGTGTTGCAGCAATTTTTCTGCCAATATGACCGGATTTTCCCATTCCTGTTACTATTACTCGACCTTTGGAATTTATAATAACAGAAAGCGCTTTTTCCAAATTTTCACCGATTCTTTCTTGTAATTTCAATATTGAATCAGCTTCAATTCTAAAGACTTCTTTTGCAAGTTCAACCATCGTTGACTTTTGTTTAATTTCCACTTTTTTACCTTCCTTTTATATCTATGAAGATTATACAATAACAAAATGAATAAAAAAAATAAAAATTTAGTATAATAATATTTATAAAGATTTTAAATATGGAATAAATATGAAAAAGAAAAATAATAAAACTGAAAAAGAACTACTAAAAATAAATTTTATTGTTACAATATTAATCCTAATTACAAACTTAATAATATTTTACTTTATCGATTCTTCAAAAGATAAATTTACAATCTTAAGTACATATACAAATATTTTTCTTTTTTTCATATATTTATTTTTATTCTCATCAAAGACAAAAAAGAATATATTAGAGCTTAAAAAAGAAGCACTCTATATAAACTATCCACTAAGTATAAGTTTATTCTTTTTATTCTTATTATTAATAATAATATCAAGTGCAATATGTCTTATTTCAGTAAATAAAGATGCAGCCAATGTAACATTTATATTTACGTTTTTCATGAGCACAATATCAATGTTGTTCCCATCAATAATATTGATAGTATTTATGTATTTTATAATACCTGCAATTATTATCCCAAGTATTAGTGTCCAACAAAAAGGAAAAAACGAATCTAACTTTATTATAATATTTCTCCTAATATGTTTTATTTTATTCAGTATCTACAACGGATTTAGTACTTATATTAAAGAAAGAAACTTTGAACAACAAAACAAATATAAAAGTGCAAGATTAACAATTAGTTATTCTACAGATTTTCTAAAAATATCAAATGACATTAACTCGTACTCACAGAAGAAAATGTCTATAAACACAGCAGAAGTTCCATTTGATTATACAGCAGAACCTGTTCCATACAATAATTTTGACTCTGCCAAAATATTCTGTAACGCACTTGATGCAAGAATGCCAAATTATTTGGAAACATATTTTATTGTTTTCAACAAATTTGATACTTTTGGAGAAAAATACTACTGGATAAATCATAAAGACAGAAAGCACGATTTAGTTTTGCATTATAAAAATATGTCATATGAAATTGTAAGAAAGCCTTCAAATGTAACGCCTTTACTATATTGCATTGCGAAAAGCGACGATAATTATGGATTTAAAAACAAACGTTATTTCTACAGAAATATAAAGAAAGAATCAAGTGAAACTATTAAATCAATTATTGAAAAACCGTTTGATTTTGAAAAATTAAAAAATGTTGTAGGACTTGATAAAAATGAACCTGAAAAAATACAACTGAAAGAGAATACAGATATTCCCGTAATAAAAGAAAAGAAACACGTCAACTTTAGTGTAAAAGAAGTATCAAATGAAGTATTTTATGAACTTATACAAAAAGGGTATCACTATGACCCAAACATTACTATAAAAAAAGAATATGAAACAAATGATTTTACATTTGCAGCTGCAATACAAAAAGATACAAATAATATAAGATTATGCTCATATCCGTTTACAGAATATGATAATTTATCACGATATCAAGAACAGCAAATATGGTTACAAAGTTTCTGTTCTCCGGCATTTGATTTAGTAAGCAAAACACCTGTCCTAAAATCAAAATATGAAAAAGATTCATATTGCTATGCAAATGGAGGAAGATTACCGAATATTCCGGAATTAAACGGAATCTTAAAAACACTTGGAAACGCAAAACCAAATGTTGGTTACTGGACAAATAATAAGATTACAGATTCTGCCACAAATACTCAAATTCCAGTATTTGTATACTATAAAGATTCAAGATTTTTAAAGATAAAACCCGTTACACAATATGAAAATGACAACGCATATGTATATTGCATAAGAAAACCTAAACAAAGTTCAAGTGTAATTTCAAACTATAAATCACGCTTTCCAAATATTGAAGGTTACTACTATGCAAAAGAGAAATGTCCAAGCTGCCATTACTACGAAGTACCGGATGTTATACTGCAACAATAATAGTATATATAGATTATTGTTTGGATTTATAAAATAAAATATACTAAGTTTCATAGGGAGATAATAATTATGAAATTTGAGTTTAATTTGTCATTGGAAGAACTGGAAAAAAGAACAAATAAAGAATATCTGATTAGAAAACCAATGCTTGCAAAAGATGCAGATGAATATGAAAAACTGGATGAGGGCGATAAAAAAGCTCTAAAACATTTAGTTAAAGCAGCAAACCTTGCAAATTTTGTATATATGAAACAAGATAATGAATTAAATATCCCTTTTTTAAATTTTTTAGAACAAGAAATAAAAAATGGCAATAAAACAGCCGAACTAACAAAAATATTATTTGATGCACAACTCGGCATAATCGGAATAGATTCAGAATCAAAAAAAGTTATACTGTTGAAAGATGCAAAAGAACTTTACGGAAAGGCTTTTTATCCTTCTGATTTATCAAAAGAAGAACTTCATAATATATTAAAAACAATGCTAAAAAATGGCGAAAAGGAAGAAGTTGAAAAAATACTTAATCAAAGAACAATAGTAAAAAGAGATGGCGCAAAACTCAAAGCCCATGATTATACAGAAGCCTTCAAAGAAGAATTTAATTTAATAGCAAATGAACTTGAAGAAGCAGCAAAATATTCTACAAATAAAGACTTTAATGAATATTTAATATTACAAGCAAAAGCATTAAAAGAAAATAATCCAATGCTGGATGCACAGGCAGATAAAAAATGGGCAATGCTACAGGATACTCCTCTTGAATTTACAATTTCTCGTGAACAATATGCAGATATGTTAACAGGAAGCGTAATAGAAGACGAAGAGTTAAAAGAACTTTTGAAAGTAAATAACATTACGCCAATAAGTAAAGATTCAATAGGAATAAGAGTCGGCATAGTCAATAAAAAAGGAACGGAAGATTTATTAAAAGTAAAAGAATACTTGCCATTAATGGCGGAAAATATGCCGCTTAAAGAGAAATATGAACAAAATATATCTTCAAAAGAAGATAATTTGCAGACAATGGTTGATGTTGATATCGTATCTTTAAGAGGAGATGAAGGTTCATACAGAGGCGGGATTACTATTGCGCAAAATCTACCAAACAATGATAAATTATCATTAACAATAGGCGGCGGAAGAAGAAATGTATATCACAGACAAGTAAGAACAAGTAATTCTCCTGAAGCATTGGAAAGAAGAAAAAAAAGACTTGATGCAACTTTAAATAAAGATTTACATAAATATTACAATCCAGAAGCTGATCACTGGTTCACAATTGGTCACGAAAATGTACATTCACTTGGACCAAAAGAAGGAACTGAAGCACTTGGAAAATACAAAAACATAATTGAAGAAAATAAAGCAGATATGGGATCACTTGCATTATTAGATTGCCTAACCCAAGCAGGTGTATATACAGAAGAAGAAAAGAAACAAATTTTAGTTACTTTTGGTGCAAATTGTTTTCTAAAAGCAAAACCGGAATTATCTCAAGCACATAGAGTACGAACAGTTATGCAAGCATATTTCTTTATAAAAGAAGGTGCAATGTCTGTAAATAATGACGGAATAATAAATATAGATATTGATAAAATGATTCCGACCGCAAGAAAAATGCTAACTGAAATCATTGAAGTTCAATTGTCACAAGATTTTTCAAAAGGCGAGAAATTTATATTTGATTATTTTCATTGGAGCAAAGATATTGAAAATGTATCTATAAAGTTAAAAGAAATTGACAAAGCATTAAATGGTATGATAGAAACACCACTTGCCGATTTTCTGGTTAACTCATAATACATAACAGATTGCCCAGTCTAACAGTTGCAAATAAAATTTGGTTGTGATAAGATTTTGGCATGTTATATATGTGAAGGGAGATGTCATGAAAATTCAAGCAATTACATCAGCTATGTCAGCTTATTGTTGTCAACCTGTTAATAAAGTTGAATTTGCAAGACAGAAGTCTCCTCAAGTTGAAAATACAACTCCTGTAAATGAAGCTGATTCTTTTGTTCAAGATGATATGTCAACCATGGAACAAAAATATGATTTAGCTTGTCGTATAGCTGCATATTATAAAACACAATACGAAAGTTTATTAGAAAACGGAAGTTGTATAGCTTAATTTTTATATATAACTGGACTTGACTAATTTTATATGATATTTGTTATTTATGGATAATAAAGAGAAATATTGGTATAGTTTTGCGCGCTTAACAAAAACTTCATCTGCTTTTGTTAATAAGTTATATAGTTATTTCGGCTCAATTGATCTGGCTTGGAATGCACACGATAATGAGTTATATAAAATAGAAGGTATTCAAAAAAGACAAATTGAAGCTTTTATTGAAGAGCGAAAGAACATAACTCCTCAAGAATGCATGGATTATATCAAAGAAAGAAATATCGATTTTATTCACCCGGAGGACGCCAGATATCCATATATGTTAAAACATATAGATAATCCTCCAACAGGGTTATTCTTACTTGGAAATATAGATATATGCAATATGGAAAGAACACTTGCTGTTGTCGGTTCAAGAAAAGCAAGTGAAAATTCTAAAAATACATTGAGAAATATATTATCAGGATTTGAAAATACAGATATATGCATAGTATCAGGACTTGCCGAAGGAATTGATACAGTTGCTCATAAAACAGCAATAGAAAACAATATAAAGACAATAGCAGTAATTGGCGGAGGATTTGATAAATTATACCCAAAATCCAATGTTGAATTATTTAACAAAATAATAGACGGAAATGGAGCTGTAATAACAGAATATTGGCCGGATACAGATGCAATAAGCTGGCATTTCCCTGTTAGAAACAGGATAGTATCAGGGCTTTCAAAAGGTGTTTTAATTGCTGAAGCTGCAATGAAGTCCGGTGCAATGATTACAGGAAAACTTGCATTAGAACAAGGTAAAGAACTTATGTGTATCCCAGGATTAATATCAAATCCAAACACAGAAGGTATCTATTCTTTATTAAAAACGGGAGCTACCTTAATAACAAACACTCAAGATATTCTTGATGCTTTAAATTGGGAATTTAAAACGAATATTCCCCCAAAAGAAGAAAAAACTTACAACTTTTCAGAAGAAGAGAAACTGATATATGATATTTTGAGAAAAGACTCCTTAACAATGGATGAAATAGTAACAAAAACAAACTTGAATATTAATGATTTAATGGTAATATTAACAAAGTTAGAATTGGATGGAGTAATTTCTCAAACACACGGAGAGAAATATATAATAATAAATTAGAGGCACATGGCGAAGAAATCTGAAAAAACACTTGTAATAGTTGAGTCACCTGCAAAATCAAAAACAATAAAAAAAATACTTGGTGATAATTATCAAATAGAAGCGAGCTACGGACATATTCGAAATTTACCGACTAAAGATCCGAAAACTGATAATTTAGGTTTTGATGTAAACAATAATTTTGAACCAAAATTCGAGATTATACCTAACAAAAAAGATGTAGTAAAAAAATTAAACGACTTATCAAAAAAGTTTGATAACATATTAATAGCATCCGACCCTGACCGCGAAGGAGAAGCAATAGCTTGGCACGTAAGACAAATACTAACAGTGCCTGATGAAAAAATAAAAAGAATTGAATTCAATGAAATAACACCAAAAGCAGTAAAATATTCAGTCGAGCATCCTCGCGAAATAAATATGGATATGGTGCAAGCTCAGCAAACAAGACAAATTCTTGATAAACTGGTGGGTTATAAATTGAGTCCCGTATTATGGAAGCAAATGGGGAACTATAACTTATCAGCAGGCAGAGTTCAATCTGTAGCATTAAGAATGATTTGTGAAAGAGAAGATGAAATAGAAGCATTTATACCACAAGAATATTGGTCAATACATGCTGAACTATCAAAAGAAGGTAAAATATTTGAAGCAGAGCTTTCTAAGTACAAAAATAAAGCTATAGAGAAAACAATTAAAAATGAAGAACAAGCTCAAAAGATTGTGGAAGAATTAAAGTCTTCTGAATTTAATGTTTCAAAAATAACAAACAAAACTACAAAAAGAAAACCTACTGCACCATTTATAACCTCAACCTTGCAAAGAGCCGCAAGTTCCAAATTAGGCTTCGGCGTACAAAAAACAATGCAAGTTGCGCAAAAATTATATGAAGGTATTGAACTTGAATCAGGAGCAGTTGGTTTAATTACATATATGAGAACGGACAGCGTCAGAGTATCAGATGATGCAATGGCAATGGCAAAAGATTTTATTCTTAATAACTACGGAGAAAAATATTATCCTGAAAAGGCCAATATATATGTAAAGGGCAAACAAAATGTACAAGATGCTCACGAAGCTATCCGCCCTTCATATCCGGATAAAACACCTGAAAGTATCAAACAATATTTAGATAATGATCAATACAGGTTATACAAGTTAATCTGGGAAAAATTCATGTCTTCACAAATGGCAAATGCAGAAATAGCAAATAAGACAATTGATATTTCAGCAGGTGATTACACATTAAAAGCCGGAACAAGTAAAACCATCTTTGACGGATTTTTAAAATTATATAATGACAGTGAAGATGAACAAGAAGCAGAAAAAGAAGCTAAAATTCCTGATTTAAATGAAGGAGATAAAGTTGATTGTAATAAAATAAATCCAAAACAACACTTTACACAACCGCCGCCAAGATATAACGAAGCTTCACTTGTAAAAGCACTGGAAGAACACGGCATAGGTCGACCATCAACTTATGCAACAATTATAACAGTAATTCAAACAAGAAAATATGTAGAAAAGAAAGATAAAGCTTTACATCCAACAATTTTAGGCAGAGCTGTATCTAAACAGTTAGTAGAACAGTTCTCCGATATTATGGACTACAAATTTACAGCCGGAATGGAAGAAAAACTTGATAAAATTGCAGAAAAGAAAGCTGTATGGAATAAGGTTTTAAAAGAATTTTATGATCCATTTATGGAAGAAGTTCAATCCGTAATGAAAACAGCACATAAAATAAATATTGAAACAAACATAAAATGTCCAAAATGCGGAAAACCAATGCTTGTTAAGAATGGCAAAAATGGTTCTCAATTTTTAGGCTGTTCAGGTTATCCTGAATGTAAAAGTATAATGTCAATTAATGTTCTAACAGAACAAGATGCTCAAGATGAACAAGAACAAGAAGCTGAAGTTTCACAAGAAAAATGTGAAAAATGCGGTTCTGAAATGATATTTAAAAATGGACCTTACGGCAAATATCTTCAATGTACAAATGAAGAATGCAAGCACAGGAAACCATATCATAAATCAACAGGTGTAACTTGCCCAAAATGCGGACAAGGGGAAATTGTATTTAAAAAATCCAAAAAGGGAACCGTCTTTTTTGGTTGCAACAGATACCCCGATTGTGATTATGTTTCTTGGTATGAACCGGTTAAAGAGAAATGTCCGAATTGCGGAAGTATGCTTGTAAAGAAAATAACCAAAAATGCAAAGAAACTAGAGTGTACAAATAAAGAATGTGCGTTCACAAAAGAAATGGAAGAAGAATAGTTATGTATAAATTCGGTATAATAGGTTATCCTTTATCACATTCAATGTCAAAAGTAATTCAAGAAGCAGCATTCAAGTCTGTCGGTTTAGAAGGCACATATGAAGTACTTGAAACAGAGCAGGAAGATTTGGTAACAAGAATAAAATATCTTCGTTCTAATGGATTTCAAGGATTTAACGTAACTATCCCATTAAAAGTACCTATTACTTTATTTTTATCAGGTGTAGACAATGTTGCAAATGTAGCAGGCAGTGCAAATACTATCAAAATACAACCTGATATGTCAATGATAGGATATAATACGGATGTATATGGTTTTGTTGAAGCTATACCTGAAGATTTTAGAGAAGAAATACAAGGAAAAGAAGTCGCAATTTTAGGTAATGGCGGAGCTGCAAGAGCAGTTGGAGTAGGTCTATCTATTTTAAAAGCATCTAAAATAGATTTTTATGCAAGAAACATTCTTAATGCAAAAGAAATGGTTGATGCACTTAGAGTTAATTTTCCAAATACTGAAATGAACTGCAAACAGATTGAAGGATTAAAAGATATTTCAAAATATAAGATTTTGGTTAATACAACTCCTATAGGAATGAGAAGCAAAGCTATGGGCATTTCGCCTATTGATGAAGAAGTTGTAAAGACAATGAACAAAGATTCTATTATATATGATATTGTATATAATCCATTAAATACGGAGCTTATTAAGTTAGCTAAAAAGCATGGAATCCAGACAATACAAGGTCTTGATATGTTAATATATCAAGGCGCAAAAGCTTTTGAAATTTGGACAGGTAAAAAGCCTGATACTTTGAAAATGAAAATTGCTGCGCTTGAAGCAATGATTGATTAGACTTAAATATCAACATCCTTCATCATTGAAATTAAAGTTGATATAGTAGTTTCCATTGTTACGCTATCAGATACTCTTTGCTGTAAAAAAGCATTTATTTGAGGCATTAATTCTATTGCTATATCCAATTTTGGATTAGATCCCGCATTATACATACCAACATCAATCAAATCTTTATTTTCTCTATATAAAGACATTAATTTACGCATTTTATATGCAGCTTGTTTATGTTCTTCTGTAACTATTTCAGTAAATAAACGGCTAATACTTCCAAGAACATCAATAGCAGGATAATGATTCATCTCTGCAACTTTTCTGGATAAGAAAATATGACCATCAACAATACCACGAACAGTATCTACAACAGGGTCATTAATATCATCACCTTCCATTAATACGGTATATAATGCTGTAATAGAACCTCTTGGACTATTACCGCTTCTTTCTAAAATACGCTGAAGCCAAGAGAAAATAGAAGGTGGATACCCTTTTATTGTTGGCGGTTCTCCGATAGAAAGACCTACTTCTCTTCCTGCCATAGCACAACGAGTAACTGTATCAGTCATTAAGAAAACTTTTTTACCTTTGTCTCTAAAATATTCACAAACCGCAGTTGCTGTCATTAAACATTTTTGACGAATCAATGGAGGTTGGTCGCCTGTAGAACATACAATAACCGACTTTTTCATGCCTGCTTCACCGAGTGAATTTTCAATAAATTCTTTAACTTCTCTACCACGTTCACCAATCAATGCAACAACGTTAACATCAGCATCAGAGTTTCGTGCAATCATACCAAGCATTGTACTTTTACCAACACCTGAACCTGCAAATAAGCCCATACGTTGACCTGCTCCGAGCGTTAACATTGAATCTATTGCCCTAACACCTGTAGAAAACATCGTTTTAATTATAGGTCTTTCAAATGGACCAGGAGGCGGATTTTCTATATTTACCCAAGGAGCACCTCTTGTATCCATAGGTTTTCCATCTATTGGTTCACCTAAAGGACTTATCAATCTGCCAAGTAAAAAATCTCCCATTGGTATACTTATTGCTTTTCCTGTTGTGGTAACCAAACTGCCTTGTCCAATCCCCGCACCATCATACAAAAGTAATAACTGAGCATTTTCACCTTTAAATGCAACGACTTCTGCAGGTTTCTTTTCACCTTCAGCTGTTTCGATAAAACATAAATCTCCAATTTTCAGTCCCGGTAATTTAACTTCTACAGTCAAGCCCAAAAGCTTAGAAACAGAACCTTTATATGAATATAATTTAGTTGAATTAATTATATCAAACGCCTGTTTCTTTACAAATTCTATGGATTTTTCTCTACTTTGATTTAACATTTACTTACTCGAAATTATAATTTACCGATTCACCTATAGTATCAACTGCTTCAACTCTTATATCGGTTATCAATTCAGAATATGAAATAACAACGATAGTCGGAATATGTCTTTCTAATAATTGATATAACGGAAGTCTTATTCTTGGAGAACATAATATTACAGGTTGAACATTAATGCTTTGATGTGCTCTGATTAATGTTGATGCTGCAGATTCAATAAGTTCTTGAACCTGTAAAGGATTCAACAAGAACATTGTACCCAATTCTGTTCTTTGACAACTGTCATCCAAAGTTTTTTCCCACTCAGGAGAAAGAGTTAAAGCATATAATATTTTGTCTTTTGTACAATTTGCAAGACAAATCTGTCTGCCTAATGCAGCTCTTAAACGTTCTGACAATATATCAGGTTCTTTTGAAAATCTTGCATAGTCACATAATCTTTCAAAAATATAAATAATATCTTTAATCGAAACTTTTTCTCTAATAAGATTAACAAATATTTTACGTAAATCACTTGTAGAAATAATTGTCGGAACAAGGTCATTAACCAATGTTGGGTCTTGACTCTTAACCAATTCCATAAGTTTAAGAACATCTGTCTTGGTCATAATTTCATCAACATATTTTCTTACACAGTCTTGTAAGTGCGTAATTATTACATCAACAGAATCAACAGCAGTAACATCTTTCTGTTCTTTTAAGAAATTTGTATCCATCCAATATGCCTGAGTTTGATAAGTAGGATCAACTCCAATAATCGCATCTTTAGGAACTTCTTTACCTAAAGCATCCCACTGATCAGCAATAACCATACTTTTTTTCGGATAAACAGTTCCAACTGCAACGGTATTACCACGAACTGAAATCATATATTCATTTGCACCGATTGCAGAAGAGTCCATAATTCTGATATTTGGTATAATATAACCGAGTTCATCAGTAACACGTTGTCTTAATGCTGCAATTTTAGGAAGAAGCATACCATCTTGCTCAGGATCTGCAATTTCCAATAAACCTGTACCAACTTGCAAGTTTAATACATCAACACCCAATCTTTCATACATTCTGTTCGGGTTTGTTAAATCACTCATACTCTTTTTAACAGCATCTAATTGCCCCAATTGAGATTGAACATCTTTATTTACAGAAACAATCAAATATGCAGCCATAATTACTAATGCATATACTGTGAAAGTGTACCAAGGAAGACCTGTATAGAAACTTGTTAATGCAATTATAATCAAGAAAACAACCGTAAAAATTAAGCTTGACGGTTTACTTAAAATTTGCCCTGATAAATCACCGCCTAATGATCCGCCTGAAGCAGTAGAACGAGTCATTACGATACCTGCTGCAATTGCCATTAACAAAGATGGTAACTGTGCAGCCAAACCATCACCGACAGTTAGTACTGTATATTTTTGAACCGCTTCACCAGCTTGCATACCATTCATTAATACACCAACACATAAACCACCAACAATATTAATTACAACGATGATGATACCTGCCATAGTATCACCCTTTACAAACTTCATAGCACCATCCATAGAACCGTATAAGTTAGATTCTCGCTGTAAATCTTCTCTTCTTTTTACGGCTTCTTCAGGTGATATTAATCCTGCGTTAAAGTCAGCATCAATTGTCATTTGTTTACCGGGCATCGCATCTAATGCAAATCTTGCAGCAACTTCGGCTATACGTTCAGAACCCTTTGTAATTACCATAAATTGAACTATTGTAATAATGATAAATATTACAAAACCAACAACCAAATTACCACCGGTTACGAAATTACCAAAAGCATCAATAACTTCACCCGCTTCACCTTTCGCAAGAATCAATCTCGTTGATGCAATAGATAGAACAAGTCGAAACATTGTACCAATCAATATAATAGATGGGAATGAAGCCAATTCTAACGGTCTTTGTATATACAAAGAAATCATCAATAATAAGATTCCAAGTGTAATATTAAAACTTATCGCAAAGTTTACAATCCAAGATGGAAGTTCAACAATAAGTAAAACAATCAGCAATATTACAAATATTGCCAATCCTATTTCACTTATCATTGATGGTTTTGCACCTTGCGGCTGTGCCATTATATATTAACTCTCTTCCTGCTTTTTTAATGCTTTTTCTATTATAGAAAGCTGTGTTTCAAGTGTTGCATCAATTAGACCATTTGATGTTTCAACTATCACACCGCCCTCTTTTATCTCATTATCGGGAATTACAGAAATTTTTGCTTCAAAATATTCTCCTGAAAATATTTCTGAAATTTTATCCCTAACTATTTCTACATCCTTAGGCATTACTTTTAGTGTAATTTTATTTTCTGTTTTATGTATTTCTTCTACTACACCTTTTATCATAGAAATAATATACTCTTTATCGGTTTCTACCTGCTTATTAATTATTTTTCGCGCAATTTCCATAGAAACTTCATAAATACAATCCGAAACCTTTTCATAAACTTCAGTCTTATAATTAAAGAACTCTGTAAATTTACTCTTTAAATCTTCTATATCATTCTTAGCTGAGGCTAAACCTTCTTCGTATCCTTCTTTTTTTGCTTCCTCTTTTATTGCCAAAGCATCCTTTTGAGCTCGAGATACTATATTTCTGTCTTCAGTTCTTCTGTAGCCTCTTCTTCTTGTTCCTTCACGTCTTTCTTCTCGTTGTTCGAATTTAATATTATCTAAAGAAAGATCCAAATTATCCTCTTTTTTCTTTTTCTTTTCTTTAGAAGTTTCTTCCTGAGCTTGAACAGTTGGTTGAACTACACTATCTTCTTTTTTTACAACATCCTGTGTTACTTGCACAGAAACATCTTCAATTATCGGTTCTTCGATAATAGGGGTTTCTTCTGCTATTTTTTTTATAGTTGTATATTTTTTTTTAATTATCATGGATTTTTTCTTCTATAGTAGTTACCAAAGATTGCAATACAAAAGGTGAAAAGACATCTGCAGCAGGAAATGTTGTATCTAATATAAATTCTCTAACAGATTCTCTTTCCTTAATTGCAATATTGCTCAATACATCAGGTGATGTTGATTTTATAAGTTTATGATGATTTTTTATTAATTTAGGAACATTTATTACATCATGAATAGGTAATATTTTTTTTATTTCTTCTAAGGATTTTATAATCACTTTATGATCGATTTTATCCTCAATATTACTCATTTTCATATAGTTAATAACATGTTGTACATCTTGTTTATCAAGACAGTTCAAGATTTCGTTAGCTTTTTGTTCCGGAAGTTTTTTTAAAATAATAGCTAATGCCGCAAGTTTAAGCACTTTTTTATCATTCGCTGACGGCAGCTTTGTTTCTGCTTGAACATTTGCTTGATTTAATTTTGCTTCATCTTCGGTTTTTTGAACCATATCATTCAAATTTGAAGTATTAACAGCTATTTCATACTGTTTTGGAGACAATACTCCTTTTTTTACTAATTTTTGAAGTTCTTCATTATAAACTTGCTTAACTTTATCTTCAACAAGATTTATAAGAGCATCCTGCGGCATATTTTTTATTATTGCTAATTTTGCCGTATTAAAAATATTTGCAGCTATAATCTGTAAAATAGCTTCTCTGTTCTGAGGAGGAATTTTTCCCTTAATTAAATCTATAGATTTATGAAAAGTCCACTCACCAATAAATTGAGTAACTAAACTTGCTTGTTCAGCATTAAATTTCAACTGAGTATCATTGCTTAATGCTTCACCTGCCATAAAACAAAATTTTCTTACGGTTTCTACAATATTTTTTTTATCAGCATCCGTTAATATATCAGGAGCAGCATTTGAACCGGGCTGTTGTAATACTTCCAACGCCTGTTTCGCCAAATCTGTTGCAAATGCTTTATAATCAAAACCGTTAATCGGCATTCCCTACTCTACTCCATTATGATTTTTCAATCCAACTCTTTAATTCTTTTAATGTTTTTTCGCTGTCTGATTGGGCCAAATCAGCTGATACTTCCTCAACAACTTCATCTAATGAAGCGTCTGTTTCTTTTTTCTTTTCAATTTGTAATTGTTTTTGATGTTCTAATAATTCTTGAGTTAATATTGTCTGCTTTTCGATTAACTCTGCTGCTTTAAGATTAACATCAACAATCTGTTTTTCTTGTTCACTTGTTTTTTGTTTTAGAATTCTTAGTTCTTCTTCTTGTTCACTAGAAGAGTCTTTTAGTTTTTTATGAACAAATACAAAACCAACAACCAAACCTGCCAATAATAATACTATAGCCAGCCACCAAGGATTACCGGATGCATCAGGCACAGGTAAATTTACAGGTCTATCTGATGCCAAATACGGATCTATAGTTTCCGCAAAAGCAATAGAAACATTATTTGGATTAACTTTTGGAGAAGCAGCCCTTGCTATTTGCGCCTTTAATTCATCTATTGTCATATTTGGCGGCATAGAGTCTGCATTCATTGTAACTGCTATTGATATATTTTCTATTATTCCGGAATTATAATATTCACTTACATGTTTTTTATCAACACCATATGTTTTTTCAGTTGCTTCTCTTGAATAGTTCTTATTTTGAGAAGATGTAGAAGATGAATTTTGAAGACCATTCGGTAAATATACGCTAACTGCATCAGAACCTTTGTTTGTATCTTGAGAAGTATCACCTAATCCTTCTCTAAATGTTTGTTCGGTTAAAGATGTTTTTCCATCCGGATTATACTGAATACTTGTTATTTCTTTAGGAACTTGGTTTAAAGATGTACTTACAGTAACAACATAATTTCCCTGACCTAACAACATATCTAATTGAGAGGAAACCTTATTTTTCATATATTGATCAAACTCTTGAACTTTTGAAATTTGATCATCGATAGATTTAACCAAACTGTTATAAACATTTCCATTAGTATCTGTAATAGAAATATTTTCAGCAGATAATCCGCTTACACTTCCTAATAGCAAACTTTTTATCGCTCTAATAACAGACTCATCAATTCTTACAGGATATTTTTCATTTTGTTCAACAGTCAACACGACAGTAGCACTAATAGGTTTTTTATCTGCTTTAAACATTGTATTTTCAGGAATACTAACAAGAACGGATGCGTTTTCAACTCTTGGCATTCTTCTTATTAGTCTTGAAAGTTCTCCATTGACTGCTCTTGCCAATTTTATTCTTTTATCCTCTCTTGTTGAAGTAAAATCATTTTTATCAAAGATTTCCAATCCTACATTTTGATCAACCAATCCACTTTTTACAATTTCTATCAAAGCTCTGTCACGTTGAACATTAGTATATTTACCACCTTCTAAAAATACGGTAGTTTTTGAACCAGAAGATGTACTTTTTGTTTCTATATTGCTACGTGCCAACAGAGTTTGTATTTCCAGAGCCTTACCAGGATTATCAGTTGTAATTATATTAAATGACTCTTTCTGAATTTTTTCTAATGGTTTTCCGGGAATTTGTGCTGTTTTCCTTCCTGATGTAATTGCAAACATTAGAATAATAAGAAAAATTAGTATTACAACTCCGCCAATAACGGAATACAGTACTGTTTTATTCTGCAATAGTTCTTTTATATTCATAAATCCCTAATCTATATATCATCTTCTACTTGATATTATACTATTATTTTAAATATTGGGTAACTACTTTACACTTATTTATTATATTTTCAAGTTTTTATATAGAAATATTCATAACAGTATTATAAGCTGTTACAACTTTAGAAGTCATTTGAGCTGCAAGGCTTACTCCAAGTTCAGCTTTGGCTACTGCAGTCATAACATCATGTATATCAACATCTGAATTCCCCATCATTTGTTGATTTAATAATTGATCAGGTTTTTCAACTTCTGCATTTAAATTACTAACCATGCCTGAAAGAACATTCTTAAAACTGACACCTTCCTGCTTATTTAGGTTGCTTAGACCAAAACCCTTTTGAGAAAATTCATCAATAGGCATTGAAGATGAAACATTTGAAAAAATATTTATATTTGGTACTAATCTATTTTCTATCATGTTTATGCCTTTCTATTACAGATAATTTGCGAGTACATTTTTTACATAATTCTGAGTTTCTCTAAAAGGAGGAACCCCATCATATTTATCAACATTTCCCGGTCCTGCATTATACGCTGCAAGAGCAAGAACAACATTTCCATTATATCTTTCCATCATACTTTTTAAGTATCTTACTCCACCATCTACATTTTGAACCGGATTATAAGGATCACTAACACCTAAAGATTTTGCTGTTGCAGGCATCAATTGCATTAGACCTTGCGCACCTGCAGATGATTTTGCTTTTGGATTATAACCGGATTCTTGTTTAATTACGGCATTTACAAGTTTTTCATCAACTCCGTGTTTTTTAGAAATTTTAGATATTAAATCCTTTATTTGAGATTTTTCTGTTTGCTTAGTTGTAGTTACATAGGGAATTGAAAAAATATTTTCATCTTCTGTTTTAACATCCTGAACTTCTTTTGAAACAGTCTGTGCATTTACTTTTTTGGTAGTTAAAGAACCGAATTTGATATTATTTGCAGGCTTATTTACATTAAATCTTGTATGAACATTTAAAGATGATTTCATAACATCTTCAAAAGTTTTAAATTCAACACCTTCACTTAATTCAGCAGTTCTGTTTTGAGATTGTACATAATTACTAATCTGCTGTGCCCTTTGAATTGCCGCTGCTTGACCTGAAGAATTTAATAGATTTTGTATCATACCCGTAAACATTACACACTACCCTTTAATATTATTAGCTTCCTATAGTTGCCGCCTTATCTGCCATTGACTTTGACATTGTTATTATAGCTAAACTTGCTTCATATGCTCTTTGTGCCATTATAGCATCGGTTATTTCAACTAAAGGATCTACATTTGAAGTTCTTATATATCCGTTTTCATCTGCATCAGGGTGTCCAGGTTTATACAATCTGTCACCTAATGTTGGATCTTCAACGACACCGGCCATTGCAACACTTCCTGATGCATAAGGAAGAGTACCTGCTCCAAATGTTGATTCTTTCATCTGATTCATTACACTCAAAAATGAACTTCTGTCAGTTGATACTACCAACGGAATTTTTCTGACATAATTCGGTGTATCCAAGTTTGCTATATTCTTAGATGATATGTCTAATCTCATGCCGTGAACTTTTAATCCGTCACAGCCTACATTCATTGCGCTTAATATTCCCATTAGCCGTTACCCATATTTATAACTGTTTTCATTTCTGTAATTAATGACGTCATTCTTCTTGCTGCAACTGTATATAACAAAGAATTTTTTTGCATTTCCGATAATTCAGTTGCAGGGTTAACCTTTTCTTCGGAAGTTTCTATCGTTACCGGAGATGGTCCCATTTTTGCTGCCAAAGCAGTTTCTAAAGGATTTGCTGTTCCGCCTAAATATTGAGAGAATGATATATCTTTTCTTTTGTAGTTTGGAGTATCCATATTCGCAAGATTACAAGAAAGAGCCTTTTGTCTTTCTGCTATTAAATCTAATGCGTGAAGAGTACTTCTCATTGGATTGTTTTCTATAATCATTTACTCACCTTCTATTGATTTAATTGTAATGTTTTTGAATACATATCATTTACCGTTTGCATTACCTTGAAACTTGCAAGCATAGATGCGTTCAATCTTAAAATAGAATTAACTTCATTTAATATATCTATGTTTGTAACTTCCAAACTGCCTTGTTTTAGTTTTGTATGATTTTTTATAAGGACAGGTTCACCTGATTCTGCTGTAAGATAATATTTATTATTATCAGCTTTTTTTAATCCTTCGGGATTTTGAAAATTAACAATAGGTATTGTTCCGAGCGTTTCTCTTTGTGTTCCGTCATTTGAAAATATTTGAACTTCACCATCAGGTTTTATTGCAATATTTTCATAATTAACGGGAATTTGAATACCATCACCAACTAAATAACCATCATTTGTAATCAAATATCCATCCTGGTTAACTTTGAATGAGCCTTCTCTTGTATATGTTACATCACCATTTGGAGACGTAACCGGAATAAAACCCACACCATCTATTGCAACATCAAAATCTCTTGCTGTTCTTTGAATTGCACCTTGAGAAAAATCTGTTCTTTCTATACCTGTAAGATATCCGTTCTCATCCAACATTTGTTCAAAACGAACAGACTTATATCCGTTTGTATTATAGTTAGATATGTTTGAAGAAATATAACCCATCTTTTCAAATTGAAGTTCTGCGTTATATATACCTTTATTAATTATACCTTGTATTGTTGTCATTAATTACCTTTCTAACTAACTGCCAAGAGATGAAATTACTCTTTGTAGATTTGAATTTTGAATTTGATATAATTGCCTGTTTGCTTCAAATGTTCTAGGATACATCATTGCTTGCATAAATTCTGTTTGCAAACTCACATTTGAATATTCATTGTATCCTTGTCTTACATTCGGTGACAAAACAGCAACACCATCTTGACTTACAACAGATAATGTTCCTGCTGTTTCAAATTTTCTTGTTTTATTATTTAAAACTCTTACAACACCATTTAAATCTATTGAAATATCTTCAAGTTTTTCAGGTACAAACGGCAATACAAGAGGAGTTCCCATATTTGTCAATATTTTGTCACCATCAAGAGACAATATTTCACCGTTTTTATTCATTTTGAATCTTCCGTCTCTTGTTAGTTTAACTCCTTCTTTTGTAAGAACTTGAAAATATCCTTTTTCAGCCAAAGCTACATCCAAAGGATTTTCTGTTAAACCCAGTCTGCCTATTGTATCATCTGTAGTTGTTGAGATAGCGTCTTCTCCTATAAATTCAGCAAAAGAAGATACAACCGGTATTTTTCTTTGATAACCGATTTTGTCAAACCCTACAACATTTTCATTTGTAATTGCCATAAGCGCAGTTTGCATTCTCATAGCACGAATGTTTTGAATTATTCCTCTTTCAGTAAAATGTACACCGCCGTTTATCATACAATTACCCTTTTTATCTCTACTTAATGATATAATATTGAAAGTCAAAAGTACCCATATTTATGGTTGATATATATGATTTTTATTATTGCTTTCTAGTACATATGTATGATTTTTTGGATGTGGCATTTTTTATGTGATATTATGTTGTTAACTGGAATTATCAATGGTTTAGGGTTATGCTCTTCAGGAAAATTATTCTGACAATTTTATTAATATTATTTATTAATATACAAAAAGCCGATGCAATAAAAATTGGTCTTGAAACACAAGCAAAAGAAGTAAAAGTTGCTTCTTCAGTTTCTGGTGAAATATATGACGCATTTCAAAACAAATTATTATATGAAATTAAACCTATGAAGGTTTATCAATTCAAATCAAAGGGAAAAGAAATTTCTGTTGTTTCTAACAGGCAAGAGTTTCCGCTAGGAACAAATCAGGTATTAATAAGAACAAAAACACCGGGTTTTTTATGTTCAAAAAAAGCTTGGTATAGAGGGGATTTTCTTATTACAAATTGGGGTAACGGCTTAACTTTAATTAATGATGTTCCATTGGAAGATTACCTTAAAGGAGTCGTACCTTCCGAAATGCCATCAAAATGGAATTTGGAAGCACTTAAAGCACAAGCAATTGCAGCAAGAAGCTATGCCGTAGCTACCAAAACAGCAGGCAAACATGCTTCCAAGGGGTTTGATTTAGTTGATACAACTGCCGATCAAGCATATGGCGGCGCCAGTGCCGAAAAAGCAAGAACAACTAAAGCTGTTGAAGATACAAAAGGGATAGTTCTTGTTCAAGATAAAAGAGTTTTACCTACATATTATCACGCAAGTTCAGGTGGACAAACAAAGGTATGGAGCTCCGGAAGCTCATTCTTACAGTCAGTTCCCTCTTTTGACTATGGAACAAAGAAAAACGGCCACGGTGTCGGCATGAGTCAACACGGAGCAAATAACCTTGCAGCTCAAGGCTATAATGCATATCAAATTTTAAACTATTTTTACAAAGATTTTAAATTCGCAAAACTAAGCGAAAATTGGGACTTATAATATTTTAAATATTTTTCAATTCATCAGGTATATATTTTGTCCAGTCCTTTTCTAATTTATCAATAAAATGATGTGCATCTAAAACATCATCATAACTTATAGGCAAAGGACATTCTTGAATTTCAAGTGCATCATCATCTTTTTCATCTTTTACAGACAATGCCCCTGTCCCCAATAATGCAAGCCCGAAACTTTTACCGCATTCAGGACATATAATTTGTAAAACAAGCAAGTTTTTCTCTTCTCTTTTTATAAAAATTGCTTCCTCATCAAAATCATGCTTACATACACTACAGCATAACCCTGAAAATAATTTTTTTAATTTTGATTTATCCATATTACCTCACATTATATAATAGTCACATTTCTATCTACAAATAACGGATGATTTTTTATTAATTATGTTTAAGAAAAAGTCTTTTTGGGTACTGTATTAATGTACAGTTATTAATAAAAAGGAAATGTGTTATGGATGGTCTCTACTTATTGTTGTTCGGTGCACTAATGTATTTTCTATTGATTGCTCTACCTTCTATGTTCGAAAGACACAGTAATGCACACTAAAAAAGTATTATAAAAAACACGGCAAGAATGCCGTGTTTTTTATTTACATACCTCCACGTACTCTCTACTCAATTTATTAGACATATTATAGAGTAGAAAGTTCCGTGCTTATTTTTCTTCCCAAATTGTTGAATCTTTTGTATCTTTTATTACTATTGATATCGAATCCAACAAATTTCTTACTTTATCAGCTATTGCCCAATTTTTTTCTTTTCGGGCATTATTTCTATATTCAATTATTTTATTCATTAAATCATAGCCTGTAAGTTTCTTATCTTCTTCAGTTAAGAATTCCATTTCATTAACAATTTTTTGTAATCTATTCTGTAATTCTTGTTCAGACATTTTTTCTTTTTCAATATTAAATCCCATAACATCTGTAAGTTTTAATAGAATTGCAGCATATTTTTTTGCACTATCAATATCTTTTTCTGCTACTGATTTATTTGCTTTTGTTGCAGAATCAAATATAACTGCAAGTGCTTTTGATGTATTTAAGTCATTATCCATTGCTTCTTTAAAACTATTAATTTCATCTGAAGCAGAAACATCAGGCAGTTCTTTTGAATCAACAAATCTTACAACTTCATTAACTGCTGTTTGAATTCTTTTCCAACCTGATTTTGCACCATCTAATGCAACATCAGAAAATTCAACAGGCATCCTGTAATGGTTTGTCAAAATAAATAATCTTATTGTATTCGCATCATAATTATTAAGTAATGCATCTATAGAAACAAAATTCTTTAATGATTTTGACATTTTTTCTTTATTAATAGTAACAAAACCATTATGAAGCCAATAATTAACGAATTTGCAACCGTTTGCACATTCACTTTGGGCTATTTCATTTTCATGATGAGGGAAAATTAAATCAGCTCCGCCGGCATGAATATCAATAGTTTTTCCTAAATGCTTACGAGACATTGCACTACATTCAATATGCCAACCAGGACGTCCCTTTCCCCAAGGGCTCGGATAGCCGAATTCTTCATCTTTTTTCCATAGGGCAAAATCTAACACATCCTCTTTAATTGAAGATGCTTCTACTCTTGCTCCTGCCACTAAATCTTCTATTGGCTGCTTACTTAACATTCCATAGTCTTTGAATTTCTTTACTCTAAAATAAACATCACCATCTGCTTCATAAGCATAATCATTTTTTATCAAATCTTTTATTATAGATATCATTTCACCGATTGTTTTTGTTGCAAAAGGCTCAATATCAGGTTTTAAAACATTTAATTTTTTCATTGATTCCGAAAATATTTCATAATATCTTCTTGATATTACTTCGGCTGTTGTATTTTCTTCTTTTGCTTTTTTTAATATTTTGTCATCAACATCGGTAATATTTCTGCAATAAGTTACATCATATCCTAAAAATTTAAGATATCTGTATAACATATCCCAAGTAATATAACATCTGGCATGCCCTAAGTGCGGATAATCATATACTGTAGGTCCGCATACATACATGCTTACCTTGTTTCCGTTTATCGGTGTGAATTCTTCAATGCTGTTTGAAAATGTATTATGTAGTTTCATAGTAAAATCCTTTTTCTTTATATTACTACAAAGAAAAAGGATTTTTTAACCGGTTATTATTACTAAATTTTATAAAGAATTAAAGTATTATAATCTTCTGGTTTTATAGTAATTGGAATTTCTCTACCTTGAGAATCTTCTCTTTTTAAATAATAGTAATCTTTTCCATCTTTACTCATTTTAGCAATTTTATATGTAGAATTGTCACCGCTGCGTTCATTTTTAAACTTAGTACCAACTTCAAGACCGTGTTTAAGACCTTGTTTTGCATTGGTATTTTCTGCATCAAGAACAATTCTATTATATATAGAACCTTCTGTTATATCTGTTTTAGTTTCGCTTCTACGCATTTTTTGTGACAAAGGAGTATCTGCGCCAGACAAATCATGAAGTGTTAAAACAACTGAGCCTTTATCATTATATCTAAGCATTGCTTGAAGTTTTTCACTTGTTTTAACTTCAGCTTTACCATCTTTTTGCTTTTCAGCCAATGCAACAGGTAATGTAACAGTTGCACCATCATTTAATGCACTTAATTGTTTTTGAGATCTTAAATTTGCAAATTCATTTACTTTATCATAAAACTCTTTTACATATTTATATTTATTATTTGAACTATCATTCAACCATTCCCAATGAATAACATTTCTATTTTGTTGATGATAATTTTTCGCCTTAGTTTCATAACCTGAAACACCAACTCTGTCTCCGGCAAAGTCTGTAGGACTACCAGGTAAAGTAACTAATAGCTTATACATCGAATAATATCTGTCAAAAGCAGGAACTAAAATTGATTCTAATACTTTTGCTTCAATTTCTTCCCTATTTTGAATTGAAGAACCTGTTTTATATTCAACCTGATCAAGTACAGAACTTATTGCAACTTCAAAAGGTCTTGTACCGAAAGCTGTTGCATCAAAATTTTGACCTTTAAATTGTCCTTGAGATAAATCACTTATCGCATTATTTATTTCTGTTTTTAAAACAGAATCAGATAATGTTTTATCAAAAGCTTCGTTTAGTCTTGCACCCATTGCTATTGCCATCGGATTAACTTTATCAAAGTCAATATCTGCTTCATTTTGTTGCATAACCTCTGCAGCAATTTCTCTGTGTGTTTTGGGTTCACCTTTACTATTTTTTATATTTGAAGATGTTTTATCAGGTGCAAAATCAGAGTTAAATAAACCCAAATCTAATGCTAAACACTGTAAAGCTCTTGGTTTATCATGATTTCCAAAGAATGTATACGAATTTATGACACCATCTTCAGGACTTTGGAACAAAAAGCCCGGGTTTGTGCCTGACCAACCTGCATCCATTTTATTTCTAAATTCATGGTTTTTTCCTTCTTTTGACATCCAACTTGGATTTCCATTTTCAAAAGAATAATTAGCAAATAAATCAGGTAATAAAGAGAAGAAATAATTATAATTTGCTACTGAAGTAATTCCGGTTTCTTGAAGGAATTTTCTTTCAGCATCAGCATCACTGGAGAAAACTGTTTTATCTTCATCTTTAAATAAGTCATATAAATCGGTAAGTTCAGCAGTTGTATATGCATGAGGGTTTATTTCAAGTACCGATTGATTATATAACTTCCAGAAGTTAATAACATTTTTCCAAGCCGATGTCATATTATCTGCATCTGATCTTACAGAATCAATTGAAGCAATATCCTTTGCAGCATCTATTCTCCATCCAAGACCTGATTCTGTTCTGTCTATAATCATTTCAGCAACTTTAAAATCATTCAAAGAACGATGTCTGAATCTATTATTAATTTTATCTTTTATTGCAGAAAAATCAGAAAGTTCCATATTACTAATACCTTGCTGAAGCAAATCTACAACAGTTGCTGCTTCTTCTTCAGAAGTCATATTATTAAATGGAATACCTAAAGACTGCATTGTTATTTTTTCTGAATCCACATCAGAAAAATCAATCTGACCATCATTGCTAACCTTAATTTCTGCTTTTGGAGCCAATGCCTTTGTTATTATATATTTTGTCAACTCAGGTGTTATTTCGGAAATTACATATTTACCGTATTCTGTAACCATTCCGTCTTCAGAAATACCCGGAATATCTTTCAATACTGCAGAAATTATCGGCACAATAGATTTTTCATATATTTGATCTACTGTAGAATATACATTTTCATATTTTTCAGGAAGATTTGGATTTCCTGCTTTAGTTAAATCATATCTGGATACACCCAATTCTTCATCAACATTTGCTTTTTTTGCTATATATGGAGATGTAATTATTCCTAATAAATTTGTAGCAAAAGGAAGGGTTTCTAATGGCTCATCCATTGCTTGCCTTAATATATAATCAGAAACAGTATAATCATTTCCAATTCCTTCAGGATTAATATCCGCTCTCATATCAGCATCATCTAATCTTCTTAAATGGTATTCATCATTAAGAACATTTTCTATAATTTCTGTATCAACATTATCTAATACAGATAAAGGGAGCATTCCGTTACTTGCTAATTTCTTTATTGCAGACATATACTCTTCTGCAGTATCAGCACTTCCTGCTAAAAGATTTGAAGCATATTTAAATTGAGTATCTGCTGATAATTTAGTCCAATATTTTCCTGAATTAACAGCATAATCTCTTACTGCTAAAGCACCTCTATCAAAATCAGCAATAGCTTCTTCTCTTTCTTCTTGTGGAAGTTTTAAAAATCTTGCATCATCTTTATCACTTCTATAAAAGTTTAATTTAGCTATATCAACATTACCGTCCCAAACTTCCAAGCCGGCTGCTGCACTTTTATTTACCACATTAAAATAAGTAAAATCAGAAATTTTCTTTATTGTTTCTATGTTTGATAAATCAACGGCACCTTCTTCTTTTACAATATTTTTGACATTTCTTTCCAATTCAGAAGGATTTACTTCAATTGGAAATGGATATACAGCATCATCATGCTTTGTAATATCATATATATTATCTGTATTTTTATTATCATATGTCGTCATTCTGCTTGGAGAATCAGACTTTTTCTGTTCTTCACTTGCAAGCCTGTCATCATAAAACTGTATATATGTAGGCATTGCAGGATTATAATTTGCGTTTTCTTGCTCATATTTACCATCAGAAGTTATAGCAAACGGAGCATTAATTATTTTCATTCTTGTATAATCGCACTTATCAGGTAATATACCAAGGGAAATTTTTTCTTCTGATCTAAACATATTTTTAGAAATTGAATTTGGACCTTTTCTCAAAAGTTCAGATAAATGAATACCACCAAATCCTTCATTTACCAATGCAGCATCTGCAATCCAATTTATTCCGTTTTTAAACAATTCTTCTTGTAAAGTACAAAAATCTTTTTCCGTACCTAATGTTGGAGCAACTTGATAAGCATTTTCAGTCCAGTATAAATGAGAAGATATTGTATCTTTTGTAAAAGGAGTACCTACAATTCTTTTTACTCCTTCTTTCTGTAACTGAGGCAACCTTGCAATAATACCAAATAGATTTCCGCCCAACTTATTTGCATGGTTTCTAACACTTGATAATGCTTTTGCTCTTAAACCATCATTTAAAGTAGGTTTCCCATCTACATTTTCTATTCCGGGATAATATTCATCCGGCATGATTAATTGCATCGGACCGTTTTTATTTATTATTGCACGATTTGAAAGTACAACATTATATTTGTTATCTGTATTTTCGGTATCAAAAATACCAATTACACTTCCATTATCATATGCATAGGAGCTTTTTCCTGAATTTTTATCTGTTAACTTAAATCTATATGCAAACCCTTCTTTTGAATCTATTTCGGGAATATCAGAAATATCAGCACTTATGCCGCCATCTATCATCGGCATTGATACTGCAGGAGTATCTTTTTCAGCAATAGAAAAATTACCGTTAGCATCTTTTACTATATTGAATAATTCAACTTCACACTTATACTTATTCGGATCATATAAATAGAAGAAGTCATGCTTTTCATAACCCTTCTTATCCAAAGATTTTTTATGCCCCGAAAATGCCGGATTTAATGCTTTCAAATTATTTCTTTGTATATTCACATTTAGCTCCTTTTCATGCAGAAAATCATACTTTATTAATTCTTCTAAAAGGTTTTTCTTGCTTTAATTTTATACTCCTTTTAACAAAAGTTTACATGTTTTTTTTATTAAAATTTGTAAAATTTTATACTTTAAACTTAATATTATATCAATTATAAATATTTTCATACATTAAAAATTTAACGGAGTAAATATGTCCAATATATTAAATACCCAAAATACAAATGTCAATAACGAAATCCCGGCAAGGAAATTGGGAGGAAAATCCAATTCTAGCAGATATATAGAAGCCCCTCAAAGCCTACCAAAATATTCTATTGACAAAGTATTACAGGAAAAAGATGAATTCAGACGTAATATTATTCACACTCAAAATGAAACACTTTATAAAAAGAAATCAAATGGATTTTTAAAATTTGGAATAATATTAGCGGCAGTCGGAAGCTTCTTCCTTTTAAAAGGTAAAAAATCAATTAAATAACTTCTAATTAATAAAAAATACTAAATCCCTAACTCAAAACGGAGTAGAAATGGAAATAAGAGTTTCTCAAAACTTCCCAAATAATCAATATAAAAAATCAAACGGACAAAATACCTCTATATTAAGGAGTAGTGGCGTTTGCGATACTTTTTATAAAACTGCAAATACAAATGAGAAAAACATTTCTTTTTCGGGATTATTTTCAAAAATTTTAGGAAAGAAAACAGAACTACCTGATTCTAAATTCAAGGCAGGAGACATCCCAAGTGAATTCGCGTCTGAATTATCTTCAGGAATAAAAAGAGTAATGGATTGTAATATTCCCGCACAAAATTTTAACTGTATTATGACGCCGGATGAACTTCGAGAAATATTACCAAACTTAACACAGGATAATTTTCTTGCAACAACAAAAAACCAAGATAATGGCGTATATTGTGTTGATTTAGATTACCAAACAAGTTTTTCCAGCGGAAATGAAAATATATTTGATATTTTAGACAATGTTGCACAATATGCCAATAAATACTATGAAAAAAACGGAAAAGACTTTATTTTTGCAATTACAGACAGAGATTCAATAGAAGGGCTTCAACACGCACTAAGAATAATTGGACTTAATCCTGAAAAATTCAAACACGTGAAAATTGTACCCGGTATAAAAATGTCCTTTGCACATGAAGCCCCAAACTCAAATATTGGTTATGAAAATAGTGATATGTTAATTTATGGAATAAATCCTTTTTCAGAAAACATAATAGACTTTGTAGAAACAACTGTACAAAAAAGAAAAAATATGACCATAAACTTCATTAGACAAGTTAATGAATTATATCCGGAGTTTGCATATAGTGTATTAGAATTTGCCCAACAAAACAGAATAAAATATAAAAAAGGATTTTGTGTATCAAACCTTTATTGGAGAGCAAGAGAATATGCAGAAACAAAAGGTGACACAGCAATAAAAGGTATTTCAATGGTTCCGAAAGAAATTTTAGCTGAAGCAGAAGAAATATTAAACGAATTAGACCAAGTATTCTTAGGTTCTAATCAAGGTGGCTTTTCTGCACTAGGTTCAGAAATTATTAAAGATGAAGAAGTTAATAAAAGTATAAAAGAAGTATTTAGCAAATATTCTACACACTATGACGATGAAACAGGAAGAGTCGTTTCTGAAGCTGAAAATTTATATGATGAAATGATTGACTGTTTAAGTAAAGAACCGCAAAAACCTGTATTGGCTATTGCTGCTCCTTACTATTTTTCCCATTATTATGAAGCAAGAGACCCTCATACTTTTGATAAAGTAGTAAGCTTCATTGAAAATTTACAAGATAAATCAAATGACATGTTACTTGCATTTGAATCTGTAGCACCAAGTTATGATATAGACTCCAACTTAGTAACAAAAAGCGGGAAACTACTTGATAAATACACCGGCAACCATAAAATTAATTTATTTAATGACTACATAAGAAACAATACCGGACTTTTTGAAGTAGGCGGAAGTTTTGCAAACAGAAACTTATAATTACTTTTTAGAAGCAAGATTATATGTCAAAACTACATCATTTCCTTGTTCTGAAATATATAGGACATCATTTTTAATATATAAGAAATAAGGTTTAGAAACATTTTCCATAAAGACACTAACATTTCCGCCTTTTGTAACTTTTAAAATGTTATTTGCTTCAAAATTTGCAACATATATATTGTCATAAGCATCTATTGCAAGACCAACAGGACCATCAAGTAAATAATCTTTTACAAAATTTGTCTTTTTTTTATTTTTATCTACTTTAACAATTGAATTATCAGAATAACAAGCAACAAAAATATTACCTTCTGAATCAACCGCCATACCGGCAGGTGAGTCAAATTTATCTATTAAAACTCTTTTATTTTTATTTGCAGTAGTAACTTTTGAACGTTCTATTTTATTCTTCTGACTATTAAATTGTTCCAAAGAATCAGCATATAATTGTTGAACCAAACCATAATATTCATAATCATCAGGAATATACTTTAAGTACTTCATTGCTAACGAATAATTCTTCCTGTTATATGAAATTTTTGCAGCTTGAAGAATAGAATCATAATCATATGGATTAAGCGCTATAATTTTTACATATGTATTATAAGCTTCATCATATTTTTTTTGTGTAACATATATAGACGCTATATTATAATATGCATCAGTCATCTGAGGGTAATACTCAAGCGCTTTTTTGAAAGAGGCAATGGCACTATCATATGCTTTTGTTCTTACCAAATCAACACCATGCTTATAAGCAGATACCGCATTCTGCATATCTTCATCAGAAATCTCTGCTTCATTTGCATATACTTGCATACCAAACAGCATTGATAACTGAATAAAAAATATAGTTATTAAAAAAAGTATTTTCTTTTTCATTACACCAAAGTCATTGAAGGAATACTATAATTAAATTGTACAGCTTCTTCCAGTTTGAAGGCAACATTTAACAATTTTGTTTCTTCTAAACAATTTGCTTGAAGTTGCAAACCTATTGGCATTCCTGATTTATCAAGTCCTACAGGAACATTCATTGCCGGAATTCCTGCTAAATTTGCTGTAATAGTTGCAATATCTGTTAAATACATGCTTAACGGATCTTCAACTTTTGAACCAATATCAAATGCTGTATGAGGGCATGTTGGTGACAAAAGTACATCAACTTTCTTAAATGCATTATCAAAATCATTCTTAACAAGTCTTCTTAACTGTTGTGCTTTTTTGTAATAAGCATCATAATAGCCTGAACTTAAAGCATATGTTCCAAGCATTATTCTTCTTTTTACTTCATCACCAAAACCTTGAGCTCTGGTTTTTACATACATATCATATAATGTATCAACGTCTTTTGCTCTGTATCCGTATTTTACTCCGTCAAAACGAGCTAAATTTGAACTTGCTTCAGCAGTTGCAATAATATAATATACCGCTATTGAATATTTTATTAGAGGAAGAGAAATTTCGATTATCTCTGCACCCATTGATTTATATGTTTCAATTGATTTTTGAACAGCAGATGCAACATCAGCAGCTAAACCATCGGAACATAATTCTTTTATATAACCAATTTTAACACCTTTTAAATCTTTTCTTAAATCCTTTGTAAAATCAGGAACAGGCTGATTCAATGAAGTAGAATCTTTTTCATCGTGTCCTGAAATTACATTTAATAACAATGCAGCATCTTCAACTGTTCTGGTTATAGGTCCAATTTGATCCAACGAAGAAGCAAACGCAATTAAACCATATCTTGAAACTCTTCCGTATGTAGGTTTTAAACCAACTAATCCGCAATAGCTTCCAGGAAGTCTTATACTTCCGCCTGTATCAGAACCCAATGCTACAGTTGCTTCACCGGCAGCTACGGCTGCAGCGCTTCCTCCGGAACTACCGCCTGGCACTTTATTTAAATTCCAAGGATTTCTTACAATTTTTGTTGCAGAGTTTTCATTACTTGAACCCATTGCAAACTCATCCATATTTGCTTTACCAATAACAGGTATTAAATTAGCTTTTAGTTTTTGAGAAACAGTTGCATCGTATGGAGATACAAAATTTGATAAAATTTTACTTGATGCAGTTGTCGGATATGACTTTAAGTTTATATTATCCTTAAGTGCAAGAGGAATACCGGCTAAAGGAGCAATTTCTTCACCTTTATTAATTTTTTCATCAACTTTTTTTGCTGTTTCCAGTGCAAAATCTTTTGTTAATGAATTATATGCACCTATTTTTTCATCAACACTATCTACTTGTTTATAAACTTCTTCTGTTAATTCTACAGCACTAACTTCTTTATTTAATAATGCTTTTCTTTGCTCTACAGAAGATTTTGTTATTAATTCACGAATATCCAATTTTAATACCTCTCATGCTCTCTTGATTAATATTATAAATTAAAGATTTGAAAAAGTAACTTTTTACCTTTTCAGGTTATGATGTTATTATATAAATCAAACAAAAGGATGTTTATTTTGGCAATTATATCTGATGATGATAATGTAAAATTTAATAAAAGGAAAAGTAAAGATACTACTTCCGAGGAGACATCATATGACATGTCTTTTGAGGTAAATATCAGACCAAAATATTTCGACGAATACATTGGACAAAGTGTATTAAAATCAAATCTAAAAATTTCTATTGAAGCTGCAAAGAAAAGAGAGTTACCGCTTGATCATATATTATTCTACGGTCCTCCGGGACTAGGTAAAACAACTCTTGCTTCTGTTATTGCATCAGAAATGAATACGAATATTAAGATAACTTCTGCACCTTCTTTGGAACGTCCAAGAGATATTATTGGAATTTTAATGTCTTTAAAAGCAGGAGATATCCTTTTTATTGATGAAATACACAGATTAAATAAAATTTCAGAAGAAATATTATATCCCGCAATGGAAGATTTTTACCTTGATATGACAACAGGAAAATCTCAAACACTAAAGTCTGTGAGAATACCAATTCCAAAATTTACACTTATCGGAGCAACAACAAAAGCAGGTTCTTTATCAAGTCCATTGCGCGACCGTTTTGGTTTAATCCATAGGCTCGAATTTTATACAGAAGAAGAACTTACAAAAGTGATTCAAAGAACGGCTAAAATTTTAGATATTGATATTGAAGAGGAAGGCGCAATCGCAATTGCAAAAAGATCAAGAGGAACACCAAGAATTGCGAACAGGCTTGTAAAAAGAGTTCGTGATTTCGCAATTGTTAAGTCAAATGGCTTAATTGATTCGGGAACAGCAAATAATGCTCTGGATATACTGCAAATTGATAAATTTGGACTGGATAACACAGATAGAGCTTTATTAAATATAATTGCAGATAAATATAATGGCGGACCTGTTGGCATAGAAACTCTAGCTACAGCACTTGGTGAAGATTCAAAAACTATTGAAGACGTCTATGAACCATATTTAGTACAAAAAGGGTTTTTACAAAGAACTCCAAGAGGAAGAAAATTGACGCCTTTTGCTTGCAAATGTTTTAATTTTACAAATACAGATATTCAACAATCTCTATTTTAATTAAAAAAAAATGCTATAATAAATCTAAAATCATAGTATTTTATTATTGGAGGTATAAATGTCTGTAATTATTTTTGTTGTACTTATTATTCTTTTACTATCGTATATCATTGGCGTATACAACAAAGGAATAACGCTCAGAAACTATATTAAAGAAGCTTTTTCTACAATGGATGTATACCTAAAAAAACGTTGGGATTTAATTCCTAACTTAGTTGAAACAGTAAAAGGTTATGTTAGTCACGAACAAGATGTTCTAAAGAAAATTACGGAACTTAGAAATAAAAATTATTCTGGGTTATCTGATGCTGAAAAGATGAATCTAAACTCAGAACTTGGTTTTGGATTAGCAAAACTTATTGCAGTTGCAGAAAACTATCCTGATTTAAAAGCAAACCAAAATTTCTCAAACTTAATGCAGGAACTTTCTCTAATTGAAGAAGATATAGCAAATTCAAGAAAATACTATAACGGAAATGTAAGAGAATTTAATACTTTTATCCAATTATTTCCAACAAATATTATTGCCGCAGTTTTTGGATTTAAAGAAGAAAAATTATTTGAAATAGATGACAAACAAAGAGAAAATGTAAAAGTTTCTTTCTAAATTAGTAATTAAAAAGAGAACTCCCCAAATAGGGAGTTCTTTTTTTAACTATAGCCACATGGCTAATAGACAAGTGGGCAATATTAATTGTAATATTTACTCATTAGATACCATTTAAACTAAACATTATTTACAAAATAATGTAATCATTCCAACAAATATAACCTTTATGGAGAAATCTATAAAGATTTTTTTTAATATTGATTATTTGCTATGATGATTTTATACTTTTTATATGAAGAAAATTTTTTATTTAATTACAATTTCATTTATCCTTGTTACAGCATCAATGAACTTGGCTGAAGCAGAAGTTTTTTCAAATGATAAGATAGATTTTGAAAAATTACAAAATGCACAAAAAATCATACTTGACCTGCAAAAAGATGCAGAAATACAAATAGAAAAGGGATATGGACCTTTTGTCGCAGCTATATATGATAAAGATGGTAACCTTATTGTTAAAACAGCCAATTCTGTACTTACAGAAAAATGTAGCAGTAATCACGCAGAAATGAACGCAATAAAAGAAGCTGAAAGAATTTTAGGAACACACGATTTAGCTCCATACAATCTAAGTATATATGTAACAGCAGAACCTTGTATGATGTGTCTCGGCGGAATTATGTGGTCAGGTATAAAAAATGTATATTTTGGAGTACCTTCAAAACAAGTTGAAAAAATAACAGGTTTTGATGAAGGATTTAAGCCTCACTGGTTAAAGGAATTTAAAAAACGAGGTATTATTGTATATGGAAATATAGAACCTGAAGCTGGTGAAAAAGTCTTAGACTTATATGTTAAAAGTGGGAAAATAATCTACAAACCATCAAGAAATTAATTAATAAAATTTATTGTTCTGATAATTGTTCCAATATTTTGATTACTTTAGGATTTTCAACTTTATAACAAATTTGGTTTCCATTACGATGGCTTACAAGGACTTTTGCGCTTTTCAATATTGATAAATGCTGAGAAACCGTTGGTTGAGGAATACCTAAACATTCGCTCATTCTATTCACATTACACTCAGTCTTTTTCATTAAATTATACGCTATAGTTAAACGTGTAGGATGTCCTAATGCTTTAAATATTAATGCATATTCTTCGATATCAATATTTTCATTGGTTTTCATATTATCAGAATATTACGATATTCGAATATTGTCAAATTGATATATTGTATTGACCAAGTCCTAAAATTTTGATAATATGAATATGCTAATATGCGAATATACTAAAATTAAGAAGGTAAAAATGAGAGTAATAATAATAGGCGGTGGAGCTTGCGGCGCAAGCTGTGCAACACGATTAAGAAGATTAGACGAAAATTGTGAAATAACAATATTAGAAAGAACAAATGAAGTATCAATAGCAAATTGCGGCTTACCATATTATTGCGCTGATATTATAAATGACAGAGAAAAAATTCTTGTTTCTAATCCGGAAAAGTTTAGAAATATGTTTAAAATAGAAGTTAAATTAAACACAGAAGTTACAGAAATAAACAGAAATGAAAAATTTGTTTTAACTCAAAATAATGAGAAATATTATTATGACAAATTAGTTTTAGCGCAAGGTGCAAATCCTATAAAACCGAATATTGATGGCATAAACAGCAGAAATATATTAACACTAAGAACATTATCTGATGCGGACAATATAAAAAAATATATTTCCGAAAATAATGTGAAAAAAGCAATAGTAGTAGGTGGCGGATTTATTGGTGTAGA
The DNA here is from genome assembly GCA_944322615.1 of Candidatus Gastranaerophilales bacterium. Classification (GTDB taxonomy): domain Bacteria; phylum Cyanobacteriota; class Vampirovibrionia; order Gastranaerophilales; family Gastranaerophilaceae; genus Avigastranaerophilus. The sequence continues at coordinate 85,263 of CALUPH010000006.1, read as the reverse complement.
AATGGCAGAAAATTTGGCGCACCTTGGCATAGAAACAAAATTAGTTGAATTATCAGATCAAATACTTACGCCTGTTGATTACGAAATTGCTTGCTTCGCACAAAATGAGATGAGAGCAAATGGAATAGAATTAATTTTAGCAGATGGTGTAAAAAGCTTTTCTGAAAACGAAATAGAACTAAACTCAGGAAAAAGAATTCCTTTTGATATCGTTATATTGTCAATTGGAGTAAATCCTGAAACTACACTTGCAAAAAATGCCAGACTTGAAGTAAACAGGGGTATAAAAGTCAACGAATATATGCAAACATCTGACGATGAAATATTTGCAGGCGGTGATAGTGTAGAAATAAAGAGTTTTATTAATGATGATGATGTCATAATTCCATTGGCAGGACCGGCTAACAGACAAGGAAGAATTATAGCTGATAATATTTGCGGAATAAAATCGACCTATAAGAAGTCTCAAGGTACATCTGTTTTGAAAGTATTTGATTATACAGTTGCTTGCTCAGGTTATAACGAAAAATTATTAAAAAGAATGCAAATTCCATATTGGAAAATTTTAACCTTTGGCAATTCACATGCCGGTTATTACCCAAATTCAACATCAACATTATATAAATTGCTATTTAATAATGACGGAAAAATTCTTGGAGTACAAGCAGTAGGACAAGATGGCGTTGAAAAAAGAATTGATGTTATTGCTTCTATAATGCGAAACAACGGTAGTATACAAGAGTTATTAGATAGTGAATTATGCTACGCGCCCCCGTATTCTTCCGCAAAGGATCCTGTTAATATACTCGGCATGTGTGCTGATAATGTTTTAAAAGGGCTTGTAAAACCCGCATATTATGAAGATATTGAAAATTCTTATATTATAGATGTAAGAATAGCAGACAGTTACAGAACAAAAACAATTGAAGGCGCTGTTAATATACCATTAGCTTCATTGAGGAACAGACTTGAAGAAGTACCAAAAGATAAAAAAATCATTTTAGTATGTGATTCAGGATATACAAGTTATTTAGCATCAAGAATACTAATACAAAATGGATTTAACAATGTATATTCTTTAATGGCAGGAATGAAGCTTTATAAAGAAATTCAAAAAGATAAAGAAGCTAAAGTGGTAAAAAAAGAACCATTATTTGCAAGTGTGAAATCATCAGAAAATATTCATAAAATAGATGCGTGCGGTTTATCTTGCCCCGGTCCGATTATGAAATTATCTGATAATATTTCGAAAATAAACAATGGAGAAATTCTTGAGATAACATCTACAGATAAAGGATTTTATTCTGACGTAGAGGCTTGGTGTAATTCAACAAATAATACACTTCTTAACTTAGAAAATAAAGATAAAAAAATAATAGCAACGATACAAAAGGGAAAATCAGAGATAAATCAAAATAATGAAAAAAATGCACAAACAATTATTGTTTTTTCAAATGATTTAGATAAAGCACTTGCAGCTTTCATTATTGCAAACGGAGCAAAAGCAAGCGGCAAAGATGTAACTTTATTCTTTACTTTTTGGGGATTGAATATTCTAAGAAAGAGTAATGTAAATGCGAAAAAATCCATAATAGATAAAATGTTTGGAATTATGATGCCAAAAGGAGCAGAAAAGTTAACTCTATCAAAAATGAATATGGGTGGTCTTGGAACGTATATAATGAAAAAAGTTATGAAATATAAAAACATTTCGACTTTAAATGAACTAATAAAGCAAGCCCAAAACCAAGGAATTAAATTCATTGCCTGCAAGATGAGTATGGATGTTATGGGTATAAAAGAAGAAGAATTAATTGACAATGTTGAAATAGCAGGTGTAGCCAAATATATAGCCGAAAGTAATAATTCAAATTCTAATTTATTCATATAAAAATAAGGAAAAGGAGAAAAATTATGAAATCAGTAACAACTTTTGACTTACAGTACGCACACAGATTCTACGGATTTAAAGGGGAAGCTCAATATTTGCATGGGCACACCGGTACTTTAACAATTGAAGTAGAAGACTCTGTAAATATGGGTGTAAATATGGTTTTCCCATGTAATGAAATTCAAAAAACAGCTTGGGAAGTATTAAAAAACTTTGACCACGCAACTATCTTAAGAGAAGATGACCCATTATTACCTGCAATACTTGAAGTATACGAAAAGCAAGGCATAAAAAACGGAGCTCCGCAAAATACAATGAAAGGAGAAGCCTTCAAAACAGAATTAGCTACAGCCTATCCTGATTGCAGGTTAGTTGTAACAAAAGAAACGCTTACCGTTGAAGGTATGATAAAGATCGTGTACGAACTATTAAAAGATAAACTAAATATTTCTAAAATCACATTTACAAGCGGTGTTAATGTAGCAACAGAAGATTACAAAGTTAATAAAACAATGGAAAGATGTCCATTATGTGGAATATCATTAAACAGTGAAGGCGTTTGTCCAAAATGCGGATATAAAAAGAACTAATTCTAAAATATAAAACAGGCTGAGTATACACTCAGCCTGTTTTATATTTTTATTCAATTGGTTGCGGATGAATTCTTTCCGATCCATTATGTTCTATTCGTCTATCGTCTTTAGGCGCAAAATGTTTATGTGGTCTATGTGGTTTGTCAAATTCATGATGTCTTGGTTCTCCTTGTAAATGCGGAGGAATAGGGGCTCTATCAAAATTATTTATTTGTTGATGAACAGGTGCCAAACGTAATGGCATCATATGCGGTATTGGAGGTCTATGCAATGCCGAAAATAAACATAGGGCAAAAAACACACCCACAAAACTACCTGTTGCTACTACTATGAATTTCTTAAACTCTTCAGACTTACAGAAACATTTATTTTCTACTTTAATTTCTTCTACATTTTTGTTTTCGTCTGTCATAATTATCTCCTTTACTTGGTATTTTGTAATAAAATAATTTCTATTTATACAAACGAAATAAAAAATATATGGTTCATTTTTTATTTTAACATTTTTTCAGTATAATAAACATTGCTATGTTAAAAGAGTTAAAAGGTTAAAAGTAAATGGAAGCTATACTATATCCGTTTGTAGCAAAGTTCAATGAATATTTATCTAATTATATCCTTGTATTTATGCTTGTTGGAATTGGGGTTTGGTATAGCATCAAAACGAAATTTGTTCAAATAAGATGTTTTAAAGAAGGGATAAAAAATTTATTTGGAGAGATTAATATTTTTGATAAAAGCCATCCGCACAGTATGACTTCGTTTCAAGCATTATCAACAGCAATCGCTGCACAGGTAGGAACAGGTAATATTGTTGGCGCTTCAGGTGCTATTTTAGTTGGAGGCCCTGGTGCTATTTTTTGGATGTGGGTTATAGCATTCTTTGGAATGGCAACGATATATGCAGAAGCAACATTAGCCATTAAAACAAGAATTATTGAATCGGATGGAAAAATCAAAGGCGGTCCCGTATATTATATAACTACTGCTTTTAAAGGAAAATTCGGGAAATTTTTAGCCGGATTTTTTGCGATTGCAATTATTTTAGCACTTGGATTTATGGGGTGTATGGTTCAATCAAATTCTATTGCTTGTTGTATGCAAACTGCTTTTGGAATTAAACCTTTTATTATGGGAATAATTTTAGTTATAGTATGCGGAATTATATTTATTGGAGGAGTAAAGAGGCTTGCATTAGTAGTAGAAAAAATTGTTCCGTTTATGGCATTATTTTTCATTATTGGCGGACTTATTATTTTAAGCGCAAGACTTAAATATATACCTGAAACATTTTATATGATTTTCAAATATGCATTTATGCCTCAAGCCATATTGGGCGGGAGTTTTGGCTATGCATTAAAACAAGCAATAAGCCAAGGTGCAAAAAGAGGACTCTTTTCAAATGAAGCAGGTATGGGTTCAACTCCGCACGCACATGCTTTGGCTAGTGTAAAAGACCCTCATACCCAAGGTACAGTTGCTATGATTGGCGTATTTGTTGATACATTTGTAATATTAACTTTAAATGCGCTTATTGTTATTTCCACTTTATATACAAAAGACGGACCTTTGTTTAATGGATATACAGAAGCAGTAATGAATATTCTTAATAAAACAAATTTGGTACAAACTGCATTCGGAACCATCTTCGGAAATTCAATCGGAGCAATATTTGTTGCAATATGCCTATTATTCTTTGCTTTTTCAACAATATTAAGCTGGAATTTATTCGGTAAAATAAATGTTACATATCTTTTTGGCAAAAAACATCATAAAATAGCAGAATTAATTTATATGATAATAGCATTATCCTTTATTATGATGGGAAGCCTTATTTCAAGCGACTTTGTTTGGGAACTTACAGATATGTTTAACAACTTAATGGTAATTCCAAATGCAATAGCTTTATTTGCTTTAACAGGTATTGTTGTAAAAATTGCCCATATGAAACAAAATTAAATATTCTCTTTTCACAGAAAATATTTAAAAAATTGTTTAATATAATAATTCAATGCTAAAATATTTAATTATTAGAAAATATAGGTAAATTCATTCTATGAGAGCATGCAATAATCTAAATACTTCAATTTGTTTTAATTATAAAGAAATAGGTATAACCTATTGCACCCTCACTAATGCAACAAATGGAACAGGATGGCCTAAAGTATCAGATGATGTTTTTGATGGTGAAAAAATAAATTGGAACAAATTCTTTGAAGAACGAGCAAAAGAAATAGAAGCAATCAAGAATGGATGCGAAAGAAAAGAATGCCAAAATTGCCAGCAAATAAAAGATATTGACTTTATTGATGACAAAAAAATACATTATATTTTATTGTCACCATGGCAAATATGTAATTCCAATTGTATATATTGTTTGGGACATGCTGAAGTAATCTCGCCCAAATCACCAAATTATATGAAATATTATAAAGAATACGAAGAACCATATGATATGCTTGCAATTATAAAAGATATGATTCAAAATGACGTTTTAGCAAAAGATGCAGAAATAGACTTTGCAGGTGGAGAACCAACTTTATACCCTAAATTTGATGAAATAATCAATTTCTTTATTGATAATGGGTTTAAGAATATCATAATTCATACAAATAATATACAATATTCAAAAGCTATAGAACGAGGCATAAAAGAAAATGCAATAAGTCTAATGATTTCAATAGATGCAGGTACAAAGAAATGCCACGAAAAGGTTAAAGGAGTTAAATCTTTTGACAAAGTTTGGCACAATTTTAAAAAATATTCTAAATCCAAAAATAAAAATTATACAAAACGTCTATGTACAAAATATGTAATGGTTCCCGGCATAAACGATTCTGAAAAAGAATTAGAAGAATTTATAAAACAATCAAAGAAAAACGGAGCAACTCAAGTTGCTTTGAATGTATACAATCAACTTTTAAATGAAATGAATTACGAAGAAGATTTGTTAAATCATTTCTTTAATCTGGCTGAATTCTGGATTTCAAAAGCAAAAACTAATAAACTTCAATATATGCTTTTCCCTAATATTGAATATGTTTATCAGAAACTTGAAAAACAACCGTTATAAAGAATTATAATTTCATTATACTTTTCATTATAAGAATAAGGTTTTTATAAATTGAAGTATATCAGTTTAACTTTAATAATTTTTTGTATTTAAAGAAAAAAAATAATATACAACTCTATTTTCAACTAACATTTTTCTTGATTTTTTTTTTTAAATGTTTTATGTTAAAAAAAGGTGGTGGTTGTATATGAAAAAAGCGTTAATAACTGGAGTAACAGGACAAGATGGTAGCTACTTAGCAGAACTACTTTTAGAGAAGGGCTATGAAGTATACGGAATGGTTAGAATGTCTTCATTAGACTCCTTTTCCAGAATAAAAAATATTTTGAAAAACAATAATTTTCACATTTTATATGGCGACATGACAGATGAATCAAGCTTATATAGAGCTGTTCAAACATCTACTCCTGATGAAATATATAATTTAGCAGCACAATCACATGTAGGATTATCGTCTAATTTTTCTGAATATACTGCAAATGTAAATGCATTAGGTGTTTTAAGACTAATAAATGTTGTAAATACGTTGGGTTTACAAAACAAAATAAAAATATACCAAGCATTAACATCAGATATTTTTGGAAATATTGAAGATGACGTATTAAACGAGGAAACTCAAATAAAACCTATAAATCCTTATTCTTGTGCAAAAGCATATGCATTTCTGCTCACAAAAAATTACAGAGAACAAGGAATGTATATTGTAAATGGAATTGCATTTGCTCATGAATCAGAAAGACGTCCTGAAAAATTCGTTACTCGAAAAATCACAAAAGCAGCAGTAAGAATTAAACAAGGCAAACAGGATAAACTTTCACTTGGTAATATTAATGTAAGAAGAGATTGGGGGCACGCAAAAGACTTCGTTAGAGGAATGTATTTAGCAATGCAACAAGCTAAACCTGATGATTACGTTTTTGCAACCGGAATAACAACAAGTCTTAAAGAATTTTGCATAAAAGTATTCTCTAAATTGGGTATGGATCTTGAATTTAAAGGCGAAGGTAATGATATTAAAGCTTATGATGCAAAAACCGGAAAATTAATAATAGATATTGATCCTCAATTTACACGTAAAAATGAAAAATTAAATCCAATTGGTGACTATTCAAAAGCAGAAAAAATATTAGGTTGGAAACCTCATTATACTATTGATGACATAATAGATGAAATGGTCAAACGTGATTTATTGGAAGAATAAAATTAAAAATATATTAGATAATAAGTACATTGTATTTATATCAAATACTTTTATTTTATTATCATTCTTTTTTTACTTAGCATATAAGCTAAGATTTTCTTATATACAAAATGATGATATAGTAGATCTTTTTTCTCATTACATTAATTTCTATCACGGACGTTTTTTTACCGAGCTATTTTCTATCTTTATAGTTAAAATACTCCCATTAAAATTAAATATACATCCTCAAGATTTTTATATATATTCTAGCCAAATCATAAAATCTGGTTGTTTTGTTTTTCTAGTTTATTTAATGAGCATCTCTTTATACAGATTTAAGAAAACAGATATTTATATAACCTTACTATCAATAATTAGTTTTTTTTCAGCAATGAGTTTTTTGATAGACTTAAATTACATCCATTGTTTTGATACATACCAGTTCTTTATGGGATATATCTTTCCTATAATATGTTTTTTCTTACTTTGGTATAAACTTTCAGATTTATATATTAAAAATCATAAACTTTCCCTAAAGAATATTTTTTATTTATTTTTTCTTGCTCTGTTAGTAACGACAGGAAATGAACAAGTTAATATAGTTTCCATTACGCTCTTACTATTGCTATTTATAGATTCTTTAATCAAAAAATATGTAATCAACAAAAATACTAATTTTAGTTATATATTGTTTACGTTAATAATATCATTAATAGCAAGTATTTTTGTATATATGAGCAATGGTTTTATAAATACTTTTAATGGTTATGGATTAAAAATAATATTAAATTTCAACATAAAAGAAATAATAGATTTCATATATGTCTTTTATAAAAAAATAATTTATGATAACTTCTTTCTCTTTATACCTTTGTTAATAAGCTATACAGCTTTAATTTTAAATAAAGAAAATAATGAAGAACAACAAAAAGTAATAAAATATATAATTTTTTCTATTTGTAGTTTCTTACTTTTTTTCTGTTCCTTATTTTTGTTAGGGCAAACATATGATTATCGTGCTGATTCTAATTACAATATATTACCTCGTTTTTGGATTCTTTATCCTTCTATACTATTTAGTTTCAAGATATTTCTATATATAATAAATTTCTACACATTAGGATTTTTGTTTTATCAAAAAAATAAACTAGTTACAAAACTTGTGTCTATATGTCTTATTTTATCTTGCACACTATATATCGTAAATACATACAAAAATATAGATTTATCATATCCAGAAAATAGAAAAGTAACATATATTGCAGACAAAATTGCAGTATTTTATTTTTCTAAAGGTAAAACAGCTATTCTTCCAAAAGAAGAAATTCATGTAATAATTCCAACAATAAATAATTTATTACCATATGATCTAGAAAGTAATGATTACATTGGTAAAACATATTATTATGAACAATATCCACATTATCTGGGATATCTTAATACCATATATAACGTTGATATTGCAAAAGGCATGATATTTAAAACAGAAGAAGAAGCCATATCTGATTATTATAAAAATGGAGGTTCTTTTAACGAAAAAGAACTAAATGAATTAAAATTTTCTAAAATAAGCAAATATATATCTAACTAATGCTTTTTAACGCATATGTATTAATTATATGTTCAGTTTTGGACCAAACCCTTAAGTTTATACCTTTTTCCTGACATAATTTCTTAAAACAGAGATATAATTCTCCATAATGTTTTGGCAAAGGTTTTTCATCTAAATTTGTAAACATTACATACTTATTATCTATCATAAACTCAATATTTTGCACTCCGATTGCAGACATTAAGTTTACAAATTTTGTTATTTCTTCAATATTATCATTAATATGCTCTATAATAATATACTTAACAACAACACCTTCAGGATGTTTGCTTTTTACATATTTTTTCAAATTTTCTACAGAATCTTTAAACTTATCAACTCGTTTCAATTTAAGAAAAATTTCAGGTGTTGCACAATCTAATGCAGTTGTAAATGTACATATATTTCTATCTAACAATTTTTTTATAATTGGTTGATATTTTATATTATTTGATAGAATATAAAAACTTCCAACACCTTGTTTTAAAAATTCTTTTACTATTGGTTCAAATTCTTTCAGGACAGATATATCTCCGCCTTGAATACTTGCCATCAAATTTTTTCTATCAAGTAATTCATTTTTATACAATTGTTTCAATAATGGCAAAAAATCATAATATTCACTCTTTGCAGGTTTATACGTTATTTTTCCTTTAGAATCGAGCATTCTGGCACAATATATACACCCGCAATTGCATTGAGTCCAATGACTTATATTCAAAGTAGAAAAAGTAGGAGAAACTTTATCTTCAGGTTTTCTTTCACGAAGAAAAAAACAACCTTTGCAAGGCGATTTGTCTATATTTTCATCAGTTAAAAGTTCAAAGGCAGTTTGTTTTACTTTCTTGAATTCATCCCAGTCTATCTTTTGTCCGCGATAAGCTTCATAATATACCGGTCCAATCTGACCTGAACAGCAAGACATTATACGATCATGAAAACAAGACAAAACATTATTTAATTCATCACAAAAATATTTCTTACCCATTATATACCCTATAAATTCAAAACTAAGGCCCTATCATAAAATTCAAAAGCAATATTATCTTGTTCACATCTATTTCTTATATATCTTAATAAGTCCTTAACATATTCAGGTACTTCGCCGGATTGTCTTACAAACCATTTTTCTTCAATATCAGCTATTAAATATTTAACCCCAAGCTCTTTTGTACATAAATCATACCACTTATCAATTTCTTCCTTTGTATCATTCACATTAGGAATAATAATATATTTAACGCCAAGTGCATTAGGTCTTGATTCTTTTGCAGCACCTGCGTATTCTTTTATAGTTTTACAAGTATCTTTAAATTTATCAACTTTTTTGACTTTTTTGAAAACTTCTCTTGAACCGGCATCTAAAGAAATAACTATTCTTATATCAATATTTTCCATTTTTAGAACTTGAAGAACCATTTTACTGGTTTTTATACCATTTGTATAAAGTGCAAAATGTCTATTACCATATTTTGCAAACAAATTTATAATATCATCAAAATTTTTAAGAATTGTTGGTTCCCCCATAGCAAATGATACATGGGCATTCGGTTCTTTTTCCAAATTATATATTTTCTTATCTAAAAGCTCTTTAAACAACGGAAATATATCATAACCTTTTATTGTTCTGTGTTCTAAAATTTCTTGATATGAAAAACAATATATGCAGTTTGCATTACACTCATTAGAGTGACCTATCCAAATCATATCTATATAATTGTCAAAATCTGACTGGAATTGTTCAGGTGAATTTTCATCAAACTCTTCTATCCAATGACAACCTTTGCAAAAAGGTGGTATATCACCATTTCTCATATTTTCTACAAGCTGATTTTTTATTTCAAAAACTTTAGTCCAATCAACTTTATCTTTTGGACCTTTATAGGGAATTATATAGTTATTATTTCTCTCATTTGGTGAATGTATTGAAAGATGACAATGACGAAAGCAGTCATAATGAATATAAAGACCGTGAGCCAAATATCTGCATCTGTACATCTTTTTCATATAATACCTATTATTTCTATAAAAATATTATATCATAAATAATTTGTAGATTTACTTTTAACGTGATACCATTTTTGATATGAGATACAAAAGTTGCAGATTATTAGAACACGGAATATATTTTTACTTAGATCCGGGAACTCAGCATTTAGTTGTTGGACATTGTTGTAATACAGATAATCTGGACTTTAAAGACAGGTTATATTTATATTTTGATTTAAAAAATGAAAAACTTGACTGGAAATATATTTTTGAAGAGAAAAAGAAATTAAGAGAAAATGCAAAAAACGGAATATATCCTTCTCAATGTGAAGGTTGTTTTGAACTGAAGGAAAGAGATTGGGATGATGAAGATTATATCAATCACTTAACAGCCGGTCACATAATGAAATGCAACTCAAGATGTGTATACTGTCCAACAGGAAGAATACCAGAGTGGCATAACAGAGAACAAGAAATAGACATAAAGCCAATTATTAATGAATTACTAGATAAAAAGCTGTTAAAATTTAATGGGTCATTGAGATTTGTTGGCGGAGAACCGACCTTAATGAAAGAATTTGATTGGTTAGTCGACTTATTTTCTAGAAATAATGTGCCAGAAATTTATGTACCAACGTCAGGAATAAGACTTTCTAAAAGTTTATGCAATGCACTAGAAAAAGTTAGTAGTGCAGCAATAGTTACAAGTATAGATTCCGGTACAAAAGAAACCTTTGAAAAGATAAAAGGAACAAAATTTTATAATGTTGTTCTTCAAAATATGAAAACATATCTTAATCATTCAAAAGAAAAAAACTTTGTGATTTCCAAATTTATTTTATTTACTAACTATAATGACACTTCTAAAGAAGTAGAAGAATGGATCTATAACTGTAAAAAACTCGGACTAGTTGAAGTTCAATTTGATTCAGAACATAGTGTTTCATCTTCTGAGCAATGCGAAAACAAAAAATACATAAACAGAACATTAAAAATGCTTAGATATGTTGAAATAATTGCAAAAAAATACAATATAAAAGTTACTTCCTTTCTTGCTTTTATGAATAGAGCTCATCGAATATATGAAAAGCAAATAGCATTTTATAATGAAAACAAAGATAAATTCACTGATTTATATATAGATAAAAAAGATAAAGATATTGATAAAAATCAATATTACTCAAATTTATATATAAATATTTATGATATTTCATACAATGATATAAAAGAAAAACTTGAAGACTTAGTACAAAAAGAAAAATTTGCACCAACAAGAAAAGCATTTATTAAAATAACAAAAAAAATAGACAACGATTTAAAAGAAAAACTAATGTTCATACTTCGTCTTGGATTTGACTTTGATATCATTATAGAAAATTTTGAGGATGATAAGATTATTGAAGAAATAATTAAGACAAGTCATTCAACAATAACATACAATCCAAACAAAAACATTAGAAGTTTATTCAAAAAAATACAATTACAAAATAAATATAAAAAACAAGATAAACTTAGCAAGCTTAATTTCTAATAAATATTTTCAGTTCTTTTTCCCAAGTAAAAAATGAAGCTCAGATTTCAATCTAGTCATAATTGATATTTTTCTGCAATTATAAACTTTATTTTCAACAATAGCATCAGCCCAAGGTTCGGGTTGAAGTTCAAAATTATACTTTTTAGCTTGTTCTTCAAAATATTTATATGATTTTATAACAGAAGCTTCAATCACTTGGTTTTTTGTTGTACTCATCTTGCTTTCAACATGGTTAACAGCTCTTGCAACAGTTTTTACACCTATTTTTTTGCATAAATCAAAGAATAAATCTATCTCCTGCTTATTGTCATTAACATTCGGAAAAATAATATATTTCACTTTGATTCTGCTTGAATTTATACCGGCATCATCAATATAGCGTTTTATTGTTTGAGAAACTTCTTCAAACTTATCAACTCTTTTAATTTTTTTATAAGCCTCTTTTGAACCGCAATCAACAGATATACATATAGTATTATTCTTTTCCGCCTTAAGCATTTCACCAATTATAGGCTCATATTTAATTCCGTTTGACAAAACCTCAATTCTGCATTTTTTATCTAAAAGCAACTTCATAATTTGAGGAAATTCCTCAAGCATTGTGGGTTCTCCCCCCATAAAAGCAACAAAAGTATCTTCTGTTATTCTTTCTTCTTCTATTAATTTTTGAATAATAGGCAATGCATCATAATCAGCACTTTTTTTAACTCCGTCGAAGAATTCTGAATGAACTGAACAATAAAAACAAGCAGCATTACAATGTTTCCAATTGAATATGGTTATTTTATGAATTTTTCCATCAAACTCTTTCCAATCTTTTTGTTCTAATAATGGACACAATTTGCAACGCTCAGGAATAATACCATTCTTCATATTGTTTATTATTTCAATACGTCGTTTTTCATTCTTATCGAAAGCATTTTCTTCTTTATAAGAAATGTATTCAGGACCTTCCCAAACCTCATTACAATACTTAAAACCGCTAAAACTAAGATCTATACTTCCTAAGATATGATTACAACACTTATATTCCATTTTTACCTTTGAATTCAATATAATAAACTATAGGTATTATATCAGAATGAACATAATTATGATATATTTTTAATGGAGGCGATCTTAATTGCAAAAAACAGATAATATATGCACATTTCCATTTGAATCGGCACAAATAAGCATGCAAGGTGATGTTTATGTATGTTGTCCGCCTTGGTGTAATTCTTATTCTTTGGGTAATATATACCAAGAATCTTTCGACCAAATCTGGAATGGAGAAAGAGCAAAAGAATTTAGACGACAATTTATAACAGGAAACTATAATATCTGTAATTTGGATTTATGTGTAAAAGACTGTACACATAATGTTGTTGTTGCAGAAACAGTTGAAAAGCCAAAAACATTTATTTTCTGCTATGATGCAACTTGCAATGTAAAATGCATATTTTGCAGAAGTTGCCATCAAAAACAAGATTTAACATATTTCAATGAAAACATGGATAATATAATAACAAATATGCTGGAAAACGCAGAAAATGTTGTACTATCCGGAGTTGGCGAAGCACTTGCAAGTGCTCATTCAAGAAAATTAATTAAGAAAATTTCTGAAAAATTCCCAAAAGTAAAATTTTCATTAATCTCGAATGGTATACTCTGCGACAAAGAGAACCTGGAAGAATTAGGAATCATCGATAAACTTTTATCTATAACAATATCATTACATGCTGTCAAACAAAAAACATATGAAAAACTGGTTATTGGCGGAAATTACAAAAAGGTAATGAAAAATCTTGAATTTTTATCTGAACTTAAAAGAACAGGTAAATTGGATAAATTTATATTAAACTTCGTAGTTACAGCATATAATTATAAAGAAATGGATCCATACATAAAAATGGCAGAGAAACTTGGTGCAACGGTGGGATTTCTGGAACTTTTAGAGTTAGAAACAAACAAAGATATTTATAAAAAGTTGAATATTTTCGATGAAAAACACCCGAAATATAACGATTTTGTAAAAGTATTAAGAAATCCAATATTCAACTCTGATGCTTGTACAATAAATGATTGTATGAAGAACCTAAAACCTATTAGTTTTATTAAATCTTTGAAATATAAATTTTCTCATTTATAATTAATATATAAAAAGTTTAAGAGGGAAAATAATGGGATATTTATCTTGTGAATTTGTTGAAAATGGAATGTGTTTTATAAGAGATGCAGCTGTTTTGTGCAGCTATTCAATGTGCATGAAATTTGAAGCAATAAAGATTATTGAGGATTATAAAGGCGAATTATTTGATTGGGATAAAATAAGACAAATAAAACAAGAATACAGAGACAGATTTGCAAAAGGAGATATACCCAAAATATGTGAAGGATGTCCCAGCCTTCAGGTGAAAGACTGGGATGGCTCTATGCAGTTAAAGTATATTCTTATAAACCACTGGGAAAATTGTCAATTAGACTGCATTTATTGCCACACCCATGATCAAAAAAAATTCTTAAATTCATTAAAGCCATGGAAAATCTTACCTGTTTTACAAGATGCTTTAAAACAAAATATGTTAAGTAACAATGGTAATGTAAACATTACAGGAGGAGAACCTACAATATTAAAGGAATTCCCTGATTTAATGAAATTCTTTTTAGAAAAAACTAATATCTTTATCATGATAAATTCAGCAGCTGTAGATTATTCAAAATGGATAAGAAAAGGTCTTGAAAAAAGAAGAGCAGCTGTTACTATTTCACTTGATGCAGGAACCAGAGAAACATATAAAAGTATAAAGAATGTTGATTATTTCAAGAAGGTAATAAACAACATAAAAAAATATAAAAAAGGTTTAGATCCGATTTCAGCAAGTTTAATTGGTATTAAATACATTTTTATTCCAGGATACAATGATACTCTTGAAGAGGTTAAAGCATGGCTTAAAATTGTAGAAGACTTAGGGTTAACAAATATCCAACTGGAACTTGAGCACCATTGGTATGAAAAGAATAAATATCTTCCTGAAAATGTTAAGGAATATATTCAAATGATAGTAAACTATGCCCATGAGCATAAATGTAATCTTTCATATAGAGAAATATTAACAACTTGCGGCTATACAGAATGCATTAGATATATAGATAACGGTAGATAATGAAAGAAAATAAACACATATATTGTCCAAATCCATACATTTTAGCTGAAATAATGCCTTATGGAGAGGTATATCCTTGCTCTTGCGGTTGGATAAGAGGATATTCATTCGGGAATATTTTTGAACAAACCTTTGATGAAATTTGGAATGGCGACCGTGCAAAAGAATTTCGAGAAAAACTTTATAACAATGATTTTTCTTTATGTCCAGGATGTCAAAATCTTGAAATTTTACAAGAGATAAAAGATAATGAACCAAAGTTAGTTTCTGAACCTCCGGAGAGAATACTATTAGGTTTAGATGAATTTTGTGATGTAAAATGTATATTTTGCCGTGGAGAAAATTATAAAATAAATACGAATTTAATTCCAAAAGACAAAGAAGACAAGCTAATTGAAATATTAACCCCTTGGCTGGAACACGCAAAATACGTAAAAACAAATGCTGTGGGAGAAGTCTTTGCAAGTAAAATCTCCAGAGATTTAATCAAAGAAATTGCAATAAAATTTCCAAATATAAAATTTGAAATAATTACAAATGGTATTCAATGCACAAAAGAAAATATAGAAAATCTTAATTTAACAGATAAGATTTCTATGATGACAGTATCATTACATGCGTTCAGTGAAAAAATATATAACAAAATCGTAAAAGGCGGAGATTATAAAAAAGTAATAGATAATATTATGTACTTATCCTCCTTAAAAAAAAGCGGGAAAATTGAACGATTTGAACTGCATTTTACTGTAACAAGCATAAACTATAAAGAAATTCCTCAAATAATAAAATTCTGCAGGCAAATAGATGCAAAAGTAAGATTCTTAGGACTTGATTGTTCAAGAGATTTAGAGGAGCTTTATAACAAAATTAATATTCAAGATAAAAAACATCCCGATTATAATAAATTGGTCAAACTTGTTCATTCAAAAGAATTTATAGAATCAAAAGATGTTGTAATCCAAGGATATGATTATTTTGTCAATTTACAAAAGATATCATTCATTGATACAATAAAAAATAATTTTAAAAATATTATTTAAAAGGAGATAAAAAGCAATGAAAAATAAATTAAAACAAATTATTATTGCTCTTTTCGCAATAATAATTTGTTTTTTCTTAATCAATATAATTTTATATATGTTTATTTCAAAAGACGAAAAATTCAATATAAAAAAAGCTATTTACAGAAAAAATTCAAGTATAGAAGATTATGCAAAAATATACAAATTTAGAATACCACATGGAGAAAACGACAAACCCTACAATATAGTTTTATTTGGTTGTGCTTATACCGAAGGACTTGGATTAAATGATAACCAAACATTATCCGCAAAATTGTCTGAACATACAAAAAAGAAAGTATATAATAGAGGAGTCGGAGGAGGAGGTATACAACATGCACTTATTCAAATAAAAAGTCATTATCTTGACTCTATTATTATAAATTCAAAATATGTGATATATCTACAATCAAATCAATATGACTTCGATCGTTTATATTATTACCCTGGCAACTACTTCGATGCCAATTTTTTATTTGACGAAAAAATTTATCCTAAATTTGTCAAAAAAAACAATCAATATGTACTATATAAATCTAAAATACCAATAATAGAAGGTTCAATATTATATAGATTAATAAATAAATTCATTTTAACAAAGAAATATGAATTGTTTGATATTAAGAATAAAAACTATTTATACCCAATAGAACTTCTAATTGAACTAAAAGAAGAAATAAATAAAATCAATCCAAATACGAAATTTATTCTTTTGTTATATTGGGATAAAAAAGATATTTTTAAAAAATCTGATTTAGAATTATTAAATAAAAATAAAATAAAAATAATAGAAATTCCCAATTATATCGACACAGAAGAATTAGATAAATTAGCAAATGAATACGAAAAACATCCATCAGAAAATGCTTGGATTAGAATTGTTCCTATTCTAGTTAATATTCTAAATATTATTTAATAATATTTTTTTCTTCAAAATATTTTTCTACCTTGGCCCAAGCTTTAGCAGAAGGATGACCATCATTAAGAATAATATATTCATCTGATGTCAATATAACAGGAATATCATTATTAATATTAATAACCATTATACCTTCTTTTTCTAGTTCAGACCAACGTTTAGATTCAGTAATATATTTAGTTTCATCACCATCTGGATAAACTAAAACAATCATTTTTATATTTGGATTTCTTTTTTTTAGTTCTTTCTGTATTGTAACAAAATGCAACTTCATATAGTCAAATAAATAATCTTGAAAAAAATTATTTTTTGAAGGCATTAAGATTTTGGCAAAGAAAACTTTTCTCAAATATTTATATATATATGAACTTTCTATAAACGGGAATCTTTGCTCATGAAAGACCAGTTCATACTGCCCGTTTTTTAATTTCCTATCATATCTTGGCCAAACATAATTTTCCGGATAACCATTGGAATGAGAATGAATACGCGCGGCATGTTCTCCTATTGTTACATATATTAAATAGTCAGAATTTTTAATAATTTCATCTATTTCACCACTTTGAATTCTCATTAAAGCAAATTGAGGTGAATGACCAGGTGTTGAATAATTATAAACTGGTCTTTTGGTTAACTTTGATATTTTATACTGAAATGTGTCCTCAATATCCAAAAGATAACCATATCCAAAAGAACAACCGAAAATTATAATAGAATTACTTTTATAATCTATACCAACCGGTTGACGGATATCAGAAAAAAATTCTGAATTTCCATCATAATAAGTCCTAAATTTTTCAAAACGATAAGGAGTATTTTGTGGCATATCAGCATAATTATTATATTCACATTCTAATCTTTGATATAAAAACTTACAAATCAAATAATCCAAACAAAATAGCAAAAAACAAATAATTAAAATATTAACAATAACTATTTTTAAGACTTTAAAAATATTATTCATCATAATGTAAACCATATCCATCAGTATTAAGTTTTTTAATTTCTCTATATTGAGTCGCAACTCCATAATACTGAATATCTAAACCTCTTTGTTTTGTAGAATCAACTATATATTGATATATTTCATCAATATATTCAGGTATATTATGCTTATGTCTTTCAAGCCAATCTGCTTCAAAATCAAGAATAACCTGTTGTATTCCAATCTTTTCAGTTTCATTAAGCCACTTATCAATATCCTCTTTTGTATCATTTACATTAGGTATAATAATGTATTTTGAACGTACCATTTTTTTATTATTGCCTTGTGCCTTAACATATTTTTTTAAAGTATCTACAACTTTATTATATGCATCAACTTGTTTAATCTGTTTGAACTTGTCTCTATCACCACAATCAACACTAACCGTAACAGACATAGTATCCGTCTTAAGCCCGTTCAATACAGATTTTACAGGTTTTATTCCATTTGTATGGACCATTATAAGCTTTTCTCCTTTTTTTAGAAAGAAATTTGTAATATCGTCAAACTCACTTAAACTCGCAGGTTCACCACCAGAGTATGCCAACTCTCCATTATAGTCAATCATACCCATTTTATCCAATTCTTTAATAATAGGCATAATTTTATATCTTTTCTTTGGCTTTACAAAATCACTTTGAAGTCTGTAACAATAGGTACAATTACAATTACATTCAGACCAATGGGCAATTTGAATCCACTTGAATTTTTTATTTTCATCCCAATCCTGTTCTTGAAGCCCAAAACATCCCTTACAATGGGAATCAGTTATACCATTTTTTTGATTTTCTCTTATTTCATTTATCTTATCTATAAGTTCAGCCCAATTTATTTTTTCGCCATAATAGTCTTTTTTTATAAATAAAGGCTCAGGAGTATTTGATCCCATAAAACAGCACAATTTTATACTATTATATTCAAATCTAATTCCATTTTGTATATTAGAACAACTTATATATCTCAACCTTAATACTCCACATATTGAATAGTCAAATTATAGCATGAATTCTAGCAATAATGAATTTTTAATATTTAATTCTTGCCATTTTTCATAAAATTATAATAATATAACAAATAATAAAATAAAAAAGAATATATTATGAAAAGACGAGATTTTTATGTAGTGCATCGTGCCTTCTTGCTGGTTTTGCACTAGGAAAAATAACAAATATAAATCAAGATACAAAATTTTTCAAAAAAGAAGATTTTTATGAAAGAAATTTCGGTCTTGAGTACCTTGTTGTCGCTACTGCATCTCATTGCAATTTAAATTGTAAAAATTGCGATACATATTCACCTCTAGCAAAAGAAGAGTTTGTCACCTATGAACAATTTTCTAAAGATATAGAAAAATTAAAAGAATTAGATCCTGAAAGAGAATTAATGTTTGCATTTATGGGGAGGGGGGAGAACCATTATTGAACCCTGATTTAACAAAAATGATTAAGAAATCAGTTGAAATATACCCAAATTCTAAAAAGGAAATATTAACAAATGGCATTTTAATAGATAAAATGGATGATGAATTTTGGAGAACTATAAAAAATGCAAATATTGAATTTGGGATTACCAAATATCCAATTAATATTGACCAAGACATAATAGAAAAAAATCCCAAGAATTTGGCTTTGATTATCACTATGATGTTGTTAAATCTAATAAGTTATATGATATAAAAACAAAAGAAATAATTGACGAAGATAATTATGAACAAGAAGGGTTTGAATGGAGTAAAAATATTCTTGATTTAGAAGGTAAGCAAAATTATATTGCCAAAAGATTTACCTGTCCGCATAGAGGAATAACAATATATGCACGTGGTAATATATATTATTGCTACGTACACGCATATATTAAAGCATTTATAGAATACTTTAAAGTAGATATACCAATAACAAAAGATGATTATATCAAAATTGCAGATGTAAAGAGTATTAAAGAAATTGATGAATTTCTATCAAAACCAAAACCATTATGCCGTTATTGTAAACAATGCCATAACATCTGTTATGGCGGAGAACCACTTGAATGGAGTTTTTCAAAAAGAGAAATAACAGAATGGACATAATTTTGCAATAATATATTACTTATAATAAAATTTACATATGAGTAAATTTTGCAAACATCCATTTCATACAATTCAAATACAAAATACAGGAGAAGTATATTGTTGCTGTTGTTATTGGACAAATTTTTATTCTTTCGGGAATATTTTTGAAAAATCCTTTGATGAAATTTGGAATGGAGAAAAGGCAAAAGAATTTAGAAAACAATTTATCGAAAACAATTACAAATACTGTAATTTAGAAGTTTGTGATCCTTATTTGCAAGAATTTGAACCTGATTATACAGCAGATTACCCCAAAAAAGTAGAATTCAGCTATGACAGAAGATGTAATGTACGTTGTATTTTCTGTCGAAATGAAAAGAATAAAGAAGAAGAAGAATATAACAGACAAAAAGAGAAAAGGATAGAAGAAAACTTTGATAGAATATTCACTCCGATAATAGAAAAAGCAGAAGTAGTAGAACTAAATTCTGCCGGTGAATTATTTGCAAGTAAGCATTCTATTGAAATTGTAAAAAAAATAATAAAAATTAATCCAAATATCAAGTTTAACATAATCTCTAACGGAATATTATTTAATGAAGAAAACATTGAAAAACTAGACCTAAAAACACATCTTAATAACATAACCATTTCTATACATGCTTCAACAGAAAAAACATATAATAAGCTTGTTGAAAATGGAAATTTTAAAGCACTAATGACTAACATCAAATATTTGTCAAAGTTAAAAAAAGAAGGCTCACTACAGCATTTACAACTAAATTTTGTAGTAACAGCAATAAATTATAAAGAAATGAAGAGTTTTGTTAAACTTGCAAAAAAGTTAAATGCTAAAGCCTTTTTCATAAATTATCACAGACAAATAGACTCTGATGAACTAATGCAAAAATTAGATATTTCCCTTCCAACTCATCAAAAATATAATAGTTTAGTAAAACTGTTAAAACATCCGATTTTTAAAGAAGAATGTTGTGTTCTCAATGATTATCTGAAAGAACTAAAACCAAACGACAAAAAATTAACAAATATATTAAAAGACTTATTTAAAAAATGAACCTTTCTCTAATATTTCTTTTATATATTCCCAAATGTGGGGTTCAATGCTATTTTCTATACAATAATTTTTATAAAAATCGAACAAATCATAGTAATATTTAGGAATTATAAATTCTCCATTTTGCAGGAATTCATTATCACATTGATCTATCATCAACTCAGAAGTCTTAATTCCTATAGACTTCATTAAATCAATATATTTTTTAAGTTCTTCGATATTATCATTTACACCTCTAACCAAAATATATTTTAATCTAAGAAGTATAGGCAGTTTAGAATATTTTTTCAAATTTTCAACAACATCATCAAACTTATCAACTGTTTTAATTTTTTTAAATGTTTCTCTGCATCCTGAATCTATCGAAATATTTATATCGACAAAAGTCTTATCACATATTTCTTCGACAATTGGTAAATACTTAATTCCATTTGTAGCTATTTCAATACGCTTAACACCATTCTTAATAAATATGTCAACTAAATCTTCAAATTCTTCAAGTACAGACACATTACCGCCCTGAAAATGAACATCAAGTTCTTGTTTATCTATCAAATCTTTCTTATAAAGTTCTTTTATAATTGGGAGTAAATCATAATAATCACTCTTTTTGGGTTTTAATACAATTTTCCTATTGGATAGATATTGCTCACAACAATAAATACAACTGCAATCACATTGTTTAAAATGTTTTACAATGATCAAATTTGCCTTTGGAGGTTTAGCAAATTGACTAAAAATAAGAGGCTTTGGATTTTTCTGTTCTTTCAAATCAAAACATCCTTCACACTCTGTAGGAACAATTCCCTTATCCAACATTTTAATTAAAGAATTTCTTTTCTTTAATACTTCTTTTATTTCTTTTGGCGAAGGTATATCACAAGAAGGTCCTGTTCTTGTTGCACAGCAATAAAATACTTTCAGTGCATCAAAATTTAAAGTTTCATTTAATCTTTTACAATAATATCTTTTTTTCATAAAATAATTATACTAAATTTCTGATATTATAATAATATAGTAAAGAAAGTAATTTATGAATTTTTTTGATTTATTTAAAAATAAAAAATCATATATGTGTCCATTAATGAACAATCATTTGCATTTTTCTTGCAGGGATGCATTAGAACCTTGTTGTAGTGCGAATATTGGTCCTGCATTTATAAAAAATCTTTCAAAGATAGATTCAATAAAAAACTTTGTTGAAGAAAAAAAGAAATATATAAAATTATTAAAAGACGGGAAAATTCCAGAAGAATGTAAGAATTGTGTTCATTTAACTACATACAAGAAAACAAATGATTTTCGAATTAACAAAATAACTTTAAATCATTATACACAATGTAATTGTGCTTGTATATATTGCACTCAGGGCAATAGAACAATAGAAAAAATAAAAGAGGATGCAAATAAACCTGTTTTATTTGATGTTCTCAAATTCATAAATGAATTATATGATAATGATTTGATTGATAAAGAAAAACTCTATATTGATTTTCAGGGCGGAAATATTTCTTGCCTAAAAAACCATGAAGAAATAATAAATACATTTCTCAATCGCGGAGTAGGAACAATCTATATTCCGACAAATAATATCGTATATATGCCTATTATAGAAAAGCTGCTAAGAATAAAAAAAGGCGAACTATGTACTGCACTTGACTCCGGTTGCAGAGAAACATATTTAAAAATAAAACAAGTGGATAAATTTGATAAATCTGTTGAAAATATAAAAAGATATATAGCTTCAGCTGGTAATGATTCAATAATAATAAAATATATAATAGTAAATGGCTATAATGACAATATAGAAGAATTTAAAATGTTCATGAATAAAATGATTGAATTAAATGTTAAAATCATAGTATTAGACATTGACTATCGAGACATTATTGATGGTGCATTTAAAATTCCGCAAAACTATTATGACATTTTAGACTATGCAAAAGAGACCTGCAAAACTAATAATATTGATTTAGGAATTCCGCCATATACTCAACAAGTCTTCGACAGAGGATATTCTTGCAAATAATTACCACAACTTAAACAAATGATAATTTATCATAGCCTTTAATATGTATTTAGTTTGAGAAACAGGAATATCATTTAGTAAATTCCATAAACGTTTAGGTCTAAAATAAAATTTCCAATATACTTTTTGTATAGTTCTTAAAATATCTTCTTCGGTCAAATTATCAGGGAGCCAATCAGGCTTTGATATAAATGAATGTTCATAATTTAGTTGATACTTTTCTTTTAATTTTTTTGATAAATCAGAACCTGGAAGAAGTCTTAATGCAAAGAAACCAGCTCTATCTAGTTTACTGTTTACTGCATAATTAATTGTTTCCTGCATTGTTTCTCTTGTTTCACCTGGAAGACCGAATATAAAATTTCCTTGAGTAATCATGCCTGCTTCATGAGCAAGGTTTATCGCCAAGTCAATTTGTTCAATGGTTTCACCTTTTCTAATATTTTTCAAAATTTGATTATTAGCAGACTCAATACCAAAATCAATAAGGTAGCATCCCGATTTTTTCATCAAAGCCAAAACTTCCTTATCAACTTTATCAGCTCTAACTCCATTTGGTGTAGACCAAGGTACTTTGATATTATTTTCTATCAGTGCATTACAAAGTTCAATAATATAATCTCTTTTCAAAGTTAAATTATCATCAGTAAATTGAAGTTCTTTTATTCCCAAATGCTCAACTTGATATTTAACTTCTTCCATAACATTTGCAACAGAACGTTGTCTTATACCTTTGTAGAAATTATTTGAGGAACAAAAAGTGCATCTACTTGGACAACCTCTTGAAGTCATTATAATACCGATAGGATTTCCTCTTGCAATAACAGCATGAGGTGAATGAGGATATGTAATTGGAGGCAATTGTTCCCAATCAGGCATTGGTATTGTATCTAGATCCATTACCGTTTCGGCTTTAAGAATTGGTTCACCATTAATTTGCGTTTCGTCATCTTTTAGTGATTCTATGTCATAAACTCCTTGTATGTTTTTATGATTAAGATTATTTTCGCATATGCGTTTTAAAGGAATTTCGCCTTCTCCACATACAACAAAATCAGCTTGACTATCTTTTAAAGTAGTATAAGGAAGAAAAGTAGGATGAACACCACCTATATTTACTTTAAACCCTTCTTTCTTCAATGCTCTTGATATATCAACAGTTTGTTTATAGAACGCAGTTAAACAATGTATACCAATCAAATCAGGATTATATTCTTTTGCCTTTTTAACAATATCACTAACACTTAAATTATCTCTCAAAGCATCAATAATTTTTGTTTCAGCATTACAATATTTTTTCACGTATGAAGATAAATACAAAACTCCTAAAGGCGGAGCCATAACATATGAATCAAAATTAGGAACAACAAATAATATCTTCAAACCAAAACCTCCAAACAAAGAATAGTTTTTTTATTATACATTATATTATATAATAATCAGGGAAATATAAAATAAGATAAAAAATATGATAAAAAATTTCTATTATAAAAAAGAGCAAATCGCATTAATTATAAAGAATAATTACTATAATGAAGGAATAAAATTTTTTACAGAAGATGATTCTGCTCAGCAAATTGCATATATGAGTCATCCTAAGAATACAATAATAAAAGCGCATGTCCATAATAAAATCAAACGAAATGTATATGAGACACAAGAGGTATTAATTATAAAAAAAGGCAAGCTCAGATTAGACTTATACTCTCAAGATAAGGAATACATAGAAAGTACAATTTTAGAAGCAGGAGATATTGTTTTTCTTCCACAAGGCGGGCATGGGTTAAAATGTTTGGAAGATGTAAGTATGATAGAAGTAAAACAAGGACCATATCTTGGAGTTAATGACAAAGTCCGCTTTCAGGAAATTTCAGATGACAAGGTAATTATAAATGAATAAATTTATTCCTGTATTTTCACCGAATTTAAACGGAAATGAGAAATTATATTTAAATGAATGTATTGAAACTGGCTGGTTAGGATCAAACGGTCCTTTTGTAAAAAAACTTGAAAAAGAATTTGCTAAATTTTGCGCGCAGGAATACGGAAGTTGTGTAACAAATGGATCTGCCGCATTAGATGTTGCAATAAGAGCAATGAAAGATGTTTATAAATGGGAAGATTTTTCAGAAGTTATCATACCATCTTTTAACATTATTTCGGCAGCACAAAGCTGTATATATAATAAATTAAAGCCTGTTTTTGTAGATGCAGAAATAAATACCTGGAATGTTGACACATCAAAAATAGAAGAACTAATCACAAATAAGACAAAAGCAATAGTAATTGTACATATATATGGACTTCCATCTAATGTTGATGAGATTATAAAGGTAGCCCAAAAGCATAATTTAAAAATAATAGAAGATGCAGCACAAGCCCATGGTCAAGAATACAAAGGCAGAAAGTGCGGAAGTTTTGGAGATGTTGCTACTTTTTCATTTTTTACAAATAAACACATTGCATGTGGTGAAGGTGGTATTGTTCTTACTTCAGATAAAGAACTAATAGATAAAATCAATTATTATAAAAATTTATGTTTTACAAAAGATAAATTTATACATACAGACCTCGGCTGGAATTGCAGAATGTCAAATTTGCAAGCAGCAGTAGCTTATGCTCAATTTGAAAAATTAGATAAAACTATTGAAAAGAAAAAATATATAGGAAAAAAATATCATAATTTATTAAAAGAAATTCCAGCAGAACTTTCGGTAGAGAAAACAGATTATGCGCAAAATCATTATTGGATTTTTGGCGTAGTTATAAATAAAGAATTAAAATTAACAGCAAAGGAAGCAATAGAAAAACTTGCAAAAGAGAATATAGAGACAAGACCCTTTTTCTACCCAATGCACAAACAGCCTGTTTTTAAAGAACTTGGGATTTTAGATAATATAAAAAGACCTGTTTCTGAATTTTTATATGATAAAGGATTTTATATTCCAACAGGCTTAAACCTTAAAGATGAAGAGTTAGAATATATAGCAGAAAATGTAAGAAAATTATTTGCCTAATTTAATTCTTAATACCGAAAAAAAAGCTTCTACTATTATATTTGAACTCATTTTAGACTTTCCTTTTTTTCTTTCTTCAAAAAGTATAGGAAACTCTTTTACAATGCACCCTGCTTTTACGGCTTTATATTTCATTTCTGCTTGAAAAATATAACCTTTTACTTTAATAGAATCCAAATTTATTTTATATAAAGCATCTTTAGTGTATGTATTAAATCCTTCAGTCCAATCTTTTATGTTATCCCCCAAAATGAAATCAGCATAAATATTACCGCCAATAGAAATAAAATTTCTAAACCAATGTTTTTCGGTTGTATTTCCATCTTTTGCATAGCGAGAACCGCAAGCAATATCAACACCAGATTCTATTAATTTAACAGCGTCTTTAATATATATCGGTTTATGAGAAAAATCTGCATCTATAGAAGTAAATAAATCAAACCCTTTTACAAGTCCCCACTTAAAGCCGTTTATATATGCGTTTGCCAATCCTGATTTTTCGCTTTGCTCAAGTATAAATAAATTAGGATTATTTTCCATTAATTGTTTAACTTTTTGAGCAGTTCCGTCAGGAGATGAATCATCTACAACTAAAATACTAATTTCAGGATACAAACTAAACAATTCATTTATCATATCCTCAATATTTTCTATTTCATTATAAGTCGGGATAACAACCAAATGTTTCATTTATAAACCACTCTCCATAACCAAAACCATACTATTCGTATTTTATTATAAAACACATTTTTAATAAATAACTAATTATTTATAGCTGCCGACTTTCCTTCCATATTTGTCGTATTCAGTAATTCTACCTGAAGAATCTTTTTTAAAAGAGCCTGTTTTACGTCCATATTTATCGTACTTAGTTGTTACACCGTTTGAATTTGTTTTGTAACTACCTGTTTTACGGCCATACTCATCATAAGAATTATAACCGGTCGATGTTTTTTTAAAGCTGCCTGTTTTTCTGCCATATTCGTCGTAAGCGTTATACCCCGATGAAGTTTTTTGGTAAGACCCTGTTTTAGAGCCATATTTATCGTAAGAATTATAACCTGAATATGTTTCTTTATAAGAACCTGTCTTGCGCCCGTAACTATCATAAGAATTAACTGCAAAAGCGCAACCTGTGAAAAATAATAAAACAAAGAAAGTAAAAAGATTTTTCATACAACACCTTTCATACTTATTATAACGATTATAAAGAATAAAAGTTTTTCCTGCAATTCTAAAGCAGGATTGAAAAAATATTTTATGCTAAAATTTTGATATGAAAGAGTTTGAAAACAAAGTAATTATAGTAACAGGCGGAGCTTCAGGGATAGGAAAATCCATCTGTGAAGAATTCAATAAAGAGAATGCAAAAGTTGTAATTATAGATAAAAAAGAGCCCGATATCCCCTGCGATTTTTTCTATAAAGGCGATATAACAGAAAAAGATGTAATAATTGATTTCACTCAAAAAGTCATAGAAAAATACAAAAATGTTGATTTTATTATAAACAACGCAGGATTATCAAAAGGCGGACTTCTTTCTTGCGATTTAGATGATTTTCTATACGTGCAGAAACTAAGCCTGTTTGCTCCGTTTGCCCTAGTGAAGCTATTTTTAAATAACCTAAACAATAATGCAGTAATTATAAATATTTCATCAACAAGGGCATTTCAATCGCAAGCAGATTGGGAAAGCTATTCAGCGGCAAAAGGCGGAATAATTTCATTAACTCATGCAATGGCAGTAACCTTGAAAGGAAAAGCAAGAGTCAACTCAATTTCTCCGGGGTGGATTGATACAATAGGCTATAATTTTTCGCCCTCAGATATTACACAGCACCCGTCTAATTGCGTAGGCGAGCCTGTTGATATTGCAAACGCTGTTTTATTCTTATGTTCAAACAAATCAAAATTTATAACAGGTGAAAACATCGTAATTGATGGCGGAATGAGTAAATTAATGGTTTATCATAATGATGAAGGTTGGACTTATTCAAACTAAATAATAAGGCAAAAGGAAATGACAAAGTTTGATTTACATATACATAGCAACTGTTCAGACGGTAGCGACACAGTAGACGAATTAGCAGAGAAAATAAAAAAAGCCGAAATAGAAATTTTTGCACTAACAGACCACGACACAGTGGAAGGCTGTAAACTAATGTCTGAAAAATTTGAAAAAGGATTTATAAAAGGCATAGAGCTAACCTGTCTTTTAGAAGATATAAAATGCCATATTTTAGGCTACAGCATAGATATTGAAAACCCCAAACTAAAAGAACTGATTGAAAAAGGTAAAATTTTAAGACGTAAGAAACTTGAAACCCGAATTCACTACCTAAAAGATACTTGGGATTTTGAATTTACAAAAGAAGAACTGGATTGGCTGTATTCAAGAAAGAGCGTAGTAAAACTACATTTGGCAAATATTTTGGTTAAAAGAGGGCTTGCCGAAAATAACATTGCCGCAATGGAAAAATATTTAAACGGATGTAAAACAGGCAATACAAGATTTGACGGTAAAGAAGCAATAGAAACAATACAACAAGCAGGCGGAATAGCAGTTTGGGCTCACCCTTTGGGCGGGGAAGGTGAAAAACATCTTGATTTCAACACCTTTATTCCAAAACTTGAAAAAATGCTTAAATATAATATTCAAGGTCTGGAATGTTATTACTCTCGCTATAATAAGGAAGAAATAAAATTCCTTACAGACTGCGCTGAAAAATATAACCTGTACACAACAGGCGGAAGTGACTACCACGGAACAAATAAAAATATTCCGTTAACTAAACTAAATACAGATAATACCCCCGTTGAACTTGAAGTATTGAACTTTCCTAAAATATATTAGTTATTTTCTTTTAAGAAACTCAAAACCTCATCAACATGACCTTTAACTTTTACTTTGCGCCATTCTTTTTGAATGTTGCCATTTTCGTCCAAAATAAAAGTAGAGCGTTCAATCCCCATATATTTTTTGCCATACATAGATTTTTCTTTCCAAACGGCAAATTTTTCAGCTAAGATATGCTCAGGGTCAGATAACAGAATAAAATTCAAACTTTGTTTTTCTCTAAACTTTAAATGACTCTTAATGCTGTCAGGACTAACGCCAATAACAACAGCATAATTAATTAGCCTGTTAAAACTGTCTCTAAAATCGCAAGCTTCTTGAGTGCAACCCGCAGTATTATCCTTAGGATAGAAATATAAAACAACCCTCTTACCTAAAAACTCATCTAAATTATATGTTTGCTCAACCCCATTTTCATTAATACCTAATATACTCATTTCGTTTCCTTTTTAATTAAATTAATTACAATTGAAGACTATTGAAAAGTTTAAGAGCCGATGATAAATTTTCTTTGATTTCTTCTGCTAATATCTCCGGATCGGGAAGATTTTCTAAATCTTCTAAACTTTCATCCTTTAACCAAGTAATGTCGAGATTTGTCTTATCACGGCTAATTATTTCATCATAAGTAAATTTTTTAAATCTTTCACTTTCTACCCTTTTAGAAACATCATCTGCACAATAGCATTTAATAAAATCTTTTAAATGTTCATCATTTAAAGAATTTGTAACCAAAGTCAAATTGACATTTGTTCTAAAGTCATAAACCCAAACATCATTTGTTCGGTGCCCGTCTTCTAATGGCGATAACTTGTCAAAGAAAATAACATTAGCTTTTACACCTTGTGCGTAAAAGATACCCGTAGGAAGCCTTAAAATTGTATGTAAATTAAAATCTTTCAAAAGTTTTTTACGGACTTTTTCGCCTGCACCGCCTTCAAACAAAACATTATCAGGAACTACAACACCAGCTCTGCCTTCAATTTTTAAAACAGTCATAATGTGTTGTAAAAAATTGATTTGTTTATTGGATGTTGTTGCAGTAAAATCATCTCTTTGATAATCATCTTTTTCAGATTTAACACTACCATCATCCCCCATAATTTTTGTAGCTGATTTTTTTCCGAATGGAGGATTTGTTAATACAATATCAAAACGTTTTTCACCTGCCGACATCAAAGAATCGCCTTGTTTAACAGGGCTAATTCCGTTCCCAATACCGTGCAAATACAAGTTCATCGCACAAAGACTAACTACAAGCGGTGTAATATCAACCCCAAAAAGTTTTTCTTCCCTTAATGCTTTTAACTTTTCCTTATCTTTAGTCTGTTTTTTCATGTAATCATATGCAGAAAGTAAAAATCCGCCTGTACCACAAGCAGGGTCAAGGATGGTATTTTCAGGAGTCGGTTTCATTACTTCAACAATTGCATTAATTAAAGGACGAGGAGTAAAATATTGACCTGCTCCAGCTTTTGTTTCAGTCGCATTTTTTTGTAAAAGCCCCTCATAAATAGCACCTTTTACATCTACATCTAATCCCATCCAAGTTTGTTCATCAACTAAAGAAACAAGTTTTTTTAACTTTGCAGGTTCTGCAATTTTATTTTGTGCTTTTGAATAAATAGTACCAACAATGCCATTAATCTTTGATAACTCAGTTAATGCTTTATTATAAGCACTTTCTAGTTCAACGCCATCAAGAGTTTTTAAGTTTTTCCATTGATATTGTTCAGGAATTAAAGATTTTTGCCCAAGAACAGATACACACTCATCATCCATTTTAAGAAATAACAAATATGTAAGCTGTGCAACATAATCAGTATATGCAACACCGCTATCTTTCAAAATAGTTGCATAATTCCAAACCTTAGTTATCAAATTATTTTCTGTCATTATTGCTCCTTAAAAATATTTAAATAATTTTATATCAAAACCATATATAAAACTAAAACAAAATAATTGGCTATAAAGTATAATATGAAAAATACAACTGTAAAAATTCATAAAATAAGAATATTTTACTAATATGATAAAAATCAGACCTCCTAATAAAAAAGGCATTACCAAGTTTGTTTTTTTTACATTAAGTGAAATTGATAATTCATACATGCTAATTATTTTATTCTCTTTAACAAAAGTCATGTATGCATCACTTTTACTATTTAAATCATATAAATAAAGAAAAAGAGTTCTATACCAAATAACACATATAGCATAAGCAATTAAAACAATATAAAAAAAATAATTAAAATAGTCATTCGGAATTACTTTATTTGTATACAACAATACACCTACTCCAATAACAGAAGATAAAAGCGTTGTATAGAATTTATTTGTATTGCTTATCAATGTATATATATTTTCAATTTGATGAATAAGTATTTCAAATTGTTCAAACGTAGTTATCTTTGGTTTTATTCCCATTTTTTACTCCTTTCTTGTTTGATTTTTTCAAGGAGTATTGAGGCGGGTTCGTCTGTTGGGTCTTGTGGAACTAGACGACCTTCAAATGCTTTTTTCAAAATTGATTGTTTTAGCTGTTTTGCTTTTTCGATATTTTGTTCAACAACTTTTTCAACCTCATCAGCAACAGCAAATCTCTTTTCAATTTCTTCTACTATCTTTTTTTGTTCTTCTATAGAAGGAAGCCTAAATTTATAACCAGCTAAATCACTTTCAAATTTAACACGTGGTCTATCACCTGAAGCATTTCTAGTTGCATATTTTACAAAATTTTGTTGATGTAATAAGTATTTTAAATAAGAAGAAAAAATATTATCATTTTCAGGAAAAACTATAAATTCAGCAGATGCAGTTCCATTGCAAGTTGCTTCCCAAACTTTATTTAAATATGATCGCATTCTACCATATAGAACATCATTTTTGTAAAATACAAAAGCAACACTTTTAGTTTCTTTTAATTTGTACTGTTTATGAATATATAAACTATTTGGTTCTATACAATCCATCCCAATATAAACCATATTTCCATTTTTATCAGTAGGTGTAATCCTTTCTCGTCTCGGTTCTACAACTTCTCCTAATGTTATTTCTTTCCATTCTGATGTTTTGTATAATTTCCCCTCAAAAGCGGATTTTAAGACAGATTGGCGATATTGTTTGATTTGTTCTTTTGCTTGTTGAAGATGTTCTAACCCCTCATCAATCTTTGCAAATTCACTTTCAATCTTTTCCACTATCCGTCTTTGCTCATTAAGTGGAGGTAATAATATTTTTATTTTTTTTAATTCTTTCACACTTGCAATATTTTGAATAGCAGTTCCTATTGTGTTATCTAAAATATTTTTTTGAAATTTTGGAGATTGAAAAAGATTTATGAAAAATTCCGAATCAATCAAATCATTGTTAACTGTTATCTTTAATAACGCTTGATTGATTATACCCATTTCAACATCAACAGGTAATTGTAAAATTTTTCCTAATGTGCCTGAACAACTTACTAAAAAATCTCCAGCTTTTGCTGTAAATGATTCTAATTCTTTATATTTACTTTCTGTTATGTAATACCTTGACCAGTATGGGTCATTATTTATAGGATTATATTGTTCAAATACTCTTATTCCTGATGGTACAAAAAATGCTTTTTTTAAAGAACTTCCAAATGGACCTCTTTTTATGGAATATTTCTCATTTGAAAGTATATCTTCTAGCTGACACTCAACCCAACCTTGCGGTAATTTATTTTGCATTATCTATACACTCCAGATTGAATCTTTTTAATTAAATCAAATATTTTTTCAAATTCTACAAAATCTTCTTTTCTGAGATTATTTAAATTTTCTATAATATTTTTTTTAGTATTGCTTGTGATGTTCCAGACATCAGTACCACCTGTTATTTCTTTAGTTGTTGCTCGCCCATACTGTTCAATTACCTGGTCATTAAATAGTAACTCTATTTCTAGCATGGATGTATTATGAAATTTTTTAGAAGCAATATTTTTTCTATTATTAGGTATTGGGAGTAAAAAGGCATATCTTTTACCTTTCTTTGATTTTTTTAGTAACCCTATTCTTTCATCATCTTCTTTAATATTCCAATTCTTTAGTCCATCCCAGTCAGAATAAGCCCTATCAAAATCAAACATTGCAATAAATACTTTGTCTGGATATAAAGTTTCTAATGATTCTTGTGATAAAAGAGTTCTAATTTGACTTGAAGAATAACAAATATGAATAAAAAATGGTAATGGACAATCTTTCCCATGTAACATGTTCCAAGCTTTTTCTATTAATTGTTTATCGGTTACGCCTTCGACTAATAAAATATATTTATTTTGCGTATTTTCTATATTTTCTTTTAATTTATCAAGCTCTTGTTTTGTCTGTTCAAGAAGTTCTATATGCTCTTTCAGTTTATTAGCAAGTCCTTTTTGAAGTTTAATATAGCCAAGTTCTTCGCTAACCGTATCAAGCATAACATTTGATAATATGTTTCTAGTAATAACTTTATTTTCAATAAGTTTTTTTTCATTTTTTATTAATAAATGAATACATTTAGATGAGTTTTCTTTTATCTCACCAACAAATGCAGGGGAATGTGAAGTTACAAAGATTTGAGCCTTTTTTGAATAAGTCTGTTCTAACGTATTATTTAATTCAAGTGCTTTGGCAAATTCAAGAGAGTTTTCAGGTTCTTCAAGCCCCCATATATATCGTTTTGCCGAGTTATTTTTTGCTATATAATTTATTATGGCGGGGATAAATCTACATCTAATACCATCACCCCTTTGAGATAGTGAAGTTTCTACAATGCCATCCCCGATAATGAAATCCAAAGAAGAAAACAATTCATTGATTGATGTAGGTAAAGATAACGTTGGTTCTAATTGAATATTTTTACGAAGGTCATTTTTTAATTCTTCTCCATATGTTTTTATTTTGTTATTAAAATCTTCTATAGGAAGTGCTTTTGGTGGTAAACTTGATTTTAATCGTTGTAATAAATCTAAAAAAGTATTTTTATCTTTTATCGCTGGAATGTAAATATATTCTATTGAATTTAAAAATTTATTAGCAGCACCTTTTCCTTTTTCTGTAACCCCTTTTTTCCAATCATCTTCAAGTACTTTCCCATATCTATCCCAAGATTTTCTATATGTGGAAGTCTTTTCTAATGTTTTATAGCTCCCAGGATTGTTAAATTCTATTTCTATTGAAATTAATTTTCTTTCTTTGCTACTTTCTGCTATTTGTTTATTTCTTATCATAGAAAAATCTCTATTAAAGTCTAATTTATCATTTGGATCAATTTCATTATTAAAAAATAGATTAAGAGCTCTTAAGATATTTGATTTTCCAGTGTCATTTTTTCCTGTAAAGACAGTTAAAGAAGAACTTATATCTTTTATATCAAGATTATAAATTGATCTAAAATATTTTATTTTAATTCTATTTATGTATTTCAAATTCCTACCCCACTAATGCAAATGACAAATCATCAAGGATTGAGTCAAGGTCTTGCCCAAAAACTTGGCGAGCTTTGAATATTCCGCCTTTATCTGATAATGCGTCTTGCATATCTTCTGTATTAACATATGCATTTGCTACGATGTAATCTTTGATAATTGTCAAAAGTTCCTTTTGTTCTTGTGTAAATTCTATACCGCGTTTTATTTGACGACCTTTCCACAATTCAAAACGAGAGTTTGCAACAGATGAAAAATCTTCTAAAACTGCATCTTGACCAATTGCAAAACGTACAAGTTGAACAAGGTTTGTCAGCAGTTTTGCAGGGTCTTGCGTGTTTTTAACTTTATCTTGTTCTATAAGTTTATATGCGTTCCAAATTCCGACAACTTCTAACGGCGGAATTTCTGTTGCAAGTTTGTTTGATAATTCTTTTATTTTTTCATATGTCAAATGACGTGTTTTGTATTGTGTATTATAAATAATTGAAAGTGCATCAATTTTATCTTTGTTCTGTTCAATAAAATCTTTAAAGCTTTTAACAGTTTCTTGTGCTTTTTTAAGGCTAAATTCAGATGTTATAACTTCATCATTTGAATATACATCTATAACCAAATATGATTTTGAAGCAAGGTCAAGCAAAAGTTGTCTTAATGCAGGTTGATTAAATGGTTTTACTGCTTCATCTCTTAACTGTTCAATTTCTTTTTCTGTCTTATTTTCTATAAGGTCATAATCAATTGTATCCATTATTTCATTTGCAATTTTGGATAGTGTTTTGCCTTGAGTATACTCTTGAACTTTTTGAATATCGTTTTTTTCAAGGTTTGCTTCAAGTTTTGCAATTCTACCTGCTAAAGTTGATAGTGTATCTTCATCAATTGCACCTTGTGCGACATCTTCCAACAGTTTTTTTAAAGATACTGTTTTCTTTCTTTCAAGTGGTTGCGAAACAGATTTTTTGCTTTCTGTAACACCTACTGCATCAATCAAATAAAAATGATTTTTTACATTTGCATTCGGAGTTACTCCTTTTAAATCTGTAGATGTTATTGTTCTTACACCTCTTCCCTTCATTTGCTCATAATATAGTTGAGATTTTACATCACGCATAAAAATTAATACTTCAAGAGGTTTAATATCTGTACCTGTTGCAATCATATCAACAGTTACAGCAATTCTAAATTGAGGGTCTACCCTAAATGATTTAATAATTTCTTCGGGTTTTTCCTGTGTAACATTGTATGTGATTTTTTTACAAAAATCGTTTCCTTTTCCAAAAACTTCTCTTGTAATTCTTACTATCTCTTCTGCGTGATTATCATCTTTTGCAAAAATTAATGTTTTAGGAATCCAAGTTGGTTCACGTTCAGGAAATAACTGCGTAAATATTGCCTGTTTATATGTTTCTAAAACTGTTCTTATTTGGTTTGGTGCCAAAACAGACCTATCTAAAGCATTTTTATCATAAACAATATCATCAGAAAGTTGTTCATAAATAACTTTTCTTGTCTTTTTATCTCTTATAGGAACAGTAAAACCAGCTTCTACCTTACTGCCATATTCACCAATTTTAGTTTTAATCCTATATATTTCGCAATCAACATTGACTTTGTCTATAATAGAACGCTCCAATGGATATTCTGATACTACATTCTTATTAAAATATCCTAAAGTATAAACAGACGGAGTCGCTGTTAAACCGATTGTAAATGCATCGAAATATTCAAGAACTTGTTGCCATTCACCATAAATACTTCTATGGCATTCATCAACAATTACAAAATCAAAAAACTCAGGTGGTATTTGCGGATTATATACAACTTCTTTGGGCTTACCCAAAGAACCCAATTCATAAGCTGAAACTTCTTCATTTGTTTCATCATAATCTTCTTCACCGCATAGCATAGAATAAAGTCTTTGAATAGTTGTTATAACTACTTTTGCATCTTTATCAATTTTATTATGTTGCAACTGTTGAGCAATATAGACTTCTGTAAATTTTCTATTTTCATCTTGCAAAAGGAAATTATCAAACTCTTTTTTTGTTTGTTTGCCTAAGTTGTTTCTATCTACTAAAAATAAAACTCTTTTGGCTTTTGCAAATTTTAACAGGCGATAAACAAAATTACAAGCTGTAAAAGTTTTTCCTGCACCTGTAGCCATATGTATTAAAGAACGTTTCTTATTATTAGCTAATGATTGTTCTAAGCCTTCAATCGCTTCTACTTGGCACGCTCTTAAACCTGTTACATTTAATGCAGGCATGTTCTTTAAATTATTTCTTAGTGTAGAGGTTTGGTTTAATAACTCAAACAATGTTTCAGGTCTATGAAAATTAAAAATTCTTCGAGAACACGCATTTATATCTCGTCCGTCAGTAAAATAAATTTCTTCAGAATTAGTTTCATAAATAAATGGTAAGGGCATTTGCCAAGAACGAGTTTTTTCAGGAAGATGACAAGAATAACCCTTTGATTGAGTCTCTACACCACTCAATGAGAGACCTGCTTTTTTTGCTTCAATTACTCCACAGGCTTTACCATCAACAAAAAGTAAATAATCAGCTTCTGAATTATCCTGCATTAAAAATTCTCTAACTGCAACACCTAATGAAGCATTTCTATTGAACTCTTTTCTATCTTGAATTACCCAACCTGCTTGGGTTAATTCTTCATCTATTTTTAATCTTGCTTTTTCTTCCGGAGTCATTTTTCCTCAATCTTCTTTAACAATTTTAGCATAGAAGTTGAGTTTTGTAAGGTTTACTTACAATGTATAACGATACTTATTCATTCATTTTTTATTTACATTGTTCTTAATCTTGTATCGCTTCATTAATTTCTTCTTTCGTAATTCGTGGTCTTTCTAGTGAATAAAATATTGAGTTCTGAAAAGATGTATTATAATAATTTATTGTCCACATTATTTTTGGTTTTACACTTTCGTCATTTTTGTATTTTTTAAGCATTTCTAAAAGATTATATTTAAAAGTTACATAATCAAAAGTGTCACAAATTTGAAAAACATTTAAGAATAGTTCATTGTCATTGTCTTGCATGAGATAAAAATAACTATTGGGTTCAGAAACTTTTATTCTTACAAGTATTCTTGGCACACCCGCTTTATTTTCTTCTAATTGAACTGCTTCAACAAGACCTTTCCCATAAACAATAATATTGTTATGAAAAAATTCTCCTTCAACAATAGCGCCACGCATTAAATAGCCATAACGCAATATCTCATTATAAATATTTGCTACAATATTAAATAATACAGCTATTTTGCTGTCTCTTTGTTCGTCATTTTCTTTTAATTCAATAGCAAGTAAGATATTATCCGAAAATATTTTTACAAATATTTCTTCTTTATGTTTAAAAAGTCCACCACCTGCTTCTGAAATAGCATCTTCCATAAACATATTCAAGTGATTTAAGAAACTAAAATCATCATCATTACAAATTATTTGTTTTATACCAAGTATATCCAAATATGCTATTAAGTATCTTGTTGCTTTATAATTAGTTTGCGGGTATGAACATTCACCACATCGAAGAGTCATTTTTTCCCTTTCTATTTTATTGTAATTATATCAATAAGTTATTAACCTATATAGTTTTTATTACAATACAAATTAAAACTCTTTTCATAATAATGTAAATAAAAAAATATATTCAATAATATTTTCAAGAAGAAGAAATGTTTATTTTTTTAAATATTTTTAAGCAGTGGCATATTTTATTATTACATAATTGTGATATTATATTATCTTTTTTACATTTTTATTCTTATTTACAGATATTATTTTTGAATTTTACAACACAATATTCATTCAAAAAACATCAATTACATTATATTGTAATTAAAACATAATAAAATAAATCCACCTAAAAAAATTGCAAAATAAAAAAGGACCCGTGATGAAGTCCTTGTGTTTAAATGGTGGGCGTTAAGAGACTTGAACTCCTGACATCCTCCTTGTAAGGGAGGCGCTCTACCAACTGAGCTAAACGCCCTCAGCAATTATTATATTACCTGCTAAAAAAATTAAGTCAAGCACTATTTTTATTTTTCTTTTTATTTTTTTATTTTTATCCTCTTTGTTCTTAAGTTCTGTTTTTTCTTATGCTAAAATATTATGGTTAGTTAAAGGAGTCATTATGCAAGATATTATGTTTAAAGTTGATGAATCTAAATGTATTCATTGCGGGCTTTGTGTTAAAGATTGTATTGCTGCAGTTCTAGAAATGGATGAAAATAATACACCAAAAGCTTCTGCACCTCAAAGATGTATTAAATGTCAGCATTGTTTAGCTATTTGTCCTGTCGGGGCTATTTCTATTTTGGGCAAAAATCCTGATGATTCTGAAAAAATTTATGCTCAAAATCCTGATATGATTTTAAATTTAATTAAATCTCGCAGAAGTGACAGGCAATATAAAAATGAAAATCTTAACCCTGAAATAATGAATAAACTTAAAGATATGTTATCTTGGGTACCTACAGGTTGTAATGTACACAAGCTTCATTTCTCTTTTATTGACGATGTTGAAGTTATGAATGAATTCAGATCTTATGTAAACAATAAAATCATTTCAGCTTTAACTAAAAAACCTATAAAAATTATTATTGAAAAATTTTCGGGATATTTAAAATTCTTCTTAAAGGGTGATGATGTTATTTTTAGGGGTGCTCCTCATATGTTAGTTGTTTCTAACGCTGTTAATGCACCTTGCTCAAAAGAAGATGCAGATATTGCTCTTAGCTATTTTGAACTTTATGCTCAAAGTTTAGGCGTAGGCACTTGCTGGTGTGGTTTTGCCGATACTTGCATGAAAGTTTTTACTGAATTATGTGAATATATGGAAATTCCTGAAGGTTACAAACCTGAATATGTTATATTGTTTGGTCCTAAAGCAGTTAATTATTCAAGAACCATTCAGCCTGAAAAATCTCCTGTTGTAAGTGCTAAAAAAATCGGATTTGAAAAACTTACCGCAGGAAAAACCATAAAAAGATATTTTTGGAATTTCTTTAGATAGATTTATGATAAAATTATTAAAGTTATAACCGGAGAACACTATGAGAGAAGAACTGCTTACTTTAATTGAAAAAAACAGCAAAATAGGACTTAAAGAACTTTCTGTATTATTAGGCGTAGACGAAGCCAGCGTACTTCAAGAACTTGAAGCGCTTGAAAAAGAAGGTGTTATTTGCGGTTATCATACTTTAATTGATTGGGAAAAAACTTCTATTGAAAAAGTTACAGCTTTAATTGAAGTTAGAGTTACTCCTCAACGAGGACAAGGTTTTGACAGCATTGCCGAACGCATCTACAATTATCCTGAAGTTCGTGCTGCTTACCTTATTTCAGGCGGTTATGATTTACTTATTATCTTAGAAGAAAAATCACTAAGAGAAATTGCAAACTTTGTATCTGATAAACTTTCTACTTTAGATAGTGTTTTAAGTACTGCGACTCACTTTGTATTAAAAAAATACAAATATCACGGCACAATAATATCTAAAAAACACGAAGATGAAAGAGAGATTGTTACACCATGACAAAAGAACTCTCAAAAAAAGTTATAGCAATTAAACCATCAGGAATAAGAAAGTTTTTTGACCTTGTTAGCGAAATGCAAGATGTTATTTCTTTAGGCGTTGGTGAACCTGATTTTGACACACCTTGGCATATTCGTGATGAAGGTATTTATGCCCTTGAAAAAGGCAGAACTTTCTACACTTCTAACTCAGGGTTAAAAGCACTAAGACAAGAAATTTCAAATTATATAAAAAGAACTCAAAATATTTTATATAATCCAGATAACGAAATAATTGTTACTGTTGGCGGTTCTGAAGCTATTGATATAGGTATTAGAGCTTTAGTAAATGATGGCGACGAAGTTATTATTCCTCAACCGTCTTATGTTTCTTATGAACCTTGTGCCTTACTTGCAAATGCAAAACCGGTTATTATAAATCTTAAAGCAGAAAATGAATTCAGACTGACAAGTGATGAACTTTTAAATGCAATAACAGAAAAAACAAAAATACTGATATTGCCTTTTCCGAATAATCCGACAGGTTCAATTATGGATAAAGACGATTTGGAAAAAATTGCAAAAGTCATCATTGAAAAAGATATTTATGTTATGTCCGATGAAATATATTCTGAACTTTCATATAAAGATAAACATGTATCTATAGCATCACTTCCGCAAATGAAAGAAAGAACAATTCTTATTAACGGATTTTCAAAAGCTTATGCTATGACAGGTTGGAGACTTGGTTACGCCTGCGCTCCTAAAGAAATAATCAAACAAATGACAAAAATTCATCAATATGCAATTATGTGTGCACCTACAACAAGCCAATATGCAGCAGTTGAAGCTTTAAAAAACGGTGATAATGATGTTGCAATGATGCGTCAATCTTACAATCAAAGAAGAAGATTTTTGTTAAATGTATTCAAAGAAATGAATTTACCTTGTTTTGAACCATTTGGAGCCTTTTATGTATTCCCTTGTATAAAAGAATTTGGGATGACTAGTGAAGAATTTGCAACAAGATTATTACAGGAAGAAAAAGTTGCAGCTATACCCGGTAATGCTTTCGGAGATAGCGGAGAAGGATATTTGAGAATTTCTTATGCTTATTCTTTAGATAATCTGAAAAAAGCAATGGAGCGTTTAGGCCGTTTTGTGAAAAAACTTAGAGAAGAAAAATCTAAATAATTTTGGTTAAATGATTACCTGCCTGAACCCCTAGCGAAACAGCAAACAAACAAGTAATAACGCTTAAAAGAATATACATAAAAGCTTGTAATAATTCACCTTGCTTAATTAGATTATATGTTTCTAAAGAGAATGTTGAAAATGTTGTAAGTCCACCGCAGAAACCAACACTTACCGCGAATTTAATATAATCAGGTATATCCGCTTTATTAATAAAAACAGTATAAGCAAGCCCTAATATAAAACTGCCTATAATATTAACAAATATTGTTGAACAAAATATTCCGTATGCATTTAAGAATGTAAGCTTTTTAAAGAATATATTGGATAAAAACCTTAAAACTGAACCAATACCGCCACCTACAAATATAAATATTAAATTCAACATAATTAACCTTTATACAACACTAACTAAAAACAAATAATAATATACAGCAGGGGCTGAAAATAAAAAAGCATCCATTCTATCCAAAATACCACCATACCTCATAAATAAATTACCGCTGTGTTTTATATCTAAATCTCTTTTAAAACTCGATATTGTTAAATCACCTAATTGAGAAAATATAGATATTATTATTCCTAAAAATAAGCATTTTATAATTGATAAATCAATAAACTTTACTAGTAAAAAACAAGGCAGACAAGTAAAAATCAAATTAAAAAATGAACCTGCTATTGTTTTATCGGGACTTATTTCTGAAGCCAGCTTATATTTATTAAATTTAGGACCAAGAATTGATGCAGCATAATCTCCCATTAAGACTGCTGCAAAATATACACAAATCACATACCAAGCTGAATTTTCATTAAAATAATATGTTAATTTGATTATATATAATCCGCAAAAAATAAGCAGAATTGCTGCAATAGTTGATAATGAAGTCATAATATATGGCTTTTTGTTACGTAAAACTGTAAGAATAAAAGAAAAAACAACACCCCCAATTAAAATAGGAGTTATTATTGAATGTTCTTCAATTCCTTTTGTAAAAGAGAAAACATACGCACATAATATTCCTACTATTTCAGGTAAAAATTTATGAGGATAAATATCTTTATTCTTCATCATTTTTCTATATTCCATCATTGTGATTATTATGAAAAATGCTGAAACTAAAAATAGTATTCTTCCTGAAAAATAAAAAGCAATTAAAATTAATGCCAAAAGTAAAAAGCCCAAAAAGTATCTTAAATATTTGTTATTCATATTTTTTCTCCATAAAAATTCTAACATATTGCAAAAAATATGTTAAACAATTAATAATGGTATATAATAAAATAATGAAAAAAATAATGCTCATATATCCTCCCGGGGAAATTTATCAAAGAAGTGAAGACAGATGTCAAATAAACATTAATGCCTCTGTTTCAAATTCAATAAGAGCTTGTAATGATTTAGGCTATATATCTGCAATTCTGAAGCAGGAAAATTATAATATTTTTCTTAAAGATTATCCTGCTGAAAATTTGACAATAGAAACTTTTTTCAATGACATTAAAAATGAAAATCCTGATGTTGTTTTTATTAGCACGACAAATGGAAGTATATTATACGATTTAGATATAGTAAAAAAAATAAAATCAATTAAAAAAGATACAATTATAATACTAAAAGGAGCTCTATTTTTTAATCCTGAGCAAGATTTATATAAAGAATTAGACTTAAATGAGGTCGATTATCTTATTGGTGGTGAAAGTGAATTTATTATTTTACCATTGTTGAATGCCCATTTTAATGATTTTTCTTTACTTGATAATATTCAAGGTATTTCATATAAAAAAAATGGCGAGTGGAAAACAAATAAATTAACCGAATTTTGCCAAAATTTAGATAGTATTCCATTCCCAGACAGAGCAATAATGAAAAATGAACTATATATAAATCCTGCAACAAATAACCCAATTGCAACAATTTCAACATCAAGAGGGTGCCCATCTTCTTGCATATATTGCGTTTCACCAATAATATCCGGAAAAGAAGTCAGATTTAGAAGTCCAAAATCGGTTCTTGAAGAACTAAAAGAATGCTATTTTAAATATAATATCAAAGAATTTTTCTTTAAATCAGACACATTTACAATTAATAAAAAATGGGTAATTGAACTTTGTGATTATATTATAAATTCTGAATTATCCGAAAAAATCAATTGGGTAGCGAATTCTAAGGTTAATACTCTTGATGAAGAAATGCTATCAAAGATGAAAGCAGCAGGTTGCACTTTAATAGCATTGGGAATTGAATCAGGAAACGAAGAATCTTTAAAAA
The DNA here is from genome assembly GCA_944322615.1 of Candidatus Gastranaerophilales bacterium. GTDB lineage: Bacteria > Cyanobacteriota > Vampirovibrionia > Gastranaerophilales > Gastranaerophilaceae > Avigastranaerophilus. The sequence continues at coordinate 41,832 of CALUPH010000006.1, read as the reverse complement.
GAATGAAAAAAGGTACAACCATTGCACAAAATATTGCAACGGTTAAATTAATAAAAAAGTACGGGTTAAAAATTTTTGGATTTTACCTCATTGGTTTTCCTTGGGAAAATACTAAACATATTTCTGATACGGAGAAATTAATCTTTGCACTTGATACAGACTTTATTGAGATTTCTATAGCAACACCTTTCAAAGGTAGTGATTTATATAATATGGTTTTTGAAAAAAATGGCGATAAAAAAAATATTCTTGGAAAAGACTCATTTAAAAACATAACAACAGGAACCGATTTTCTTTCAAAAGAAGAACTTGAAGCTATTAGAAAAAAGATAATATTAAAATATCACCTTAGACCGTCATTTATATTAAAAAAGCTTTTTAATAAAGAAATAAAACTCTGCATTATAAAAAACTATATAAAGTACGGAATAAGATTACTAAATAACATATTTTAATTCTTTGAAATAACAAAAATTGCTTCTTCTGCAAATAAATTTGAAAATTTACTGTATCTGAAATCTTTTCTTATCTTAGCTTTTGTCGTATAAATACACTCTAATATATTTATATTATTGTTTTTTGAATACTCAAAAAAGTCTTTTATTGTTAATAAATGAATATTAGGCGTATTATACCATTCAAAAGGTAAAACTTTTGATTTCGGCATATTTCCTGTAAAAAAGAAATTAAACCGTACTCGCCAATATGCAAAATTAGGGAAACTTACAATACATTTTTTTCCTACTCTTAGCATTTCTTCCATTACATAATGCGGATTCTGCGTTGATTGCAGGGTCTGATTTAATATAACATAATCATAATATTTATCAGGAATTTGCTTTAACCCTTCATCAATATCACCTTGAATTACAGATAAACCTTTTTCCAAGCATTGAATAACTTCTGTCTGCGAAATTTCAATACCATTACCTTTTATGTGTTTTTCTTCTTTTAATAATTTTAGTAATTGCCCGTTTCCGCAACCTAAATCAAGAACTCTTGAGCCATTTTCCACCATTTTTACAATTAGAGAATAATTTAAATGAAGCCCTTTCGATGTATCATAATGGTTATTCATTTGTATCTCCTTGTATATGTGTATTTAAAAAACTTTTTATTATCTTTGATTGAACTTCATACTCAAGCAAGAAAGCATCATGCCCGCAAGGTGACTTGATTTCACAATAAGAGACATCTTTACCCAATTGCATTAAAGTATTTACAACTTCTTTTGACTGAGAAGAAGGGAATAACCAATCAGAATCAAAAGAAATAACCAAGAACTTTGCATCAGTATTTTTAAATGCTTCTTTTAATGAACCGTATTTATCTGCCGGATCAAAATAATCAACTGCTTTTGTTATATAAAGATAACTGTTAGCATCAAATCTATCTACAAAAATTTGCCCTTGGTGCTGCAAATAACTTTCAACCTGAAAATCAATATCAAAATTAAAATCATAATGATTTTTATTTTGAAGTTTTCTGCCGAATTTATTATACATAGCTTCTTCACAAAGATAAGTTATATGACCTACCATTCTAGCATTAGAAAGCCCTCTGTCCGGTTTATTTTCTTTATCGTAATAATCACCGTTATTCCAATTGGGATCCGAAATTATAGAGTTTCTACCAACTGCATTAAATGCTATAGCTTGAGGAGACAATCTTGAAGTTGTAGCTATCAATATAGTTGATGTTACATAATCAGGATAAGAAATTGCAAACTGCATCGCCTGCATTCCCCCCATTGAGCCACCTGCTACAGCATAAAGTTTTTTGACACCAAGGAAATCAAGTACTTTCTTTTTTACATGAACAGTATCTTCAATAGTAAACACAGGAAAACTTAATCCGTAAGGTTTTCCTGTTTCAGGATTAATACTTGACGGACCCGTAGTACCACTGCAACCGCCTAATATATTTGTGCAAACAACAAAATACTTATTTGTGTCAAAAGCCTTATTTGGTCCAATCATACTATCCCACCAGCCGGGCTTTTTATCATTTTCACTATGATATCCGGCTGCATGAGCATCACCTGTCAGTGCATGAATCACTAATATTACATTATTACATTCTTCGTTTAATTTACCATATGTTTCATAAGCAACGGTAATTGGACCGAACTCAACACCACTTTCAAATTTTATTTTTTCTTCAATTGTAAAAAACTTAGTTTCTACAAGTCCTATATTATTTTCGTCTATTTGCATTCTTTTTCCTTTATGAACGGGCAATTTTTATTGCATTTTCAATATCTTCAATTATGTCATCAATATTTTCAAGACCAATTGAAGCCCGCATAAAGTCATTAGTTATACCGGCTTTTAATTTTTGTTCTTCAGAAAGCTGTCTGTGTGTACTACCTGCCGGATAAGTTATAATAGAACGAACATCACCTAAGTTAGTTGCATGAATAAACAATTTTAATGCTTCAATAAATTTTGTACCATCACCATCTACACCAAAACCGATTAATGATGAAGCACCTTTTTTCAGATACTTCTGTGCCAAATCGTAATCTTTACTGCTTTTTAATAATGGATAATTAACAAAATTTATATGAGGATGTTTTTCTAAATATTGAGCAAGTTTTAATGCATTTTCGCAGTGTCTGTCCATTCTTACGTGAAGAGTTTCTAATCCTAACTGTGTTAAATAAGCATTAAAAGGACTTTGACAGCAGCCTAAATCTCTTATTAAGTGAGTTCTTGCTTTAACAATAAAAGCAGCTTCACCAAAAACTTTATTATATATTACACCGTGGTAACTTTCATCAGGCGTTGTAAACATCTTGAACTTATCATTTTGAGCCCAATCAAATTTACCTGAATCAACAATTACACCGCCCATTGCATTACCGTGTCCTGATAAATATTTTGTAGTAGAATGGACTACAATATCTGCTCCAAAATCTATCGGTTTACATAAATATGGAGTAGGAACCGTATTATCAACAACTAATGGAATACCATGCTTATGAGCAATATTAGCTAATGCTTCAACATCAGCCACTTTTATACTCGGGTTACCAAGCGTTTCTACATAAATACACTTTGTCTTATCTGTAATTGCTTTCTCATAGTCATCTAAGTTATCAGAATTTATAAATTTAACATTTATCCCCATTTGCTTAAATGTTTTTGCAAATAAGTTATAAGTACCGCCATATATTTTATCGGAAGTTATTATTTCATCACCTGCACCGGCAAAATTTAACATAGTAATTAATATAGCTGATTGACCGGATGAAGTTAATAAAGCTCCAACACCGCCTTCTAATGCTGCTATTCTTTTTTCTACAATATCCCATGATGGATTTGATAATCTTGTATAAATATCACCCGGAACTTTTAAATCAAACAAATCAACTGCATGCTGAACACTATCAAAACTATATGCTGTATTTGCATATATTGGTGTTGATACTGCATGATTTTGTTTTTGTAAATCAATAAATCCACGTACGGCAAGTGTTTCAAACTTCATCTTTTATCCTCTTTGCATTTTTATACTTTTTTATTATAGACTAATTTCCAAATAAAAAAAATAGCGGGTTTTAAACCGCTATTTCTTTCATTTAATTTATTTCTTTTCGTTAATCAAATTTGTAATAACCGCTGCTATCAATAAAGTTATTGCCCCGATTAGAAAAGCATATTCCCAATGGTAATTTATGCCGGAAGGAATAGTATACGCACATTGGCTTACAAACCAAGCTAATAATGTGCATACTAATACTTGAGGTCCGGCAATAAATATATTAAATATACCCATTACAGAACCTTCTGAACCCTTTTTTATAAATTCAGATAACATTGCAAAAGGAAGTGCCAAAATACTAGCCCAACCAATACCTGCTATTGCCATACATACAAGAACAAAACCAGGTTCTTTATACAATCCCATTCCAACAAATGTTAATGCTAATGTAATAAGAGAAATAAAATGTACTCTTTTATTACCAAATTTTGTAGATAATAAACCAATTGGAATTGAAACTAAAAAGCATATTAAATTTTGTATTGCAAAACATATAGAAGAAAAATTAGTTGCTTTATTTATTGTTGCCATATAAGAATTCTTAATTTCTTCTGTAGCTGTTGTTAAATCAGGAACACCAAAAACAGTGTGAATAGCATATTGAGTAAAGAAAATATTTAAACTCATAATACCAATCCAAGTAAAAAGCTGCAGAGTACAAATTTTAGCTACTTCAGGAGATGAACTGAAAAATTCTACAACCTTTTGCATAAAAGAAGGACCTTTTACTTTTTCATTCTTTTCTGCTGATGTTTCAACAAATTCATTTTTTTTGTATTTATGTTCTTTAGTTGTTATACAAGTCCATAACATTGCTAAAGAGAATGCTAAAGCAGCCATCACGAACTGAGCATTAATACTCATTTGATAATTACATACATATTTTAAAAATGGCGCAGTACCTGCTGCAACAACAGAACCCAATCCGATTGCAAAACTCAAATAAGAATTTGCTAATGCATGTTGTTCTTGAGGTACTAAATCAGGAACCAATGCTCTATATGGTCCTTGAGCAGCATTTACGCAAGCATCAATAATCCAAATCATTATGGCAGCAATAATTAGACCGCCAAAAGCTATTTCAGGAATATTACAAAAACCTGCAAGTTTTTCCCATATTTCTGCCGAATTAGGAAATGCCCATAGTGCTAAACTTGCAAATATTGCACCTGCAAATAAATATGGTCTCCTTTTTCCGAAAATAGTGTGTGTTTTATCACTTAATTCACCAATAATTGGTTGAACAAGCATACCAGTCACGGGACCTGCAAGCCATATCAAACCAAAAATCAATGGAGATGCACCTAAACCTTCAGTAACAGGACCTGACAATATAATTCTCATTTGCCAAGCGAATTGTAAACCGAAGAAACCTAAGCAAAAGTTTAATAATTGTACTGTTGAGAATGGCTTTAAAATATTCTCTTTTTCAACTGCTTCGTTACTCATCATTTTCCTCTTTATTAACTGTTTCAAAATTCTTAATTAATTCGGGCAGCACTTCAAATAAATCTCCAACAATACCAATATCGGCTTGCTTAAATATTGGTGCATTTACATCCTTATTAACAGCTATTATTTTACCACTATTTTTTATAGCCGTTAAGTGCTGACTTGCGCCCGATATCCCAACTGCAATATATAGTTCAGGTGCAACTGTTTTTCCTGTTTGTCCTATTTGTTGCGATTTTGTTATATATCCCAGTTCAAAAGCTTCTCTTGAACCTGCTACTGCAGCTTTCATTTTTTGTGCCAATTGATAAATCAATGCAAAACCATTATCTTTGCAGGCTCCTTTTCCACCTGCGACTATAATTTTGGCACTAGCTAAATCTTTACTTTTAGTTTCTTTTTTTGTTGATTTTATAATTCTTATTTTATTTTCTTCTTCATTAATATCAAACCAAGAAAAAATAGCAGTCGCAGTATGTTCTATTTCTTTTTCTTTAAATACATTTTCCTGAACAGTCGCCATTTGAGGAAATGTTCTGCATAATATATCCGCCGTAAGCTGACCGCCAAAGGTTGGTCTGGTTGATAATAATAAGTTATTTTCACCTATATCTAAATTTGTACAATCCGCAGTTAAACCTGTATCTAATTTTGTCGCTGTATATGAGGCAATTTCTTTACCTTGCACAGTTGCCCCAATTAGTATTATTCTTGGCGGATATTTCTTTGCAATTTCAGCAAAAAATTTGGGGAAATAATTACAATTATATCCTGTAATTCTATTATCACTTATAATTACAACTTCATCTGCACCATATTTCCCAAGTTCATATATTATTTTTTCATAATTCATTCTTGGTCCGATAATACAAACCATTATTCTTTGATTCCAGATTTTTTCTTTTAATTCAACGGCTTTGCTTAACAGTTGTTTAACTACAGGTCGTATACTGTAGTTTTCTGTTAATTCTCCATATATTAATATGCCGTTTGGTTCCATTAATGCCCCATTATTTCTTTTATTTCCATCATTATTTCATTTGCAAAGTTATCATTATCCTTTGCATATATCATTCTGCAATCTCTGCTATCATCTCTCTTATATACATTTGAAACATATGTTGGTGAACCTTTTACTCCGGTTTGTGTTTCAGGAATATTTAATTCATATATGTTGTAAGATTTATAATTATAATCTTGAGATCTTATATATCCGTTAATTTTAGGAATCCTGGGTTTAAAAACATAATTACTTATACATAAAACAGCAGGCATTTGAATTTCCAGTACTTCTTTATATGTTTCTGTTTCTGTATTAATTATTATTTTATCATTATTAATTTCAACAATTTCATTAACATGACAAACAAACGGATAACCTAACCTTACAGCTGTTGAAGGTCCGGTTTGTGAAGTTTCTCCGTCTATCGCACTTTGCCCAAATAATACTAAATCAGTATCAGGAAATTTCTCTTTTACTGCAGCAGCCAAAACCTTTGATGTTGCACAAGTATCTGAACCTGAAAATTTTGAATCGGACAATATTGCAGCATCATCTACTCCAAGAGCTATTGCTTCTTTTAATACCTCTAGTGATTTACTTGGTCCCATTGTTATTGCAGTTATATTTGCACTATATGCTTCTTTTAATCTGAGTGCAGCCTCTATTGCCTGTTTATCAACAGGGTTTATAATAGAATCCATTTTTGTTCTATCTATATTATTATTTTGAGTCCATTTTACATCATTTGTATCAGGAACCTGTTTTATAAACACAACAATGTTCAATATTTTAACCCCTTTAAGTATTATTGTGCTACAAAAACAATATTAGTGCAAATATTATATTTTACATATCTAAAGCAATATCTAATGTTTTTGCCTTTGCAACAATGGCACTGGAAGATATAACATCTACTCCAGTTTTTGCAATATCTCCAATAGTATCAATTGTAACATTACCACTTGCTTCTATTAAAGCTTTATCACCAATAAGCTCTACACATTGTTTCATCAAATCACAATTCATATTATCGAGCATAATTATATCTGCTTTTGCATTAATAGCTTCTTTTACTTGCTCTATGGTATCACATTCAATCTCAATTTTATGAGTATGAGAAAGGTGTTCTCTGATTTTATTCACTGCATTTGTTATAGAGCCTGCATATTGAATATGATTATCTTTAATCATTACACAATCAGAAAGGTTAAAACGATGCAGTCTTGCCCCACCTGTATATACTGCATATTTTTCAAACATTCTGAATCCGGGTGTTGTTTTTCTTGTATCTGTAATCCTTGCTTTATTATCACCAATAGCAACCTGATATTTATTAGTTTCTGTTGCTATTCCGCTTAATCTCTGAATATAATTCAATGCTGTTCTTTCACCAATTAAAACTGCTCTGGCAGGACCTTCTATAACTGCAAGCGTATCACCTTTTTTTATTTTATCTCCGTCTTTGAAAAACTTTTGTATTTTTACTTCGTTTGAAAGTGTTTTAAATACTGTTTCAACTATATCAATACCGCATAATATGCCATCTTCTCTTGTATTTAATTTTGCAATTATTCTTTCATTTTTCGGAACCAAATAATCTGTTGTTATATCCCCAAAACCGATATCTTCTTTTAGTGCATTTTTAACATGTTCTTCGACTATAAAATCGTGTAATAATACAGATGACATATTTGTTTAACCTTTCATTGTTGTATTTCTTGATAATTGATGAGATTCTGCTATTAAATCCTTTTGAGGATAATCCTCTCTATAGTGAGCACCTCTTGATTCTTTTCTCTTTAGTGCAAATTCTATTATAAGTTCTGCAATTGTTAGCATATTCCTTATTTCGTAGGAACTTCTGTCCGGACACTTAAATGTATAACCAAATTTTTCTTTTAATTCGTCTATTTTGGCTTTTGCTATCATTAATTTTTCTTCATTTCTAATAATCCCAACATTTTTCCACATTAATTCTTTTATTTCTTTAAATAGTTCTTCAGTTTCCTCGTTATTATTTAACGGAATATTGTCTTCATAGAAGCTGATTATTTTATTTATTTGTTCATCTTGAATATAATTTTCTTCAAGATTTTTAGATTTTAAGAAATTAACAAGTTCAAAAGCGGTAACAGCACATTCTAATATTGAATTTGATGCCAAACGATTTGCACCATGCAAACCTGTACAAGATGCTTCACCTATAGCGTAAAGCCCTTCTATAGATGTTTTACCGTTTACTTGGGTTTTTATTCCACCCATAAAGTAATGTGCGGAAGGAGAAACAGGTATATAATCTTTTGATGGATTTATATTATATTCTCTGCAAGTTCCAAAAATTGTAGGGAAACGCTTTTCAAATTTTTCTTCACTGATATGTGTTGCATTAAGGTATACATTAGAAGTATTTGTTTCTTTCATTTCATTAAATATAGCCCTTGTTACAACATCACGAGGAGCCAATTCTAATCTTTTATCATACTTTTCCATAAACGTATGACCGTCTTTATCAACAAGCTTAGCACCTTCACCTCTGACAGCTTCTGAGATTAAAAACATTGTTCCATTTTCACCAAGAGCAAAGGCTGTAGGATGGAATTGTACAAATTCCATATCTTTTACTATTGCACCGGCTCTATATGCCAATGCAATTCCATCACCTGTTGTTATATCAGGATTTGTTGTATATTTATATAATTGTCCGATTCCTCCTGTTGCAAGTATTACTACAGGTGTTTCTACTATTTCATATTCATTTTCACTATAATTATATGTTATAAGTCCTCTGTTTATGTTTTTCGAGTCTTTTAATAATTCAACAGCCAAAGTTTGCTCATATATATCGATATCTTTTTGAGACATTAGATATTTTACTAAAGCATTTTCTATACAAAAACCAGTAGCATCACCACCTGCGTGAAGGATTCTATTTACACTGTGCGCAGCTTCTTTTGTAAATTTTAATTTATTATTTTCATCCCTATCAAAATCTACACCTAACTTCTGTAATTCTTTTACTACTTCAGCACTTTTTTCGGAAATAAAAGCTGCAACCTTTGCATCTGTTAAACCTGCACCTGCTTTTATAGTGTCTTCTATGTGCAAAGTACAAGAATCTAATTTATTTTCAGGCATTACACAAACCATTCCGCCCTGTGCATATTTTGAATTTGATTCTATTAACTGCGATTTAGTAACAATTAAAAGACCATCTTCCAGCTTTGCCTCTTTATGTAATTTTATTGCCGCATAAAGTCCTGCGATACCACTACCTACTATTACTGCAGAATACTTTGTGTGTTTCATCTTAATATCCTTATTCTCTTTATTATTTTATTTCAAACATAAAAAAGAATAAATACAAAAGTTTAATCTTTATTCTGAATACAGGTTTATTATCCTATTCTTTAATACGTTTATTCTTATATCCATAGAATATATATATAGCAAGTCCCATAATTACCCATAACAAAAAGTATTTTGAGGAATCTCCGCCTGACATACTTTTATATATCATAAAGCAGCTGCACATTATAATACCTAAAATAGGGAACAAAGGACAAAACGGAACTTTAAAAGGTCTATGTCTATTTGGTTCTGTTTTTCTTAATATTAATACTTCTATACAGATAATTACGAATGATGCAAAAGTACCATAATTACACAACTCAGCAGAAATATTTAAATCCATAAATAAAGAACCGATAATTACAATCAGACCTGAAATCCAAGTTATAATATGCGGTGTTTTAAACTTAGGATGAATTTTCATAATATTTTGAGGTAAAAAGTTATCTCTGGCAATTGCATAGAATATTCTTGTTGTTCCAAGTTGGTATACTAATAAAACTGATGTTAACGCACACAATGCGCCAACAGAAATAGCACCTGCATACCAATTTTTACCTATGACTCTCATAGCATGAGCTAACGGTGCTTGTGTGTCAATATTTCCTAAAGGAATAATTCCTGTTAGAACCAAAGCAACAGATACATATAAAATTGTACATAAAATAAGAGTTCCTATAATTGCAATAGGTAAATCTCTTTGCGGATTTTTTGTTTCTTCGGCAGCTGTTGATATTGCATCAAACCCAATATAAGCAAAGAAAATTATAAAAGTACCGGCTAAAATACCCTCTAAACCGTTAGGCGCAAATGGCATCCAATTATCAGGTGCTACATATTTCGCCCCAACAATTACAAATGATATTATTATTGATAAATTCACAAATACCATTATTCCGGCAACTCTTGTTGATTCTTTTACGCCTTTAATTAATAAAACGGTCAATACAAATACAATAAAAATAGCAGGAATATTTATTGCAATGGGCATTTCAAGCCCAAAAGGGAGATGGATAAACGGCATTTTATCGTGCACATCCCAACCGTATTTATCACACATTGCATACATTGAACGAAAATCATTTCTAAGCCATAAAGGGAAATTAATAACAAAATCAGGAAGAACATGTCTAAATCCCTTTAAAAGTTGAGTTAAATATCCGGTCCAAGCTGTTGCTACCGTAATATTTCCAATTGCATATTCAAGCATTAATACCCAACCAACCATCCAAGCCATAAATTCACCCATTGTTGCATAGGTAAATGTATATGCACTTCCTGCAACAGGTATCATTGCTGCAATTTCTGAATACGCCAATGCCGAAAACAAACTTGCTAAAGCAGCTATTAACATGGAAAATATTACTGCTGTACCTGCTCCTGGTGCATCATAACTTCCGACTATTGCACTACCTATAATTGTAAAAATTCCTGTTCCGACAACGGCACTAACACCTAAAATCAATAAATCAAATATATTTAATGTTTTCTTTAACTCAGTTGTTTTACTTTCTTGTATAAATAAATCCGTAGATTTTTTACTGAGCATTTTCTTTATAACAGTTAATGTTTCCTGTTTCATATTTTCCATATCTTCTTAATCGCACAGCGAAATTTATTATAAACCAAACATGATTTTATATGAAATTATATATTATCATTGTTCACAATATTATTAATATAATTTTCAGCAGACTCTTTTATAGTTAGTCTTTTTACTGTATCTAAACTTTTTTGTCTTATTATTTCGATTTCTTCATCACTCATTTTCATTATATTTTCAATGCAAGACTTTAATTCGCCTACTTCCGAATTAATTAAAAAACCATTTTTGTTATTTTGAATAATACCATCAATACCATCTTCTTTTTTTGCTATAACAATATTTCCGGTTGCCATAGCTTCAAGATAGCTTATACCAAAGGTTTCATTTCTACTAAGTAAAATAAAAATATCTGATTCTTTTAATTTACTAATTACTTTTTCTCTTGCGATACAGCCTAAAAAAGTAACTTTGTCTGAAATATTAAGTTTTTGAGTAAGCTTCTCAAGCCTTTTGCGTTCTGGTCCATCACCAATTATTGTTAAATGAATTTTATGATTAACGTTTGCAATTGAATTTATTATTACATCTATATTTTTTCTTTTTATTAAAGAAGCAACTGTTGAAATTTGGACTTCATCCCTATTAAATGTAGCTTTAATTGAGTCAGATATATAATCAGTATCAATTCCTGAATATGCAACAAAAGTCTTATTCTGAGTTTCAGGTATAATTTCCTCTATTTTCTTTTGAAGAACATAACTTCTTGCTGCAATTTTATCTGCTTTTTTATATACATTTTTAAGTTTATTTCTAAATGGAAGATATAAAAAGCTTTTAAGCACTACAACATCTGAAAAATGTACAGCACATATATACTTAATAATATCCTTTTTCAAAAGTTTATCAGCCATTAAGGCTCCGCAAGGCATATGAGAAATAATTACATCATAGTTCTTTAAAGAAAAATCATTAGGAAGTTTTTTATATACATCAAACAAAAAAGGTGTATGAAAATTTAAATTATATATTTTTGTTCCATCCTCATAATAAATATTTTCTTTTTTTATTTTACGACCGCGAACAAGAGTATTTATTATAAAATTTGCTCTTATTACTTCTACACAATGACCTTGTTTTTGCCATTCTTGTACAAAATAATACAAAGCTTTAGCTATTTTTTCATTTTCTAATGGATATAAATCTGTTACTAAAAGTATTTTCATAATATAAATATTACTATATTATTATCTATAAATATATAGGTGAAATTTTGAAAGAATTAAATATAAAAAATTATGCACACATTGGTGACGCTGTATACGAAGTCTTTATAAGAGAAAGAACTATTATGATGACATCTAATTTAAAACGTCTTCATAAATATACTGTCCACTATGTAAATGCAGCATTTCAAACAGAACTTCTGGAAAAAATAACCAAATATCTGACTGAAGAAGAAATTGAACTTGCAAGAAGGGCAAGAAATATTCCTACATCATCCGCAAGAAGAATTGATAGAGCATTGCATTCAAATGCTACATCTCTTGAAGTTGTACTTGGATACAATTACATCCACAATAAGCAAAGGTTTTTAGAACTTTGCAATATAATGGAAAATTTAATTAATTTTGATGAAAAAACATTATAAATAACATTTTTTATCTTGACCCGTAACTCCGGCATATAATTCAATGTACTGTTTTGCAGGACTTGATTCTACCTTGGTTAATAACACTTCCTCTATTTGGAAAAATCCGACTTCAGAAGACATTTCAATATCAATTTGTATCGGTTTATTTTCACCGTGTCTTATACCAACTCTTGTAATAGCATTTGCACTATATTTATGAATATCTCCGACTTTAGGAGTATTATGAATAGCCAAAGGTATTCTTGCTCTGCCTTTAGTCATATCACAGCCATCTGCAATAAGAATAATTCCAGCTTCTAATGAATGTATCTTTCTTGAAGACATATGTCCTATTATGGCTTCCAGCGCTAAGGATTTTATTACAACTCTTTTATGTATATCATTTGGGAATACTTTATTTAATGTTCTATCAATAATAGGAGTTGCCAGCATAACAGACATTTCTTCGTGATCTTGCCTTCCTATCATCATACCTAAATCGTGCATTAATGCAGCAATTACTACTGCACACATACTATCTTCAAAAGTTCCTATTTCTTCTGTTTCTAATGAAGTTTTTATGCCTGCTTCTTGCAAAATAATTAGCATTTTTATTGCATTTATTGCGACTTGTCGCATATGAACAGGTCCATGGTCATTATACCCGAGCCTTTTTATTGAAACATTATTTGCATAATCTTGCATTTCCTGTAATTCAATATCAGAGAACAAATATTGGACCATTTCAGTACATTTGGGATAATTTTTCAATTTATCTAATATTTTTGATTCTGTTGCAACTTCTTTTACTGATTTCATTTTTAAATCCTTTTCTCATAATATATTATACCCGATTTTAGTAAAAAATATTACTAATCTCGCACATTGGAAACAAACAATATTAGTAATTAATTACATTAGCTAAAAATAAAATTGAGATTATTGTTAAAATTAATTAAACAATTTGAAAGATTGTTTTAAAAATTTTTTTCTTATGATATTATATAACTATGTTGATTAGAGAAACGGAGTTCCGTTTCTTTTTTATTTACTTAAGGGTTTTAACGGAAAGGAAGGTAGTCTTGAAGCGAGATAAACACAATAAATCTCAAACAAACGATAGTGCACCATTTGAGTACGTTAATAAAAGAGAACTTATGGAAAAGCTTGAACCATTAATAGACAATACTCTTATGAGATTTGGTCTTGTTCCTGTTGAAGTTGAACTTGTTAAAGAAAATCACAGATGGTTTCTGAGAATATTTATTTATTCTTTTGAAAGAGAAGTTAATCTTGATGATTGCGAAAATGTTTCAAGAAGTTTATCTGATTTTTTAGAAGAACTTATACCTTTTAAATACTACTTGGAAGTTAGTTCCCCCGGAGTTGAAAGGAAAATAAAATCAGAAAAAGAATACCTTATTTTTAAAGGAAAAGATATAAACCTAAAGTTAAAACAACCTATTGATGAATCAGAAGAAAAGCAATTCGTGGCAAAAATTGTTGATTTTGATTCTAACGAAGGATTAACTGTATATACTTACAAAGATAAAAAAGATGTATTAATAAAAAAAGAAAATATAATATCTGCAAGATTATATTCAAGTGAAATATAGGAGAGAGTAAGATGATTAAAATCGGAACAGCATTATTTGAAGCTTGTGAAGAGTTAGAAAGAGAAAAAGGTATTTCTAAAGAAGTTATTATTTCTTCTTTATGTGATGCAATGGTTACTGCTTACAAAAAACATTTAAAACAAAAAGATGTTCCAAACGTAGAAGCAATATTAGATGAACAAACTGGTGAAATTGGTGTATTCAGAACAAAATTAGTTGTTGAAAATGTTGAAGATCCTGATTTGGAAATTTCACTTGAAGATGCAAAAGAAATTGATGATGAAGTAGAACTTGAAGATGAAGTAAAAATTGAAGTTACTCCTGAAAACTTTGGTCGTATTGCTGCTCAAAGTGCAAAACAAGTTATTACACAAAGAATTCGTGAAGCAGAAAGAAAACTTGTTCTTGACGAATTTATGGAGAAAAAAGGTACTTTAACTACAGGTATTATTCAACGTGTTGAAAACAGAAATGTTATTGTAAACATCGGAAAAACAGATGCTATAATGCCTTATAAAGAACAAATCCCCGGTGAATATTATAAACCCGGCAACAGAATAAGAGTTTTTGTACTTAACGTAAAAGAAACATCAAGACTTCCACAAGTTATTGTCTCACACGCTCACGCAGAAATCGTAAGAGAATTATTTGAACTTGAAGTTCCTGAAATTGAAGATGGAATTGTAGAAATCAAATCAATTTCACGTGAAGCAGGCTACAGAACAAAAATTGCCGTTGCAAGTAACGATCCTGATGTTGATTGCGTTGGAGCTTGTATCGGACCTAGAGGCAGCAGAATCCAAACTATTATCGGTGAATTAAAAAATGAAAAAATTGATATTGTAAGATACAGCGAAAATCCTGTTGAATACATTGTAAATGCATTATCACCTGCAAGAATTGTTTCTGTTGATATCTTAGCTGATGATGAATATTCAAAAGAAGCTTTCGTTATTGTTCCTGATGATCAATTAAGTTTAGCAATCGGTCGTGACGGTCAAAATGTAAGATTAGCACATAAATTAACAGGCTGGAAAATTGATATCAAGAGCGAATCTCAAGCTGCAAAAATGGAATATGCTCCACATCCTCAACATCAAGAAGAATATGAAGAAGATACATCTGATGATGAAATAGATGAAATTGCTGAAGAAATTCGTGAAGAAGAAGAATATGGTCTAGATGAAGAAGACACAGCTTCTTTTGAAGGTGACGAAAATCAAGAAGAATCTGTTGAAGAATAATAAATATCTATAATGCCAAAAGAGGTCATAAGACCTCTTTTGGCATATTTACATTTATATTTTGAACTTGTATACTTTAGTTAAAGAAGGAGTTTAATATGCAAATTAAAGATTATCAAGTTGTTTTATTGGGTGTTCTAATAGCTCTTGGAAGTGTTTGTTCAACATATATTTTATCCAAGGGAATCATAGAATTTCAGAAATTACAAAATCAAACAATAAGAGTAACAGGCAGCGCAAGCCAAAATGTTACGTCTGATTCTTCCTCTTGGAATATTGACTATAGGGCAATTGCTCCAACATTAAAAGAAGGGTATTCTAAAATCAATTCAGATGCTGTAAAAATCAAAAAATTTCTCCTAGAAAACGGGATTGATGAAAAAAACATAAATTTTGCTTCTATTGGAAGTTATGAAAATCACAAAAGGACTCCAAACGGAAATACTACAAACGAAATTGAAAACTATACAGTATTCCAAAATGTTACAATTAAAGCAAATGACACTGAAACTTTAACAAATCTATCAAAAAAAATAGATGTTTTGGTTAATCAAGATATTAATTTAACTACCGGAAACATAAAATATTTCGTTTCAAATCTTGATGATATAAAAGTAAAAATGGTTGGGGAAGCAACTAAAAACGCACAGGATCGAGCAAATAGCATGGTTAAGGCAACAAATGGGAAAATAGGTCCAATAAACAGTGCCAAAATGGGTGTATTCCAAATTGTACCTATTGATTCTACAGATGTTTCTGATTATGGATATAATGATACATCTTCTATTGAAAAGAAAGTTGTTGCAACAGTTACTGCTACTTTTACCGTAAAATAAATTTTAATAAAAATGAAACGAGATAAACATTAATTAATGAAATATAATTATATTTTTCTCGTTTCATTTTTTGCAAAAAAGGGAATAATAGTTAAATAATAAATTCAATTTTTACATCTTATAATACTAAGGATTTTGATGAATAATTTTTATAAAAGGATAGTTTTTTTACTAACATTTTTTTCTATCATTTTAGCACTGTTTATATACATCAATTATGGCAGTATAAATATTAAATATCTCAACTTAAAAAATGATTTTAGAAAGATATATTCATATAAAAAGCAAATTTCTTTTTCTTCTTACAACTATAGAAATAACAGATATAAATCATATAAGTATATTTTGACAGATAAAACTCAGAAAAAATTAACAAATGATATTTTTGATTCTTATTCTATTTTATCTGAAAACCGTATACTCGTGAGAAAAGGTATTTTTTATGGAGTTGTTGATTTTAATGGTAATTATATTCTTCCATTAAAATATCTTTCAATAGAATTCAATAATAAAACAAATTTATACAAAGCAGTAGAACATAGTCAAAAATATATTGTTTTAGACATAAATGGAAAAGAAATTTTAAACGGGCATAATATAGTTGGCGAAGGTTCTTATTTTATAAGCAAATCTGATAGCAATAATAATATCTATATAATCTATGACAAAAATATAAAAAAGATTGCTTCGGTTTTTTCTGAAAAAAGACCTTCTATATTAAATAACAAATATCTAAAATTAAAAAGAAATAAAAAATATTTTTTAACCGACCTTTTCGGCAAAATAATTATTACAGATACTAAATACAATATTTTTTATTTTACCACTATTAATGATAAAGGTTATTTTAAACTACAATATAATGTTGGTATTTCTTCCAATGATAAAGAAGGAATTATAGATAATAGTAATAATATAATTATCCCACCGATTTTTAACAGTATTCAAATTTATAAGGGAAAAACAAATAAACCATTATTAATATGTTCTAAAAATAATTTATATGTTGCTGTTAATATAGAAGGTGAATACATTGAAAATCCTGATTTAACAGGTGCTCCTAACTATATATCAGAAATTTTTACAAACAAAAAAGAAAAACCTTTAGAACCTCAGATTTTACCTTCCTCAAGAAAAGTATTGTCTAAGAAAAAAGTTATGTTAAAAGAAGAATATATAGATTTAATTAGTAAATATAAAGAACCAAAACTTGAAATTAATAATAAATCAGCCTATATAAATTTAGATGAAAGTGAATCATATAAAACACCGCCTAAACAACCATTACATAAAACAAATTACAGATCTGATTTTCTCAATAATAAGAGAAAGAATATATTTACCAAATTGATTTGTGATGAAAGATATGAAAATACAATGTGTCATATTTCTCCAAATGGTTTAAGTGTAAAATATTGCGGTTGGCAGAACTACTACATTGCAAACAAATCAAGAGATAGAGGCAGATATTATTTTGAGGCACAAATAAATACATCTGATAACGCGGAAATATCTGCAAAGACAAAATTTTCATTAATAAATTCCCCTCCCAACAAAAAAATAACATACAAAAGTTGGTCTCTTTCATCTATTATAAAAAACAACTATAAATTAAAATCTAATGACATTATATGCTTTGCTATAGATTTTGATAATAATAAGTTATATATTGCAATAAATGGTGATTGGTCGATAATGAATCCTTATGATAGCACAGAAGGAATTACGATAAAAGACAAATCACTATATCCTGCATTTTCTGTAGCCGGATATAATGAAACTTTAACTGTTAATTTTGGTGCACAAAAATTTAAATATATAGTACCTGATGGATATAAAGCTTATAGCAAAGGATAATTAATGAAAGATATTTATAAAAGATTATCTATACTATTATTGTTTATTGTCATAGTTGAATTAGCAATATTATTTAGTATTGGTAAAGAATCTTTTCAAAGAAATTTAATCAACTTTGTAAACGAAGTCCAAAATAAGAAACCCCCATTAGAAAAAGTAGAGAAATATTATATTGCCGATTCAGAAGGAAAGCCTATTGATAAAAACAGGTATTCGCATTTATACCGTCTAAATAACAATTTATTTATTGCAAGTAAAGCTAATAACAAAACTTGTATAATTGATTCTAAGGGAAAAACTATAATTCCATGTAAATATTTAAATATAAATTATAATAATAATTTTTTTATTGTTTCTGAGATGAAAAATTATTTTAAACACGATTACAGAAGTGTAAAATATGGATTATTAGATAAAAATGGGAAAAAAATTTTCCCAACAAAATACGACAAAATATATATAAATAAAGAATATATCTTTTTATCAAAAAATGGTATTTGTAAAGTATATAATAATAACAACTTAAAATATCTCTTTAAAATTAAAAATATATCATTAATTGAACAAATTGGAAAAAAGCTTTTTGAAATTAAAAAGGATAATAAGTATTACATTATTAATGATAAAGGAAAAAAAGTTTTAAAAACACCATATGTAGAAAAAATTATATTATCATATAAAAGTCCTGAAGATTATCTTTTTAAAATAGAAAAAAATAATAAATATGGGATAATTAACATAAAAGGTGAATATATTTTGCCTTGCGAATACGAGAAAATAACTCGCAATTTCAAAGAAAATAATACATTTTGGGTAATGAAAAACAATAAATGGGGATTAGTAGACAATAAAAATAATCTTATTGTAAATTATTCATTCGATATAATCCCGGATAAACTATCAGAAAATACATATATGTCTAAAATTGAAGTAATTGATAATCGAAGTAGTAAAAAACCAAAAATCAATAATCCAATAATAAAAAGAGATGCAACACCGAAAAAAAATGCAGAGCCTAAACATCAAGTAATAGGTGATTTACATGTTGTATCTGTTTATCATGGACATTATGATAAAGAAAGAGAGTTTGCAGAACATCTAACAGGTAAGGTTAGAGTAAGGGTTGAAAAAACAAACACACCTATAACCCTTTTACTGACAAGTTATGAGTCTGTAATATGGGATATAAAAACAATCCCCGGAGTTAATATAAAAAAAATATATTTTGGTGGATACTACGATGGAGATGTTATAGTAAAATCAAAAAAAATTCCTATTGAAAAGTTAAACTCACGCAAATATTTTAAAGATTCAAATTCGAGAAAAATAAAAGATTATTTTGAAAAAGAACCAACATCTTTTCAATATAAACATCAAAGTGATTATTTTTTAGTTGATGGATATAATGGAACAAGATATAAAGAATTTCCAAAACATGAATCAACAAAAGAAGCGGTTCGCTTTGTTAGCGAGTTTTTCTTCCGTTCAAATGTTTCTTCCGACGGATTAGAAATAGTAGATGATAGTTTCAATCTCTATTCTACAAATAAATATTTTAATAAAGGCAAATATTATTTTGAATTAACATTAAAAAGAAACACATCTCATGGCAGAAAATATATAAAAGCCGGAATAATTTCAGAATATGAACATATTTACGAATGTAATCATTGGTCTGTAACCGATGAATGCTACGCATACGATATATTAAGTTCGATAGATGAAAATTTTGAAAACAATGATGTTCTAGGAATTGCGGTTGATTTCGATAATGGGAATTTGTATCTTTCCAGGAATGGGAAGTGGATTCTCGGTAATCCTGAAACTAAAGCAGGGGCATACAAATTTGAAAATGACGGAAGAGAATATACTGCAGCTGTTTCGCCGGATAAAAATTGGCTATGGCAAGCCAATTTTGGCTCTAAAAAATTCAAATACAAAATACCTAAAGGCTATAGACCCTATGATGAATATTCTGCACAAAAAAATAATGTAAATATTTAGTTTTATTTTGTGCTAACATGAATTTATGTTTAGCCGAATCATAAAACATTTTATAGGATTGTTTATTTTATGTGCAATACAATTCATTTGTAACTGTATTGTTAAATATACACATATAATAATTCCGTCTCCAATTTTAGGAATTATACTTTTTGCATTTCTTTTGAAACTTAATATTATCAAAAAAGATTGGGTAAAAGATATCTGTAATTTACTATTAAAATATATGCCGTTATTATTCGTACCATTATTTGTAGGAATTATATCTTACTACAGTATTTTGCAAAAAAATCTAATACCTATTGCAATGAATGTTATTCTAACAACAACTATAACATTAATAGTAACTGCAATATTTGTTGAAAATGTTATAAAATTTGTCAGACTCCATAAAATAAGGAAAATTCACAATGGTTAACTTATGGGGTTTTATTACAACATTCCTTATTTATGAATTATCGAAAAAATCAAGGAAGTTTAAATATTTAAAAAAAATTCCACCTTTAATGCTGTCCGGAATAATTTTAATTATTTTTTTAAAAATATTCCATATAGATTATCAAAGTTACAATGAATCTGCTTGTATGTATACTCTTTTATTGGGTCCGGCTACAATTTCATTAGCATTTCCTTTGGTGGAAAATCTATCACTTTTAAAAAAGAACAAAAGAGCAGTATATTTTGGTTTTATAGTAGCAGCATTAACCGCAATAACAACAACATTCATTCTCGGGAAATTAATGCATTCTGACTGGAATATTATTACATCATTAATACCAAAATCCGTAACTACACCTATTGCCGTTGAAATATCAAAAGCAATAGGCGGAATACCTGAACTTACAGCGTGCATTGTTGTAGTTACAGGCATATACGGAGCTTTATTCGGACATAAAATATTAAAATTGTTCCATATAAAAAGTGATGTAGCTATCGGTCTTTCAATAGGTGCTTCAAGTCATGTTATGGGTACATCAAGCTGTGTAGAAAAGAAAAAAGACAAACAAGTTGTAATGGCTACTTTAGCATTAATTATAATCGGAATATTAACAACTGTCATTTGCATTTGTGCTTTTTAACTTATTTTTCAAACAGCGCATTAATAAAATCTTCAGGATTAAATAATTTTAAATCTTCAAGCTTTTCACCGACACCAATAAGTTTTACAGGTAAATTGAACTCTTTTGCAATTGCAATAATTATTCCGCCTTTTGCACTTCCGTCCAACTTTGTGAGTGCAACAGATGTTAGATTAACAGCTTCTGAAAATAATTTTGCTTGAGAAAGTCCATTTTGTCCTGTATTAGCATCCAAAACCAACATACTTTCTTTTAAACAATTTGGAGCAAGTTTATCTATAACAGATTTTACCTTATTTAATTCTTCCATTAAATTCTTTTTATTATGCAATCTGCCTGCAGTATCAATTAAGAGAACATTATAATTTTCACTTTGAGCTTTTTTTATTGCATCATAAACAACAGCGGCTGAATCAATTCCATCTTTTCTTACTATATCAACTTGTGCTCTTTGTGCCCAAATATCCAATTGTTCTTCTGCCGCAGCTCTGAATGTATCTCCGGCAGCTAACAGAACTTTCTTACCTGATAATCTAAAATTATTGGCAAGTTTTGCAATTAATGTTGTTTTACCTGCACCATTTACACCGGTTATAAAATAAATATTGAAAGAATTATCATCATAATTAAGCTCAGAAGAACCTGCACTTTTCAAGATTGTAGAAAACTCATCTTTTAAAAATTGTTTAATTTGAGAAGGCTTTACTTTTGTTTGCTTTCTTAATTTATCTGTTATAGAAGAAGAAAGATTTACACCCAAATCAGCTTTAATTAAAAGTTCCTCCATATCATCAAGAATAAAATCATCAAATTCTTCTTCTTCTTCAATAGTTGAAACTACATTATCAACAAGATTTTGAGTTGTGTTAGATATTGTTTTCTTTAATCCTTCAAAAGAAAAATTCCAAAATGACTTAGAGCTTTCCTCATTTTTCTCTATATTTTCATTTTTAGATTCATCATTTCTTTTGAAGAAATTAAACATAATCTTACCTTATTGTTACTTTAAATTATTTTCGATAACTACTTTACCTAAAATACCGTTTACAAAAGAAGCAGAATCCTCAGTAGAATATTTTTTAGCCAATTCTACAGCTTCATCAATAATAACTTTCAAAGGTGCATCTTTAACGTAAACAAGTTCACAAATAGCAATTCTTAAAATATCTTTATCCATTTTAACGAGTCTGTTAATATCCCAGCCAAATGCAAACTTTTTAATTTGTTCATCAATTTCAGTTTTATGTTCTTTGAATGTATTTGCTATTTTTATAATATATTGTTTTACATCAGAGTTTTCTTCTAATGCAGCCATTTCAGCGATTTCTAAAGCCAACATGGCATTTTCAGCAACATTAAGAATTTCATCCAATCTGCCTTGAATATCTGAAGTCATCGGTATTGGAACAGGAATATCAGAAACTTCAATTGGTCGTTCTAAATTAGTAGGATGATTTGCTTCATACTCACTAATAAATTCTTTCATTTCTAATATAGAATTAGTAGCTGTTTTAAGTTCATCAACAGAATTATTTGTAAGAGTTCTTACAGATTTTAAAACTATATCTTGAAAATCACATTTATCTAAGTTTTTAACAGTATCTAATTGTGAAAATAATATTAGAGCCAATTCTCTAGCCGCACGTCTTGCTTGCATATGAAATTCCTTTATTTTTATATTTTATGATTTAATTAAGCCATAAAAATAAATAAAAGTATATAATAAATTCAAAAATTTAAAATAAAATCTCTTGACTTTTACTTATGCTCTTAATAATATATAAGAGTTGAAAGCCATATTGGGGCGTCGCCAAGTGGTAAGGCACCTGGTTTTGGTCCAGGCATCTCGGAGGTTCGAATCCTTCCGCCCCAGATTTAAAATAAAAAGCCTTTTGAAATTTATCAAAAGGCTTTTTTATATTAATTACTATTGTATTTTAACGACCAGTTTGATTATAACAGTCAGTTTGATTTTTTTCGACAGTTTGATTTTTTTACTTGGGGAAATTTCCCCAAAAAGTACGGGGAATTTTCCCCGATAATTTTTAGATACGAAACAGACACAATGCTCGGAAGTGATGTTCCATAAATTTGTATTCCGATTTATTGTGAGTGTAAGATGGAAAATGAAAAATACATAGATATTAATATAGTTGCAAGGGCGAAGGGATTAAAGAGTAATCGTTCAATTCGTTTAGAGATAAATAAACCTTGTAGCAAATATATACTGAATTAAGAGTTATTCTTGTTTCCCATTCTGTTATTGCATCAGTTGTTTCTCTGATAATATTGGCTGAGGCTTCGTTAATGGGATAGTCAATGTATAAATGAATATTAGAACCAAAGGTAGGACGATGAGGGTCTGAGCCTTTTCTTGTCATTAAAATTATTGCTATTGACTGATTAATATCTTCTGCACCTTCGACTACATCTCCAATAGAATTAATTTTTATTTGCCAATCTACATAAGTTATTTGATTTAATGTTTTCATAGTTGTTAATAAATATTGAAAATCTATGTCAATGTTTGTTATAATAAAAGCATAGTTTGTTATTAATGAGGTGAAAATGAATATATCTTTAACTCCAGCTCTAGAAAAATATGTACAAGATAAAGTTGCTTGTGGATTATATAATTCAGTAAGTGAAGTTGTAAGGGAAGCTATTAGATTACTAATTGAAAAAGACAGAGTTCCTCAAGAATATATTGAAAAGTTAAAAAAAGATATTCAGGTTGGTTTGGATGATCCCGTTACACTTGATGGGCATTCTGCAATGAAAGAATTAATGAAGAAGTATGAGTGATTTAAATTTAGAAATAAAGAGTGTAGCATTATCAGATATTGAGGTTATAGCAGATTATATTTCAAAGGATAATGTTAGGGCTGCTAGAAATTTGGTGAGTGATTTTTATGAAACATTTAACCTGTTGGCATCACAACCAAATTTGGGACGAGCTAGAAAAGATTTTACATATATGGATGTAAAATTTTATGTAATAAAAAAGAATTATTTGATTGTTTATAAATCAGATGATAAAACACTTACTATTTTAAGGGTATTAACTGTTCATCAAGATATATGCGCTATGTTTTAATCACATATTTGTGTTTGGTGTTGATGTAGGTTTCCCTTCATTCCCAATATGAGTGTGAGAATTATATATTGTTCTTACCACTTCTATTGTTGAAGTTTTATCTTCTATATCTCCACTTGATTTTATACCTTGTGTATTTTGAAAAACTCCGTCGTGATGAATATTTCCTTTAAAATATATATTGGGAAATTTAATAGTAAGATTGTTTTCTTCTTTATTAATTGAAATTAATGAGTTATTTTCTAGCTGAATGATTATTTGTTTATTTTCTGTAAATGGAGATTTATCTGTATCAGAATAAATAGAACCTAAAACAACACCTTCTTCTGAATGTTGATCCATAAGACAAACAACTTGTTCTCCAATATCTGGCATTATGTAAAATTTGTCATTTTGAGTTTTTGATTGTAGAACATTTAACCAGTATGAAAAACTGTTATCATCAAGGAAATTAACTCTAACTAGTGGTTTTTCATTGTGTATTTTTGAAACAAGTCCAAATCTTAACATGATTCAATCTCACAATTTGTTTTATACCCTGAATTTCTATCAGAAATATGTCTTACTCTTAAAACAACTATTCCACAAGTAGAATTTGCTATTCCACGGTCGATTGAGTTGCAGAGACTATTGCCTAATCTTAAAGTAAATTCGTCGTACAAACTTTAAACCCTCTATCTTGTAGTGATAGTGCAAGTTCACGTACGAAAGAATCTTTATCTTCGCAGGCATGAGAGATAAAGCAGTCGTACACATCTTGTGTTTTTCTATTATCACAAGAAATATTAACCATTAATAAGACCCATGTTTTATTAAAAACTTCTCTTTCATTTTAAAATATTTTTATAATCATGTAAACCGAGTGATTGATTTTTTGTGTTCCCTATTAAGACACAATGCTAATTTGTGTTTTGGGCATTTTTTCATATTTCAACATTGATTTTTTGAACTCTGAAAAGCATTGAAAGTACTTGTGTTTACAGGGTTAAGGAAAATACGTTATTATTTTTTTAATATTGTTAATTTCTGTATCAAATAGCCATGTGGCTAATATACAGTTAGATAAAAAAATTGTATTATAAAATTGGTTAGAATAGGATATGAAAATATCTGGTTCGAGGGTTGAATGATATGTGAGAAATTTTTAGCACTTTTGTGCTTAAAATTATAAATTAATCAAAGGAACTAATTACAGAGCTTCGCTCTGCATCTAGTTCCTTTCGTGTATTAAAAATAGTTGAGTGTGGAGGTAAGTATATGAACAAAGAAAATATAGATGAAAAGAAAATTGTTGGGTTAAAACCCAACCTACAAACTATTTCCGTATTGTTCATAGTTATATATTGTAGCATCTTTAGTATTCACATCATTATTAATTAATTCATAGAAATAACCATTATTTAAATATAAATTATTCTCATCTTCTTTAAGAATATAATTTCTATAGGAGTATATAGTATTATCTATATTTGTTATTATCTCGCTCATAATATTGATCCTTTTATTTATATAGCATTGTTATCTATAATGTTTTGTATTACTTCATCTGATAAATCAATATATCCTTCGCGTTCATGAAGAACTTTTTTTAAACCTTCCATACGCACATATTCATCATCATTTAATTTTTTAATTTTTACTATTGTTGAGTCCTTACTGCCCATACTCATAAATCCTACAGTTATTACTTCATCATTATTGATTCCCAACCTTGAGTATAAATCTAATATATAACTATCACCTTTTAATGGGATCTTTGCTCTATATATTTCTCGAGTTTTTAAATCCAGAACCAAATCAGGGCTGCAAAATAATCTATTTTCAAGAGAAAAACAATGGTTGCTGCTTAGTACTTTTTTTAAGGTTAACACTTCAAAGTTATCTAAATTGATTATTTGAATTGGTTCAATCATAGATTTCTCTGAATTATAATTAGGTATTACTACAACATTATTAGCAACTTTATATAATTTCCCAAAGAATTTTATTGAGCCTCTTCGCATATACTCATTCTTAATAACATCATATGTATATATATGTTTATTTTTGTCAATTATTAGTAATTGCCTTTTATTTATGACAATCGGATCTATAGCAATTTCAATATCAGTTTTATATTCTTTTATTTTATATGAATAATCGTCTAAATTGTATTCAATATTTTGAATATAATTTTTATAAAAATGAGTTATGAATATTATTTTATCAGAATAAGATATTAATTGATAAGCAGAATCGGAACTATAATTTTTTATATGAGAAATACCACCTGCAACTTTTCTAATAGTATCCTTATTAATATCAAATAAAAATGTACTTTTACGATTTATAAATAATAGATTACCATTTTCAAATTTATGATAAAGTTTACCCGGATCTATATTAAAAGAATCTATAACCTTATAGCTGTTTGATTCCGGGTCGTAGATTTCAGGAGTGGTCAAATATTTATGTGTACAGGTTGAATTATCATATATAAATATTCTACCATCATCTAATTTTATAAGTACAGAACAATATCTGGATATATTCATAGGCGCTGTTCTTATAAGTTCAATATCCGCAGAATTGGCATACAACAATTTCTTTCTTAAATATTCTAATTGGTTTTGAGATTCTGTTTTTAACTCGGATATGTATAAATCTTTATTTTCTAGTTGATCAATTCTGATAAATAAATTTTTGTCATCATTAAGTTTTACACTTATTGGTTTTTTGTTTGAAACATTGCTGTGTAGATTATTTTTGTTTGTATTGTTGTTTATTATTTTAATAGATTTTGTCAAAAGGAAGAAAATAAACAATAGAATAATTAAAATAAAAATGTAAGTTCGTAGGTTGGGTTTTAACCCAATATTTTTCCACCAGCTTCTATTTACTTCCGATTTATTTTGGTTTTCTTCTTGATTATTTTCTATATTCTTGTTCTCGTCACTCATAGTATAAACCTTATTAAATGTCTTAAAACGCAAAATGCTGATATGGTCTTTACCACATCAGCTCTATATTCTTTTTTAGAAAGCAAAATATCTCTTCAACTTCCCTCACTTATTTTAAAAATTAAAATCTTTTTCATCTTAATTCTTAAAATTTTTGTTATACTCCATATTACAATTTTTTTTTCATTCTTGTATATACCAAATTTAAATTATAAAATTCAAACAAATTAGCTTGTATTACTTATTATATTTATCTTTTAGCCTTATATATAGTTATGTTACAAAATGATTTTTTAATTTAACCATACTACCTAAACGCTGACTAGTAGCGATTTTAACCTCCTTATTTCTGTTCTCTCTAAGACAATAATATTCTGTTACATTTTTTTATTCAGGAACTAATTCATAAGTATTAATTTTTCAATCTTCAACATTACCTTAGTTTTTATTTCATAATTTTGATTTTACGATTTTTATTTTACTTTTTTACTGTTGGGTTATGGGAAACCAGACATTTTTCACAAAATCAAAGATTTTGGAAAAAGCAGCCAGACCAAACCTACAGAATATCATTTTATTTTATCTATATCCCAAACAGGGTTTTGAATATCTTTGTTTGAATGCTTTTTATACGATAATGATATATTTTTAAGATATTTCCTAAAATCAGGATTTTCTTCTGCAATTCTGTTAATCATTCTCCAATCTAAATCTGTTTTAGTTGCTTGAATAACAATATCACTATCAAGAGGAAATTCCCTATTCAGTTGAATGTAACCTATATTAAAACTTGAACATAGCAATTGAAGTTCTTCCTTAGCTTTTTCTTCAATACCTTCGGCAACTAAATACGAGTAGTTAGCCCAGGAGGAATTTGATACAGTTTGGAAGAAATATTCTCTTAAATCGCAAGTTTTAATAATTCCATCTTTTACTTCAAATGCGTATAAATAACTTCTTTCAGACGAAAATTCAATCAAACATTCTCTAGTTTCATCATTGAATTTTTCTGCTAAATCTTGATAACCAACAATATCAGCATGCAACCATATATTATGATTTTTCCCACCATCTTTTTTAGATGTTTTCTCATCAATTCTTAACGTTTTAATACCCAATGAATCACAATATTGTGCTAATTTTGGATATAACTCTAATTCTTCTTGTTTATTTTTTCTCTTTTCACTCGCAGTCTTAGTTTCTGAACAATCATTATAATAATATCGATGAGGTCTATCGGCTGTTCTTGAAATAATCTTACATAAACTTCTTGGGTAACGACTACTAACTTCTGCAATTATTTGTGAAATCAATTCATCTTTTCCTTTTCTGGTTGTATTTTTCATTTTCTTATTGCAAAATTCTTGTTCATTATCCCAAATGAACTCTGCAATTTCTCTTGCTGTTAAATACTGATTGGATTTTGATTTCAACAGTGAGATAATAATCTGATTCAAATTCTGTAACATATTCCAAGCCTCAACTTATTATGATATTAGCACAAAATGTAATTATTTGGAAATAAGTCTTTAGGTAGTGGTTTTAACCCAACAGAAACTTTAAAAGTACTAAAAATGTTACATAAAATATATTAAAAACTATATTATTTGGTTACACTTCGAACACAAAAACTACAATTGAAAACAAAATAAAGAAAGATTCTAAAACAAGTTCAGAATAACAAAAAATGAATTATCGTAGAGCACACATCGAAAACTCAAAAATATTTATAACAATAATAACAAGCAAACGAAGACAGATATTAATTAAAAATATTGATTTATTACGAAATTCATTTAAACAGATAAAGAAAAAGATTAAATTTCCAATAGATGCCATTGTAATATTACCAGACCATTTACAGATAATAATCCAGCCAGAAAAATAGAATATATCCTGAAAGAATAAAAAGAATAAAAGTTAATTTTTCAAAAAAATACAACAGGCAGAAACGCAATAAAAAAGAGCCTTAATGGCTCTTTTATTAATTTTGGAGGATAGGAGGCTCGAACTCCTGACCCCCTGCGTGCAAAGCAGGTGCTCTACCAACTGAGCTAATCCCCCATTTTGGGTATTTTCTTGAGCTTCCGATTTGCTTTTGGCTCTCTTCCGCCCCTGCACAAGATTATATTATCATGTCACAAAAAAAAATCAACTACCTTTTTTTAAATTTTTTATATATTTTTTTACTTTTTCTTTTTCTTCTGTATTATTTAGTTCTTTTACTAATGAATTTAAAATAGACACAGCTCTATTTATTTTTCCCTTACTCGCTACATAATCAGCATATTCAGTTATATATTTTATATTCGCAGGTGCAAGTCTCTTCATTATTGAAAAGTTTGATAAAGCATTTTCTTCATCATTATTATTAATGCTACATTTTGCCATGTAATATCTATAATCTGCATTTGAAATATCAAATTCACAAGCTTCTTTATAATACACATAGGCATCTTTATAGTTTTCTAACATATAATAACATTCAGCTATCTTTGCATAATATAATTCAGACTTCGGATTCATCGACACTGCAATTTTATAATTTTCGATTGCCTTATCATATTCCTTTTTCATAAGACATAATTCAGCCAATATACAATATATTTCCGGCATATTTTTATCCAGAATTAATGCCTTATTTATATTCTGTTGTGCATTTTCTATATCTTCTTTTCTAATATAGACTTTTGCTAAAAGAATATATGATTGAATATATTTTGGATTTTTACTATTTATTTCCTCACATATATCTATTGTTTTTTTGTAGTTTTCTATAATGTAGTTATAGTTAGCTAATTGATACTTATATTCTGTTGATTCATCATTTAATCTTATTGCTTTCAATATATTCTCAATAGCTTTTTCCCACACATTCAATTTTGAATAATAAATTGCCTTAACATAATATGAAAAATCATCATTTTTCATATTTATTTCGTCTATAAGATTTCCAGCCAAAATTACTTCATTCCTATTGATTAACAGCAAAGCTTTTAAAGACAATGCTTGACTATTTTCCGGTTCCAAAGAAAGAATATAATCAACCAATCTTTCTGACAAATCCATTTTATTATTCATATAATACATATATGCCAAAGCATAATTATATACCGTATTTTCAGGCTCTATAACTATTGCTTTACAATAACTTTCTTCTGCCTCTTTGAAAAAGCCTTTTAACGAAAATACTATCGCCAATTTAAAGTAATACATTGCATTTTGCGGATTTATTTTTATTGCATATGAATAATATTTTATTGCAGAATCAATATCATTTTTTATATATGCAATTTCTCCCAACAAATATAATACTTCATCTGATTCTGTTAATTTTAACAATTTCAAACAGAGATTCTCTGACTCATTAATATGTCCTTCTTCATATAAGAATTTTGCAACATTAATACCGGAAAGAATATTTTTTTCATCTGTTTTAAAAGATTTTTTATAAAATTCTTCAGCAATATCTTTTCGCCCCATTTGAGAATACGCTGATGCAACATAATAAAAAATTATACTGTTATTTAATTTATTAGAACATTTATTATAATATAAAACTATTTTTTCAAAGTTATTATTCATAAATAACAGATGGAAAAGTTCAACAGAAACTTTTTCTAACTCATATTCTTTATCGTACAAATTCAAAAGTATTTCTTCTGAATGTTTATATTCTTTTATGGTTTTCAACAACATTGCATATTGTAATTGAACCGAAAAGTTTTCAGGATTAAGAGAAATTATTTGTTCATAAAAACTTATAGCTCTATCATATTGGCACAATTTTGAATACAGTATAGCCAGTTCTGTCATTATTTCTGCACTCTCATTATCTAATGCCAAAGCTTTATAAAAATAATCTATTGATTTTTTATAATCGCCATTATTTTTAAACTCAAAAGCTTTTTTTAAATATTCTGTCAAATCTTTCATAGCCACTATTTTATTATATTTTTAATAATCAAAATAGTAAAGATAGATTTCAGATATTATTAAAGAATCTAAGAAATATTATGATACACAAAACGAAAAATTTAATATAAAATATGTTTATGGAAAAACTCTTTAAAATATGTTCGAAATACAAACCTTCAGGTGATCAACCTAAAGCAATTGAAGAACTTACGAATGGTATTAATAAGGGCTATGATGCCCAGACATTACTTGGGATAACAGGTTCAGGGAAAACATTTACCATTGCAAATGTTATTGAAAAAGTACAAAGACAAACACTTGTAATTGCACATAACAAAACACTTGCAGCACAATTATATAATGAATTTAAAGAACTTTTTCCGAATAATGCTGTTGAATATTTTATATCCTATTATGACTATTACCAACCGGAAGCCTACATACCAAGAAGCGATACATATATAGAAAAATCAGCAACAATAAATGATGAAATAGATAGGCTAAGACATAACACAACTCGAAGCTTATATGAAAGAAATGATGTAATTGTAGTTGCTTCAGTTAGTTGCATATACGGTTTAGGTCTGCCCGAACAATATTTTAAAGGCGCGCTTAAAATTGAAGTTGGGGATGAAATTGACAGAAACGCCTTTTTAAGAGAATTAGTAAAAATTCAATATACAAGAAACGATTTAGAACTAACTCGTTCCACATTCAGACCAAGAGGTGATATCATTGAAATAATGCCTGCATACGAGAAAATGATAACGAGAATATCCCTTTTTGGAGATGAAGTTGAAAAAATAACAAGAATAAATCCCGTTTCAGGAGAAATCATAGAAAATATTGATACAACAGTAATTTTCCCGGCTGTTCACTATATTTCAGGCGAAGAAGACAAAGAAGAAACAATAAAAATGATTCGCCAAGAAATGAAAAGTCAGGTACAGCAATTTGAATTTGAAAATAAATTAATAGAAGCGCAAAGAATTTACCAAAGAACAAATTATGATATTGAAATGATAAAAGAAATGGGATACTGCAGCGGAATCGAAAATTATTCAAGAATAATTGAAAGAAGACCGCCGGGAAGTGCGCCTGCTACGTTATTAGACTATTTCAATGATGATTTTTTACTAGTAATTGATGAATCACATGTATCTATACCTCAATTAAAAGCTATGTATAATGGAGACCAGGCAAGAAAAACCGTTTTGGTTGATTATGGTTTTAGACTACCAAGTGCAAAAGACAACAGACCATTAAAAATTGAAGAATTTTGGTCAAAAGTAGGACAAAAAATATTTGTGTCAGCAACTCCAGGTGAATTCGAAAAATCTATTTCTTCAAATTTAGTAGAACAAATTATTAGGCCAACAGGATTAGTAGATCCTGAAATTTTTGTAAGACCAACTCTTAATCAAGTTGATGACTTAATAGGAGAAATAAAAAAAGTAACAGATAAGAAAGAAAGAGTTCTTGTTACGACACTTACAAAGAAAATGGCAGAAGACTTATGTGACTACCTGCAACAATTAGGCATAAAAGTTCGTTATCTTCATAGTGAAATTGTTTCAATGGAAAGAGTTGAAATACTAAGAGATTTAAGATTAGGACTATTTGACGTACTTATTGGAGTAAACCTTTTAAGAGAAGGGCTGGATATTCCGGAAGTTTCTTTAGTTGCTATTATGGATGCAGATAAAGAAGGCTTCTTACGTTCTGAAACGAGCTTAATTCAGACTATTGGAAGAGCAGCCAGAAACGTATGTTCTAAAGTAATTATGTATGCGGATAAAATTACAGAGTCTATGGACAAAGCAATAAAAGAAACAGAAAGAAGACGTTCTATCCAGTTAGAATATAATAAAATTAATAATATAACTCCTCAAACAATAAAAAAACCAATAGAAAATAATCTTCTTCAACTGGTTGCAAGTTACAGAAACATAGAAGATATTGTTGCTGAAGAAATGGTTGAAAATAATATTTCAAAGAAAGATTTACCAAAGTTACTTGATAAACTAGAAAAATCAATGAAAAAAGCAGCCTCTATTCTTGATTTTGAACGGGCTGCTGAAATTAGAAATCAAATAAAGAAACTAAGGAATCTTCCTCTTTAATTTTTTCTTTTGTTTTTTCTTAAGTTCAGGTATTACATCTTCATATAAATCTGAACAAAATATAAATACAGAAAAGAAAGAAATTACTATTACTATACACTTTAAAATCAACAAGCTAACATTATCCCCAAGCATTTCAAGAAGTAAAGTATATATTACATATGTAGAAGCACCAATTATAAAAATAAACTGCAAGATATAAGAAAGAAATTGAACAGTAAAATTACCTGAACCTTCATATATATTCTTAAAATTAAAAGAATCAAACAAATTAGCATTTACACTATATAAAACAACAGGTATAAAAATAAATGGTACAAAAAATAGAGTTACGCAAATATATATTACAGCCATAACAAAAGGTTCAAGCACAATCTTGTTCTGTATAAAAGAAATAACTACTGAATATATTAATATTCCAGGCAGAATTGCAATTGTAGAACATACTGATTTACTAATTATTTCAAATATATTAAATACACTAGGAAATAATGGTGTTTTATTATTTATATTTCTATGCATTGCAATTGAAGCACAACCCAACATTGCAACAAAAATAACCATATAAACCGGTGTCAATGCCGGATTTCCGTTTGGATAATTTAAATCATTATCCATTACGAAAAATAATATACAAGCAAAAAATGAAATTTTTACAACCCACCATGGGTCACTAGCGATACTTCTTAGTGAATTTATTAACGAAGCCATGTAAATCTCCTTATATTAATAATAAAAGTTCCACTTATAACTTATCGTTAAACTCTTCACCTTTTATTTTTATAATAATATCTGTTACATCTTTATCATCTAAGGTTTCTTTTTCCAGAAGTTCCTTAGCTATTGCATCAAGCAAATCTCTATTTTCTGTCAATAATTGCTTAGCAATTTCATAACGACCATCAATTATTTTCTTTACTTCTCTATCTAAATCGGCAGCAAATTCTTCTGAGAAATCTCTTGTTGTACCAAAGTCACGTCCCATAAACACATGTTCTTGAGATTTTCCATATGTCATTGCACCCATTTTTTCAGACATCCCCCATTGAGAAACCATCTTTTTGGCTACTTCTGTTACTTTTTGTAAGTCACTTGATGCACCTGTTGAGATTTTATCTGCACCATATACTAATTCTTCTGCAACTCTTCCGCCAAGAGTCATTGTTATTTGATCTAATAATTTTGACTTACTTACATGTACCTTATTATCCTCAGGTTTTGTCCAAGTTATACCTAAAGCATATCCTCGCGGAATAATAGTAACTTTATGAAGTTCATCACAATCCTTTAATAATTTCGCCAAAAGTGCATGACCTACTTCGTGGTATGATGTTATTTCTTTATCTTCATCAGTCATAACCTTACTTTTCTTTTCAATACCGGCAATAACTCTATCAATAGCATCATCTATCTCTGCCATGTTTATTACACTCTTATTTCTTCTTGCAGCAAGCAATGCAGCTTCATTTAACAGACTTTGCAAATCAGCTCCGGTAAACCCTGGTGTACGTTTTGCTAATACTTTCAAATCTACATCTTTATCTAATGGTTTTCCTTTTGCGTGAACACCTAAAATTTGTTCTCTTCCTTTAACATCAGGAAGACTTACCATAATTTGTCTGTCAAACCTTCCAGGTCTTAAAAGAGCATTGTCTAATATATCAGGTCTATTTGTTGCAGCTAAAATTATTATATTAGTATTGCCATCAAAACCATCCATTTCAACCAACAATTGGTTTAATGTTTGCTCTCTCTCATCATGTCCACCACCAAGACCTGCTCCACGCTGTCTTCCTACTGCATCTATTTCGTCAATAAACACAATACAAGGCTGATGTTTTTTAGCTTGTTCAAATAAATCTCTAACTCTTGAAGCACCAACACCAACAAACATTTCCACAAAGTCAGAACCGCTTATTGAGAAAAACGGAACACCGGCTTCTCCTGCAACAGCCTTTGCCATTAAAGTTTTACCTGTACCAGGTGCACCAACCAAAAGGACACCTTTGGGAATTTTAGCTCCTAATTTTAAATATTTTTCTCCATTTTTCAAGAAATCTACAATTTCTTCAAGTTCTTGTCTTTCTTCATCAATTCCAGCTACATCTTTAAATGTAACTTTGACTTTGCTGTCAAGCATCATTTTTGCTTTACTTTTTCCGAATGATAATGCTTGAGAACCACCGGTCTGAATTATCTTTGCAAGTATTATAAAGAAAGCAATTATTAATAAAATAGGAAGTGCTGTTCCCATTAATCCCATAAAAGATGAAGATTCATTTGTTTTCTTAATTTCTACATTTACATTATTTTCTTCCAACATTGGATATAATGTATTGTCATTAGAAGGAATATTAACTTTATATCTTAAAGAAGCTGTTACTTCTTCTTTACCGTTAACTTTTGTTTTTATACTATCTTCAACGGGCACTGCAGTTACAGTATCGTTATCAATTA
Organism: Candidatus Gastranaerophilales bacterium; assembly: GCA_944322615.1. Classification (GTDB taxonomy): domain Bacteria; phylum Cyanobacteriota; class Vampirovibrionia; order Gastranaerophilales; family Gastranaerophilaceae; genus Avigastranaerophilus. Next base: position 6,137 of record CALUPH010000006.1, on the reverse strand, counting down.
CAACTTCTTTTATCTGAGCACTTTTAACTTTATTTATAAATTCTGTATATGATAAAACTTTTGTTGATGTTGTAGGTCCTGTAAACAACATAGAAACTAATGCAAGAACTAAAATACCTACTACCAGCCAAATACCCATTGATTGATTTTTATTCATTTTAAATCCCTTTTAATAACAACCTTTTACATAAATTATAGCATTAAAAAACCTTTTGAAAATAGAATTAAAAGCTATTTTACTCTACCATACATATCTTCATATCGAATTATATCATCTTCTGAAATATAATCACCTTTTTGAACTTCCAATATTTTAAGAGGTTCTTTTGTATGATTTTGCAGAGAATGTTTTGATTTTATAGGAATATCGATACTTTGATGCTTATTAAGAACATATTTTTGTTCATCTAAAATTACGGTAGCTTTTCCTTCCAAAACGACCCAATGTTCACTTCTATAATTATGTGATTGAAGAGATAATTTATGACTAGGTGATACCGTAATGATTTTTGTAAGCCAACCTGAACCGCCATTTAAGCATGTATAAAATCCCCAAGGTCTGAAAACGGTTTTTCTTGAAAGCGTTGTTGAATCATTATTTTTCTTTAATTCTTTCACCAATTGATTAATATCAGCAGCTCTTGATTTATCACAAACTAATACAGCGTCTTCAGTTTCAACAACAATTGTATTTTTCATGCCTGAAACAGCAACCAACTCTTTTGATGAATATATAAAAGAGTCTTTAACCTTATCAACAATTACATTACCTTCTACAACATTTCCTTTGGAATCTTTTTCTCTGTCATTATATAAAGCCTGCCAAGAACCAAAATCTTTCCATTTTGTCTCCAGTTCAACGCAAGCAATATTTTCAGATTTTTCCATAATTGCATAATCAATTGAAAGTTCAGGAATATTCTCATAAAATTCAAATTTGATTTTATTGTTTTCATCAAACATTTCTTTTGAGAACCCTTTGCACTCATTTGGAGCATATTTTTGGTAAGCATCTAAAAATGTTGATATTTTTGCGAGATAGATCCCTGTATTCCAGTAATATTTTCCCTCTTTCATAAAAGCTGAAATATCTTCTTTACAAGGCTTCTCTATGAATTTTTTCACTTTATTTCCGTCAGAAAGAACATCTCCTAATTGAATGTATCCAAAGCCTGATTCAGGATAAGAAGGTTTAACTCCAAAAGAAACTATAAATCCTTTTTTTGCAAGGTTTTTAGCTTTTTCAATTCCAGTCAAAAACAATTCAATATTTTCAATCGAAAAATCAACAGGAAGAATAAGCACCATTTCATCCTTTTGTCCTTTTAAATATGTTAAAGCCGATGCTACAGCCGGTGCTGTGTTTTTTGACATAGGTTCCGAAATAATTATAGGTTTCGAATATAATTCTTTTAATTGTATTCTTGTATCATCAACCTGTCTTATATTTGTTATTGTTAATATATTTTTCTCAGAAGTAACTTTGGAAGCTATTTCAAAAACATTTTGAACCAATGTTTTACCTCCAAAAAGTTTTAATAAAGATTTAGGATATAAATCTCTTGAAACAGGCCATAATCTTTCGCCCGAACCTCCTGCCAATATTACACATTTCATTTAACAACTCCAGTTAACCTAATATTTTTATAGTAACACAAATTAAATATTTTTTTACTTTTATACAAAATGAAAAGTTATGTAAAGATACAATTATTTCTTAGACAAATTTTTCTAAAATAGATATAATATTTTTAGGCTATGTCATGCTTTTAATTAAAGGGGATTTTTATTAAATGGGAACATCTACGGTAGATATGATTGATGGTAAAGAATTTTCACCAAAAGAAATCAGAGAAATGTTAGGTATTGATAACTCTCAAATTCAAGAGTTATGTAAAATTGCATCGATAAAATTAAAGAAGAATGATAGAGGTCTTACTTATTTTACTCAGGATGATGCAAAAAAACTAAAAGATGTTTCTATGAATGATAAAATGAAATATGTTACTCCTGCACCATCAAAAAATGTTGTACACAAGGGTACAAATTCCATTTCAAGTGCATCAATTATTCAATTAGTTGAAACTTTAAGAAATATTGAAAAGTCTATGACTGAAAGAATTACTTCTGTTCTTGATGAAAAACTTGACGGGATGGATGATGTTGTTATGGAGCTCATCAGAGTAAAAACTGAAAATGAAACTATGCGCTTCAAAATAAATGAATTAAATAAAGAAAATTATAGACTTAAAAAAGAAATTAATTCATTTAAGAAAGTTCCGTTTGGTTTTTATGCAAAAACAACTCCGGAAACTAATTTATTTTAAATAAATTCAATTTTTTCTATTTTATGTAAATTATTCCAATAGATTTTAATGTTACTTTTTAGTTTATGATAATTTAGTTGATTAGAAGATGCGGCAAAAATCGCATCTTCTATTTTTAAAATATTTTTATCTGCAAGATTTTTAATGATATCACACAAAAGCATTGAACTGCCGGCAAAAACACCTTCCGAATTAACCAATTTCCCATTTCTATTATATATTTTTTGACCTGCAAAAATTTGTTCTTTATTTTGGCTATGCGCCAGAGGAAGCGCATCACTTATAAGCAAAATTTTATTCAAAGGTTTTTGTTTAAAAGTTATTTTAAGTACATCATCACTTACGTGCATTGAATCTGCAATAATTTCTGTATAAATATCATCATTTATTAATGCAGAAACAACAGTAGAATTACCTCTATGAGTAAAATTCCCCATTGCATTATACAAATGAGTTACTTGATTTATATTTGAAAGAACAGCCGCGACCGAATGCCCTGCAGATATTTTTATATTTTTTGATTTCAAATATTTGATAAAAGACATCTCATTATCTAACTCAGGTGCTAATGTAACTATTTTTATAATTTCATCTTCTAATTCTTTGAACAAATCTATTTTCAATGGTATTATATATTTTTTTTCATGAATACCTGCTTTTTCAGGATTAATAAAAGGACCTTCCAAATGGATGCCGACAATTTGTGCAGACTTAACCTGTTGTTTATTTTTAGCCTCTTTAATAACTTCAATTCTCTCTTTTATTTTTTCCAAACTATCGGTCATAACTGTAGGGAAAAAAGCAGTAACTCCATTTTCTAAAAGCATTTCAGAAACCAAACAAATATCATCGACACTGCAATTCATAAAATCATAGCCAAATGCACCATGAATATGTTGTTCTACTATACCATCCGTTATATACATAGTTACCTCAATGAAGCTATCGCTTCCTTTATATTATCACTGGAAAATATATAATTACCTGCGACTAAAGCATCTACACCTAATTTTTTACAATAGGTAGCTGTTTCTATATTAACCCCACCATCTACTTCTACAATAACTTGTTTTGATATATTTTTGATTTCACTTGTTTTCTCAGCACAATCCGGCATAAATTTTTGACCGCCAAAACCTGGTTCTACTGTCATAATTAAAATCAAATCAACATCTTTGATATATTTTTCTATTTCTGAAACTTTTGTTTTAGGTTTTATTGATAATCCAACTTTCTTACCATATGAACGTATCAGACCTATTAAATAATCAACATTATTTTTAGCTGCCTCATAATGAAAGGTTATAATATCAGAACCAGCCAACGCAAAATCTTTTATATATTTCTCAGGATTTTCAATCATTAAATGGACATCAAGAGGAATATTTGTTACACGCCTTAAAGCCTTAACAACAGGAGCTCCAATTGTAAGATTAGGAACAAAATGTCCATCCATAACATCAACATGCACCCAGTCAGCACCATTTTTCTCTAATTTTTTTATTTCAGATTCTAAATTTGCAAAATCGCTTGATAATATTGATGGCGCAATAATAATTTTATTCATTTTCACAGCTTTCTATAATTTTTAATTTCTTTATTGCATTTACTGCAGCAATTTTTTCTGCTTCTTTTTTAGTTTTTGCAATGCCAGTTCCCCAATTATCACCTTGATAAAATACTGCTACTTCATATATTTTATTATGTGCTTGACCGGATTCAGAAACTAATTTATATACAGGCAAATCTTTATTTTTAGATTGTGTATACTGTTGTAATATTTCTTTTGAATTATAAAAATATAATATCTCATCACAATCAATATTCATATTATTATATATTTTATACAAAAAATCTTTAACACATTCAAAACCGCTATTTTTATATATTGCACCTAAAACAGCCTCCATTGCACAAGCATTTATAGATTCTTTATCTCTTCCGCCGTCTTTTTCTTCATGAATGCCAATATTTAAATATTTATCAATACTCAAATTTTTTGCTATCTTTGCCAAAAGTTCATCACTAACTAAATAACTTCTTATTTTTGTTAATTTTCCCTCGCTATAATTCTGATATTTATCAAAAAGATATTCACTAATAATTAATCTAAGAACAGAATCACCAAGAAATTCTAAACGCTCATAATCAGGTTCATCATCTCTGTTTTTTTCAAAATTAAATGACGGATGAGTTAACGCAATGTCTAAAAGTTTTTCATCCGTCATATTTATATCTAAAATTTTTATAAGTTTCTTTATTTGTTTTTTTCTAGCCACAGATAACATGGAATACTTTCTTTATAAATTCTCCAACCATCGGTAAAGTAAGATTTGTAAGAATAAAGAACTTTATATAATAATAGGCAACAGGAACTGAAAATAAATAGCTGTCAGCCCTATCAAGAAAACCACCATGCCCCGGCAAAGAATTGCCTGAATCTTTCACACCGGCATCGCGTTTTATTAAAGATTCCGACAAATCGCCCAACTGTGCCATTACAGTTACAATTAAAGCCAAAACAAAGGAATGATACAAAGAAATTCCGATAAATTTGCCTATTATCAATCCCGCAACAATTGCACAAAATCCACCAGCTAATGAACCTTCAATTGTTTTTTTAGGGCTAATTACAGGAGACAATTTATGTTTCCCGAATTTTACACCAAAATAATATGCTGCAATATCCGTAAATAAAATCACAAAGAATATAAATACCAAGAAATATAATCCTTGCTTAAAAGATATACCAAATAATGAAACATCAGGTCCCATTTCTCTAATCAAACAAATATGGCAAGGCATCCAAGCAATTAAGAAACCAAGTATAGTCGTTGCTACATTTGCAATATATGGTTGCCTTCCTCTAAATAGTACGGCAAGGAAAGAACCAATTGTTCCAAATAAAAGAACCAATGGAAGCAACTCTCCATATCCGCAAGCGGAAATAAGAACCATTGAAACTGAAACTATTAATATAACTTTAAAGAAAGGTAAAAATCCTTTATTTTTTAATATATCAGCATATTCTTTCGAAGCTGTGATAATAAATAATAATAGAAGTGCAAGAAGCCATTTTCCTCCAAGCAAAATGCAAGAGAACACAAGTGTTCCCATTGCAAAGCCTGTTATCAAACGATTTTTTGCTATAGTATCTAATACGGCCACTATACTGTTAAGACCTCTTTTTCTTTTTCTGCGCAATTATCATCTGCTATTTTAATATATTTATCAGTTAATTTTTGAATTTTATCCTGATTATCTTTAACCATATCTTCAGAAAGATTTTCAGCCTTCTCAATTTTTTTCAATTCATCTGTCATATCTCTTCTGATATTACGGATAGCTACTTTTGTTTCCTCACAAACTTTTTTAACATCCTTACAAATTTCTTTTCTCTTATCTTGAGTTAAAGGTGGGAATATCAATCTTACAACTATTCCGTCACTGTTTGGATTGATACCTAAATCTGCTTTAACTAATGCCTTTTCAACATCCTTAAGAATAGTTTTATCATAAGGCGCAATAACTAAAGTAGTACCATCTTGAACACTAACTTGAGATAACTGTCTCAAAGGTGTAGGAGCACCATAATACTCTACTAGAACTTTATCTAAAATCATAGGATTAGCTCTACCTGTACGGATTGAAGAAAACTCTTTCTTCATTTGATTAATAGCTTTTTCCATTTTATCTGAACCAGAACGAAACATTTCATCTACTGTCATTTTATCCTCCTACATATGTTCCTATATTTTCGCCTTTTAATATTTTTATAATGCTGCCTTTTGCTGCAAAATCAAATACCAC
>CALUPH010000005.1 GCA_944322615.1 Candidatus Gastranaerophilales bacterium | reverse complement strand
GATATTCCTCAGTAGCTCAATGGCAGAGCATTCGGCTGTTAACCGAAGGGTTGTAGGTTCGAGTCCCACCTGAGGAGTTTTTTATATCTGGGTTTGTTTTTTCAAGAGGAATTTTTTATGTTAAATAAATTTATTGCAGTATTGTTTTGTATAATAATTTCTTCTTTTTATTCAGTTTCAAAAGCAGATGGTTCTTTTACTTGGTTTGGGTTTAAAAAAGATAATACTGAAATTGTTTTTAGTTCACATCCTGATAATGATGAATGTAATCATCATAAATGCCATCATAAAAAAACAAAGCATAAACCAAAACCTAAGTGTGACAAACATCATAAAAAATGTCATAGAAATCATAAATTTATCTGGTGGTGTGATTAATTATGTATTTTTGTGCATTAAAATGTACGGATTATACGGATGATTAAGGATTTAACAAAAGGTGAACCGTTAAAGCTTATTTTATTGTTTTCGGTTCCGTTATTAATAGGTAATGTCTTTCAGCAATTGTATAACATCGCAGACTTAGTTATAGTTGGGAGATTACTTGGAGTTGAAGCTTTTGCTGCAGTTGGTGCTGTTGCACCTTTATTTTTTCTTATAACTTTTATAATTGTAGGATTGACCAATGGTTTTGCAGTTATTACAGGTCAAAGATTTGGTGCTAAAGATTTAGATGGAGTTAAGGATTCTGTTGTTATTTCTACTATTTTGAGTATATCAGCTACAATATTTTTTACTGTCTTTTGTTCTTTGTTAATGCATCCTGTTTTACGGTTGTTAAATGTTCCTCAAAATATATATCATAATGCATTTTGGTACATTGAAGTTATTGTATTGGGGCTTATTGCTACATCATTGTATAATTTACTTGCAAGTATAATAAGAGCTTTAGGTGATAGCAAAACACCTTTGTATTTCTTAATTTTAGCATCTATCGCTAATATAATTTTGGCTTTATATTTTATAGAAGTTTTAAACTGGGGAGTTGCAGGTTCTGCTTTTGCTGTTGTACTTTCTCAAGGGATTTCTGTTCTTCTATGTCTTATATATGTCAAAAAGAAATTTCCTATTTTACATTTAAAAAAACAAGATTGGTTAATAAAATATAATGATGAATTTTTAAAATCTGTAATTGAACATTTACGTGTAGGCGTACCAATGTCAATACAGTTTTCTATAATTGGGCTTAGTGTAATAGTAATACAAAGTGTATGTAATTCTTTTGGTTCAAATATTATTGCGGCTTTAACGGCTGCACTTAGAATAGAACAAATAGCAACATTGCCTATGATTTCTTTTGGCGTTGCACTTGCTACATTTGTTGCTCAAAACTTTGGTGCAAGAAAGTTTAGAAGAATACGCATTGGTGTTGTTAAGATTTCTCTGCTAAATATTGGTTTAAGTATTCTAATGGCACTCATAATGAGATTTTGGGGAACCGAAATAATAAAAGAATTTATAGGAAGTGCAACAGTAGAAATTATAGATATTGCACATGAATATCTTTTAATTAGTACATTTTTTTATATTTTTCTTTCTCAAATTTTTGTATACAGAAATGCACTTCAAGGTATGGGGGAAGTCGTTTTCCCTTTATGTGCAAGTATTGCAGAACTTCTAATGCGTACTTTTGCTGCTGTATATTGGGCTATTAAATTTGGTTATGTTGGTATGTTTTATGCCGGTCCCATAGCTTGGGTAAGTGCTTGTTTAATATTATCAATAGGTTATTTTAGAAGTATAAAGCCAATTATACATAAAGTTAGAATACAGCAAGATCATATCCATCATAATCATATGCATAGTGATAATTAAAATATTGTAAAAAACGAATTATTCATTTATAATTAGCATATGGTTTGGGCGGTTAGCGCAGTTGGTAGCGCATCACATTGACATTGTGGAGGTCGCTGGTTCGAGTCCAGTACTGCCCACCATTTTTGTTATTTGATTTTTCATAAGTGTTTGTTGTCTTTATTATATTGATTATTAATCTTTATTTACAATCATAGTTATACTTTGAGACTAATTGTGGAATTTATACATATATAATTTTATTTAGGTTTTTTATGAAAAAATTTTTAATTCTTATTTCTTTATTTATGTTCTTTTCTGTTTCTGAAGTTAATGCAAATGATAATGCCAAATTATCAAATAATGTTAAACAATTAATAAAATATGCAAAACAAAATAATATGTATAAAGCAACAGAAAAATATAAGTCTTTTACTGAAAATGAATTTAATCAATTTGTTGAATATTTAGAAAAAAATCCGGGAGAATTACCTCCAATATATTTTGTTATTGTAGCTGATCAAGTATATGCTCATGATAAAGATAAAGCTGTATTTATGTACAATTTTGGGAAAGTTAGGGCACTTGAAGATGTAAAAATGTGTAAAGATCAATCGGCTAGACAACAGACATTCTTCTATGGGCTTATGGCGCCTAAAACTTTAGCGTACATGCAAAGCAAGGCAACTGATATGGAATATGTATCTAATGTATATAGTAAAATTATTGAATGGGATAATATTTATTCAAATAGAGTCAGTCCTATTTGGGCTTGTTATCACGGAATTCAAGCTTTTGATAAAGAACCCGAATTACTTCCTGACAATGAATTTGAAAAAATAAAGGCTGAAACTCATGAATCACTAAAAAACATAGCAAAAGTTATTAAAGATGCAGCCGAGAAAAATTCAAATTAACTTTTATTCTCTAGTATATTTTCTGCAATAGTTAAATCAGATGGGTATGTTATTTTTATATTTTTTTCATCACCTTTAACAATAAATACTTTATCTAAATTGTATTTTAAAATAAGTCCGCAATCATCTGTTGCTGTATAATTTGGATCATTATTTGCAAGCTCATGTGCTTGTTTTATTGTTGTCAGATTAAAACATTGTGGGGTTTGACAGCGCATTAAATTTTTTCGGTTTGGAATACTTTTAATAAAATTATTTTCATCTATTTCTAATATTGTGTCAGATGATTCTATTGCAACATTTACTGCATTATATTTATCTAATGCTAATATACAATTATCAATTATTTGTTCTGAAACAAATGGTCTGACGGCATCATGTATTAATACTTTTACGTCCTTATCGTCTATCGCATTAACACCAATATAAGAACTTTTTTGTCTGGTGCTGCCACCGGGTAAAATTTTTTTCACTTTTTTATAATTATTTTTTTCTATAATTTCTTTCGTTAAATCTATAAAATTAGGATTTGAAACAACAATAATATTGTCAATTTTTTTGTGATTTTCAAATATTTCAATTGAATATTCTAAAATTGTCTTATCTTTCAGCTTGTAGAATTGTTTGGGTATGTTTAATCCGATTCTTGAACCGGTTCCTGAGGCTAAAATTATCGCATAGTGTTTCATTTTTTTGTCCGTTGATATTCTATTATCAATTTAAAATAATATTACAACTTTGTGCTTTGTGCAAAGTACATGTAAATTTATGCTGTTGTTTTTATTTCATACTATTGAATTATATTTTTTGTTTAGTTTGACAATCCGATTAAATTAATAAATAATATCTTTTATCCGATTTAATTAGTTTACTAATATTAAGCTTAAATCTATATAGATAATTATAATTTACGACTAATAATTAATAAATTTATGAGAAAAAAAATAGCATTTCTAATCTTAATACTCTTTTTTACTTTTTCGCGTGTATTTGCAATAGAAGAAGTGCATTTGGAACAAGAAAGTATGAGTCTTTCCTCATATGGTGATTATCTGTCTGATGTATATTATGGGAAGGTAGAAAATGCTCCTGCTATATTAAAACTGGCAAGTAAAAATGGTTTGGAATTTGAAAATTCTTTTATTAATTCTGTAAAATTTCATTTTTTGTATTCCGGTGATTTTTCCTATATTCATAATCAATATAAAGGTGATCATACAAATCATTTATTTAATTCTGTAGAACCTAAATTGTCTATGAACTTTAATGACAATAAAACGCAAGCAATGTTTAATATAAATCTTGTAAGTGATATTCCAGGATACGAGAAACATTTTGCACAAATGTTAAGGATGGTATATATTTCTCATAGATTTACTCCAAATCAGATGATAGTGTTTGGTCAATATACCCGTGTACCAACTACATATGATGGTGCTGCTGGTTTGTTTGAACAGGATGCATTTTATAAAACGCAATTAGGTAGAACATTTGGAAATACAAGGTCTGTAGGTATAAGAAATTTAGGTAACTATAAATATATTGATTATGATATTGGATTATATGATAGTACAAGGTATATGCAAAGTTTTGGGAAAGGCTTAGACTTTACGGGATATCTTATGTTCAAGCCACTTGCAGATTTCAATGAGAAGATAGGTGATTTCAGACTAGGAGCAGGATATAATGTTGGTAAATATAATATAAGTTATAATCAATATTCATTTTTTGCAGGTTATGATTATAAAAAATTTCACCTAAAGGCTGAATATGCGGCAGCAGATGGTTATAACGGTATTTATGAATCTCGAAATTCCGCTGAAGGTTTTTATACGACATTGATGTATGATATTACACCAAAATTGACAATACTCGGTCGTTATGATGTTTTTGATAAAAATATATATGCTGATAACGATACAACTAATGAGTATACAGTTGGATTAATTTATAGTCCATATAAAAACATAAAATTCTTATTAAACTATGTTACAACACATGGCCAAAATCAGCCGTCTTCCAATAGTATTTTATTTGCAACCAGATTTATTTTATAGTTATTTATTTTGTTTTTCAAAAGGCAATACTGTTATTTTTCTTGAAATTAAATTTATGCCTGTTTCTTTAGATAATTCTTCTATTTGTCTTAATGATTTTTTCTTTATTTTTACAGGTATCTCTTTATAGCCTAATTTTATGAAAGAATTAATTGTTGCTTTTGAAGCATTTGGAATTTGTATTTCAAAGGATGATCCAATATTATCTTTTGAAGTAGCCTTTTTTGCTTTAGAATTTTTATTTGCTTTTGTTATAGACATTTCAGGAATATTAATCGGAGTATCTAATAAAGCTATTCTGAAAAGATCATATTTGGGAGTTTCATCTGTTTTATTTGTACTTAATTGTCCTGATACTTTTGAAAATTCTTCTGCTGAAATTGTTACATATGTGTATTTATCTGATGGATTAAAATCTCTAATTTTAGTATTAAGCAATGATTCTATAGACGGTAATTTATTATTTATTGGTCTGATATGTACAAGTGATTTTGCTTTTAATGCTTCTGCCAATTTTTCAAATTGTGTTTCTTCTTGAAGTGGAACAAACACAGTTTTTGTATTATTTCCAATACTTTCTATAGCTTCAGTATCAGGTATTGTTTTTACCATTTCAGAAACAAGTTTCATATAAACTCTTTTATTTCCTATTGGTTCTACTTGATAAAATCCTTTGAAACTTATATTGTTCATATTTATAATTCTTTCTTTTTTATCGTTTATTTATTCTAAAACCTCTAAAAATAAAATTTGCGCATAAACATAATTAAATACTGGTATTAAAATGAAATTTATAATATAATCAATATATAGTTTGTTCAGAAGGTGAAAAATGGCAAAAGAGTTAGATACAGTTCCAATAGAGGTTATTATTTTAACTGCAGACCATGAAATTAAAGGTACTGTACATGTTTCAAAATATACTAAAACTAATAGAGAACTTACAGATTTATTGAATGATAAAGAAAAAAGATTTTTAGCTGTTACAAATGCTGAAATAATGGCAAGAAATTCAAATGTACCACCAAGAAGATATAATTTTTTAGAAATTCATATTGATTGTATTATGATGGTTCATCCTTCAAGCCAAGTTGTGTTTAGAGAAACAGGCAAAGCTCAAGAAGATATTGCTCGTTTTAGAGAATTAAGAAATAAATTAAATCAAACAAAACCTTTCTGATATGAATAATTATAAAAATATTTTGTTAATAAACTTTGGAGGAATTGGTGATGAAATTCTTTTTATGCCTGTAATTCAAAGTTTAAAGAAAAAGTTTCCTTCCGCAAAAATTACATTATGTTTAGAAGGTCGTAGTAAGGCATTTGTAAAGCTTACTAATCTTTTAGATTCCTATTTTTGCATTGATATTAAAACAAAAAATAAATATATTGAAATGATTAAGCTATATTTTAAAGCTTTGTTTGGTGGGTTTGATTTGGTGATTTCTTCTGGTGGAAACGCTTTAATTGCACCGCTATTGTTTTTTACGGGAATAAAGACCAGAGTCGGTTATAAAACATCGAATCTCTCAGAAAAGTTTTTAACTCACGCGGTTATATTAAATAAACAACAGTATGCATCTATGATGTATTTTGATTTAGTTAAGCCAATTACGAATTTGGAGTTTGAACTCCCGTTAATTGAGGTTGAAAATTTTGAAAAAAATAAAAATTCTGTACTTATACACCCTGGAGTTAGTAAAATTAGTGTTCAAAAAAATATAATAAAAACAATTTCTCCTAAAATGTGGGCTCAAATAATTATAGAATTATTGAAAAAAGGAAGAAATGTTTATTTGGCAGGTGGACCAGATGATTCTGAATGCATTGAAGAAATAAGAAATGAATTAAAAAACGTTGATTTCGCAAATTTTTCCGATATGTTTGGGAAGACTAAAAATATTTTTGAATTAGTTGAATTAATAAAAAAATCTGAAATTTTAATATGTTCTGATTCAGCACCAATGCATATAGGAGTTGCAACAAACACAAAAACATTTGCAATATTTGGTCCTACGGATGATGAAACATTACTGCCAAAATCTGATAATTTTATTGCAATTAAAAACAATGCAAATTGTAGACCTTGTTTATGGAATAAGAGACAAACTACTTGTGAAAAACTTGATTGTCTTAATATTGATATAAATAAATTGTTGGAACTAATATGAAAAAAATATTTTCATTTATATTGTCTTTTATCTTTATTTCCTTGTACTTTAGTGCATTTGCATTTGATGATAAATTTCAGTTATACAAAGAAAATAATAAATTTGGGGTTAAAGATATATATAATAGTAAAAATATTATTGTTCCACCAAAATTTGATGGCATAAATTATTGTTCAGATGAAAATTTTATTGTTACTGTTAATGGAAAAAAAGGCTTATTTCATTCAAAAAATGGAATAATGTATATGACTTATGATCCAATCTATAAAAATATTAAATGTTATGGTAAAGATTCAGCTGTTGTTTTTCAAATTAATGAGAATAACTATCAAGCTATTGATGTACAAAACGGCAAAGTAATAATAAATCGTGCGGATGAAATTTATAGAGGTTATTCTCCTTATCTTTTTCGAATAAAAAAAGACGGCAAATATGGTATTGTAAAATATCAAAACAAAAAAGTTGATATTATCCTTCCATATAAATATGATGAAATAGATATTGATTTTCCTAATAATATACAAAGAGTAAAAAAATTAAATAAATTTGCAATTGTTGATATCGCAAGTGGTTCCAATATAACTCCATTTATTTATGATGATATAAAAAGACTGGACCGAAGGTATTTTAAATTGGGTATAAAAGGCAAATATGCTTTATATGACAAAGAAAAAAATACAATTTCTGAGTATAAATATGATGATATACGTATTGTAGGAACAGAAAATAATACTGGCATCAAAATAGAGGTAAAGACAGATAATAAATGGAGAACATTAAATAAAGGAGAAGTTACTAGAAATACAATTTTAAAAACATCTGCAAACATAGTTGCTATACCTGTATTAATAATCTTATCTCCAATTATCGTACCTCTTTCTATTTACTTCGGTAAATACTAAGATATAGCTTTGGAATATTCTTGTTTTATTTTTACAATTTTTCTTTTTAATTGTCTATTTTTATATTCCAGTCTGTTTATTTTACTTCTTTTCTCACTATTGCTTAAAGATGTTGATCTTTTTATTTTTTTTATTTGATACTCATTATTCTTTATTTGTCTGTTTAATGAATTTATTTTATATTTTAGTGAGCTTGCTGAAGTATAGCTTAATAAGTAAGTTGATTGATTATATTCATTTGCAAATGTGACTGTTCCAATATTTAATATTAATAAACCAATTGCAATTATAATTATTTTTTTCATTGTATTTCTCCCATTTTTTACAATAATGATTTAATAATTATTTCTGTAAGGTCAATTCTCTTCATCAGTAAATCAGATATATTTTTTTTACTTGCTTAAAAATTTTATATAGATTTTTATGTTTAGTTTATAATTAATACTATGAAGATTCGTTAGGAGAATAGTGAAGTGATTAAAGATAGATACTATCCGCAAGAAATTGAAAAAAAGTGGCAAAAACATTGGGATGAAACAAAATTAAACAAAGTATATAACGATAAAGATAAAGAAAAGTATTATATCTTATCTATGCTTCCATATCCATCCGGGAAGTTGCATATGGGACACGTTAGAAATTATACAATTTCTGATGTTATAGCACGTTATAAAAGAATGAACGGATTTAATGTTTTACATCCTATGGGGTGGGATAGTTTTGGTCTTCCTGCAGAAAATGCAGCTATTCAACATGGGGCAAATCCGAAAAAATGGACTTTAGATAATATTGCATATATGAAACAACAGTTAAAGTCCTTAGGTCTTATGGTAGATTGGGATAGAGAAGTTACAACTTGTCTTCCTGAATATTATAAATGGACTCAATATTTCTTTATTCAAATGTTCAAGAAAGGATTAGCATATAAAAAAGAAGCTGCTGTTAATTGGTGTAATAATTGTGCAACTGTTCTTGCTAATGAACAAGTTATTGATGGTAAATGCTGGAGATGTGACGGTGAAGTTGAAAAGAAGTATTTATCTCAATGGTTTTTAAAAATTACTGATTATGCACAAGAACTTCTTGATGATATAAAATTGCTTGATGGTTGGCCGGATAGCGTTAAAACAATGCAAAAAAATTGGATTGACCGCTCAACCGGTGCTATTTTGAGATTTAAAGTTAAAGAAATTGAAGGACTTGAAGTTCCTGTATATACAACAAGACCTGATACCGCATATGGTATTACATATCTTGTTGTTGCTCCTGAGTATAAAGATATCGAGAAATTAACAACTCCTGAAAATAAAGAAGCAGTTGAAGCATACAGACAAAATGCTAGAAAAATGTCTGAAATAGAAAGACTTTCTACAGAAAGAATTAAAACAGGTGTTCCATTAGGAACTCATTTAATTAATCCGTTAAATGGTGAAGAGTTCCCTATTTGGACTGCAGATTATGCTTTAGCTGAATATGGTACAGGTGCAGTTATGGCTGTTCCTGCTCATGATGAAAGGGACTTTGCTTTTGCTAAAAAATATAATCTTCCAATTAAGATAGTAATTCAAAATCCAGAAAATCCTTTATCTGAATTAAATGAAGCTTATACAGAAAAAGGTGTTTTGGTTAATTCGCTTGACTGTAACGGACTTGATAATGAAACAGCAAAGCAAGTTATTATTGATAAAGCTGTTAAAGGTGGTTTTGGTGAGGCTAAGGTTCAATATAGACTTCGTGACTGGTTGATTTCAAGACAAAGATATTGGGGAACTCCAATACCGATTGTATATTGTCCAAAATGCGGTACAGTTCCTGTTGATGAAAAAGATTTACCTGTTTTATTACCTGAAGATGTTGATTTCAGTGTAAAAGGTATGTCTCCTGTTAAAACATCAGAATCATTCAAATATACAACTTGTCCTATTTGTGGTGGCAAAGCTGAACGTGAAACTGATACTATGGATACTTTTATGTGTTCAAATTGGTATTTCTACCGCTACACGGATGCAAGAAATGATAAAGCACCTTTTGACAAAGATATTCTTCATTATTGGGCTCCAATTGACCAATATGTTGGTGGTATTGAACACGCTATTTTACACTTGTTATATTCAAGATTCTTTACTAAAGCATTAAGAGATTTAGGTATTATAAATATTGATGAACCTTTTAAAAATCTTTTAACTCAGGGTATGGTTTTAAAAGATGGTTCCAAAATGTCAAAATCAAAAGGAAATACTGTTGATCCTGATGAAATATTCCAAAACTATGGTGCGGATACTGCCAGATTATTTATTCTGTCTGATTCTCCGCCAAATAGAGATTTTGACTGGTCAGATGCAGGTGTTGAAGGATGTTATAAGTTCTTAAACAGAGTTTGGAAAATATATTCTTCTTACCAGCAAAATATTATTTTGGATTATAAATTGCCGGATGTATCTTCTTTAACTAAAGAAAATAATGACTTGGTAAGAGAAGTTCATATGACAATTAAGAAAATTTCTCAAGATATTTCAAATGAATTCCAGTTTAATACTGTTATATCAAAATACAGAGAATTTGCTAATGTATTATATGATTATATTAATAATAGAAAAGAATTTTCTGATGAAGATAAAATGGTATTCAGCTATGCGGTTCTTACATATTTAAAATTATTAGCACCTGTAATTCCGCATATGGCAGAGGAAATTTATGAAGGACTTGGTGGTAAAGATTCAATTCATAAAGTTGAATGGCCTACTTATGATGAGTCTTTAGCGAAAACAAGCAGCATTACTTTAGTTGTTCAAATTAACGGTAAAGTTAAAGATAAAATTGAAGTTGATGCTGAAACAACAAAAGATGAACTTGAAAAAATTGCTCTTAACAGTTCTAAAATAAAAGAGTTAACCAGCGGTAAGCAAATTGTTAAAGTTATTGTAGTTCCATCTAAATTGGTTAATATTGTTGTTAAATAATTCTTTTTAAAAAAAGACCGTATTTATAATACGGTCTTTTTGTGTTTTAATTTTTATTTTTCATAATATTTATTTTATCTATCATTGGTGTAAATACCGATAATATTAAAGCCCCAAGCAATCCGCTGACAAATCCGTCTATTTGGAATCCTGGTGAAAGTTTTCCTACTAGTAAAAATAACAGTGCATTTACAACTAAACTAAACAAGCCAAGTGTTATAAAGTTTAATGGTAGTGATACAAATTCAAGAATCGGTCTTATAAATGTATTTACCAACCCTAGAATTAAAACTACAAATAGTGCACTAACAAATCCTGTTATTGTTATCCCTGGTATAATCCAAGCAATAAACATAATTAATAATGCAAATAAAATCCATTTCACTATCATATTCATAAGAAATCTCCTTTTTATGAATAGTAGCATTTTATTTTAAAGTTAATATGCACCTTTTAGTTAGACTTTAGTTCTTTTATATTTTGTGCAAGAATATAACCTCTATCTATAAGTTCTAGATTTAAATTATTTTCTCTTATTTTTTCAATTGTATATTTTACTAAATCATAAATTCTTTGAGGAATATTTTCTTTGTTTTTGTTATACCACATCATTTCAACATCAAATGCAAGATGTTTTACATTTGACTCCAATGACTTATTAATCCAAGCATTAATTTCTTCTTCTGAGTCATTAAAATCCGGTATTAATATAAATTTTGTTTTAACTCTGTCTGTTTCAGGCTGCACAGATGCATATTTTTTTATGTTTTCCCATACTTGATTATAAAAATCATATCTTTTAACTTTAATAAATGTTTCTCTTGTTCCTGAGTCTACGGATACAACTATATTTATTTTGCCTTCTTTTATTCCTTGTTCTATTACATTTGAATATTTTGTCGCATTCGTTAATACTCTTATACTTGATAAATCATTTTCTATAAACAATTTTAATAAATCATCAAATTCAGGTGCAACACAAGGTTCTCCACCGGCAATTGTTATGTGTCCGCCTTTTCTTAAATAACCTTTATTCGCCATATCTTTTATGGCCGGATAAACATTATACTGTTTTTGATGTGGTTTATCGGGATCGTTTAACCAACAATACACACAATGTTCATTACAAATTGTCCAATTATTAAAATTTATAAAAGAAATGTAGTCTTCATTATCCCATTCTTTTTCCTGCAAATATATGCAGTTTTTACATTCGGGAATAATATTACCTTTTTTCATTTGGTTTCTGTATTTTCTTTTTATATTAAAGAAATTTTTCCAATTTATTAATTCTCCATTGTAATTTTCAATTATTTTTTTATATCCCTTTTCTGTTGGAGGAATTCTACAGCAAAAATTAATACTATCTGTAAAAAAATCTAATCCGTGTTCTATTAAATCACAGCTTACATATTTCTTTTTTTTATTAAATAAAATATTAAAAATCCTATTTAGCATAATATAGTTTCTTTTATTTCATCTATTGGTGTATTTAAGTAAAAATTTCTAAAAGCATTTATATTTAATATATTTTCCTGTAAATCAAAAAATAATTCATGTTGTTTTATTTTTGATAATTCAACAGGATGTAAATAAGAAATTTTGAATGTGGTTTCATCAATTTTATTCAAATCAATCATTTCTGATTCTTCCAAAAGTGTTAATGCACATTCAACTGTTTCTTCATTCACACATAATGCTTTTGCTGCACGATTTGTGTCTATTTTTCCGTTAAGATTTGAAAGAGAATATTTCAGCATTCCTGAAAATTTTGATATAAAACTCTCCGTTCCTAATTCGTTTATATTGAAATTCATTAAATGTATTAATTTTGCATTTGTATCATTTATAATTTTTATAAAATTATCTTTACTTATCGGAACATCAAAAAACATTAATTGTTCAATATTTGATGGAATATTATCTATGGTAAACAGTTTATTTTTGATTTCATCAGGTAATTTAAGTTGCGCTATTAATGTCGGATTTTCAATGTATATTGCTGTTGATTTCTTTGTTGATAAAATGAAATCTATAACTTGAACTAATATATTTTTTTTATTTCTGTGATCTAATATTTTTATTTCTGATAAATTTTCTTTTTTATTTAATAATTCAGAATGAATATCTTCTATCATTAACTGAACATTCGTTATATTGTTGAATGTATTTAATTTTAGAGAGAATAAAATATCCAGTTCTGAATTAATTGGTAAATTAAAATCTGGGTAATTCCACTTTACACAATCAAAACATTCTGAATTATTTTTTGATATGTACATTTTTAAATGATTATTATTTTGTCCCATCATTTTAAAATTGTTCAATGTTGCATTTTTTAGTACAAATAATGGTGAAGGATTAGCAGCTCCAAAAGGTTGGAGTTTATCAATTAAATTTACCGTATCAACCGTAATATCAGAAACATCTAATTCCATATCTGCTTCAATAACAATTTCTTTAAAATTAATATTTTGTGAATGTTCTTCAATAGTTTTATTTAATTCGTTTTTAAATGCTTCAAAAGAAATTTTATTTTCATCAAAAGAAAAACCTGCAGCCATTTTATGTCCGCCAAAGCCTTCAAATTTCTCTTTATGTTCTGATAGAATTGAGTGTACATTTAAGTCTTTTATAC
This sequence comes from Candidatus Gastranaerophilales bacterium, assembly GCA_944322615.1. GTDB lineage: Bacteria > Cyanobacteriota > Vampirovibrionia > Gastranaerophilales > Gastranaerophilaceae > Avigastranaerophilus. Next base: position 128,801 of record CALUPH010000005.1, on the reverse strand, counting down.
TTCTGCAAGAACATCTTATTATATTGGGGAAATTTGCATCTTTCGTCATTAGAAAAACAGGTTTGTTAAATTCTTCAACAAGTTTTGAAGCGACAATTCCTATAATGCCGATGTGCCAATTATCGCCAAATAATACAATGCTTTTTTTATTTTCGTTTAAATTATTTTGATACATTTGCTTTGCACTGCAGAATGTTTCGTCACAAAGCTGCTGTCTGAGAATATTCAAATCATTTAGTACCTTTACCGCTTCATCAAGTTCTTCATCGTCTTGAGAAATAAGTACTTTTATTGCAGTCATTGGAGATTCAAGTCTTCCTGCTGCATTTATTCGCGGTACAATTCCAAACGCTATATTATCAGAGGTAATTATATTAATATTTTCAATGGATGATGCTTTTAAAAGTTTCTGAATACCTTTATGTTTACCATTTCTTATGAGTTCAAGTCCCATCTCGACTATGCTTCTGTTTTCACCAATAAGTTCAACAACATCACCAATTGTTCCAACAGCAGCAAGGGGAAGAATTTCGTGTACAAAATTTTCTTTATTATATTCTTCTAAAAGTCTGCAAGCTAACTTAAAGGCTACTCCAACACCAGCCAGATAGTTTAAACTTTGAATTTCATCAATATCAAGTGAAGAATCAATCGAATTTGGGGCTTTAGGATTTAGTATAGCATATGAATCTGGTAATATTTCAGGTGCTTCGTGGTGGTCTGTAATTATAATATCCGTATTAAATCCTTTTGCAAAATTTACTTCACTAACGTTCGAAATACCACAATCTACTGTAATAATAAGTTTTGATTTTCTTTTTGCAATAATTTTTACTAATGCTTTTGTATTTAACCCGTGGCTTTCTGCGCTTCTATCCGGAAGATAAAAATCAACATTTGCCCCAATTTCTTTTAGAGTCATATATAAAAGCGCTGTAGAAGTTACGCCATCTGCATCAAAATCACCATATACAGTTATATGCTCATTTCTTTCAATAGCTGTTTTTATTCTGTTTACAGACTTTTTCATATCCAAAAATACATCAGGTGATGAAAGTTTAACCTTAAGCGGATTGAGGAATTTGGTTATTTTTTCTACAGTATCAATCCCACGATTTACAAGCAAAGTTGCAAGGACTTTATTGCCATTGCAACTTTTAATAATATCATCAGATACTACATTATCTTTGGTTTTCCACACTTTGCGGACGGACATTAATATATTTCTCTCTAATCTTTAAAATCGTCTTTTTCTTCGTTAAAGAATTCTTCTTGTTCAAGTTCTCTTTTTAATTCTTCAACATCTTTATCTTCTTTTATTTTATCTATGACTATTTTAGCCATTTCTTTTGCAATAATTTTTTGAGTGTCAGCAGGAGTATTTTGAAGCATATTAATGGCAGCTCTTACAGTTCTATCTATATCGTACCATCTTGAATTTGCCCTTGTATCCATGCCTTCTTCAACAGCCTCAATAATTTCATTGACATCTGTATACTCACTAAATGCTAAATTATGTTCAACAATAATTTTTATAAGATTTAATGCGACTTTTATTTGTGTCTCATCATCAGAGGCTTCAAGTGTTTTCATTGAACGTGATAAAATAGGATCTTTATCATACCATCTTCTTCTTTTGTTGCTGTATTCTTCACGCATATATACCTCTCTTTACTAGCCGTTTTTAAATTTTACACCATATTCAACATTTGGATACTTCCATAATATGTTATTTTTTTCGCATGCTATTTTACAAGCACCGCATTCCAGACAATTTTCATATCTGATTGTCATTGTACATTTTTCTTCGTTCCATTCATATACATTTGCCGGACATATATATGTACAACATCTATTTTTACATCTCATACATATATCATTATCTACTGATAAATGACTTTCATTATCTTTATTATATTTTAAACTTGCTAATTTTTCATTAATATTCATTTTTTTAAACATTTCTCCAATGCGAAAAGTCCTAATGGTAATGATTTTGTTATACAGCCTGATTTTAATATTTTAGATACAAACTTTCTATACTTTGCTCTTTTGGGTTTTTCATCAGCCATAGATAAAATTTCGAAAAATTCACATGCTAATTCCGGATATAATGATGTAATTGTCTTTATATTTTTCTTTAAGAAAGGAATAGTGTTTTTGTGAGTTTTTAAATCTTTAACAATTATGCTATCCTGTAATTTCTTGTAATATAAAGATAATGTTGAAGCAGAAAAATCACTTTTATCCAGAGCATAAATAGCTGTTTCAGCAGCAAGTTTTCCGCTTAGCATTGCTAAATTTGTACCTTCAAAATGAATATTATTAACAAAACCGGCTGCATCTCCTATTATCATTACTCTGTTATCATATACTTTTGGAATATTATCAATACTTCCTTCAGGTATAAGATGTGCTGAGTATTCTATAAATTCTGCATCTTTTAGATAAGGTGCTATAGAAGGGTGTTCTTTTAAATCATCTAATAATTCATAGGGTTTTATTTTATTCTTTTTTAGTTCATCTAATGAAACACCAATACCGATTGAAATTGAGTCTTTATTTGTGTACATAAATCCCATAGCAAACATATTCTTTAAAGGACCGCCGAGTATTTTTGCTGCAACTCCTGTTTCTGAATCAATATTAAATCTGTCTTCAAGTCTTTGCTTTGGAAGTTTATATACTTCTTTTACGCTAAGAGTTACATTTGTGTCATTATAATTTTTTCTTAGTCCTATTTGCTTTGCTAATAATGAGTTCACACCATCTGCAATAATCACAATATCAGAATAGAATTTTTCGTATGGAGTTTGAATGCCTACAATTTTTCCGTTTTCTATTAATAACTCTTTTACAAGTGTTTTTGGTGCATAATAAGCTCCTTCTTTTTGTGCTTGTTCAATGCACCATTTATCCCATTTAGAACGTAATACAGTAAATGCCTTATATGACCCTTTTGAAGAATAGCGATAGTTAAACTCTGTTGAGTTATAATCCGTTAACATAAAAATTTTATGTTCTGTAATTGATCTTTCTATAGGGGCTGTTTCCCAAAATTTAGGAAATATTTCGGCGGTTTGTTTTGCGTATATGCATCCGCCAAACATATTTTTTTCACCAGTATTGTTTGCTCTGTCAACAATCAGAACTTTTTTCCCCGCTCTTGCAAGTGTTATCGCCGCACTTACTCCAGCAGGACCTGCTCCTACTATTATAACTTCTACTTTGTTATTATCTACCATATGTTTCCTATATATATAATGTATTATACAATTAATTTTGAGCTTGTAGCAAACTATAAAGTATATTGTAAAATAATTTGATAATTATAAATTAGTAATTTAACATGTAATTATGATAAGAAAATTTATTTTAACAATACTTTTTATAATAATTTCAACAAATATTGTAAATGCAAAAATTGATGTTGTATATCCGACTTCAAAAGAATTGACAGTTACTTCTTCTTCTGTTTATTTTTCAGGAAATACAGATTATGGTTCTGAGTTTTATATAAACAACCAAAAAGTTAATTTATGGAACAATAATTTCTTTGTTCATGTTGTCCCGCTTAATTTTGGTGAAAATAAAATTAAACTTACATCAGTGAAAAATGGTAAAAAAGAAGAGCTTATATATACAATTGACAGAAATAAATATGTAAAACGTCAACCAAGTGTTCCTCTATTTGAACCTAAAAATCAAGGCGATGTAATTTATACAAAAGTAATAAAAACAAATGCTACTGTTAGAGAAAAACCTACAAAATTCTCAAACAGAGTTGTAGATTTGCCATTGAATGTTATATTGTATCTTGAAGGCAAAAAGGGCGAGTATTATAAAATTGAAGAAATCGGACCTACCGAATATTGGATTCATGAATCTAATATAAAAGAACCTGTAAAAATATCTAATAAAATTAAAGCTAAGTTTTTAAATCAAAAGTTCTATTCTGATGATAAATATGAGTATTGTAAGATTTATTTGTCTCATCCGGTTCTTTTTCAAACAAAACAAAATGAAAATACAATTGAATTGACATTATTTGGCGTTGAAACAAAAGATAAAGAAGGCAATGTTCTTCCTAATTATAAATATAAATTTGAATTTAATGATTCTGTTATAGCATACGATTGTTATTATGAAGATAATAACTTTATATTTAGAAAAGCAAAGTTGCCAATGGATTTTGATGTCAATTATCCTTTAAAAGATATTAAAATATTTGTTGATGCAGGTCATGGCGGCAGCGAAAAAGGTGCAGTTGGTCCAACAAGAGTAAATGAAAAGGATATTAATCTTTCAATTGCAAATTATCTGGTTCAATATTTAAAATCAGCAGGTGCTGATGTTATTACATCCAGAACTGACGATTGTAAAGTTGGTTTATATGATAGAGTTGATATAGCTAAGCAAAATGATGCTTTAATTTCTATAAGTATACATAATAATTCTTTGGCTCTTGGTGGAAATCCATATTTAAATAGCGGAACAGAAATGCATTACTATAACGAAAATGCAAAATCACTCGCTGAAATTATTAATAAAAACTTAGCTCTTGATTTAAATCTAAAAGATAATGGTATACATAAATCAAGTTTTGTTATGACAAGACAAACTCTTCCTGTTTCTTTACTTGTAGAGGTTGCATATATGATAAATCCTGAAGAATATATACTATTACAAAATTCACAATTTCAAAAAAATGTTGCAAAATCTATCAAAAAAAGTATCGAAAAATACATAATTATGATAAAAAACTAAATTTTGTGTTATAATTTCAACGCAAAAGCCGAAAAATGGAGATACACTTATGATTACATGTGAACGACAAATTAAGTCTGATTATTTAAAGACTGTAATTGAGAAAACAGAAGCAAAAAACATTCATGAAAAAGAATTTATTCAAGCATTAAAAGAAGTTCTTTTATCACTTGAACCGGTAATTATTAAAAATGAAAATGAATATAAAGCTTCTGCTTTGTTAGAAAGATTAGTTGAACCTGAAAGAGTTATTTCATTCAGAGTACCTTGGGTTGATGATAAAGGTCAAGTTCAAGTAAACAGAGGTTTTAGAATACAGTTCAATGGTGCAATCGGTCCATATAAAGGTGGTTTGAGATTTCATCCTTCAGTAAACCAAAGTATTATGAAATTTTTGGCTTTTGAACAAATTTTTAAAAATGCATTGACAGGATTACCAATTGGCGGTGGTAAAGGCGGAAGTGATTTTGATCCTAAAAGAAAATCAGATATGGAAATTATGAAGTTTTGTCAAAGTTTTATGAATGAACTTCAAAAACATATAGGACAAGATCTTGATGTTCCTGCTGGCGACATCGGTGTTGGCGGAAGAGAAATTGGATATCTTTTCGGACAGTACAGAAAAATTAGAAATACATATGAAGCCGGTGTATTAACAGGTAAAGGACTTGAATATGGTGGTTCTTTAGCAAGAAAAGAAGCTACCGGCTACGGTTTGATGTATTTTATGCGTGAAATGCTTAAGGCTAATAATATTCAAGTTGAAGGTAAAACTGCAATTATATCCGGTTCTGGTAATGTTGCTATATATGCTTGTGAAAAAGCTCAGGAAATGGGTATAAAAGTTTTAGCAATGAGTGATTCATCAGGTTGTATATATGATAAGAATGGTATAAATCTTGATGCAGTTAAGGAAATTAAAGAAGTTAAAAGAGGCAGAATTAAAGAATATTTAAATTATGTTCCATCTGCTCAATATTTTGAAAATGGTATTAATATTCCTGCTATATACAGTATTAAGGCTGATATTATACTTCCTTGTGCAACTCAAAATGATATCGATTTAGAAACAGCTAAAATACTTGTTTCAAACGGTGCTATGGCTGTTGGAGAAGGTGCTAATATGCCTTGTACAAATGAAGCAGTTGAATACTTTATCGAAAATAAAGTTCTTGTAGCTCCTGGTAAAGCTGCAAATGCTGGCGGTGTTGCTACTTCTGCTCTTGAAATGAGTCAAAATTCATCAAGATGTTCTTGGACTTTTGAAGAAGTTGACAAAAAATTAGAAAATATTATGGTTAACATCTTTAAACAATGCAGCGAATCTGCTAAAGAATATGATTTTGCAAACAATTATGTTGTTGGTGCAAATATTGCTGCATTCAAGAAAATTTCAGGTGCAATGATTGCTCAAGGTATAATTTAAAAAAGATAAAAAAACTCCCCATTATGGGGAGTTTTTTTTATTCTTTAGTCTTCAATTTCGTCTTCAATTTCCTCTATATATTGAGCAACTTTATCAAATTCTTCATCATCTTCGATTGTTTCGAAAGTATATTCTTCACCGTCTTTTTTTAGGCGCATAACTAAAACTTCACTTTCTTCATCTTCCGTTTCTGCATCTTTGGGAAGAAGAAGAGCATATTCTATATCATCAACAGTAACAATATCTAATAATTCAAAAGTTACTTTGTTTCCATCTTCATCAAATGTTTCAATAAATTGTTCTTCTTTGTTTGTCATTATTTTCTCTCTTTCTATTTTAGATTATTTATAAATTTTTTCTTGGGCTGTCTAAGTATTGTTGTAATATAATACAAGCACTTTTTAAATCGACAAGTTTCTTATCTTTTGTATATTTTCTTCCTGTTTGTGCAAGAATATATTCTGCTTGTTTACTTGTAAGCCTTTCGTCTTCAAATATTATTTCGTATTCATCTTTAAAATTATTTGCAAAGTCAATGCAGTCTTGAGCTTGTTCGCCTATTGTATTGTTCATATTTTTTGGTAGACCGGCTACTATTTTTTTTACATTATTTTCTTTGCATATTTTTTTTATTTTCTCTATTGCAAGATTTTCCGGTTCTCTTTGTATTGTTTCAACAGGATGTGCAATAAGTCCCATAATATCGCTTATTGAAATTCCTATTCTTTTCTTTCCTATATCTAATCCTATAATTTTATTCATCTATCCACTGTCTTTTTAGTATATTGATTATTTTTTCTATTTTTTTTATATCATAGCTTTTACTTGTTGCGTTCTTTTTACTGAATATGTTAGTTGTAAAAAAAGATTCCTTTATATTTTCTTTTAGCCCTACATAATAGTTGAATATGCTTCTTTGTATTATTACTAATTTAAACAGCGTAAATAATTCATTATTTTTTAATATTGTATAAAAGTTATCTGCTTCTTTTAAAAGTGAATTATTTCTTAATAGATATATGAGATTATAAAATCTATTTTGCCAAATACTTACTTCTTTTTCATCAAAAATTTTATCTATACTATCTTTTATTTTTTCATTTATATTTTCGATATTAGGTTCATTTTCATTATATATATCTTCTACAAATATTTTTATTATTTCATTTTCACTTGGAGTAATAAACCATCTTAAAGTATATTCTTTTGTTAGTAAATTTAGCATATCATTTTTAGAAATAAGTTGTTGCTTACAATTTGTTTCTATATATGTTTTTAAATCTGTGTCTAGTATATCTAAATCACTTGTAAATGTATTCCAACAGATAAATTCATATGGAAATTTGTGTTTAGCTTTGATTGTTATATCGATAGCTTCTTCAATTTTTGTTTTTATATATTCAGGTTTTACTTTGTATTTCCCTTCAGATTTATAAAATTTACCAATAACTTTTATTAATTCTTCTTGTGAAATATTAAAAAAACCAAAACAGTCAATTATACCTGCTTTATCATTTGTTACAACAGCAACAAGAATATATTTCCCTTTTTGATTTTGTCTTGAAATAAGTAGTGCCTGATTGCCGTTTCCATCAGGAATTGTTGTGAAAAATTCTGAAGGTGTCGTGTCTTTTACAATATTTTGAAAATAATTATTCGCTTTTTCTTCTGTTGCTCCAGCTAATTTTAATTTCTTTAATCCTGTTTTACAAGCATTTATAATCTCTTGATTAGATGATGTTTCTATCAAATAATTAAAAGGTTTTATAGCTAGTGAAGATTTAGAATCAGATAATATATTAATTACTTCCAAAATAAAACTATCATCATAATTGGAATATAGAACAGGATATATTATATTAGCAAGTACATCACCTTCATAGTCAAGTTTTAAAGAGTCAAGTAAAAGATTTCTGTCTTTAGCTGAAACTGCTGAAACAAAATCCAGAAAATCAAGCATTGCTTCCGGGTTAAAAACGGCATTTTCTAATAGTTTTTTTGTTTCTTTATCTAAAACTTCTTCCGGATTTTCAAAGTAAGATGGTATTTCATTATAATTGCATTCGCTTCCGACGAGTCTCAATAATTGAACAAGTTTATATTTTGATTCATCTGAAAGTATATTAGATTTTAATTGTTCAAGAACTTTGTCGTTTATGTATTTTTTTGGCACAACATTTTTTAATATACAGCCGGAAAACACATATTCATTTTCATCCATTTTAATATATTCTTTAATAAAGATATCAAATAGAGTTTCTTTGTCATCAATATTATTTAATTCATCTATGAAATTTGAAAGAGAGTCTTCGTTATAAGTAGCAGAGGATTTTATTTCTGAAATAACAGAAAGAACCTTTGCACGTATTTGTAGTTTTGAAAGTTGAGACATTATTTTATTTTGCTCCAAAAAATATCAAGTATCTTTTGTGCTTCACCTGAAGGTAACTTATCCTCTAATATAAGATATTGAACAGCAATCATAGTGCATTCTGAGCATATATTAACTCCCGGACCTTGAACCATTTTTGCCACTTGTGTATTAGGACGACCACAGAAACTGCATATAACAGGTTCTTGTGTCTTTTGAACATCTTCTTTTTTTGTCTCTTTTGTTTTATGTCTGGCATTTTTTAATGAAACTATTTTTTCTGAATCGCTCATGATTATCTCTTAATAAACTACTCCTCCAAATATTGTATACTATTTTGAAAATATTGCAAAATTTTCATTTTACGTTTATAGTGTAATAAGTCTATAGGGGATTTTTATGAAAAAGATATTATTGTTATTTACAATATTATTCGTATCTGTGATGACCACAGCGTGTATAAATAATCTTGCAATACAAGAGTTAAATAATAAAGCCGAATCATATATGGATAAAGGTGATACAGAAACGGCTATTTGTCGTTTGAAATCTAGTCTTGATTTAGATAATGAGATTTATCAAACACATTATAATTTGGCTGTTGCATATAATAGCGTAGGCAATTATGAAGGTGCTGTTGAAGAACTAAAAAAAGTAATTGAATTAAAACCTGAATTTGCTGATACATACTATACTTTAGCTGTTGCCAAAGAAGCTTTGGCTTATAAAATTATTGAAAAAGAGGCTGATGAAAATGGTGTAATACCTGAATTGTCTCTAGATGATATTGCAAAATTTAATGATAAAGCTTCTGATACGGTAGAAACTTATAATTTGTATTTGGTTAAAAAACCGGATGCTCCTGAAACAGAACAAATAAATGCTAAAATCGCTGAATTAAATTCTAAAATAAAGGAATATACAGCGATTTATGATAGTAAAAATCTTGAAAATGTAAAAAAACTTCAAGATGAAGTTACTCCTATTGATGAAAAAAAAGATGAAGTAACAGAATAAAGATGTTTCAGTCTCCCGGTGATATCGCTTTAACTATAGGACTAATTGATATTCATTGGTATGGTGTTGTTATGTCAATTTCTATACTTTTGGGTTTGTTTGTTATTATTTTTATAAAAAAACATTATTACAAAGAAATACTTACTGATACTATTTGTGATTTGTCTTTTGTTTTAATAATAAGTGGAATTTTAAGTGCAAGATTATATTACGTCTTGTTAGATTACAAATATTTTGTAAAACATCCTGCTGAAATACTAGCTATTTGGAATGGTGGTATATCTATTCAAGGTGCTGTTATTGGCGGTATTTTGATTGGGTTGATCTATGCTAAACAGAATAATATAAATTTTCTCAGATATGCTGATTTATTTTCTTTCGGTATAGTTACAGGTCAAATATTCGGTCGTTGGGGCAATTTTTTTAATTCTGAAGCTTTTGGGTTACCAACAGATTTGCCTTGGAAACTTTATATTCCTTATAGTGCCAGACCTATAGAATATAAATCCTATGAATATTTTCATCCTGCTTTTTTGTATGAATCTTTATTAAGCATTTTAATTTTTATTGTTTTATATTTAATTCTTTCAAAAGTAAAAAATAGAAAAGATGGTTTAATCTTTTTTGTTTATATAATTTTGTATTCGTTAGCAAGAATATTAGTTGAATCTGTTAGAGTAGATAGTGTTTTATCTTTTAATAATATTCATATTGCTCAGATAGTTGCATTATTATTTGTATTTGCTTCTGTCATATCGCTTATAATTTTGTATAAAAATAAAAAGTCATAAATTTTGTAATAAATTTGATTTGATTTATAATATTCGTATGAAAAGAAAATATATTTGGCTAATAGAAATTATAGTTTGGCTTTTAATTATTTCAGGCGGATTGTTTTTGTTTATATATAAAACAGCTGTAAAAGATAATGTTCAAAACTCGTATTATATTTTCTTTGATGATGTAGATGGTTTGGTAGAGGGTTCTCCTGTTCGTTTAATGGGGATAAATATTGGTTATGTTAAAGATGTAAAGATCTTTGATAATAAAGTATTTGTATCTCTTCTTGTCACGAAAAAAGATGTTCAAATACCAAAATGTGCAACTGCATCAATTCAATTTTACGGGTTGGGTGGTTCTACTTCATTAGAACTTAATCCTTCTACATCATCTGAAGTTGATTGTAAAGAAGAAATCATACCTTCTGCATCGTATAGAGTTCAAGATTTTTGGGACGGACAAAAGCTTGCATCAAATGTAATGATTGATATATACGGTGGTATTGGTCGAACAATTCAAGCATCCGGTTTATTGAATAACAAAGAATTTCTAAAGCAGAGTTCTTTAGTTGGAAATATTTCTCGTCAAACAAGCGAAATTAATACTGCTCAATCTGTTATTATTTATAAATTAACAAAAAGAACATTTGATTATATTAATAATAAAAGCAGTCAAAATAACGATGAAATTGATAATAATCAAAGTAATTTAAATGAAGAAAGTATGAAGGAAATAAATAATGAATAAGTTTTCTAATGTCTATGTTGTAAATCATCCTTTATGTTGTCATAACCTTAGTATAATTAGAAATAAAGATACTAATGCTGAAGTATTTAGAAATGCAATAAGAAGAATAACTTATCTTTTATTTTATAAAGCAACTGAGGATTTAGAGCTTGAAGATATTATTGTTGAAACTCCTTTAGAAGCTTGTAAATCAAAAATTTTAAGTAAGAAAAAGGAAATTATAATAGCTCCAATACTTAGAGCAGGTTTGATTTTTTCTGATATTGCAAATGAAATTATGCCATATGCAACAGTTCGTCATATTGGTATGTATAGAGATGAAGATACATTAACTCCGGTCTGGTATTATAATAAAATTCCTGTTGAGTTTGAACATCCTGAAGACAAAATTATTTTAATACTTGATCCGATGCTTGCAACCGGAAACTCAGCTATAGATGCGATTAAACTTTTTGCTAATAAAAAAGTACCTCACAATAATATTCGTTTTGTTAGTTTGATTAGTGCGCCTGAAGGTTTAAGTAAAGTTCAAAGTGCATATCCTGATGTCAAAATTATTACTGCGAGTATTGATGATTGTTTAAATGAACATGGATATATCCGTCCAGGTCTTGGAGATGCTGGTGATAGAATATTTAATACGGTAGAAAATTAATGTTTTATTTTGATGATTTCTATGGAAAAAAAGTATTAAAATCCTCCTTATTAGCTGATATAGATTGTTTTTTTACAACTCGTGATTTTGTATTAACTTCTGCTTCAAGGACTGATTTGGAGTTTGAAGCAAATCAAAATAGAAAGTTTTTAACAGAAAAATTTGGTTTAAAAGGTATATATACAGCTAAACAGACACATAGTGCAAATGTTCAGATTATAAAATCAGAAAAATATTTTTATGATGATACTGATGCTTTAATTTCAGATGTCAATAATTCATTATTAATACTCAATTTTGCAGATTGTGTTCCAATCATTTTATATTCAAAAAAAGATAATATTGGAGCTGTTGTTCATGCAGGATGGCGAGGAACTGCCTTAAAAATATTAAAAAAGACGGCATTAAAAATGAGCACTGAACTTAATGTAAAATTAGATAATATTACTGCTTTAATTGGTCCATCGATTGGAAAATGTTGTTTTGAAACTGATGAAGATGTTTTTAACAAAATTGTAGAAGATAAAAGTCAAAAAAAATTTTATGAAAAAAAAGCTAACAAATATCACATTGATTTAAAATTATTGAATTATAGCCAGCTGGAAGAAATTGGTATAAAAAATATAGACATTTGTAGCTATTGCACATGCTGTATGTCTGATATATTTTTTTCATATAGAAAAGAAAATGGAATTACAGCAAGGCATTCTGCTGTTTTAAGGATAAAGGGGATATAAAATGTCAGTAATAGAAAAATTAGCAATAATATCAGATACAATAACAAAAGTAATGAACTTTGTATTGTCAGATGAAATAGTAAAACCTGATTTTGATGAATATCTTGCAACTTTATCTGCTAAAAATGCAGATGCAAGCAGAATTCAAGTTCTTCTTATTCCTTATATATTTGAAAGACGATTAACGGAAGCAAGAAAAACAATAATTGAATTATTTGAAGAAAAAAATACAGATTTAACAAGTACAGAAAAAGAAATTTTAGAAAATCTTTCACATTCCTTTGCATCTGTATTTGAAATCAGAAGAGTGCTAAGCAATGGTTTTGAATTATATAATTTGGTAAATGAAAAAATGTACAAAGTATTGTCCTTGGTAAAAATGAATAATTTTAGAGGAATTACTCCTGGACAATTTGCACTTTGCAGAATTTTTCCTATGAATCAAGAATTTTATCTTTTAGAAATATCTAATGTAATTTCAAGCATAAATAAGGAAGAAGTATATAAATATGCAATTGCCAAAATAATCGAAAAACCTGAAGATGCTTATGAGCAAAATCCCAAAAAACAAGAGCAAATTGAATCTTTGGTTAAAAGTTTTGGGCAAAAATTTATAAATTGTTTTGAAACAGATGAAATTATTACTACAAATCTTTATGCTGATAATTTGATAAATATGTTTAATTTATACTGTGATACTGATGAATTACCTTCAAAAGAGCAAATTTCAGAAAATATAAAACAAGTTGAAAATAACAGATACTTTACAGTATCAGATTTTAAAAACTCATATTCTGATTTTATGGAAAAGTCGTTAGAAGGTTTTTCATCTCATTCTTCTACATATGATATTGGTATTATTTATGACAAAGAACTTGCATTATTTGTTATACCTTTTTATCAAACATTTTGTAAAATTTTTGAGGCAGATGATTATAAATCAGTTCAAGGATATAAAGATTGTATAAAAAACTTTATGGAAAATGATAAAGTGCCTGCAAACATTATTAGAAGAGTTGCTGCTAAATATGGAAATTTTTTAGATAGAATAAACCAAATTTTAGAAACTTCTTATACAATTGATTCTTTACTGAGTTATTATAAACCTGATTCAATTGATAAAAAAATATATTCTTCAGCAAGTGTTTTATACGCTTCAAAGATATTTGAACAAATGATGAATGTTGTATCTCACAAAGAAGAAATAAAACCAAAAGAAGGTATTGATTATTCAAACGTGGGTAGAAATGATAAATGCCCTTGCGGAAGCGGTAAAAAATATAAAAATTGTTGTATGCAAAAATAGTATTTTTGTATGACAAATAAATTTTTGTTTAATGTTTGTATAAACATACACTAGCATGTTTATAGTTGTCGAGTAGAGAGTTTTTAATGAATTTAGTTGATATATATACAAAGCCGATTATTAATTCATCAGAAAAGAATATAAGAAATTCTTTTAAAGAAAATGATAAAAGAGAATATAATGATCCATTAAGAAAATGGCCGTTGAAAGGTCTTGCATATTCAAATGAATTAGGTGCAGTAGTTAGTGGTATTTCTCCTAAATTAGGTACTGCATTGTGGGTTCCTGCTTTAATGTATTTTGGTGCCGACATTTATGACAAATATAAGAACGACGAAACACAATATGCTCCGAGTAAAAGAAGAGGATTAAAAGAAGCAATTTTCCAAGCAATGGCAAGTGTTGTTCTTCCTACTGCCGCTGTAAAAACCGGTCAAAAGATTTTTTCTTCATTGGGTCTTGCTTCTAAATCCGGTCTTTCTATAAAGAATAAACAAACTGTTATAGAAAAATCATTATCATATATGCAATCCAAAAGTTTGCATACTTTTGAAAATAATCCTACACCATATGTTGATGGTTTTAAAGACGCAATATCAACAATGGCAAGTGACTTGCATGGTGATTTCAGGGCATTGCCAAGAGCTAAGAAAATATTAAAAGTTGTTAATCCATTAAAAAATTTTGATTCTATTGCATTTGCAAATCCTCAAAAGTTGAGTGAATTTTCTGAAAAACAAGCATTGAGTGTTTTGGAAATGCGAGAAAAGTTAATGAACAATGAAAAGCCTAAACAATTGTCAAATAAACTGTTTAAAAAATTTTTAGATATACAAAATGAATATAAAAAAATATATCCTCAGGATAGATATTTAGGTAAGGCTGCAAAAAGTATATTAAAAGAATATCATCATACTCAAATATTTAAGAACAAGATGATTAAAACAGTTGGTGGTTTTATAGCATTAGCACTTCTTCTAAAACCAATTGATAATTTTGTTGAGCATATTGTCATTAAAAAGACTGTAGAACCTGGGCTTGATTATTTCTCAAAAAGTTTAAATAAAGAATAATTATTTGTTTTTATAGAAATTACAATATTTTTGTAATTTACAAATACCACAGTTAGGTTTTGTAGGTTTACATACATTTTGACCAAGTGTTACAAATAGTGTATTAATATCTGACCAAAGTTCTTTGGGTAAATTTTCTTTTAAAGCAAACTCTGTATCTTCAGGTTCTTTAGTAGAAACAATTCCAAGTCTATTTGAAATTCTGTGTACGTGAACATCAACACATATGCTTGGCAAATTATAGCCTTTGGACTGAACCAGATTTGCAGTTTTTCTTCCAACACCTTTAAATTTTATGAGCTCTTCTATGTCTGTAGGTACTGTCGAATTATAGTTATAATAAAGTTCACTGGCAATATCTAAAATTTGTTTTGCTTTATTTTTATAAAAACCAACAGGATATATTGCTTTTTCTAAGTCTTCCAGTTTTACACTTAGAAAGTCTTTTGGTGTTTTCCCTAATTCAAGCATCCTCATTGTTGCAGGATATGTTGTTCTGTCATTAGTTCTTAAAGATAATATACACGCAATTAAAACAATAAAAGGATCGTGAATATCTTCCATAAACTGCACAAATTGAGTGTATGGCAGATTCATTTCTTTTATATTTTTAATTATTTCTTTGAAATTTCTAATCATAAATTTATTTTACCAAAAGATATTGATTTATACATTCTTTTAAGTTAACTTTTGCTTTAGGGAGATATATTTTAAATGAGCCGAAAATTTATAGGAACAATATTTGGAATAGTTGCATCTACAAGCTATGGAACAAACCCATTGTTTGCACTTCCTTTGTATTCTGCAGGAATCAGTGTCAATTCAGTGTTGTTTTATAGATATTCTCTCGCGTTGATTATTTACTATATTTTATTGAAATTTATAAAAAAAGTTTCATTAAAAATATCATTTAAGGACATTATACCGTTAATAGTACTTTCTATATTATTTGCGGGTTCATCAATAACATTATTTAATGCGTTTAAATATATTGATTCAGGTGTTGCTTGTACAATATTGTTTATTTATCCGATTTTTGTAGCATTAATTATGTCTTTATTTTTCAAGGAAAAAGTAACGAAAACAACTATTTCTGCCCTGTTTCTAACTTCTATAGGTATTATTCTTTTATATAACGGAAAATTAGACCAAAAATTAAATACTACCGGAATTATGTATATATTAACTTCAGCGTTATTTTATGCGCTCTATATAGTTTCTGTAAAGAAAATAAAAGGAGTAAGAACAATTCCATCAGAGAAAATGACATTTTTTGTTATTTTGTTTAGTCTTCCGATTTTTATATATAATTTGAATTTCTGTACACAATTGCAAGTTATAAATTCCCCTATGTTGTGGCTAAACGTAATAGGATTAGCAATATTTCCTACAATCATTTCAATAGAAGCAACTAATGTTGCAATAAAATTGATTGGTTCTACATATACAGCAATACTTGGGGCGTTAGAGCCTTTAACCGCGATATTTTTTGGAGTACTTTTATTTCATGAAGTTCTTACAACAAGAATAATTATTGGTATAGTATTAATTTTAACAGGTGTTATTTTAATTATTCTCAGAAAGAAAAAATAATTTTACAACATTAGAAATTTGGTATAATATAAAACTAAATATTACACTGTGAATAAGGAATAGCCAATGTTTGAAAAATTTTATTCTGAAAGAATTAAAAATACTCCTTCATCTTTCATCAGAGAAATTTTAAAAGTCACACAGAGTCCTGATATTATATCATTTGCAGGAGGGCTTCCAAATCCTATTTCTTTTCCGCAGGAAGAATTAAAAATATCAATGAACAGAATTGCAGATAAATATGGTTCTAAGATATATCAATATTCAA
This sequence comes from Candidatus Gastranaerophilales bacterium, assembly GCA_944322615.1. Classification (GTDB taxonomy): domain Bacteria; phylum Cyanobacteriota; class Vampirovibrionia; order Gastranaerophilales; family Gastranaerophilaceae; genus Avigastranaerophilus. The sequence continues at coordinate 112,061 of CALUPH010000005.1, read as the reverse complement.
CTACACTAGGATTAGACAGTTTAAGGCAATATATAGTAGATAGATATAAAAAACTTTGGGGAATGAATATTACAATTGATAATGTAATTATTACCACAGGATCACAGCAAGCTCTTGATTTAATAGGAAAAGTTTTTGTTAATGAAGGTGACAATGTTATGGTTGAAAAACCTTCTTATCTTGGATTATTACAATCATTTTGCTTATTTAAAGCAAATTTTGTCACAACAAAATTAAATGAAGATGGCTTAGACATTGAAGACTTAAAAAATACTCTTAAATTACATAAACCCAAAGTAGCTTATTTAATTCCTAATTTTCAGAATCCTACTGGTTTGACTTATACAAAGGAAAACAGAGAAAAAGTTTTTGAATGTATCAAAGATGAAGATATGATTTTGATTCAGGATGACCCATATGGAGAATTGAGATTTGAAGATAATGAAAGAATACCTTATATAGGTATGAATCAATCTGATAAAAATATTTATTTGGGTTCATTTTCTAAAATTGTAACTCCAGGCATGAGGTTAGGTTATATTATCGCACATAAAGAAATTATAAAAGAATTAGAAACAGCGAAACAAGCATCTGATTTACACTCAAATATATTTGGACAGTATTTGATTTCTGATTATCTTTATAACAATGATTTAGATAAACACATTGAAAAAATTAAAGCTTTGTACAAATCTCAAGCAAAAGCAATGACAGGTGCAATGGAAGAATATTTCCCAAAAACAGTTAAATTTACTTATCCTAAAGGCGGTATGTTTACTTGGGTAACTTTAGAAGAAGGAAAAGATGTTCTTACTCTATTTGATAAAGCAATTAATAAAAAAGTTGCATTTGTTCCGGGACATCCTTTCTATGTAAATCCTGACAAAGTAAATACTTTAAGACTAAATTACACAAATGCTGATTCTGAGACTATAAAAGAAGGTATAATGCGTTTATCTGAAGCTCTAAAAGAAATATAAAATTAAAAAATGCTAATTTTAAAAGGCTTTTTAATTTATTTTTCGTAATTTAGTAATAAAATGATTCTGGGAGGATATAAGTATCATGAAAGATTTAAAAATCAAAATAACTGGTACTTCTGGGCAAGGTATTATTAGTTCAGGCGATATTTTATCATATGCGACAGCAAGAAAAGGTTATTATGTTACAACATATAGAGCTTTTCCATCTGAAATAAGAGGTGACGGGAAATGCTACTATACTTTAAGAATAAGTGAACATAAAGCTTTAACTGCAACAGGTAGTACTGATATTCTCGTTAGTCTTGATGAAGATACAATATATGAATGTATAAAAACAATGACCCCAAACGGAATCTTAATATATGACAGTGATTTAGTTCAAGATTTAAAGATTGAAAGAAAAGATATAATTGCTTATTCTATTCCTTTGGCATCAATTGCAAAGTCAATCAACAGTGAACGTTCAAGAAATATGGTTGCATTGGGAGTTGTTGTTGCAATATTGAATAATTTACATTTAGAAGAGCAAATTTTAAAAGATATTGAATTACGTTACAGATTAAAATCTCAAGAAATAATTGACTTAAATAAAAAAGCATTAAATGCAGGTTTAAAGTATGTAGAAGAAAATCTTGTAAGAAAAGATGCATATGATAAAGCAGAAATGAAATCAACAGGTGCTAAATTAATAATGTCCGGTAACGAAGCTATCGGTTTAGCTGCTTTAACAGCCGGTTGCAGATTCTTTTCAGGATATCCTATCACTCCTGCAACTGAAATAATGGAGTGGCTCGCAAAAGAATTACCCAAATTTGGCGGTAAGATGATACAATGTGAAGATGAAATTGCAGCTATAAATTATGCTCTTGGAGCTTCATATGCCGGAGTAAAATCGATGACTGCAACTTCAGGTCCCGGATTTTCTTTGATGCAAGAGGCTTTAGGTTTAGCATCAATGGCAGAACTTCCTGTTGTAATAGCAGATGTTCAAAGATGTGGTCCAAGTACTGGGGTTCCAACAAAAACAGAACAGAGTGATTTATTTGCTGCAATGTATGGTACTCACGGTGATTGTCCAAAAATTGTTCTTGCACCAATGGACGTTGCAGATTGCTTTTATCAGACAATTAATGCATTTAATTTTGCAGAACAATATCAGGTTCCGGTTATAATTCTTTCTGATGCTTCTCTTGGTCCTAGAAGAGAATGTGTTGATTTAATTGATATAGAAAATATAAAAATTGTTAACAGACAAAAACCTGATTTAAAAGAAGGTGACGTATATAATAGATATCAAGATACCAAAACCGGTATATCTCCAATAACTTGTCCTGGTGATAAATTTGGAGAACACGTTATAACAGGTCTTGAGCACACAGAAGCTAATGCACCGACTCCTGATCCAAATGTTCATAGACAAATGACAGAAAAAAGATTCAGAAAATTAGAAACAGCAGCCGGTCAATTTTCAAAGGCAAAAACATATGGTGATGATGAAGCTACAATTGGTATTATAAGTTGGGGCTCAACATCAGGTCCTGTCTTTGAAGCAATAGATAAGGCCGCTGAAAAGGGTATAAAAGTTCAGGCTTTATATCCGAGAACTTTGTATCCTCTGCCAACAGACTGGATAAAAGGCTTTATAAAAAATAAAGAAGTTGTTATCGTTGTTGAGGCTAATTATAATGCCCAGTTTAAATCTACTATTGTAGAAAGGTGTGCACATATAAACAAAGGAATGGAAGTATTAGAATTCCTTAAGTATGATGGAACTCCTTTTACTCCTGAAGAAATTTTTGAAGAAATAGAAAAAGTTGCAAAACTTCAAGAAGAAAAAAATCAACTTTCTACAAATAAACATACTCATTTTTAATAAGAGGAAAAAAATATGGAAGCAAATGATTATAAAGGTAGAGTAAAACCATCTTGGTGTCCCGGGTGTGGAAACCACGCAGTATTAATGGCATTGAAGAAAGCAATGGCAGAATTAAACTATCAAACACATGAAACGGCAATTGTTTCCGGTATTGGTTGTTCGAGTAGATTTCCTTTCTTTATGTCAACATATGGTTTTCATACGATACATGGTAGAGCATTACCGGTTGCAATAGGACTTAAACAAGCAAAGCCTGAAATTAATGTAATTGCTGTTGGTGGTGATGGTGATGGCTTAAGTATAGGTGGTAATCATTTAATTCATGCCGGAAGAAAAAATCCGAATATTACATATATTATGATGGATAATGAAATATATGCATTAACAAAAGGACAATGTTCTCCAACATCAAGACAAGGTACAATTACAAAATGTAATCCATATGCTTGGACAGCAGATAGATTAAATCCTGTTTTAATGGCTTTATCATTTAATGCTTCTTATGTAGCGAGAAGTCATTCAGGAAATATAAAACAGGTAGAAGAACTTATTCTTGGCGGATTAAAGCATAAAGGATTTTCATTCATACATATAGTTTCGCCTTGTGTTCAATACAATAAAGTTTCTTCTTTTGAGAAAATTAAAGAATTGGTAAGAGATTTACCATCTGATCATAATGTTGAAGACAGAGCAAATGCTATGAAATATGCATTTGCACCTGAAGGTCTTTATACAGGAGTCTTTTATAAGACAGAAAGACCAACTTATGAAGAAAGATACCAAGAAGTTATAAAAATAGCAAAAGAGAAAATTTCTGAAAACTATACAGTAAAAGATGTAATGAAACAATTTCAGTAGGAACGTAATATGACAAAGACAAAAAGAATAATTATAACAATATTAGCATTAATAGGATTAGCATTATCTATAGAACTTTGTGTAGTATACTATAATGCAAATTTTGCAATAGATGCGACTCCCAGTATTTGTGCAATAAGTGATAAAATGGATTGTGATGGTGTAGCCAAAACATCATATTCGCAGTTTTTTGGTGTACCATTGTCTTTATGGGGTGTTTTATTATATTTATTTTTCTTGTTTATGACATATGTTGATAAATTGCAAAATATTAAGGGATTTGGACTTCTAAAGGTATTTAAGAACCCGACTTCTTATATTTTTTGTATTGGTATTTTTTCTTTCGCTGTATCTATGGTATTAGGATCTATTTCTGTATTTAAAATTGATTCAATTTGTATATTTTGTTTTATGACATATTTTGTTAATTTATTAATTGCAATTGCAGCTAAAAATAAGGGGATATCAATAGTTGATGAAATTAAGACAAGTTTTTCAGACTTTATTTCTGCATTAAAAGAGCCACGAAATGTATTTTGGTTTGTCTTAGTTCTTTTATTATTCTTATCTTGTTTGGTTTATACAAGTGTATCAAATATTTTTGCACCGCAAATTGCGAAAAAAAATGAATTAGAACAATATTTTAAATTATATGATTCCCAGGTAGATAAAAATATAATGGGACCAAAAGATGCAAATGTTGTAATTAATGAGTATATGGATTTTAATTGTGGAGGCTGCTTTTTCTCTCAATTATATTTGCATAGAATTGTGTCTGAATTTGAAAATGTTAAAGTTGTTCAGCATATTATACCTCTGGAAAAAGAGTGTAATCATAATATGAAATTTGATGGTCATAAGACATCTTGTATAAAAGCCAAATATGCTCTTGCAGCTGCAAAACAAAATAAATATTGGCAGATGGCCGATGTTTTATTTAATGAAGCACCTGAATCAGAAAAAGAAATTATAGAAGAAGCCAGACTTCTGGATTTAGATATTAAAAAACTTAAAGAAGATGCAAACAGTGAACAAGTCAAAAATGAAATTCAAGAAATGATAAAATATGCTGATTCACAGGCTATTACAGGAACACCTACTTTTATAATTGGTGTAAATAAGAAAATTGGTATTGATTCTTATGGAGAATTTAAAAAATACATTATAGAGCAAGGCGGTAAAGAAAAGTTGTATCATGACTAAAAATGTTTTAGTTCATTCGTGTTGTGCTGTTTGTAGTGCATATCCAATAGAAAAATTAAGAGAATTGGGCTATAATCCTGTTTTGTATTTTTTTAATCCAAATATTTTTCCGCAAGAAGAGTTTGACAGACGACTTAATGAATTGGTGAAATATTCAAAAAAGAAAAATGTTGAGTTAATCATTGAAAAACAAAATTCAGAAGACTGGTACAATGCAATAGCAGGTCTTGAAAATGAACCTGAAAAAGGCAAAAGATGTTCAAGATGTTTTGAGTATAGACTCTTGTATACTGTGTTAAAGGCATTTAAACTCGAATATGAATATTTTACAACTACTTTGACAGTTAGTCCTCATAAAAATTCAAAAGTAATTTTTGAAATAGCAAAAGAACTTGCTAAAAAATATGAACTTACTTTTTTAGATATTGATTTTAAAAAAGAAAACGGTTTTCTGAAGACAATGCAAATTGCAAAACAAGAAAATTTTTACCGTCAGACATATTGTGGTTGTGAGTTTAGTATGTTTCATTAACAAAAATTAATTATTTTTTCTTTTTTATCAATAAAAAATTTTACTTTTGTTTTATAACTATGCTATGGAAAAATGTAATTTAAGTTTAAATTTAAACACATACAACACAGAACCTTCAAAATCAGGACACAAAAATATATTTTGTCAGTCATTTAAGGGGTCTCCTAAAGATATTTTTGTAAAAAAGACACAAGGGGCTGAAAGTGTTGTTGATTGTGCAAGATCATTCCGTAAGATAATAATTGAACCATTTAATGATTGGGTTAATTGTTCTTTACCTGAGGATGGACAAAAAGGTTGTAATCTTTTAAAGAAGTTATTAGATCCATATATTTCAACAATAAAAGACTATAATGCAAGTGATACGAAGAAGTTCGTACAGCTAACTTTAGGTATTGATACAGCTAAAACTCTAGATGAAGCCGCTTTAAAAAATTCATCTTTAAGATTATTCAAAGATACTATAGAAGAAAAAATAGGTAAAAATATTCAAAGTTTCGTATCAGGTAAATAAAAATTATATTTTAGGAATTGATGAGTTTTTCTTTTTCTGTTCGTTTGAGCTTTTTTATTCTGCACTCTTCTTTAAGCGCATCTTCCTTTGTTGTATATTCTACATAATATACAAGTTTTAACGGCTTATTTGCTCTTGTAAACTTAGCACCTTTACCTTCACAATGAAGTTTATATCTTCTTTCCAGATTAGTTGTATACCCACAGTATAGTTTGTTATTAACTGTTAAAATAATATAAACATAGTATTTCTTTGCTTTATCAGGCATTTAACGAAATTTCATCCAATATATTTAATATCTTATTATAGTTTAGTTCTGTTATAAGACTGTGTCTATATTCAGCACCTTTTCTAATATTTCTGATATAAGCAGGATAGAATTTTCTAAAAAACTTTATACCTGTTTCTTCTCCTCTGAAAGAAATTTGAAAATCCAAATGTTTTTTGAGCATTTTTATTCTTTCTTTAAGGTCTGGTTCAGGTATTAATATGCCATCATTTAAGTATTTTTCAATTCTGTATATGAGAGATAAGTCACCCATTGCTGCTCTTCCAATTGCAATGCCATCAGCCTTTGATATTTCAAGGCATTTTTTTGCAGTTTCAGGGCTAATAATATCTCCGTTTGCAAAATAAGGAATATCAATCTCACCTTTTAATTTCGCTAATTCATTCCAATCAGCTGTTCCTGAATACATTTGCGCGCGAGTTCTTGCATGAACTGTAACAGCACTTGCACCAGCCTCTTGCATTAATTGGGCAAACTCAATAAAATTTTTACTATCTTGGCTCCAACCCAATCTAAATTTACAAGTAACCGGAACATTAACAGATTCTTTTACTGCTATAACAATATCCTTTGCTAACTGTGGATTTTTCATTAAAGAACAACCATCATTCCCGTTTACTATTTTTTTTATAGGACATCCCATATTTATATCTATTATTGTTGCTTTATTTTCCAGTATTTTCGCTGATTTTGCCATCAAATCAGGCTTATGTCCTTCTATTTGAAAAGCAACTGGTGCTTCTTTCTCATTTGTAAAAGATATATTACAATCAGGTCTTTGTACTAATGCTTCAGAACTAATCATTTCTGTTGTTAAAAGGCAATTATTAGAATATTCTCTTATTAATTGCCTAAGTACAAAATCTGTGATTCCTGCCAATGGAGAAAGTGAAACACAGCTGTTTATTTCAACATTTCCTATTCTTATTTTTTTTGAAACGGCAGTAATTCCCATTATTGAATCTCTTTTATTCTTGTTTGTGCATAGTTTTTATAATCGTTGTCTTCATCAGTTAAATCAATATATTTTTGATAATTTTCTTTTGCTGATTGATAATTGTTCAATGCATCATAATCAACACCTAATGAATAATATGCAATAGTCATTTCCGGTGCATATTTTAACGTTGATTTATAATCTGCAATTGCTTTTTGATAATTATTCAAAGCATCAAAGGACATTGCTCTATAATAATATACTGTAGCATTAGTTGGTGTTATTCTTAAAACTTTATCAAATAAACTTATAGCTTCGTTATATTTTTTTTCATCATACATTTGAATAGCTTGGGTTAATATACCTTCAGTCTGTTTTGATGATATATAATCTGAAAGTTCTTTAGCTTTTGTATTTGAAGGATTTTTTGTCAGTGCAATTTGTGCATAATGGCTTGCTTGTTCAAAATTATTTTGATTTGCATATATTGAAGCGATGTAGAATGGCAAATCACTATTATTAGAATCTAAATCCATTGCTTTTTTATAAAATTCAATAGCTTTATCATTATTTTTTAGCGATTGATATGATGCTGCTATTCCTATTAAGGAATCAACTGTGGCTGGTGTAATTTTCATATATTCAGATATTGCTCTTTGATAATCACCGCTTTGAAATGCAGATGATGCTATTGTGTATTTATTTGATGCAAATTCTTTTGCAACAATATCAAATTGTTTTTTTACAAGTTCATTATCAGGTGCAAGAGCTTTTGCTTTTTGAATAATTGAGTATGCATCAGCATAATTTTTCTTTTGTCTGTATGCTTGTGACAAATTTATGTAGGCATCTATTTTTGTATTATCAAGTTTTATTGTCTGCAAGTAATATACTATAGCATCATCAATTTTATTGGCTTTATGAAGTTCATAGGCAAACTCATAGTACGAATTTGCGTCCATAGGGCTATTTTGAACATTTTTATATAAAAATGCAAGAACATCTTCAACTGGCATTGTATCTTTTAATAAATCAAATAATGCAGCTTTAGCGGCTGAATTTTTTGGATCCATATTTAATACATTTTTATACTGTGCTATTGCATCATCATTTCTTCTTAGTTCTTTTAAACATTCAGCTTTATAAAGCATTACATTTGTATTATGCGGTTGAGCTTGAAGAATTGAATTATATGTATTTAATGCTAAATCATACTTCTTTTGTTCTTGATATAAAGTTCCTATATTTATTTTAGTATTAATATTTGAAGGATTTAGAGCCTCTGCTTTTTGATATTCTGTTAAAGCTTCAGCATATCTTTTTTGTTTTTGATACACAACACCAAGATTTGCGTGAGCTTCAGCATCTTTCGGTGATTCATCAACTTTCTTTTGCCATATTCTTTCTAATGAAATAAGAATATCATCTCTTTCTGCAGATGTATCAAGTACATAACTATATTCTTTTAAAGATTCTGAAAAATTATTTAATTGTTCATATGTTCTTGCCAGTTTCAAATGTACGTCTGTATTTTTAGGATCAGAAGCTAAAGCATTTTTATAGAATATAAGTGCTTTTTCCGGTCTGTTAAATATTTTATATATATCACCAATTGCACAATTGGCTTCTACTTTGTAATTAGGACTGTTTAATAATTGATAATAGTCATAAGCAGCTGCTGCAAATTCGCCTTTTGTCCTTTGTGTTTTTGCTAAGTTTAGTCTTTCACTATCAGATATTTGCTTTTTTTCAATTATAGACAGATTTTTTTCGGTTCCTGCAATTACTTGTGCAGAAGCAAAAGAGCTGTCAGAAAAATATTTTGTAAAAAATAAAGCAGACTTTAAGTCAGATATAGCCTTATCTGTAGCCTTTACAGTGTTATTGTAATATTCTGCTCTCATGTTGTAAGCATTTGATAATCCAATAATAGAAGAAGAATCCATAGGATTTGTTCTTATAGCTTTTTTAAATTCATTAATTGCACTAGAATACTGCGAATTATCTAAATATTTCAAACCTTGAATATAATTAGGATTTTCTTGATAATTGTCGTCATAAACAGTTTGAGCAAAAAGTGAATGTTGTACTATCAAAAAACAAACTAATATCCACAAAACTTTCTTCATATCGACTAGTCTCCTTAATGTTACATATATTTTATAACAACAATAAGAATATTGATATAGTAAAAGTGAATAATTATTTTATGCAAAAAATGAAATTTAATGATTAATAAAAAGAAAAAATTAATATTAGAAATATAAATGGTAAGAAATATGAAGTAATAAAAAAAATCTAAAAAAAATGTTATAATTTGAGAAAAGGAAATTAATAGATATAGAATAGGAGTAAAGGATGAGTGCAGGATCTTCTGTAATCAGCACAGCAAAGTTGGATGAAATTATCCAATCGTTCGGTGGTAAAAAATCTAATTTAATTGCAATTTTGCAAAAAGTACAGGAAATATATCGTTATTTACCTGAAGATGCAATGATTTATATAGGTGAAAAGATAGAAGGATTGTCACCCGCAACAGTTTTTGGGGTGGCAACTTTTTATGCACAATTTTCATTGGAGCCAAAAGGTAAATATGAAATTAAAGTTTGTGATGGAACAGCATGCCACGTTAGAGGTTCAATGCCAGTTTTAAATGCTATTAGAGCGAAACTTAATATGAAAGACAAACAACTTACAAGTGAAAATGGTTTATTCTCTCTAGAAACAGTAAGTTGTTTAGGTGCTTGTGGGTTAGCTCCTGTAGTTGTTATCAATGATAAAGTATATCCTCAAATGACTTCAGATGCTATCACTATAATATTAGATACCTTAATAAAGGAAGATAAATAATGGAAAAAACAAAATTGAACATTAATATGCAAAATGAACAAGATAAAGCAAAAGATTTAATAAAATCTCAAGGATTAAGAGTGTTAGTTTGTGCCGGCACAGGTTGTGTTGCTAATGGTTCTTTAAAGGTAATTGAAAAATTCAAAGAATTAGGTGCAAATGTATCAATTTTAACTCAATATGACAAAATGACAGTTGTTCCGACAGGTTGTCACGGGTTTTGTGAACAAGGTGTTTTAGTTGTAATACCTGATATGAAAATCACTTATGTAAAAGTAAAAGAAAGTGATGTAGAAGAAATTTTTGAAAGTCATATTAAAAATAATAAGCCTGTTGAAAGGCTAATGTATGTTGATCCTAAAACACATCAACATGTTCCAGATGATGAACATATTAATTTTTATGCAAAACAAACAAGAACAGCACTTGCAAATTGCGGTAATATAAATGCTGAAAGCATAGATGAAGCAATTGCTGTTAGAGGGTATGAAGCATTAGCAAAAGTTATTGAAGAAAATAATCCTGATAATGTAATTGAAACTATAGAAAAATCAGGTTTACGAGGTAGAGGCGGCGGAGGTTTCCCTACCGGAAGAAAATGGAAATTTACGGCGGCAAACAGAGGCGGTAAATCATATATTGTTTGTAACGGAGATGAAGGTGACCCGGGCGCATTTATGGATAGAAGCGTTATGGAAGGTGACCCTCATAAACTTCTTGAAGGTATGGCTATAGCAGCATTTGCTATTGGTGCTGATGAAGGTTATATCTATGTAAGAGCTGAATATCCTTTAGCAATTAAACGTTTAAGAAAAGCAATAAAAGATGCGGAAGAAAGAAACTTCTTAGGCAAAAATATTATGGGAAGCAACTTCTCTTTAGATATTCATATTAAAGAAGGGGCAGGTGCTTTTGTTTGCGGTGAAGAAACAGCATTAATTGCTTCTATTGAAGGTGAAAGAGGAATGCCAAGACCAAAACCGCCATTCCCGGCAAATAAGGGTTTATTTGGCAGACCAACTTTGATAAACAACGTAGAAACACTTGCAAATGTACCTGTTATTATATTAAAAGGTGCTGATTGGTTTTCACAAATGGGAACAGCAACTTCAAAAGGAACAAAAACATTTGCATTAACAGGTGATGTAAATAATACAGGTTTGATAGAAGTTCCAATGGGTACAACTTTAAGAGAAATCATTTTTGATATCGGTGGTGGTATGAGAGATGGTAAAAAATTTAAAGCTGTTCAAATCGGTGGTCCATCAGGAGGCTGCTTAACAGAAGAACATCTTGATATTCCAATGGACTATGATAACTTAATCAGAGCAGGTGCAATGGTTGGTTCAGGCGGACTTGTTGTAATGAGTGATAAAACTTGTATTGTTGAAGTTGCAAGATTCTTTATGAATTTTACTCAACATGAAAGTTGCGGAAAATGTGTACCTTGCAGAGAAGGTACAAAAAATCTATTGAAAATACTTGAAAAGATTGTTGCCGGTAAAGGTGAAATGAAAGATTTGGATGAGTTAGAAGAATTGGCTCATGTAGTAAAAGACGGTTCATTATGCGGACTTGGTAAAACAGCTCCAAATCCTGTACTTTCAACATTAAAATATTTTAAAGATGAATATATTGCTCACATAAAAGACAAAAAATGTCCTGCCGGAGTTTGTACAGCAATGAAGAAAGTTGTAATAAATGAAGACTTATGTCGTGGTTGTACAAAATGTGCAAGAGTTTGTCCTGTTGGTGCTATTGAAGGAACTGTAAAAAATCCGCACCATATAAATCAGGAAAAATGTATTAAGTGTGAAGCTTGTTTGACGAATTGTCCGTTTAGAGCAATAGTCTTAGAGTAATAGAATAAGGATAGAATTATGACAGATAATAAAACATTATTTATAGACGGAATGGAAGTTGAATTTTCTGATGAACCTAATTTGTTAGAAGTAATAAGAAAAGCAGGCTTAAATGTTCCAACATTTTGTTACCGTCCTGATTTAACTTCGTTTGGTGCTTGCCGTATGTGTGTTGTTGAAATTGAAGGACGCGGTATTCAATCATCTTGTACAATGCCCCCTGAAGCAGGTTTAAAAGTTCATTTAAATACCGATCGCGTAAGGAAAATTAGAAAAACAGTTTTAGAATTATTATTGGCAAATCATAAATGTGAATGCTTGACTTGTGATAAATCAGGTAATTGTGAACTTCAAAAGTATGCAATGGAATATGGTATTACAGATATTAGGTTTCCGAAACTTGAAAAAGAAGATTATTTGCCTGTTGATGATTATAATCCTTCTATTGTTAGAGATCCTTCAAAATGTATATTGTGCGGTGCTTGCGTAAGAGCTTGTTCTGAATTTCAAGGTCACAGTGTACTCGGATTTGTAAACAGAGGCTCTAATACAAGAATAGAACCAATGAACGGTAGATTTTTAAGTCAGGTTGATTGTGTATTCTGCGGACAATGTCAAGCAGTTTGTCCTACAGGTGCTTTAACAATAAAGTCAAGTATAGATGCCGTTTGGGAAAAAATAAATGATTCAACAAAAAAAGTTGTAGTCCAAATAGCACCATCAGTTAGAGTTGCATTAGGTGAAGAATTTAACTTAGAACCCGGTGAAAATACAATTGGCAAAATATACGCAGCGGCTAGAAGATTAGGTTTTGATTTGATTTTTGATACTAATTTTTCTGCTGATTTAACAATAATGGAAGAAGCTAACGAATTTGTTCAAAGATTAACAAAAGGTGAAAAGTTGCCTTTATTTACATCCTGCTGTCCTGCTTGGGTAAGATATTTGGAAACTCAACATCCTGAATTACTTTCTCATTTATCAACTTGTAAGTCTCCACAAGGCATGTTGTCTCCTGTATTAAAGGAATTTTTGCCAAAATATTATGAAGGTTATAAAAAAGAAGATATTGTTGTAGTTTCAATTATGCCTTGTACTGCGAAAAAATATGAAGCAATAAGAGAACAACTAATAAACGAAACAGATTTTGTTCTTACAACAAAAGAATTTGCAAAAATGATAAAAGCTGCAGGTATTGACTTTAGAAAGTTAAAAGAAGAAGAAGCAAATTCTCCATTTGGACAATATACCGGTGCTGCAACTATTTTTGGTGCGTCAGGCGGTGTTGCTGAAGCTGCAGTAAGGACAGCATACAACATGGTAACAGGTGAAGAACTTTCAAATGTAGATATTAAAACCTTAAGAGGTGTCGATGCTAAATCAAGAACAAAAGATTTAGTTGTTGATATAAAAGGTACATCTGTTAAAGTTAGAGTTGTATCTACATTAAAAGAAGCTGAAAAATCTTTAAAAGAAATTAAAGCGGGAACATCAGATTTTCATATTTTAGAAGTAATGGCTTGCCCGGGAGGCTGTGTAAACGGAGGCGGTCAACCAATCAGCTGTTCTGATTCTTCTATTAAAGAAAAAAGAGCAGAAGGCTTATATGAAGAAGATAGAAACTTGGAATTCAGACGTTCACATCAAAATCCTGACATTATAAAACTTTATAATGAATGTTTAGGAGGTAAACCAGGTAGTGAAATTGCACATCATCTGTTGCATACTACATACTCTGATAAATTCAAAGGTTCTTATAAGGATATTTAAGTATAGATATTACTTAGATTAAAAGAAGTCATTAACATTTTAGTTAATGATTTCTTTTATTTGGGTAGTATATAAATATGCTAAATTTAAAGAATGAGTATCTTAATAATGTTAAGCTTTGTCAAGTGCTTGAGTATGGAAAATCCAGAATATTTTCTGGACCAATTCTTTTATATATCATTATAAATATTTTACTTTTATATCTAGTTTATTTGTTTAATCTTTTACCATCTTATATTCTAAAACTAGTTATATTTTTTACTGTAATTGTTTATATTTTATTTTTTGTAATACGTATAATAATTATTTTAACAAGCAAATCATTATTACCGGCAATTAATGATACTCCTAATCTTGAATATGATTCAATTTCAGACGGTATTGGAGTAGATATTATAAAAATAATACTTGGTAAAAATCTTATAAGACTTGTGGATACAAAGTATTCAGATAGTGATTATAACAAGCAAGATGGAACTTTACTTTTTTTTATACAGCTATTAAGAAATGAATTAATTCAAAAATTGGGATATATTATTCCCTACATTAGACTTGTTGATATATCTATTGCAAATAAGAATGAATGCCAAATATTAGTAAGGAATAATATTAAAGTAGCTTTTAATGTATACCCAAATTTAATTTGTATTGACCAAATTCCTTCTGATTTTAGTAAAGAATGTATTACAGAAAATTATATTATTTTTGATAAACCTGTATATTGGGTAAAAGAAGCAGACATTCCTTATAATTTTGAAGGAAATAAATTTAACTCAATAAGAATAATATATGATGTATTAAAGTCTATATGTATAAAAAATGCTGATGAAATTTTGCGAATATCAGATTTATATAAATTATTGCAAAAATCTGAAAAAGTATATAAAAATGATTTTAAATTTATTGATAAAAAGAGTATCAATAGAAAATTTATAATGACTATGTCTAATCTTATAAAGGAAAATATCTCTGTTAAAGATTTTATAAAATTTGTTCTTCTTTATAATGAATATTATTTAGAGCAAGAAGCAGATAAAATAAGTGAGAAAATCAGGTTAGATATTAGTTATAGAACACAAATCACTAATAGATATGCAAAAGAAAATTATATATTAGGTTATGAATTATCAAATGAAACATATAAAGATATTATAGAGTGTAAATCATATAATCAAGAAAAAACAATAATAAATAAACTATTAAACAAAATTGATAAAAGAGCTAATAACTTGATTATCTGCAATAAAGAAGTCAGATTGAAATTATATAAAATAATAAACGAAGTTTTTATAAATACAGAATTGATAGCATATAATGAAATACTAAAAAATATAGAAATAAAGACTATAGATATTATATAAATATATTGACAAAGAAAATCTATTGAGTTAACCTTGAGAAAAACAAGGGATACTATGTTATATTTTAACAAACAAATGATGATGAATATGATTATGCAAATGCAAGGCTTAGAGTCAGGCAGTCATTATTTGTTGCGAATGTGAACCTCGTTAAAATAATTTAGAAGCTGCCTTATAAATAGGCAGCTTTTTTAGTTTAGTGTAAATAAATATAGAGGTCACAATGATTAAGGTAAATAACTATAATAATTTAAAAAATAACAATAACTCAAATAAAAGACAAAAAAATATATCTTTTAAAAGTTCAGCAACATTAAGTGGTGCAGCTAAGATTGCAGATATTTTTCTAAAATCTCAAGAAAATTTATCTTCAACCAGATTTATTCAAGATACAGCAACAAATTGGGCACCTAAAGCTATCTTTGCCAGAAGTAAAGCTGATTTTGCTGAAATGTCTTTTTTAGAATTTCTTGAATCCGGAATATTTTATTTTGCATCACCTATTTTAGGAGAAAAATTATTTAGAAATAAAATATTTAAAAATATACTGCCAACATCCTTAAAAGATAAAGTAAATGAACAAATTCCAAAGACAGTTGAACAAATTACATCAAATACAGCAATTAGTGACGAAGTAAAAAAACGTGCAATTTCAACAAAAGCAGGTATTGTTTTAGCTTGTGCTGCAATTCCTATTGCTGAATATACATTGAGTTTTGCAAAAAATCTTTTCACCTTAAAGACATTCAAAAAAAGTAATTTTAATAATATTGCTAATTTAGATAAAACACATAAAGAGACAGAAGATAAAGAACAACAAGAAAGAGTTGAAAAAAATTCTAAAAGACAGCTAAAAAAAGCTTTAATATTATCAGGAGTAGGAGTTGCTTCAGGGGTTGCTTTAGCATTAAACGGACATAAATCAGATCTGTTGCAGAATGTAAGTAAGACTATACTTGAACCTGGTAAAACAGCTGCAAAAATGGTAAGTAAGGCCGGAATAAAATCAGAAAAAGTTTCAAATGTATTAAGCAAGTTCAGTTTGGATTTTGCAAATAATAACGGTAAACTGGCACTTAGTAAAGGGCAATTGGCTCTTACAGCAATATTAGGTTTATTTGGATATTCTAAGGCGGCTGAAGATAGAGGAAAGCTTGACGTTGCTGAAGTTTGGACAAGAGTACCTTTGGTTGTTTTCTATACAATTTTTGGCGGTGAATTATTTGAAAAAGCTTTTACAAAAATATTAAAGAAGAATAATAAATTTTCAGATATCTTATCGAAAACGACGGAAAACGGATTGAATCTTCCAACAAGAGCAGAACTGCCAAAATTAGCCGAAAAGATAGCTAAAGCAAGAAATACAAATCCTGCTAAAGAACTTTCAAGATTAACAAAAGAAACAGCTTTTGTAAGTGCAGTACCATATGCTTTTAGTCTGCTTTTTATGGGGCTAACACTTTCTGCAATTACAAGATTATGGACTCAATACAGATATAATCATCAACAAAAAGATGAAGCAAAAGATAAAATGAATTTTATTATATATGCTAAACAGCAAGCTCCTGAAATATTCAAAGATATTGAACTAAATAATCAAACTTAGTTTATAATAAAAATATGAAAGCATTAGTTTATAATACTTTATACAAAAATAGAATTGCATTAACTGAAAGAAATCTGCCCAAAATTGAAAATTCAAAAGATGCAATTGTAAGAGTAACTTTGTCATCTATATGTACAAGTGACCTTCATATAATGCATGGTTTTGTTCCAAGAGCAAATAACGACATTGTTTTAGGACATGAATTTGTCGGCGAAGTCGTAGATATTGGCTCTGAAGTAAAAAATATAAAAAAAGGTGATAGAGTTAGTGCTAATTGTATAACTTTTTGCGGTGAATGTTATTTTTGTAAGCACGGGTTTATTAATAATTGTAAGATTGGCGGATGGGAGCTTGGATGTAGAATTGATGGTTGTCAGGCTGAATATGTTAGAGTTCCGTTTGCTGATACAGGTTTAACCAAAATTCCTGATAACGTTACATTTAAAAATGCATTATTTGTCGGAGATATATTATCCAGCGGTTATTTTGGTGCAGAAATGTGTCAGATAAAAGATGGTGATATTGTAGCTGTTATTGGTTCAGGTCCTGTAGGTTTATGTTCAATGCTTTCAGCAAAATTAATGGGGGCTTTATCTGTTATTGCAATTGATATAAATGAAAATAGGTTAAAGGTTGCAGAAAAAGAAGGTTTGGCTGATATTACCCTGAATCCTAAAAAAAATAATATTGAAGAAGAAATAAAAAAATTAACTAATAATATTGGAGTAGATTCAGTTATTGAAGCGGCTGGGACAAAAGATACTTTTGAAATGGCTTGGAAAATTGCACGTCCAAATGCAATCGTCGGTATTGTTGCAATGTATGATAGAAATATGATTTTACCTTTACCTGATATGTATGGAAAAAATCTTACATTTAAAACAGGCGGGGTTGATGCAATTCATTGTAAGGATCTACTTAAACTTATTTCTGAACAAAAAATATCTACTGATTTTCTTATTACACATGAGTTTGATTTAAAAGAAATTGAAACAGCATATTCGCTGTTTCAATTCCATCAAGATGAATGTTTGAAAATTATGATTCACCACTAATTTACGTGTGAATTATATATTTCATTTGTTACATAATAATTTAAATCAGCATTTTTTATTTTCATTCGGTCTTTGGTAGAAAGAAAACCTCTTTCATTTGCAGTTTTATCTGCCTCTTTTATATTATGGTTTCTAATCATATTTCCAACAATAATAGCTCCTGCTGATGCAAGAACACCAATATTTGCTGCTTTATTTTGTCTGATAAGCTTTGGTGTAATAGGTGCACCACTTGATACTTTACCAACAACCAAAGTTTTTGCTATAAATGAAGCAAATGTGCCTATTAAAGCTGCTGCTGAAAAAGCTGCTTCTGCTGCCTTGTATTTACCATCTTCAACTTCTCTACCTAAAGATAACTTTAGAGCATCATTTGCTTGGTTTTGACTAACCCACTTGTAATACTCTTCTTTTCTTGCTCTTTTGGCTTCTTTTTTTTCAATATTTCTTCCTGAAAATGAAATATTATTGATTGAGTTAACAGGCATGCTTTCTCTCCTATATCCTTACATTTGCATAAAAAACAAATTTGTATTTTTTTGCCATCATAAATGAAAAATTTCAATTTAGTATAATTGAATTATTTTCTGTATTGCATTATTAGCAAGGTTATATATTTCATCAAGTTGTGATTTTTCAAACGGGGCACCTTCAGCGGTAGTTTGAAATTCAATAATTTTACCTGATTTAGTCATTACAACATTACTGTCAACCTGGGCGTGTGAATCTTCTGAATAATCTAAATCAAGCTTTATCTCTCCATCAATTATTCCTACAGAAACAGCACCTATTGGTTCAATAATTGGATTTTCTGTTAATATACCTTGTTCTATAAGTTTATTTATAGCGATATTCATTGCAACAAAACCACCACATATAGATGCACACCTAGTTCCGCCATCAGCTTGAATTACGTCTGCGTCAATTGTAATTGTTCTATCACCTAATTTTTCTAAATCAACACAAGAACGAAGGCTTCTTCCGATTAGTCTTTGTATTTCTTGTGTTCTACCTGAAATTTTGCTTCTTTCTCTTTGACATCTAGTATGTGTTGCAGATGGTAATAATGAATATTCAGCTGTTACCCAGCCTCTTGGATCTGTTTTATCCATCCATCTGGGTTTACCTTCTTCAACAGAAGCCGTAACAATAACTTTGGTATCATCAAACTCAATTAATACAGAGCCTAAAGCATGTTTCGTATAATCTTTTGATATTTTAATTGTTCTTAGTTCATTATTTTTTCTATTATTTAATCTTTCACTCATATATAGCCCTTTTTTATAAAATACCTTTGTGTTAAATTTATTTTATCATATTTGTTCAAAGGTGTATTTATTATGCAAGAAAAATTTTATTTAACAACAGCTATTGATTATGTTAATGGTGCTCCACACATAGGACACGCTTATGAAAAAATATTATCTGATGTAATAATCAGACATAAAAGACAAATTGTTGATAATGCCTATATGCTTACAGGTACAGATGAACATGGTGTTAAAATTCAAAAAACTGCAGCGGCAAAAGGTATAACACCAAAAGAATTATGTGACGAAAACTTTTCAAAGTTTGATCAAGCTTGGAAAGAATTGGAAATAAGTTATGATCAAATTATCAGAACAACTGATGAACAGCACAGAAAAGTAGTTGGACAAATATTTAAAAAACTTTTAGAAAATGGAGACATATATAAACATTCATATACAGGTTTATATTGCAGTGGTTGTGAAGCTTTTCTAAATCCTAAAGATTTAACAGAAGACGGATTATGCCCTGATCACTTAAAAAAACCGGAAGAAGTTACAGAAGAAAATTACTTCTTTAAATTAACAAAATATAAAGATAAAATTGCAGAATATATTAAATCTCACCCTGATTTTATCCAACCTGCAATTAGAGTTAATGAAATATTAAATCAATTAGAAAATATCGAAGATATATCAGTTTCAAGAACAAAATCTTCTGTTCAATGGGGAATCGGAGTCCCTGGTGATGAAACACAGACAATATATGTTTGGATAGATGCTCTATCTAATTACATTACGGCTATAGGCTATGACGTTGAAAATCCTTCAGATAAATTTAAAACATTATGGCCAGCAGACGTCCACGTTATTGGTAAAGACATTATAAAATTCCATTCAATATATTGGATTGCTATTTTAATGGCACTTGATTTACCTTTACCGAAATCAATATTTGCACATGGCTGGATTACTATCGATCAATCAAAAATGAGTAAATCATTAGGAAATGTTATAGCTCCTCATGATGTTTTAGTTTCATTTAATTTAGAAAAGCCTGATGCTTTCAGATATTATATGGCATCTGCTGCTTTAACAGGTAAAGATGGTAATTACTCTGACGAAGATTTTAAAGAAAAAGTTAATGCAGATTTAGCTAATAATATTGGAAATCTTTTAAACAGATCGCTAAATATGCTTGTAAAATATTTCGATGGTGAAATAAAACCAGAATTTGTATCAGATAAAAACGATAAAATTGCTGTTTTAGCTTCAAATACAAAATGTCAAATTATAGAATGTTTTAATAAATTTGAAGTGGCAGAAGCAGCAAATTTGATTGTTTCGTTTGCAGATAGCGTAAACAAGTATGTAACCGAAAATGCACCTTGGACACTTGCGAAAGATGGTAAAATGCTTGAGTGCGGTAAGGTTTTATATAATGTGCTTGAAGCAATGCGTCATATTGCAATTTTGTTGTATCCATATTGCCCTAATATTGCACAAGATATATTGATTCAACTAAACGAAAAAGTTGATTTTAAGTATGATAATCTTATATGGGTCGGTTTAAAACCAGCAAAAATTACTGAAAAAGAAATGATTAAACCTGTATTTTTACGTTTAGATTCAGAGTTTGCTACAGATAAGAAAAAAGGGAAATAAGCATTGATTTATGTTGAAATAAAACAAGCCTATACACCCGTAAAATCAATGTTTGAAAAAGCGTTGAAAGTATTTAATATAGAGTCGCTTAAAAATTCAATAATTCAAAATGAGACTAAATTACAACAGAGTGATGTTTGGTCAAATCCCGAAATTTCGTCCAAAATATCTCAAGAAATAAAAGAAGATAAAGATAATTTAGATAAAATTGAACGTTGGAAGACTTTGGTTAGTGATATTGACACTCTTTTTGAATTGTATGAAGAGACTAAAGAAGATTCTGTTCTTGTAGAAGTTGATAAGACAATAAAAATTTTAAAATCGGAATTAGAAACTTGGGAAATAGAGTCAACTTTAAGTGGAGAATATGATAAATCAGATGCAATCATAACTATCAATGCAGGTGCAGGTGGAACGGATGCTCAAGACTGGGCTCAAATGCTTTTGAGAATGTATATGCGTTGGGCAGAAAATAAACATTGGAAAGTTGAATTGATTGAACATTCTGATGGTGAAGAAGCGGGAATAAAATCTGCTACTATTAAAGTTATAGGTAAATATGCTTATGGTCTTGCAAAGGCTGAAAAGGGTGTACATAGATTAGTAAGGATTTCACCATTTAATGCAAACGGAAAAAGACAAACAAGCTTTGCAAGTTTAGAAGTATCACCAGTAATTGAAGATTTCAGTAAAAAAATTGTTATTCCACAGGAAGATATTATTGTGGATACAATGCGTTCAGGCGGTGCAGGCGGACAAAATGTAAATAAAGTTGAAACGGCTGTAAGAATTTTGCACAAGCCTACAGGTATTGTTGTAAGATGCCAGCAGCAACGCTCACAACTTCAAAATAAAGAGACGGCAATGCAAATACTTGCTTCAAAATTGCTAGCTATAAAGCAAGCTGAGCATGAAGAAAAACTAATGAAATTAAAAGGTCAGAATGTTGATATAAACTTTGGCTCGCAAATTCGTTCATATGTTTTTCATCCATACAAAATGGTTAAAGACCACAGAACCAACTATGAAGTTGGTAATGTAGACGCAGTTATGGATGGTGCTATTGATGGTTTTATTGAAGCATTTTTAAAACAAGGTATAAAAATAGAATAAAATTTTTATGTTTTTGTTATCATGGTCATAATGTAATAAAACATTTATTTTTTATATTATTAAACACTAGATTAAATAGAGAGGTAGCGTATGGAACAATTTTATGCTTTAGTTCAAAGCCACGCAGTCGTTATATCAGCTGTGGTTTTAGTTCTTGCATACGTATTTATTGCTCTTGAAAAAATACCCAAAGTTACAATTGCACTTCTTGGTGCAGCAGTTGTGGTTTTTTCAGGATTAGTAAGTCAAGAAAAAATAGCTGAAACAGGCTTAAATGAATTTTATTTTATTAATTTTGTTGATTTTAACGTAATCTTTTTACTTGTTTCAATGATGATTATAGTTAATATTACAACAAGATGTGGTGTATTTAAGTGGATAGCTATTGAACTTTTAAAGATGACAAAAGGAAAGCCATTAATGGTTTTAATTACATTGGCGTTCTTGACGGCGTTATTATCTGCGTTTCTTGATAATGTAACAACAGTTATTTTAATTATGCCTATAACATTTGTTGTTGCTAAACAATTGGATATCAACCCTGTTCCTTTATTAATAACAGAAATTTTTGCATCAAATATTGGAGGAACTGCAACATTAATTGGTGATCCACCAAATATTATTATTGGTAGTGCCGCAGGTTTTTCTTTCATGGATTTTATTAAAGAATTAACCTTAATTTGTCTTATAATTATGGCTGCTGTTGTTGCCTTTTTGTACTTATGCTTTAGAAAACAATTAGTTACTACTGAAGAAAAAATGGCAAGTATTCAAGAAATTGATAACTCTAAAACTATAACAGATTATCCTCTTTTAAAAAGAAGTATGCTTGTTTTAGGTCTTGTTATTTTAGGATTTTTAACACACGATATAACACACATTGCAACTTGTATAATAGCATTTATTGGTGCAAGCATATTACTTCTGTTTGAAAATCCTGAAGAAACATTTAAAGAAGTTGAATGGAATACAATTTTCTTCTTTATAGGATTGTTCATAATTATCGGTGGTTTTGAAGCTGCAGGCGGAATTAAATTAATGGCAGATTGGTTGTTAAAAGTAACTGCAGGCTCACAACAAATTGCCTCATACGTAATTTTATGGGCGTCGGGTATTTTATCAGGTATTATTGATAATATTCCTTATACAGCAACAATGGCACCAATGATTCATGAAATCGAACTAGAAAAAGGAAGAGAATTTGTTTTACCTATGTGGTGGTGTCTTTCTTTAGGTGCTTGTTTAGGTGGAAATTTAACAATCATAGGTGCTGCTGCAAATGTTATTGTATCTGAAAACTCTGCTAAACACGGACACGTAATTAAATTCTTAGAATTTATGAAATATGGTGTTATTGTTGTATTTATATCTTTAGCATTATCTTCAGCATATATTTGGGTAAGACATTTTATATAATAAAAATAAAATAAAAAAGAAGAAGCAGTTTTATAGCTGCTTCTTTTTTTTTTATAAAAATATAATTTTAATTTCCTATATTAGGAATTATTGATTTAACATTTCCCTCAGCTTTAAAGTCTTTTGGATTCATTGTTATAGTTATTCTATCTGCTTCAATTGTTCTGCCCTTTGTTTCTATTTTAGAGCGTCCAACAAATACTGCTTCATTGAGCTTCTTTGTTACTTTATCAGCAAATACATTTACTTTTGGACCTGTTGCAAGGTAATCTTCGTATTTAATTTTTGTAGATCCTGAAGCGCTTACAATATTCGCCTTTTTATCATATGACTGATAATCTGACCATACTTCAATTCTTTTGTTATCTTCAGTTGTAATATCAGTATAAACATTTCCTCTAGCGACTGCTTCTTCTAATATATTGTCATAAGAAAGCTTATTTGCATTTATTTTACTTTTACCTTGTTTTAGCATTGCAGTACCGATTAAATCTATTTTTTTTACATCATTTTTATCAGTAAGATTTACATAGGCCTCAGATGAAAAAGTTTCAATATCTTTATATAATATGTTAACATTTCCAAATGCTTTCATTGTATTAGTAGCTTTATTATATTCCTGTCTATCTGCAGTAACAATTACAATTGGTCTGTCTTTTTCTGTAATAGACGAAATAGTATTCCCTTTAGCTGAAAAAACTTTTTTTAATAAAGACATTTCTAAAATTTGTGCTTTTATTTCATGTTTTTTCCCGTCTTTAAGTTGATATGAATAGGCATTTTCCTTAAACTCTACTTTATTTACTTTGTTATTAGCAGGATCAACTTCTACAACAGCTCTTGGACTTAAAACATTTACATCGCCTGTTTTAACTTTTACATTACCTTCTAAATAAATTTTTTTATCACTATCTTTAAATTCTTGCTTATCTGATTCAACTGTTAATGATGCTGCATAACTTATTCCTGAAGTTATTAACATTAAAACTAATATTGAATTTATAATTTTTCTTTTCATACCTTGCCTATCTTTACATATAAAACTGAGTTTGAGTTCTTCCGACTATATGAAAATCAGAATAATTACCGTCTAAAACCGCTTTGTTTCCAATAATAACAGCTTCTCCCGGCTTTTCTATTCTAACATTACCTTCTGCAATGATATCTTCATCTTTACCGGAATAAGTTAGTCTTTCAGTACCAATGTTTGTACCATCTTTATACACTAAAAGTACATTATCATATAAAATAATTTGCTTTTTTGTTGCGTTATATGTGCCTTTATCTGCTTTAAAACTGGCTTTTACTTTATCTTCATCATAAAAGTTTCCTATCAAATTTTCTAAGAGCACAACATTATCGGAATCAGTATACATACCAGTATCAGCATATAATTCCCACAACTTTTGTCCGTCTTTTGTTTCTGTAACAAGCAGATTTTCTATATTAGCTTCTTTATTTTTGTAAGTTTGATCAACAAGCTTGTTTTTAAACGATTTTGTAATCATTCCTGCATAAATAAATGACCATAAGCAACCTATAAAAATAATTGCAAACAATGAAAAATATGCTATATTCTTTTTACTTTTAAACATACTTTTACCCATCATATTTTAATAATTATCATATAATTAGAAATAAAATGCAATTGTATACCAATTTATTTTGTTAGATAATTTTATTATGGATATTGATATAAAAGAAGAAGTTTATAAATGTTCAAAATGTGGGCTTTGTCAATCAGTATGCCCAATATATCTTTCTACAAAAAATGAGATGTATCTATCAAGAGGAAGATATATTGTCTTGAATAATTTTTATAATTTCAATAAAAAACTAAGCACAAAATTTATTAAAGACTTGGATTTATGTCTAAATTGCAACTTATGTAAGAGTTTTTGCCCAAGTAATATTGATGCAAGAGAAATTTTTACTTTATTAAAATCTCAAAATAATTATAAATATAGTTTTTTACCTTTTTCAATTATTTTTCTTTTTATTTTATTGACTTATAAAATACGTAAAAAAAATATTCAGGTGAAAAGAGAAAAAAAACAAAGTAAAAATTTAAATAAAGAAAATATTCTATATTTCCAAGGATGTATAAATAAATATGTTAATCCATCTGATAAAAATGCAACATTAAATATTTTAGAAAAATTAGGTTATAGAGTAGTTAAAACTTCATCATTATGTTGTGGCTTACCCTATCTAAGTGATGGTGACTTGAAGTCGTTTCAACAGAATTCAAGTAAAATCATTGATTCTGTCTCTTCTGATATTAAATATATAGTTTGTTCTTGTGACTCTTGCTATGAAACATTAAAAAGAATTCCTGAACTAAAAGAAAAGTTAATAAGATTTGATGATTTATTAAAACTAAATAATTTTGAATTAACTTCTAATAACTCTTATGTATATCATAAACCTTTAATAAGAAATGATGAATGTTATCTTTCTAAAGAAATAAAAACATTAAATAAAAAAGGCAATTGTTCTTTGATGGAAAATTTTATCCTTTTAAAACATAGAAAACTTGCTGATAAGCTTTTTAAAGATGTATTTTATAAAAAACAAGATATTGAAAACAAGACAATAATTACATCATGCTTGTTATCAAAATTTGGTCTTGAATATTTTATAAAAAAAATGAAAATAAATACTAAAGTTTATTCATATTCCGAATATATTTATAGTGATAGTATGAGAAAAGACAATCTTTACAACTAAAGTAAACATTATTTTGGTATTTTATTTGCTTTATAAAAAAATATGTTGACTAATAACATTTAATTGATATTATATTTACATAAGGTTGAGCCACGTTAGCTCAGTTGGTAGAGCAAGGGACTGAAAATCCCTGTGTCCTTGGTTCGATTCCGAGACGTGGCACCATTTAACAGGCTAAATGCCTGTTTTTTTATTGTCTCGAAATCTCACGCAAATTTACTTCGTAAATTAGGGTTCTCCCCTCTCACAAAACGATACTTAATCGTTTTGTTCGGCAGAGTGAGACGTGGCACCATTTAACTGCCCGTTTATGCGTTAACGAAAAAATCTCACCTTTGGGTTATGTTATAAATAAACATGCAATTTGAATATTTTTAACATTAAGATTGATTATTCATAATTAATTTTCTAACATTTTTAAATTTTGATATTAACACAATATTTATTTTGTTGGGCAAATATGAAGTGTACCCACAAAAACGTAATCAATCAGTAGGCAAGTTTCACATATAATAATAAAAAATAAAGGAGAAAAAATATGAGAAAACAATTAAATTTAGCCCGTTCAATGTCGAGAAGTGGTAATTGTTTAGATAATGCACCAATAGAGAGTTTCTTTGGACATTTAAAAGACGAAGTAGAATACAAGGAGTGTAAAACTTTGGAAGAAATACGTGACAAAATAGATAAATACATATATTATTACAATACAAGAAGGTACCAATGGGGGTTAAACAAAATGACACCTAATGGATTTAGACAGTATTTACAATCATCCTACTGATTGATTATAGTTTTTGGGGTACACTTCAAATATGCCCAACCTACTTACTAAGATTAACCATAGTAAATTTCCTTATTTAAGTAAACTATTAATTTTTTCCACAACTTTCTTATTATTATATTTAATAGGAATTGGTTTAGAAGAATTGTCTTTCATTATCAATAAAATTGTGCCTTGTTGACCATTTGTAACATATTTAATATCATTCATAGATATTTCCTTAAATTTTTTAAAAAATATTATAAACAGAATTTTATCCTCTATAACTATCACGTTACTAGAACAGATAAAAATAAGCAAAAACATAGCTAGTAAACACCAAATAGCAAGAATTATAAACAATACATTAAGTTCAACAAAATTTTGGCCATATTTCATAATTTTCGGAAAAATGTTATCAAAGTAATAATACATAATAAAAAATGGTGTCACTAATGATACTAATACGCTTGGTTTTTTATAACCAATTATTGAACCATATTTACTTTCGATAATTTTGTTATTTATAAAACAAATTAAATAACTATACATAAATAGAATAATCGAAATTATTATTGCTAAACTCATAGGATTTTCTAGAATAATCATAAAGCTTCTTCCTTTAATTATTAACCTGTTCGGGATTTGGATTTCCACTTGTTGGCTTTACCCTGCAATAGGCAGCTGTAGGTTGGGTTTTTGAAGTGTACCCCAAAACCCAACCTACTTACTTTATCTAATGTATTCATTAATAATTTCCTCCTATTTTAGAAAGATTTTCACATAATATATTTTTTTGTATTTCATCTGATTTCAATTTTTGGATATAATATTTGGAACAGGAATGAAGAAGGTTGCTTTTGTTTTTTGAATAAATATTACTAGATTCTTTTAAATTTTTTTCTAATAAGAATATAGTATAATTCTTATCATAGATATTTCTTATTCTCGAAATTGTTAAAAGTAATTTTGTATAATCAAATTCAGAAATTCTTTCGTTTAAATGTTTTTGGACTAAATTTAAATAATACTGACTTTCTGTTAATTTCTCTTTTTTTGCATAATACTCTGCAAGATTCAAATATATATGAATCTTTGTTATTAGCATAGGCTCTGTTTTAAGAAAATTTTCAATTAAATTTATATCTATATTACAATTGTTTATATTATTCTTTATAAGATTATACTGAAGTATATTAATTTGTTTTGAATAAATATCATATGAATTTTTAGGATTTGATTCTACATAATGAGTATAATATTTTGTGGCTATATCTTCATACCCCATTAAAAGGTATAAATTCATACTCTTTCCATATAGATTATAATTATTATTAGAGTTCTCATTTAAAACTTTATTTAAATACAAGTGTGCTTCAGAGTAATTTCCAATTAAAAAACTAATAAATGCAATATCTAGGATATTATTAAAGTACAATTCAGAATTTTCTTTTTTTAATTTTTCTAATTCTGAAACTATTAATTTTTTTTCACTTAAAGTATATTTTAAGTTTCCACACATAAATTTTATATTTGTCATTCTTGTCCAATACAGAAAATGAGAAGTTGAATATTTTAATAAAGATATATTAGTTAAGTAAAACATTTTTTTTTGCAATTTATATGCTGTTTCAAAATTCCCCTTATATATGTTATATTCATATAAATAATCAACTAAGATTGTTAAAAAAAATGGAAACAATATAAATACTATTACACTTCGTAATATTTTAGTTGGTAGGTTTGGTTTTCGCCCAACATTTTCTATATTCTTATTCTCGTCACTCATCGTATAAACCTTATTAAATGTCTTAAAACGCAAAAAGCTGATATGGTCTTTACCACATCAGCTTTATCTTATTTTTTAGAAAGTAAAATATCTCTTCAACTTCCCTCTCTTATTTTAAAAATTAAAATCTTTTTCATCTTAATTCTTAAAATTTTTGTTATTCTCCATATTACAATTTTTTTTCATTCTTGTATATAAAGACCTTGATTTTGGTACAAAAAAAGAGTCCACAGTCGGTCTCTTCTTTTTAAATTTGGAGACGGAGAGATTCGAACTCTCGTCCGGAATGGGATATAAACCTGCGTCTACGAGTGTAGGTCTGTTAATCTCGATAAATTACGGCACGATCCTTTCCTTTTATTTATCAGAGCAGTTTAGACTGATACGCAGCTTGAAAGTTTGTCTTAATTCGGCTACTTTCATTACCGAACTGCATCTTGCATGTTTTCGCTATGCCAAACGGCAAGATGGTCTGACACAACGGCTGAACTGCGCTTACGCAGCTAGAGCTCTTACTCTAGAAAAATCAGCTTTTACTACGTTATTTGTAGCGTTTATTTTAATTTGCTCGTTGATAACTCAGAACAGCGCTGAGACCCGCAGCCTGATTACACCAATCCACCCGTCAAATCCAAAACGTCCCCATATTTAATTGTCAAAGTACTTTTTAATTTTACTTGATTTTATGCTCTTTTTCAACTTATCTGATTATATTAAATTCATTAATCTCAATTTATTTATCTTATCTTCTTTATCTGTACAGCCTAATGTTTCATCTAACAAGCTCGATTCTAATAAATTGTTGAAATAAGTTCCTAAACTAAATTTTGAATTACTTTGTATCATTGCAGCAAAGAATTTTCTTATTATTTCATTTGAAAGTTTATTTGCTTCATCTTTTATAGTTTGATCACAGTCAGATTTACTAAAATTAATCGCAAAATTTCCATCTAAGAGTGAATATAAAACTTCACCAAATTGTGTATTTTCATCTCTTTTTTTATCGTTAATATCTACAAAATTTATATGATTCTTTTCTTTATCAAACATAAAATTATATGGATTCCCACAATCAAATTCATATCCTTGTTGTGTAACATATGCTATATCTTTAATACATTTATTAAAAGTTTCTTGTGGTGCATTTGCCAAAGTTTTTAATGTATTAATATGTGTTTTTACATTTATATCTGACATATCATCCGAATAAGACAATGGAACACCAATTGACTCACCTGTTTGTCTTTTTAAAACATAATAAATATAAGAATATCTGCTCCCGCCAGGTATTTCAACTCTAGCTATTGTTTGTCCTACATTTAATTCGGGTGAAAAATCTTCAACTCTCACCAATTTTGGGGCTTCGTTTGGTATTGCTATAAAATTTCCTCTATTATATTTTTTTAGGACCCAATTATCTGTACCTGGAATACCAAATGTAATCCCTTCAAAACCTGAACCTAAAATTTGTCCTGTTTTTTCATCAATTTCTCTAACTTTATCCAAAAAACCGGTTTCAGATGACCATTTTTCGAGTTCTGTATATGATTGCTTATCAACATCATTTCTTTTACCACTAAAACTACAAGTTTTTACGAATGTGTCATGTGGTATTGAATACTTACAGCCAATATTTTTTTTATTAGTATTCACATTTATTGAATATAAACTTGATATAGCATTAATTTTCATAATATTATCCTTTTCTTTATTAACGATAAAATATAAAAAATTTGCTAAAAAATTTAAAAGTTAGAACTTTTGTAAACAATACTTGCGAATTAGTTCTCTAGGGTTATATTTTTATTTAATTTATGATATAAATTAATATAATTAGAAAATCGGAGGTTTTTATGACAGTAGGATCATTTGTATTTATGTTGCATTCACATCTTCCGTACTACAGAATGGCTGGTATGTGGCCATTTGGTGAAGAAAATTTGTACGAATGTATGTCTGAAACATATGTTCCGCTATTAAATGCAATATCAGAATTATATGAAGAAGAAGGTATCAAAGCAAAATTAACAGTCGGAATAACTCCGATTTTAGCTGAACAGTTAAATGATGAACATTTAAAACAAGGATTTGTTGAATATCTTGATTCAAGAATTGAAGCTGTATCAAAAGATTTAGACAGATATCCAGATCCAAAGGTTGAACATTCTCAACATTTAAAATATTTAGCAAAATATTATTATGATTGGTTTAACCATATAAAAGATTCTTTTGTAAATAAATACAATATGGATTTAATTTCAGCATTTAAAAAATATCAAGATTTAGGTTGTATTGAAATTACAACATCAGGTGCAACACACGGTTTTTCACCATTATTGGCAACTGATTCAAACTTAAATGCACAATTTAAAGTAGGTTCAGATACAACAAAAAGATTATTCGGTAAAAAGGCAAAAGGTGCTTGGCTTCCTGAGTGTGCATATAGACAAGGATATGAATTTGTCGGAAAAGATGGTCAAAAGAAATGGAGACCTGCTATAGAAGTAACTCTACAGAATAATGATATTGAATATTTCTTTACTGAATCTCACGTAATTGAAGGTGGTAACTCTGTTGGAAACAGAAGAGTTGTAGGCATTTATGGAAATATTGAGTATATTCCTCTACCACAAAGAGAAGCAACAGGATATGATACTTATTCTGCATATTGGTTACCTGATGCACAAGTTGCTGTAATGGGTAGAAACGACAGAGCAGGCTTCCAAGTTTGGTCTGCTGCAGATGGATACCCCGGCGATGGTGTTTATAGAGAATTCCATAAAAAAGATGATAAATCAGGTATGAATTACTGGAGAATTACATCGCCAACTACTGACTTAGGTGATAAAATGTTATACGATCCTGTATTAGCTATGAATCAAGTTAATTCTAATTCTGACCACTACACTACACTTTTATTCCATCTTTTAAATGACCACAAAAAAGCTACAGGGAAAGAAGGTCTTTTAATGGTTTCATTTGATACTGAATTATATGGTCACTGGTGGTTTGAAGGTGTTGAATTCATAAAACAAGTTATCAGAAAGCTAAATAATTTTGTACCTGAAATTGAAAGATGTACTGCAGGTGAATATTTAGAAAAGCATCCACCTGTTGATACTATTCAAATTCCTGAATCATCTTGGGGACAAGGCGGTCATTTCTATGTTTGGTTAAATCACTTAACAGAATGGATGTGGCCTATAATTCATGCCTGTGAAAAAAGAATCATAGATATTGTTTCTAAGTATGAAAAAATTCCTGAAGATAAACTATTACATAGAGCTTTAAATCAATTGGCAAGAGAAAACTTACTATTGCAAAGTTCAGATTGGCCTTTCCTTATAACAACATGGCAAGCAAAAGACTATGCAACAGATAGATTCAATGAACATGTTGAAAGATTTACTTTAATTGCTGATATGATTGAATCAGGCAACATTAACGAGGAAGAATTAAAGAAAATAGAATCTATAGATAATTGCTTCCCGGTAATCGATTATAGAGTTTATCTTCCGATAGAAGAAGGTGTAATACCTCAACAAGAGAAAAAATTAAAACCTTTATATACATAGTCTATATTTATAAATTAGAAAAAGCGGTTATAAAAACCGCTTTTTTTATTGATTTAAAATAACACCTTGGACTTCTTTTTCTAAATTGAGAGAATCTTGCAAACTATTTTTCAATTCAGCGGCTGTATTTGCATTATAAAATTTACCTGATGTAACAAGAGCTACACATTTTAATTGATTATTAGCGTCTTGATCACCAATTGCCAGTGCAATTACATCTATTCTTATATCATCTCTATATTTCATTAATTCTATAATGAAATCACACGGACTTTCATCGCAGTTTTCACCGCCATCACTTATTAATATAATCCTTTTTTTTGAGGTAGTATCGTTAAAATCAGAAAAGGCTGCTTGTTTTAAAGAATAAGTTATAGGTGTCCAACCAACAGCGTTTATTGAATTTAATCTGGAATAAATATTGTATGCATTATTTGGCTGTATTGGTGATACAAGTTGAGAAGCAGTACAACTTTGTCTTGGTGTAAAACCTGTTCTATGACCATAAACTCTTAATCCAACTTCTACATTTTGTGGAAGTTGCTGTAATGTTTCTTTCATAGTTGATAATGCAATATCCAATTTGGTTCGATGACCAAGCCTTTCATTCATACTATTGGAAAAATCTACTATAAAAAGAATTTTTTCACGAGAATTACTACTATTTGAAAAATCCGGTTTTGTATATTTATAATTATCAGGAGTTGTATATGTGAAATTTGGCTCCGCATTCGTAGCATTTACAAATATAAAAAACAAAAATATAAAAACAAAAAACTTTTTCATATTACACTCTTATATTCTTTGATTATACTAACAAAAATTATATTTAATGTCATTATACTTTCGTTTAGAATTTTATAGAAATAAAGACATTATAATTAATCATCAAATTCAATGACAAAATTTTTGTATTTTATTCCTTGTTGAGATGGGGAATATGTTTGAGTAATTATTTTTTGAGTTTTTGAAATCTTTTGAGGAGAAGAATAAAATGCTTGTTCAAACTTTATCTTAAAATCTTCCGGGGTATTAACAGTATAATAATTTCCTTTTGTTTGTACAGAAAGACAATTCAATTGCGAATAAGCATTTTCATCCACAGTAATGCCTATTACATCAATTTTTATATCATCTCTAAGTTTTACTAATCGTTTTATAAACAAGCAAGGGTCATCACCACAGTTTTCAGCACCATCTGTTACCAAAATAATATGCTTTAATTTTGCAGAAGGAGAAAAATCATTTTGCACAGCTTGCCTTAGTGAATAACCTATAGGAGAAACCCCTTGTGGATTTAATTGTCCTAATTTATCTGAAATATTTTCAGCATTATATCTCGCTATTGGCATAACTAAGGTTGAGGCAGTACATAAATTTTCTTTATGCCAAGAATATCCATCCCTATCTCGTTGAATTATTGGTTTATCGGTTACGCCAAATATTCGTAGTCCTATTTTTGTACGATCACCTGAATTATTTAATATTCTTCTTATCGAATCAATGGCATGATATGCTTTGGATATATACCCCATTTTTTTATTCATACTATTTGAAAAATCAACAATAAAAAGAACTTCCTCTTCACCTTCTTTTATTGGTACATTATATTCATTACTTTCGTGAAACTGATTATAATTATATTTCCCATCAAGAGCTTGATACGAATATGATTCAGTAAAAAAAGAAAACAAAAAAAATAATAAAATTAATATAATTCTAAATGCACAAATACTCATTACTATATAAGTTTACCAAAAACTAAATAATAAGTCACTAATTATAAGTTTCTATATGATAATTTTTATATATAATATTTGGTGCTTTCTTTATTTTATTAAAACCAGATTCAACATCTATATTTGATGTAGGCATAAAAAAATTAGAAAAAGCCCGCTTAAACTCATCAGGTTTTGTTATATTAACAATTGTTCCATTTGTTGAATCAGTTAAACATCTCAACTGTGAAAAATCTTCTTTATTAACTCCTATTGCTAAGATATCAATCTTAATATCTTTTCTTACAGCCATAAGCTCTCTAATATACTTACAAGGATCTCCGTCACAGCTCTCTGCCCCATCAGTAATTAGTATTATATGTTTTAATACATATGCATTTGTAAAGTCATAATTTATTGCTAAATCGAGTGTATATGTTAATGGCGTAGTTCCAAGCGGAAAAATAGAGTCTAAACTATTCTTTATGTATTCAATGCTATTTCCTCTAATCGGAACAAGTAGTTTTGTAGATTTACATAGATTTGAAGGGTTTGTAATTAGAGAGAAAAAAGCCTCATCAATCGTAACACCTATAGTTCGAAGACCAATTTTCTTTGTTTCTGGCATCATATTTAAAACATTTTTTGTTTCGTTTACTGCTGTTATATATTTTGGAGCACCACCAAAGTCATCGAGCATACTTACAGAAGCATCAAAAATAACTAATGTCTCTTCTTCTACAGAATATGAGTAACAATGTACGAATAGAAATAAGAAGATTAATATAATTAGTTTTATAGTCTTTTTTAACATACTTACATTTTAACAAAAAACAGTAATATTAACAAAAAAAAGAATCTGGAATATACAGATTCTTCTTTTTATAAATTTATATATATTTAACAACCTATGCCTAACATTTTTTTATACCAACTAAATGTCTCAATATCACAACCATTAAATGTTGCTTTTAATGACTGCATTTTTAAATACTTTTCAAATTCTTCTGTAAACTTTGAAGTAATTTTGTTCGTTGTTTGCGAGATTTGTGTTGCAGTAGTTGACATAGGGAGCCTCCTTTTAAATCTAGATTTTTATACACATGACATAAACATCCATTTATCTTATCTATATTTTATCATTCTTTCAAGATATTTTCATGCTAGCCAACTCACTAATTTTTAAAAGTCAATATATCAGTGAGTTTTAGCTGTAAAAAATAATTAATTAAATTGTTTTTTTATTGTTACAAATTAAATATAATTTGGGTTAATAGAAAGCCATTGATATGATTGTTTTTCAGTAGTTTCAGGCTTTTCTATAACAAATGTACCGCCAAATCTTCCTCTGCCGAATGTTATAAAGCCTTCTTGTTCTAGAGATAAAAGAGCTTTTCTTATCGTATTTGTACTAACATCATACTTGATTGCCAAATCTTTTATAGAAGGCAATTTATCACCTGCTTTGTAATTTTTATTTATTAAATTAACAAGCTGACTTTCAATTTTTTGGTAGCTATAGAATGCAGCATCTTCAGCCTTTGCAAATATTGAACTTTCTTTTAACGGTTCAAATGCCGGAGATAATGGATTTTGAGCAAGAACGCTACCATATCTTCCTCTTCTTGAAATAACAATACCTTCTCTGTTTAATTGTTTCACGCAATCATGTATGGTTTTTATGCTTACATTTAGTTTCGAAGCTAATTCTTCATGTGAAGGTATTTTTTCTCCAATAGTGAAATTTTCAGCAAGAAATACCTTTAACTCACTTGTTAGCTTGAATACTAGTGTGTCAGCAGACATATTCTCTATCTGTTTAACTTCTTTGCCTGAAATATTTGGTATTGTTTTTAAATACCAATTAGAATCATTTCCTCTCATTTGCATAGATTCTAATATTCCAATCGAACACAAATATTCATATGCCAGTCTTGTTGTATTTTGAGAAATACCTAGAAATTCAGACATTTTTCTTGTGGATGGTATTGGCTTACCTATTTTATATTCTTTTTGTATAATTGCTTTTTTTATTGCTAAAATGGCTTTTTCTCTCTTTGAAGTTAATTTAATATTATGTTTCAAAGGATTGGAAAAATTAGAAATCATAGTACCAAGCCTTTGTTTTGATTTTAAATAGCCTTCATCTTCAACATATCTTATTGCATTCTGAACAGTACCAATACTTACGCCTAAATGATCAGAAATATCCTTTTTATGTGGCAAAATGTCATTTTCTTTAATTTGATTTTTAGATATTGCACTTAAAATCCAATTAATAATCCATTTCTTTATTATTGAATCTTTAGGTTCGTATGTAGAACTAAAGTCAGGAATATCAACAGGAAGTTCATTTATGCTTATTTTTCTCTGCTCTTCAATTTTATTAGACATAGTTTCTCCGAATTTTTTATTTATTATAAGTCACTTTAATTATTTTTTTGCTATTTTGATATTCAATTTTAATAATTCGTAACTTTAAATAAATAATCAGATTATACTATGCCTTCTTTTAAAGCCTTAACTGCAGCTTGAGTTCTATCATCAACGACAAGTTTTTGAATAATATTACAAACATGGGCTTTCGCGGTATGCTCACTAATACAAAGTTCTTTTGCTATATCATTATTTGATTTACCGTCAACAACAAGTTTTAAAACTTCATATTCCCTTTGAGTCAAATTAGCGTGTGTATTTTTAAACATAGCTCTGTTAGTTTGTTTCATTGGAATAATGAAATCATGTTTATTTCTAAGAATCGGTACGATTTTAGGATCAAGCCACATAGCACCTTCGTATACACTTTTGACGATATATAGAAGCATCTCTGTATTTACATCTTTTATAATGTAGGCGTATGCGCCTAGTGATAACGATTTTATAATTTCATCTTCATCTATATGGGAAGACAATACAATAATTTTTGAGTTTAATTCCTTCTCTTGAAGCTCTTTCAATACTTTTGTTCCTTTCATATCAGGCAAGCCTAAATCCAGCAAAATGATGTCAGGCAAGAGTTTTGAGGCTTTATCTATTGCCTCTTTGCCACTTGAAGACTCACCTATTACAGTATAGCCCTCGGCTTCATCAAATAATGTTCTAATTCCAACTCTTATTAGTTTATGGTCTTCAACTAACATAATATTAATGTTTTCAGCTTTCATTTTTCCCTCCATAAACATATTATTTGCTTATTTTATATTCTTTATCCCTCTTCTAAAATATTTGTAGACATTTTTTTTTATTTAAAAAAAAATATTAAAATTATAATAAAAAAAAAATTAAATTAAAAAAATTTTTATTTATAAATAATATCGATGAGATACATAACGATAAAATTATACTACTTATATCGCGTAGCTATATATCGATAACGTGTGCTTAAAAATTTAAATTATATTAAAATAAAATTATGGATATGTTTAAGAAAATAGAATTTAGATTTACTGATGATAATTCAGTAGGTTTATACAGCAAAAAAGTAAATGATATTTTTCATTCACAAACAGGTGCCTTTAAAGAAGCTTATGATAAATTTTATCAACCGACATTAGTTTTATTAAAAGAAAGCAATTCTAAAATTAATTTGTTGGATATTTGTTATGGAATTGGCTACAATACAAAAACTTTTTTAGATCAAACAAAAAATTTATCAATTCAAATAGATGCATTGGAATATGATAAGGAATTTGTATTACTTTCTCCTTTAATTGCGGATAATATTAATAATGATTTATTAAAGATTAAAATTATTCTTCAAATAATAAAAAATAAAGAAGATATTTTAACTTATAAAAGCCTGATAAGTTATTTAGAAAATTCAGATTATATTCAATTTTTATCACCTCATATAATAGAATTTATTAAAAAATTGATAAATATCCCCTATAAAAACATTGGTTCATCGAAAATAAATGAGTTCTTACATAATATATATTATAATTATATATCGGATAATAATATCTACAGTCAAGAAGCCACTAATAACAATGAATTTAAAATCAACTACTATTATGGGGACGCTAGAAAAACTATTAATAATACAAATAATCTATATGATATAGTTTTTTTAGATGCTTTTTCATCTCAAAAAGATCCTACGCTTTGGACAATTGACTTTTTGTCACTTATAAAAAACAAAATGAAAGATAATTCCATTTTAATTTCTTATTCAAAATCTACACCGTTTAGAAGTGCATTAGTTGAACTCGGCTTTTTTGTTGGTAAAACATTTATTGATAATTCAGATATGGGAACAATTGCATCAAAAAATAAAAATCTCATTATAAATCCTCTTTCAGATTATGACTTTCAATTAATCAATACAAGAAGTGGAATAACCTACAAAGATCCCCTTTTATCTTTCGATTCTTCTACTATTTTGTTAAATAGAGATTTAGAATCAAAAACATCAAATCGTATTTCCAGAACTCAATTTTTAAAGTTATTCAATCAGTAAATTTGCAACTTTTATCGCTATATATTTTATCGATATATACATCCTAAAAAATATTTTATCGTTATGTATCTATTAGTAATATAATGTGAAGATAGATAAAAAAATTTTTTTTAAATAAAATATGTAATAAAATTTTTTTAGAGGTAAAAATTATGAAATTTGATTTAATAATTGTAGGTGGTGGTACTTCCGGTGTTGCTTGTGCATACATTGCTGCTAAAAAAGGACTACATACACTTTTAGTAGAAAAAACAGATGTATTAGGTGGTGCAATAACTCAGGGTTTAGTAGTTCCTTCGATGAAAGTTGATACCAACGGTATTAACTGCGAATTTTTTACGGATTTAAAAGCTTTTGCAGCCAAATATAATGCAAATTACACCTATATTGATTCAAATGATGCCTGGTTTAATCCGGAACTATTGAAGATTGTACTGGATGATATGCTATCTTCTGTTAATTGTAATATTCTTTACTCGACTCAAGTTCAAAATATAACAAAGGAGAGTTGCTATAATGTTACTTTATTGCATAAAATGTTATCGATATATGTCGAGTCGGATTATATTGTAGACGCAACTTCAAACGCAGAGATTTTTAAAATTTTAAAATTAGATTTACAAAATGAAAGTGAAAACCAACAAGCAGCTACACTTAGATTTATATTGTCAAATATTGATTTGAAAGTATTTTCAAAGTGGATTACAGAACTTGATAAAGATACAAATGTTACAACAGTTGATAATACAGGCGACGAAATACATCTTTCTACAGCCTATACTTGGGATGAAAACAGAAAGTGGGCGTTAGAACCGATATTTAAGGAAGCCGTCAAGAATGGCGACCTAACATTCAATGATACTGCGTATTTTCAGGTTTTTTCCATCAAATCAATGCCTAATTCACTTGCATTTAATTGTCCTAGGATTATATTGGAAAATTATGAAAATCTCTTAGATCCGTTTGTATATTCAAGAGCCTTAAAACAAGGCAGAGAAAGAATTTATAGAATTTATAATTTCTGTAAAAAATATTTCCCGGGTTTTGAAAATTGTTTTATATCACATATTTCAGACACACTTGGAGTTAGAGAATCTTATAGAATTAAAGGTAAATATACTCTAAAAAAAGAAGATATTATAACTAATAAACAATTTGATAATATAGCATTTACCTGTAATTACCCTATTGACATACATTCCAGCTCAAAAACTAACGATAAACTTGAATACACAAATCATACCTATAGTATCCCTATTGAGACCTTGATTGCAGAGAAAGATGAAAATGTATACGCTATTGGTCGTATAATCAGTGCGGATTTTGAGGCACAAGCAGCTGTGAGAACTCAACTAAGTTGTTTTTCAATGGGAGAAGCAGCAGCAAAAGATATTGCAAAAAAATTCAACTAAAAAGAAAACTCTCAAAAGAGTTTTCTTTTTTTATTAAATAACAATCATTAATCTAAATAGAATGAAGTAACTACTTTATGAGAATCTTCCGCATGTTGAATTGCTTTATGCAAAGTATTTGATGTATGAGACAAGAAACAAATTAATTGCTGACATTCATCAATAATTTCACGGTTACAGATTCTACTTGCATCAGCTAAAGTCATCATTGATCTATCAGGATGTTCAATAATATTTGGAACACCAATTAATTGATCTTGAACATCGGAAGGTTGCTGACCAATAGTTTGAGGCAAAATTACTCTTAATTTATCAGGGTTTGCCTTCATTGCACCCCTTATAGCAGCAGCATTTGTACCACTTGAACCACCACTGGTTATAACTGTATTACCTTGAATAACCAATGCATATGCTAAAATTTCAATAATTTGCTGATGTGTAATTGGAAGATTTCTACTTCCGATAATAGCAACTTTTTTTGCAGACTGTTGTATTGTTGCTAATTCCATTGCTAGTGCATCTAACGTGTGAGCATCACTTGCTTCCACCTTATCTAAATCATCAAGCGGAACCATTATCTGCTGTTCATTCTTATTCTCTTCTGACATATATTTTCCTATTTGTCTATATAAATTTATATATTTGTATAGAAATATAATACCACATTTTTCAAAAAATAAAAGATATCTTTACAATATTAAGGTTTTCAACTTTATATAATATAAGAATTGTTTAATATAAATTTTTTATTTTATAATGTTCTTTGGGTAGAGATTTTTAAACTAAAATTATGACAGATTTATTAGCGGGATTAAATAGAGAACAACAAGAAGCCGTACTTCAAGATAAAGGAACTATTCTTGTTCTTGCTGGTGCAGGTTGCGGAAAAACAAAAGTTTTAACAACAAGAATTGCAAATTTAGTTAACTCAGGTGTTTCACCATACGAAATTTTGGCCGTAACTTTTACAAACAAAGCTGCAAAAGAAATGGTAGAAAGACTTTCTAAAATGATTGGAGAAGAAAAAGCCAAAAAGATGTGGATTGGCACTTTTCACTCTATTTCAGGAAGAATTTTAAGAACTGATATTGCTGAATATAAAGATGAAAACGGCAAATCATACGATAATAAATTTGTTATTTATGATGATACTGATTCTAATTCCATTCTAAAAACAGCAATAAAAAATTGCAGTTTAGATGAAAAAATCTATCAGCCTAAATTGTTGAAAACAATCATTTCAAATGCAAAAAACAAAATGTATGATGCATATACTTATGCTACAAAAGCAAGAGATTACAGAACTGAAAAATATGCACAAATATTTATGGAATACCAAAAGCAACTTCAAGCAAATAATGCTCTTGATTTTGATGACATGCTTGTTCTTGCGGTTAAGCTGCTTGAACAATCTCAAGTAGTAAGAGAAAAATATTTCAACAGGTTTAAACATATTTTAGTTGACGAGTTTCAAGATACAAACTTATGTCAATATAAGTTAATCAAATCTATTTATACTAATGACAAAGAAGAAGAAGATATTCCGGAAGAAAAAAGTCTTTGCGTTGTAGGCGATGTCGACCAATCTATATATAGCTGGCGTGGAGCTGACTATAGAATAATTTTAAATCTTCAATCAACTTTTAGAAAAACACATTTAATTAAGTTAGAACAGAATTATCGCTCGGCTGAAACAATTTTAGAAGCCGCTAATGCTGTAATTTGTAATAATAAACAACGTATTAGTAAAAATTTATATTCTAATTTAGGGAAAGGCCATAATCTAAGCTTGTATCAAGCTAATGATGAAGCAGATGAAGCACTTCACCTTGTTAGAGAAGTCAGACGTTTATCTTTGACTGAATCACTTTCTGATATGGCTGTTTTATATAGAACAAACTCACAATCAAGAGCTATTGAAGAAGCTTGTATGGCTAATAACATACCATATAAAGTTGTTGGCGGTTTAAAATTCTACGACAGAAAAGAAATTAAAGATATAATCGCTTACTTAAAATTGATATATAATCCAAGTGATTCACAAAGCTTACGTAGAATAATAAATGTTCCTAAACGTGCAATTGGTCCTGCTACTGTTGAAAAATTACTTGAAATTGCCGATAAATCAGGATTAAAGTTTATGGAAGTACTTCAAGATCTTGAAGAATATGATGAATTTACTTCTGCTGTTAAAACAAAATTAACTGCATTCTATAATTTAATTATTGATTTTCAAAACCAATTTACAAAAATGGATTTGCCTGCCTTTATTGGTTATGTTCTTGAAAAATCCGGTTATATTCAGGAAATAAAAGAAACAGAAGATGAAACAACAACTGAAAGCAGAATTGACAACTTACAAGAATTTTTAAGCGTTGCAAAAGAATTTGTGCCCCAAGACAATGATATTTTAGGTGAGTTTTTGTCACAAGTTTCACTTGTAAGTGATATTGATTCTTATGTAGATGACACAAAAGCACTAACACTTATGACTCTTCATAGTGCAAAAGGGCTTGAATTTGATACCGTATTTTTGTCAGGTCTTGAAGAAGGAATCTTCCCTCATAGCCGCTCATTAGATGCGCCTAATGAAATGGAAGAAGAAAGAAGACTAATGTATGTAGGTATTACAAGAGCTAAAAAGAACCTTTATTTAAGCTGTGCAAAAAGACGTAAAATGTGGGGTGATTATAAATATTACAATCCAAGCAGATTTTTATCGGAAATCCCTCAAAATTTAATTGATTATTCTGAATCTGAATATTCAAATTCAAATAATTCATATAATCAAAATACAACTTTCAAAAAGGCTGTAGAAACAATAAAATCAAGACGCTTAGAAGAAAATTCTGATGGAAGTATTAAAGCAACAACATCTTTTGGCAAAGGTTTTATTGCGCCTCAAAAAAGAGTTCAACACAATACAAGTTTTGTTGTAAAAAGCAAAAATAATCAAATAAATGCAGAAGAAAGAAAAAAACAAGAAGAAGCAAAGATGAAAGAACTTCTTGAAGATAACCCTATAAAACGACTTCTTTTGGAGAAAAAAAGAAAAGAGTCAGAACAAATTTCTACCTCTTCTGTTCCTGAAGTAAATGAACCCAAACAAACATTTCAGTCAAAAGCTGAATTTTCCAATGGTGATAGAGTTTTCCACTCTAAATTCGGAGTTGGCAAAGTTGTTGAAATAAAAGAAATTGGTTCTTCTTCTATGATTATTGTAGACTTTGGAAACCAAGGAACAAAAGCTTTGGACGCAACATTTGCTCAACTAAAAAAGTTTTGATACAATTATTTTATCATTAGAAAAGGAATTTTAATGAATTATAAATTAATTGATATGAAAGTTTTTGGAGATGAAAGAGGAAAACTGGTTTCTCTGGAAGGAAATAGAAATGTACCGTTTGAAATAAAACGTGTCTATTATATATTTGATACTCTCCCAGAACAGGCAAGAGGTCTTCATGCTCATAAAAACATGGAACAAATTATTATTGCAATGGATGGTGCTTGTCAGTTCGTACTTGATGATGGTAAAAAAAGAGAAGAAGTTTGGTTAAACAGACCAGATAAAGGGTTATATATCGGAAAAAATATGTGGCGTGAAATGAGACATTTTAGTTATGGATGTAAATTAATGGTTTTAGCCTCTGATTATTATGATGAAAAAGAATATATAAGAAATTATGACGATTTTCTAAAAGAGGTATTAAAATGATTCATCCATTATCAGATGTTAAAACTACAAATATTGGCGAAGATACAAATATTTGGCAGTTTTGTGTGATATTAAAAGGAGCTTCCATTGGGAAAAGCTGTAATATTTGTTCACACTGTTTCATAGAAAATGAAGTTAATATAGGAAATAACGTTACAATAAAAAATGGTGTTTCATTGTATGACGGGATTACTATAGAAGATAATGTTTTTATTGGACCTAATGCTGCATTTTGTAATGATAGATATCCAAAATCAAAAAATAAAAATTTTAAATTAGAAAAAATTGTTATAAAAAAAGGTGCTTCAATTGGAGCGAATGCCACTATTCTTCCAGGTGTTACTATTGGAGAAAATGCTCTCATTGCGGCAGGTGCGGTTGTAACTAAAAATGTTGAATCAAACACTATTTTTAAATAAGATAATCAATATTAATAGAGATTAGGGTGGTATGATAAGTTTTTTAGATTTATACAAAATTAATGAGAGATCTAGACAAGAAATTGAAGATAGAATAAAAAAGGTTCTTAATTCGGGCTGGTATATTTTAGGTAATGAATGT
The DNA here is from genome assembly GCA_944322615.1 of Candidatus Gastranaerophilales bacterium. Classification (GTDB taxonomy): domain Bacteria; phylum Cyanobacteriota; class Vampirovibrionia; order Gastranaerophilales; family Gastranaerophilaceae; genus Avigastranaerophilus. The sequence goes on along the minus strand of CALUPH010000005.1, from coordinate 68,199 downwards.
AAGACTTTTGAAAAAAATTTTGCAAAATATATAGGTGTAAAATACTGCATTGGTTGCGCAAATGGACTTGACGCACTTAATCTGATAATAAAAGGGTATGGATTTAAGCAAGGAGATGAAATAATTGTACCTGCAAATACTTATATTGCATCAATTCTTGCTATTTCCGAAAATGGCTGCACACCTATTCTTGTTGAACCAGATATAAACACTTATAATATTAATCCTGATTTAATCGAAGAAAAAATAACAAAAAGAACAAAGGCGATAATGGTAGTTCATTTATATGGACAAGCTGTTCAAATGAAAAAAATATGGGAAATTGCAAAAAAATATAATTTAAAAATTATTGAAGATTCAGCGCAAGCTCATGGAGCATATTATGAAAATAAAAGAACAGGTAATTTAGCTGATGCAGCAGGTTTTTCTTTTTATCCGGGGAAAAATCTTGGAGCTTTAGGCGATGCTGGTTGCATTACTACAAATGATGATGAATTAGCAGAGAAAATACGTGCTATTGCAAATTATGGCTCAGACTATAAGTATCATCATATTTATAAAGGTGTTAATTCAAGACTTGATGAAATTCAAGCTGCAATTTTAGATGTTAAACTGAAATATTTAGATGAAGATAACAATAGAAGAAAAGAGATTGCAAAATTTTATAGAGAAAATATTGTTAATCCTAAAATAATTTTACCCAAAACATACGCTGAAACTTCACATGTTTGGCATATATTTGCCATAAGGGTTCAAGATAGGGATAAGTTTCAGAAGTATTTAGAACAGAACGGAGTTCAAACTAACATTCACTATCCAACTCCTCCCCATAAACAAGGGGCTTATAAAGAATGGAATAGCTTGTGTTTTCCAATAACAGAAAAAATACATAATGAAATAATTTCAATACCAATGTCACCGGTTATGACCAATAATGAAATTAATCAAGTAGTTGAGGTCTTAAATGTTTGGTAGCAAAAAAGAAAAGTTTGATTTTATATGTTCACTTGGTGGCAATTGTATGATTTCTTCTCAATTAAAACAGCGCAATTTAAGAATGTTCTCGCTTCCTTTTGATTGGCTTTATATGATAGATGATAAAGTACTGTACAATCTACCAGATTGTTTTAAAAATAAATTTTCTGATTTCATGCAAAAGGAAAATATGAGATATGTTCCCTTATCAGAAATTCCCCAAACTACACATACTGATCGTATTTTGTATCAAGATATGAAAACAAAATATTATTTTTTAAATCATTTCAACAGAAAGATTGATGAATCTTCTGAATATGATATTGTTAGAAAAAAAATGACAAAAAGAATTAATCGTTTTTTTAGTTGCATAAATAAATCAAAGAAAATATTATTTTTACTAAGTCATTCATTCTATGTTTCTAATCAACCATATATTGAAATATATAATACTTTAGAACAGTTATATCCGGATAAACAATTTTTTATTAAAGTCATTCAATTTAATACAGAAGAACATTCTTTTATAAGTGAAAACAATAAAATTGAAATCAATAGATATAAACGAAAAGATAATTTATATGATTTTATAAAAACAAATATAGAATGGGAATTTCTTGACAACATAAAATGTGATTTTAGAAAACTCAGAAATAACAATTTTGTATCTATTTACAAAATAAAAAAAGGTTTAAGTATAGTATTTCTTCCTTATTTAAGCTCTTTAATAACTTTTAAAATGTACTTTTTGGGAATTAGATTTATAATTTCTCTCGGAAAATTAAAGATAAATAACGAGGTATAAGTATAAAATGAATAATTTGGTTTCAGTTATTATCCCATCGTACAATCACGAAAAATATGTTCAAAACACAATAAAGTCAATTATTAATCAAACATATAAAAATATTGAACTTATAATTATTGATGATGGGTCTACTGATTCTACTTTTCAAAAAATTGCAGAAATGAAAGACGAATGCGAAAAAAGATTTCATCGCTTTTATTTCGAAACAAAGCAAAATGAAGGTACTATTGCAACTTTAAATAAATTATTTAGCTTAGCAAAAGGTGAATATGTTTATCTCATAGCTTCAGATGATATGATAGCTGATGTCGATGCATTAAAAATCCAAGCTGAATTTTTAGATGAAAATAATGACTATGCTCTTGTTGTAGGAGATAATCAAATAATTGATTCTGAAAACAAAAGATGTTTTTGGCTAGATAATGAAAGAAATATTACATACTATGAAAACAAAGCAAAATATAAAACCTTCGTAGAGTTTCTTTCAAAAGATAATAATAATTTTGAAAATAAAAATTTTGGCACATATAAATCTATAAGACCATATAATTATGTTCCTAACGGATATTTAATAAGAAAATCAATATATGATAAAATTATGCCTTTTACAAAAGAAGCACCCCTTGAAGATTGGTTTTTAATGCTGCAACTTTCTAAATACGGTAAATTTAAGTTTATTAATAAAATACTATTTTCATATCGCTGGCACGTTTCTAATACCATTAAAAATACTGTTAAAATTCACAATGTATCAGTAATGACTTGTAATTATGAAAGACAATTAGTTAAGAATAATGATTATTCAATCCTTGTATCTAATATAAACGAGATAAATGAAATAGGTTTATTAAACAAAACAATAGGAATCAAAAATTTATTTGAAATTTTAATATATAAAATCCCTTCTATTAAAACAATAGTAATAAAACTACTTAATATAGAAATATATAAAAAAATAAAATTGCGAAAATAAATAAAAAATATATAAAAAATATAGCACTTTTTTAAGAGCAAATGTTTTTATATATATAAGAGCATAATTTTGAAAGAGGTTATATAATGGCTAGAGTTTTAATTTCAATGCCCGAAGAATTTTTAAGCAAGATTGACGAAGTTGCTGAAGGCGAAAACCGTACAAGAAGTGAATTGATACGTGAAGCTTTAAGAACTTATATTCATAAACAAAGAGTCAAAGAAAATGCTATAGCAATGAGAAATGCAAGTATTTTAGAATCATTGCTTGACTAATACGACTACAGCTTTAGATTGGGAATGGGGAAAAAAGAAGCCTATAAAAAGGCTTCTTTTTATATTCTTTCAAACATAACAATTGTTTCTACATGATATGTATTTGGAAACATATCTACAGGTTGTATATAAATTGTTTTAAAACCGTTTTCATTGAGTATTTTCATATCTCTTGCTAAAGTCGAGACATTACAACTTACATAAATAATAAATTTCTCAGTAATTTTAATCAAATTATTTATTGAATTTAAACTGCAACCTTTTCGAGGCGGATCTGTAATTGAAATATCAAATTTAATACCCTTTTTTATAAGCTTATCAAACTCAACTTCTGCATCACCATTAATAATTTCAATATTATCAATCTTATTTAATTTTACATTTGCTCTTGCATCTTCTGAGGCGGATTTAACTTCTTCTATACAAACTACTTTCGATGCAATTGAAGATAACCATATACCAAAACTGGAAACACCTGAATATGCATCTAATATCGTTGGGTTAGTAATTTTTGAAAGTATTAGTTCTTTAACTTTATTAAATATAAGTTCAGCACATAATGGATTTACTTGAAAGAAACTGTTTGCACTTATTTTATAATTAACTTCTGACAGTTTCTCTATATAATAATCGGTTCCTATAATATTTTTAGTGTTATTACTCATTATTACATTTGTTTTTTGTACATTTAAATTAGCACATACTCCACTTACTATAGGAAACTTCTCTATTATAGATTTTGACAATGCAGTTAATTTTTTATCAATATTATTAGAATTTATAACAAATATTATTAGAATTTGATTTAAATCAGATGAAATTCTATATACAATATGTCTTAATAGTCCTTTATGAGTTTTTTCAGAGTATGCAGTTATTTCTAATTTTTGTGCTTCTGTTTTTATATATTCATTGATTTCATTTGTAATTTGTGGCTGCATAGGACAATATTTAATGTTTATAAGCTCGTGTGTATTCTTTTTATAATATCCGCTTAAAATTCTCCCTGATACCTTTGTTTGTGATACAGGCAATTGAATTTTACATCTATATTCTTTTATTTTTGGAGACTGTATTACATTTTGAACTTGAACATCATTTCCTGCAATTTTTTTTAATGTTTCTTCAACAATAATTCTTTTTTGATTTATTTGTTCATCATAAGAAATATGCAGCCAATCACAACTTCCGCATATATTATGAAAAACGCACTCAGGCTTAATTCTATATGGTGAAGGTTCTATTATTTTAACGATTTCTGCTGTCAAATAATTTTTATTTATATGTGTAATTTTTATTTGTAATTTATCTTTAGGGCAAGCACCTGATACAAATACAGGAATATTATTTATTCGAGCAAGAGCTAAACCTTGATTTAACATTTTCTCAATTTCTACAATATATTCTTCACCGATAATCATATTTCTTTGTATACTCTTTCAATAACTTCTTCCCAATTATTTGACTCGTTTTGTCTAAAAATTCTTACACTATTATACCAAATTGTTTTTTCTTCATCATAAAACCAACGCCATTCTGCTGTTTTAGGCAGAAGTAAATATGTTTTTACACCTAATGCTCCAGCTAAATGTGCAACTGATGAATCTATTGTTATAATTAAATCCATATTCATTAACAAAGCGGCTGTATCTGAAAAATCATTAATATAATCCTTTAAATTATAGAAATTATCAAAGTCTTGAATATCACTTTGCAATTGGAATGAATAGAAAGTACAGTTTCCTTTTGTAATAAGTTTTTTTATATATTCAAAATTAATTGACCTGTTCTTAAATATTCTTTTATTTCCTTGCCAACATAAACCTATTTTTTTATTTTTTGTTTTAAAAATGTCCAATGAAAAATATTTTTTTATAAGATTTATATCAGCAGTCAAATATGGCTGAGTATTCTTAACTTGAGAAAAGTCCATATTTAAAGCATACTGTATATCCATTAATGACATTACAATGTCATATTGCGGCGGGGTTATACTCTTTTTTATTATATTTATTCCTTGTAATGATTCTTTTAATAAAGATAAAAGCTCTTTATCAGTCTGAAGTGTTAAACTTTTAACCTGTTTATTCAATATGGGTAAAAATCTTGAATACATTAATGTATCGCCAAATCCGCAATCTGAATATATTAATACATTTTTATCTTTTAAATCTACTTCTTTATTCCATATTTTTTCTTTAAAAACTTCAATAAATTTACTTTCTTTACTTCTTTGAGTGTATAATTTCATCCCTTTTTCAAATTGTCTGTCTGCCAAATATAACATTCCAAGCGTAATTGTACTTTGAATTGATGAATCCGGATTTGTTATAATTTGTTCTAAAATCTCTTTAGATTCTTCAATACAACCTAAATATTTAAGTGCAACAGCTTTGCCATGTTTATAATTCAAGTTTTCATTATTTAAAGACAATGCAAGGTTATAATTTTCAAGGGCTCTATTATAATCGCATAAATCCATATAATTTATTGCAATTTGCGAATATGCTTCAGCACAATTTTTATTATTTTGAGTAAGTTTCTCTAAAATTTCAATACTTTCTCTATTCCTATAAAGCAATCTAAATGTTTGCGCTAGACTTAATAACAAATTTTCATCCGTTTGATTAATATCATAAGCTTTTTGTAAATATTCTAATGCTTTATTATTGTCTTTATCCTTATATAATGATGCCAAGTTTATATATGACTCAATATGAGTATTATTTAATTCGATTGATTTCATATATGCAGCTTCAGCTTCATTAAAATGTTCTTTCTTTGATAATAAAACACCAAGGTTATAGAAATATATATACTTTTTATTATTTATAAATATAGCTCGCCTCAATGCCTCTATGGATAACTCATAATCTTTTTTATCTTCATAGTATCCGGACAAAAGTGCAAAAATATCGTCATCATCATTTCTTATCTCTATACATTTTTCTGCATAAAATATTGCATTATTAATATCCTTAATATCGTTATATGCAAGAGATAAATTATATAATGCAGAATAATTCTTAGGATTTATTTCAATAGCTTTTTTATAATTCAGTATTATATTCTCATAATCATTTAATTTTTTATAAGCTAAAGCTATTGAATAATATATGTCATCATTTTCTTCATACGATAATGCTTGTTTATATATTTTAATTGCTTTTTCTGGCTCTGAATTAAAATAATATGCTTTTGCCAAATTTGATGCTATGTATGCAGACTTTTTTAAGATATAAGCCCTTGATAAATAATTTATTGCCTCAGTTGTATTATGTTTTGCCAGATACAATAAACCAATTAAATTTAAAACATTTACGTCATCAGGTCTGATATTCAATAACTCTTTATACAGTTTTTCGGCTTCATCCAACATATTTTTCTTATGTAGCTTATATGCTGTATCGGAAATTTCTTGATAATTAAATTTCATTTTTAACTCTTTGTATAACGTCTTTCCAATTGTTTGGTTCTTTTTGCTTAAATATTTTTATACTATCATACCATGGAGTTTTTTCTTCATCTGTAAACCATCTCCATTCACTATCATACGGAAGTAATAAAAATGTTTTAATTCCCATTGCACCAGCCAAATGCGCAATTGATGTATCTATAGTAACAAGAATATCAATATTTTTTAAGAAAATAGCTGTATCTGTATAGTCTCTAATATATGATGACAAATCGATTAATGACAATGTTTTTTTTATTTTTTCAGATTCATCATCAATCTTTGAGATTTGGAATGAGTATATTTGTATATTTGGAATATCAAATAAAGGAATAAATTCAGCTAACTTTACCGAACGATTTAAAAGAATTGTAGGATTTCCCTGCCAGAAAATTCCTACCTTTTTCTTTTTGCTGTCAAAAATATTTAATTTTGATTTTTCTTTAATTTCATCATCTGGAACAGATAAATATCCTTTTGAATATGGAATATTCATTAAATCAGTCCCGGAATAACACAATGTAAGTAGTTCAGGCATGGAAATATCATATAATGACTCAGGTACATTTTCGTTAGCAACAAATACTTGTATATTCGGGAAATTATATTTTACTATTCTTTCAATAGATTTTGGGACGTATAAAAGAATATTTTGGACTTTATTTTCTAATATTTTTATATATCTTGAAAACATTATAAAATCGCCAATACCGTGCATAGTATATATGAGAATATTCTTATTTGTAATATCTGAATCTAATTGTGCATTTTTCTTAGAAAAATTTAAAATTAAATTACTATTGTCAGTTTTAGTTTGAAAACCAAGAGAAGTAAATTCTTCCTCTGTAATAGAATACTTTTTATCTAAATTTAACTTATAGAAAAAACTTCTAGCCTTGTTCTTTCCGTAATCTGCAGGTCTAAGATTCGTACACCACTTATAAAATCCTGTCAGAACTTTCTGTAAATTTCTTAATTTTAAATGAATAAATGTATAAGTATAACAATCGGAATTTATATCAGAAAGAATATTATCAGCTAACTTTAAATCTCCGTTTGAATAATAAGCCTTGGCTAGACTCTCTTTTACTTGGACATTATCAGGAAAAAGGTCCAAAGACTTTTTATAATATTCAATAGCGCTATTATATTCATATAATTCTAAATAACAATCTCCAGCCATTAAATAATAAATATATTCATTAGGATTTTTATTGATTAATTCAATTGATATATTAAGTGCATTTTTAAAATCCAGCATTTCATAATAAATACTGTAAATTTGAAAATAAACAGTCAAATCATCAGGATATATTTTATTTATATCTTGATATATTTCAAGCGCATTAGCCATATCAATGAACTTATATGTAGATGCAATATTTAACATTGCATTTTTATTATTAGGATTTAATTGAATAACTTTGTCAAAATAAGATACTGCTTTTATATAATTGCTTGTTTTTTTATATAAAACTCCGATATGATAAAGTATATTCTCATCAACTTTAAGTTCATTAACTTTTTCAAGATAGAATATTGCATTATTTATATCATTTTGGGCTTCATAAATTAATGCAATATGTATGATTACATCAATATCAGTCGAATTTATTTCAAAAGCCTTTAATGCATATTTCAAAGAGTCTTCAATATTGTTTAAATATTTTTCGCATATAGAAATATTATAAAAATTTCTATAGTCATTAGGAATAAGTTTAACCAATTTCTTATAACAAGCTTTTGCTTTGTCATATTCCTTTTCATTCAAATACGAAACAGAAAGAATATTCAAAACACTCTTATTATCTTCAGGGAAATCAATTAAAATATCAATTGCACTTTTATACATATTTTTTATTAAATATATCTGTGCAATATTTATCTTTATATCTTGCAGATTTGTTTTTTCATATATTTCATTAAATATTTGCAAAGCTATATCATAGTTTTTCTTTGAAACATTTAATTGTGCATACAAATTCTTAACATTTAAATCATCAGGATTTATAGATAAAAGTTTATTATAGACATCTAACGCTTCATCTAACTTACCTGAAACGTGCATATTGTAAGCAATATCAACAAGTTTTGAATAAGATTTATCCATAACTTTATGATAATTGATGTATTTTTTATTGGCAAGTATTACATGATTTCAGGCAAAGTTGACTTATCAATACCTAATTTTTCAAGATAATCAAAAATAGGACCTTGCTTACCTTTTTGAATCCAACTAAAGTCTTCACTCAATGAATCTTGAACCATCTTTTCATATTGTTCAGGGTTTTCAAAGTATATTTTTAATCCTTCCTTCATTGCTTGATAAAAACCTTCAGCAGTTAGTGGTTTAGTTTTATCTGTTAGAATACCGTTTGTTTTACCGTCTCTATTTACAGTATCAACAATACCGCCAACAGCACTTCCTATTACCGGAGTACCAAGTGCAAATGATTCACCTTGTGTTAATCCGCAAGGTTCAAATATACTTGGAAGTAAAAAGAAATCAGAAGATGCAGTTAATGCGCTCATTGGAGCAAATCCGTGTGCAAATACTACTCTATTTGAATCTTCAGGTTTTAATTTCTTGTTTTTCAAATCTTCAATGTATTTTCTTTGAGTTCCATTTTCACCATCTTGACCTGCCAGGTAAAAAATAGGTTTGTTTTTACCTGGGAAATCCTTTTCCCAATTATCAAGAAGTAATTTTATTGCATCAGACATTATACCTATGCCTTTTTGTGAAACCAAACGGCCTACAGATGTTATAACAGGTGTAGTTGCAAGTTCTTCATCAGATAAGACAGGTAATTCTGTACCTTTGTTGCCTTCTACAAATTCTAATTTACTTGAAAGTTTTCTCACTTTCTCAACATTTTCGTCAGAATTAGACTTATCATTTTTATGTGTGAATGGGAGCATATAATCATTATAAAAGTTTATTTTGTTCTCCAATCTTGCAGCCATTACATCTGATATATCAGACGTTTTGTTATATGTTAACGGCTCAACTCTTGTTTGTTGTAAAATTTGTGATTTTTTTGCTTCTATAGACAAATTATTAAAATCATTACCATTTATAATTCCGACCAAAGAGCCTGATTTCGCTTTTTGATTTAATGCCCATCTTAACTCACCTGCTAATTCAGGATGATCATCTGATATGATTTCATTAGCATAATTTTGAGAAACAGGGTGGAAATAATCACTCAAGCATATTCCCATATTTAAAAGGTTTGTATGATTTGAATAGCCATCTTGTTTATTCATGATTAGAACATTATCTAAATTTTCTAAGCCATCATCGGTAGGATCTGTTTCTGAAGCATTTGTAGTAGCATTTGAAACAATATCGTATGCATAATTATCAAATAATGTGTTCAGTATATTAGTTGTTGATTCTTTTCTTTGAGCATCATTGTTATTGTTTCTTGTAGAACCTTGATACATAGCATTATGACCAATAGTAATAATAGTCATATCTGATAATTTTTTTGCAGCTTCGTCTGATAATTCACCATATGCATTTTCCATTGGTACCTTATATCTTGCTAAAGCGGCAATTGGAGATGCTTGCCAATCATTTAAAACTAAACCGTCAGGAGCTTGAATAGAATCAAATGCTTTGCTATCAAATATATTTAATCCTTTAACACTCTTTGGATCTTCTTTTGCTTTTGCAAACTCGTAAACAGCTTTAGAGAAAAATGCGAATTTTTCAGGTTCTTCAGTTTTTTCACTTGTTTGATAAATTGTACCGTTAAAATAATTATCATTTTTCACAAAGATAAGTTGCTTTTCTCTTCCTGCTTCGTCTTTAGTAGAAGACAAATAAATTTCAACATCTTCTGTTTTAGACTTAGCACTTTGATATGCATCTAATTTAAAAGAAGCTACTTTTTCAAGTTTAAAATCTTTTCCTTTATAAGAATAAATATATTCATTGCCTTCTTGTCTGAATGATGCAATACCTTTTTGTTGATACATCGGAATAAAAGTTGGAATATTTATACCAAGTTTAGTAACATTATTTTGTATTTCAACAGGAACAGAACCAAGCCCGCCTTCTTTTACAGGTGCAAATTCTGATGTAACAGACCATAAAGTCGGGTTAGATTTTGTTATTGGTTTTATACTTGGTGCTTCATATAAATGCTTAGGCGCTGAAGTCTTTATTTCTTCGACAGCTTGTGCATATTTTTGAGCATTTTTATTTAAAGAATTAGAGTTTTTTAATAATTGTATTCCATTGATATCTTCAACATACTTTTGCCCTAAACTATTTCCATTTAAAGCTATTGCTTGTTCCGCTGCAGAAATAGCACGTGATGATTTTGAATCTAAATCACTAACTTTATCAGATACTTTTTTCGGAAGATCTTTTTTTACATCGTCAGAAAGGTCACCTGCTTTATATGCTGTTCCAAGTCCGGCAAGAGCTAATAAAACAGACCAAATTTTAGCATTTTCTTTTTTTGAACTGTTTACAACATTTTGCATATTTTGAGTAGATAATATTCCTCTTTGTTCAGCTAACGCCTGCATTTTTGCAAGATCATCACTTAAATTTTTTATCTGTCCTTTTAAATCATTAACTAAATTATTATTTAAACCCGCAACTTTACTTGTTGTAATTTTTGTAGCAATTAATGCTGTTACAGGAATTGCAGCTAAAGATATTGCTATTGGTGCAACTGTCTTTGCTGTTTCAACAAGTTTTTCTTTTTTTACTGATTTTTTATCTTCATTATCTGTTTGGACAACAGAATTATTTGTATACACCGGATTTGTTCTAAATTCAGAAAATGATCCAATTTCCATAAAAAACCCCTTCTAACACGCTAAACTAAAAAGGGTCCTAAATCTTTAAAAATGCTATTTTCACGGATATTGTAAAAATTTTGTTACATAGTTAAAGATATAATTCTTAAAATTATTATAAAGAATTTGTCCAATATAGTTTTTTTATTTTTAGTTTTATCAAAAATAAAATCAATATCTATTTTCGAAGATTCTTGAACCAGATTATATCTTTTTATTAAATCTTCAATATGTGCCCATATTTGCCAATCTATATCTAATATATTTGCAATTCTAATAAAATATTTAGTTAAATTTATAATTTCTGTCATTGTATTTTTATCATCATAATGCTGTCTTAACCAATGCAAATCAATGTTTAAAATAACTCCTGAAACATTTGATTTCTTTGATTTGAGAATAAATTTTAAAATTTCACTTTTGGAACTGTTGATACCAGGAATAATAATAAATTTTGTTCTTACGGAATTATTATTTATGTTTTGATTAATACTTTTTGAATATTTTGAAATATTTTGCCACACATTATTCCATAGTTTTTTCTTCTTTATGTATGCAAACTTTTTAGGAGTTCCCGAATCAACAGAAGAAATAATAGATACAACTCCCTTCTTTATTCCATCTTCTATACTTTTTGAAAATATTGTTGAATTCGTATTTATATTTATGTTTTTAACTCCACTATCTATAAGCAATGAAAGGAATTCATCAAAATTCTTATCAAGAGTTGCTTCACCCCCGGCTATATCAATTTTAGTATTTTCTGTTAATAGCTTTTTTTCTATCATGTCTTTAATAACAGGTATTAAATTATACTCTTTCGTATTATTCAATACATTTTCATCCTTATGATTTGAACAATAAATACAATATAAATTACACTTAACCCAAATATTGAATAAAATATATCTGAATTCTTTTTTACGAACTTCCCATTTTGCATCTTTAATCCACAGACAGTCTGTACAAGCAGGTAAAGATAAACCCCTTTTCATAAGTTCAATGTGTTCATCTCTTTGTTTGAAAAATTTATCCCAATCAATAAGCTCACCTTGATAATTTTCATACAAAATCGGCTGACCACCATTTGGTGTAAGCATGCAACAATAACCGACTTTATTTAAATGATTAAAAAATAATTCACCTTCTATTGAATGGCAACTTCTATATGTATTCGTCATTTTCTATTAATTTATGTTTCAAATTACAAACTTACTTTTATTCATTATACAATATTAAATATAGTTTTAGAAACAAATTATAAGGATTAACATGAAATTAAAAGAATCAGAAGCTTTAACCTCATTCAAATACGGATGGTTATTAAAACGAATTTTCCCATATATAAAACCTTTTCTGGGTAAAGTAATCTTAGGTTTTATAATAGCTATACCAGTAGGACTATTAGATGGTGTTGTATCTTTTGCACTTAAACCATATATGGACTATGTCGTAGGTCAGCAAAATTTAATAATTTTTGGAGTAGAAATACCATATATGGCTATGGCATACGGTATGCCTTTCGCTATAATATTTTTTGCTGTTTTTCAAGGTGTATTAAGATATCTGAATTCATACCTTACAGACTGGACCAGTTTAAAAATCACAAATGCAGTAAAAAATGATTTATTCGCAAGATTAGTTTTTATGGATACTTCGTTTTTTGATGAAAATTCATCCGGATTAATTATTAACAGATATCTTACAGACCCTGATTCAGCATCAAAAGGCATAGTGGAACAAATTAAAACTTTCATTATAAGCTTGTTTGGTGCAATGTCTTTAATTACAGTTATGCTTTATAGTTCTTGGAAACTCGCGATTGTAGGTGTTTTAGTTTTAGCTATTGCTTTTGTACCTGTATTTTTCATTAGAAAAAAAATCAAATCTGTTTCTAATAAAAACACTGTCATAACTGGTGATATTATGACAACAATAAATGAAACTTATTCCGGCAACAAAGTTGTTACAGCATATAATTTACAAGAAAGACAAAAAAAATTATTTACTGATGGTATAAACAAAAGTTTTGATGTCTCAATTTCTCTTACTAAACGAGTTGGCTGGATGTCACCTATAATGTATTTGATTGCTTCATTTGGAATAGCCTTTGTACTATTCTATGGTACAAAACTAATATATTCAGGACAAATGACAGCAGGTTCTTTTGCTTCATTTGTAACATCTTTATTACTTTTATATAAGCCTATAAAAACATTGGGGAATACAATGACAAGCATTCAAAATATATTCGTTGCTATGGGTCGTGTATTTGAACTTTTTGATTATGTACCAATGATTAAAGATAAAGAAACAACAATTGATATTCCTACTTTAACAAGCGGTGTTACTTTTGAAAATGTTTACTTTGAATATGTTGATAATAAACCTGTACTAAAAGATATTAATTTATACGTTAAAAAGGGAGAAACACTTGCTATAGTCGGAAATTCAGGAGGTGGAAAATCCACGTTTGTTAATTTAATTCCAAGATTTTATGACGTAAAATCAGGTTCAATTAAATTCGATGGAATTGATATTAAAAACTTTAAATTAAATGAACTTAGAAAAAATATATCGTTTGTTTTTCAAGATAATTTTTTATTTACAGGAACAATCAGAGAAAATATTTTACTTGCAAACCCAAATGCAACACAAGAAGAATTAAACACGGCTCTTTCAGCATCGCATCTTGATGATGTTATAGCTGCACTTCCTGATGGATTAGAAACAATTTTAGGAGAAAGAGGACTGACACTTTCAGGCGGTCAAAGACAAAGAGTTGCTATTGCAAGAGCAATGATAAGAAATACACCAATAATTATTTTAGATGAAGCAACATCAGCTTTAGACAATGAATCTGAAGCAGTTGTACAAAAAGCTTTAGACAATTTAATAAAAAATAAAACTGTTTTTGTAATAGCACACAGACTATCTACTATTAAAAATGCTGACAGGATTGCAGTAATCAATGATGGTGAATTAGTTGAGCTTGGTACACACAAAGAATTACTTTCTATTGAAAACGGTCAATACAAGCACCTATATGAAATGCAATTTAAAAATTCAGAGGAAATAACTTTATGAAAAGAATATTAATAACAGGTGGTGCTGGTTTTATCGGTTCACATTTATCTGAAAAACTTTTAAACGACGGAAATGATATAATATGTCTGGATAATTTTTTTACAGGTTCAAAAGATAATATAAGGCATTTAATCGGAAACAACAGGTTTGAACTTGTAAGACACGATATTATTAATGAATATTTGGCAGAAGTAGATCAAATATATAATTTAGCTTGTCCAGCTTCTCCTATACATTATCAGTACAATCCAATAAAAACAATAAAGACATCAGTTATAGGTATAATAAATATGCTTGGTCTTGCAAAAAGATGCAAGGCAAGAATTCTACAAGCAAGCACAAGTGAAGTATACGGAGATCCGCAAATTCATCCGCAAGTTGAAACATATTGGGGAAATGTCAATCCTATTGGCATTCGTAGCTGTTATGATGAAGGAAAAAGATGTGCAGAAACGCTTATGATGGACTACCACAGACAAAACAATGTGGATATTAGAATAGCACGTATTTTTAACACTTATGGTCCAAGAATGGCTTTAAATGATGGAAGAGTAGTATCTAATTTTATTGTCCAAGCATTAAAAAATGAACCAATAACCGTATACGGAACAGGCTCTCAAACAAGAGCATTTTGTTATGTATCAGACTTAGTTGATGCACTTATCAAATTAATGGAAAGCAATTATGATAAGCCAGTTAATTTAGGTAATCCTGATGAACATACTATATTGGAATTTGCTAAATTGATTATTGAACTTACAAATTCAAAATCAGAGATTATTTTTAAAGAATTACCATCTGATGACCCAACGCAAAGAGAACCAAATATATCTATTGCAAAAGAAAATCTCAAATGGGAACCTAAAATTCAAATAAAAGAAGGGCTTTTAAAAACAATAGAATATTTTGACAGAATCATACATAACAAGTAAGTATATGATTTTATTTGCTACTACAGTTATTATTTAGTATAATTACTTTTATGAATAATAGTATTGAAAAAATTGAATATCTAATAAAAGAAATTGTCGAAAGTCCAAATAATGCAGAGAATTATTTAGCTTTAGCTAATTTGTATTCAAATGAGAAAGAATATGATTTAGCAATAAATGTATATGAAAGCTTACTAAATATAGAACCACTTAATTTTGTTGCTTTAACAAATCTTGGCAGTTTATACTTTTATAAACAAGAATATAATAAAGCAATAAACTATTATTCCAGAGCAGTAAGTTTAGGAATAGATAATTTTTCCGTATATTTTAACTTGGGAAATGCACACGCCGAACTTAGAGAGTTTCAACAGGCAATGAATAATTATGTAAAAGCATTGCATATTGAAAAAAATAACTATCAAGTATACTCTGCAATTGCACTTTTATATCAAGACCAAGAAAATTATGATGAAGCTTTGATATATTTTGAAAAAGCGCTTAAACTAAAAGACGATTCTCCTGAAAACTATGTAAATATTGCATTTGTTTTAATGAAATTGGGAAGAAAAATTGATGCTACATCATATTTTGAAAAAGCAATTCAACTTTCTCCCAATAATAATTCATTACTTTTATACTGTGCAAATGCATATTCATCTGCAAATGAATATAATAAAGCAAATAAATTATTTGAAACAGTTATCAACAATAATGATTCATACTATCAAGCATTTATTTGCTATGGTATTTCTTTATTTGAACAAGGAAATATTGACGAATCAATTAAAATGTATGAAAATGCTATATCTTTAAATCCTAATATTTCCAACAGTTATTTATTACTTGGTAATTTATATTGTTCTATAAAAAAATATGAAACGGCAATAGAATTCTACAATAAAGTTATACAAATAGAACCTACAAACTTTGAAGCATACACACTATTAGGTAATACATACGTAATGATGAAAGACTTACGTTCTGCTATTTCTTCATATAAACAAGCAATTGATATTGATACAGAAAACGATGAACTTAAATTAATATATATAGAAACTATTCAAGAATATATACAAAATAGAGATACTAAGGATTCAAAAGATGCAGCATAATTTAATAAAAGTTTCACCAATAGAAAAAATTATTTCAATTTTGTCTTATTTTACTATGGGAATTATAGGTTTGGTTTGGCTTTTAATTGCTCATTTTGCAAAGAAAAAATTACGTTATTTTCTAATGTATAATATAATTCAATCTATGGTAATAGCTATCTTACTTGCAATATTAAAGCTTACATTAAATATTATTTTTTCGGTCTTGGCATTAATTCCGTTTATAAACATAATAACTGCAAAACTAAATTATATAATGTCTGTAAGAATTTTAATTTTACCAATTTTTAATTTATCTTTTAATATAATTGAAATTATTATTCATCTTATACTTTTATATATTATCTTTGGCATAATAATGGGAAAAATATTTTTTGTTCCATATCTGACAAACTTTATCAGTAAATTATTAAAGTCATATAACTAACCTCTTATTATATAAGATATAAGGCTTTTTACTGTTTTGATATTGCCATTATGTTTTATAGTTTTAATTGTTTCCGAATGACTACTCTTATCACCATTTTTCATCTCTTCTTGTTTTTGAGCAAGTTTAGCAGAAAAATCGCATTTTTCTTTTAATCTTCTTAAATAATTAAAATCAAGTTCTTTAGGAACTTTACCTTCAAATCCAAGTTCTTCAATAGATGGAAAGAAATCTGTTCTTTTAGAGTTAGGCGGAAGCGTTCTTTGAGCCAGATACAAAGCATATGTATAGTCTTCAAAAGCCTCTTTAGTTTCATCATTATAATAAGTCTTAAAATGAGTTTTAAATGGCTTATATTCGGAACGAATAGCATTTTTATCATCTTTAAGTTTATAACATAAATCTTCAACATCTTTTAATTGTTCAACATCTGAACCAATAATCTGTATTTCACCTGTATAACCATCAAAAACACCTTTATAACAAGAGAACAAAGGACTTGATAAATCTACGTTTATATGGATAGCAAGATAACCTGATTTTGATTTATTTCTAATAAGTTTTGCATCGGCAGCTTTTGCAAGTTTTCTAAGTTGAGAATCTGTTGCATAAGCATAATCAGATATTTCTTTACCCTGAGGAAGTTTTTTAGGATCGGGTAAGTTATTTTCTATAGAAGTAATATTTAAAAGACCATCATCTACAGCTTGTTTTAATGCAGCTAAAACCAACCCGGTATATTCAGGATCAGATTCTTTCATAGTGATTCTAGCGCCAACTATATCATTTGCGTAATGTTTAACACCTTTTATTGAGGTTGGTTCTATATATACTGAACCATCGGTATGCGGAGATTTTGGTACTTCTTCCAAAGTATCAGTTATTTGTGCGAAAATTTGTTTCATTTTTTCTTCTGAATAATCAGAAAAATTAAAACAATTTTTTTCCTTAAAATCTGAAGTTATTGTAGAAAAATAATATGAAGCAAATTCATAAGGAGGAACTTTACTTGCTATATTTTTCTTTGCTTCTTGAACAACTGAATCACGAGAAATTCCATCACGCAATTTAAAGTATTTCAAAAGTTCATCAACAACTCTTTCAGAGAACTCATCAGCTTCTGCAGTATATATTTTAGAATACTTAGATACAACTTTTTCTCTTATACTTGTTGATTTCTTAACTCTTGTCGTACATTCTAAAATAGGGAATTCCTTGGGATTTGAATCAGAATTAACTTGAGTTAACGGTTTTAAATATTCATTTAAAACAGATTCCAAATAAAATCTTGCAGGTTCTGCATTAATTTCAACTTGTCTGCAAGTTCTTTCAGGAGGTGCATCAATCATGCTTTCAGCAATTAATTTTCCTCTGCCTGAAAAAGAAACTGTATCTTGCGCTAATGGAGCCAAATTCGGGTATTTCAAACCATACTGTCTGTTTGTATTTACAGTATTAGGATATAAAAAATGAAATTTATTTATATTTATTTGCATATAAAACCCAAGAATATAAAAACCATAAATATTTTTTTATACATATAAAACAAAAATATTTACAGAAATTAAAATTTATTTTACAACTTTTTCCAGACCATCAGGTCTATCTATATTTCTATTCAAAAATGAAGCAGTTTCAAACGCTAACAACTGCAATACAACCAATGCTGAAAATAAGAAATCTACATCAACTGACGATTGAACTGGAATAATAGTATTTTTACCAATATTTGGAAGCGGAAATGCAGAAATTATTAAAGAATCAGTTTTATAATTTTTTGTAATTTTATTCAAAACATCCAAAGTAAATTGAATGTTCTGATTATTTACAATAGAAATAACAGCACATTTTTTATTTAATATAGCAATATGACCATGCAAAAACTCTCCGGTAGGGTATGCAGTAGTATTAATATAAGAAGTTTCTTTTATTTTTAAAGCCCCTTCCTTAGCAAGAGGGTAAAACATCCCCGAAGCTAAAATTGCCGCATTTTCATAGTTTGCCAAAATTTTTGAATAATGCTTGATTTCTTCCCGTTTTGAAAAAGTTTCTTTTATATACTCTGGAACACACAACAATTCCTCTACAAAAGAACGAACAGGAAGTTCTTTTTGTTGCATTATTTTTGCAGATATTAAAAACAAACAATATAATTGAGCACTCATTGCTTTTGTAGATGCAATAGATTTTTCTACACCTGCATATGTTAAAATCTTATATTTTGTATTGTTGTATAGAGTTGAATTTTTTGTATTTGTTACAGAAAGAGTTTTATCTGTTTTTGTCTTTATTTTATCTAATGACTTATTTGTATCAGAAGTTTCACCGGATTGAGATATAAAAATATATAAAGTAGAGTTATCTACATCAAAACTTTCTGCAAGAGCAACCTCGCTTGCATAATATGACTGAGCTTCACAATGTACTTTTTCTCTCAGAAAATTCGCAGCTATTGTTGCACTATGATACGATGACCCGCTTGCAATTAATGCTATTTTGGAAACATTATCTGGAACATCAATATTAATTGAATAATCTTTTTTTACGTACTTGCGTATTAATTCAAATATTATATCTGACTGCTGAAATATTTCTTTTTCCATACTCGATTTTTTTACTGAGAAAATTTTATTCACAATCTCTTTTAAAATATTCATTGCATCTCTTTTCAAAAAAACTACTAAACACAACTAATAGAACTTACTTTTATATCCTTTTAAAACATTTTTAGGTGATATTAGACCAATATTAAATAATAATTTTGTCTGTGCCTTATTATATTCTATCATATTTTTTATTAAATTTATGTTTGCTTTTACTTTTAAATTTTGAGAAGAAATTACATCAATAAAAGTAGCTTCACCAGCTTTCATATTTGCAAGGGATAAATCAACACTTACATCGGCAGTTTCAACTTCAACTTTAGAAGCTTCAATTTTTTTTATTGCATTCAACGAATCATAATAAGAATTTAAGATATCTTCTTTAACTTTTCTTTTTAGATTTATAAGTTCCAATTTCTTCTGTTTTACAACTGCAGAATCAGCTTTTATTTGCGTAATAGTACCTAAAAGCATATTTTTTCCAAGCGAAGCTCTAACATCTAATGTGATTCTGTTATTTGGATACATGCCTGCTCTTTTTGTACCAACATAACCATTTTGATATGAAACTGTGACAGCAGGCACTATATCAGTATAGTTTGCACTTCGTTGTGCTCTATACGCATTAATTTCAGCTTCTTTTGCTTTTATATCTTCTCTTGCTTCAAGTGCAAATTTATATAAATCTTCTATATCTATATTTGGATCAATTAGTTCTCTGCTATCAACTTCAAACTCAAAGGGATATACTGCAGTTAGAACATCAATTCCTAATATATTAGCCAAACTTGCTTGTGCTAATCTTAATGAATTGATAGTTGTTGTATATTCAAGTTGCGCTCCTGCAAATTCAGCTTGTGCTCTTTTTACATCATATAAAGTACCTAATCCCGCATCAAATCTTGCTTGTGTATATTTTAATTGTTCCAACCTATCATATCGATTAACCTTCTGAACTTCCATTTCCATCTTAATACCTAATAAATCATAATATGCTAAAACGGTATTTAGCAAAATTTCGTCCTTTGTATATTCTAATGAAGCCGATGATGATTTTAATAAATTTTTTGTCTGTGCTAAATAAAAGAAATATTTACCTTGATTTATTGTAGACCATTCTACACCAAAGATACTTTGTATCGGTACTTCATGAACTGTAGTTGCAACAATACCACCAACTAGAAAGCTACCTCCTAAATTACTTATATTAAAATCATAATATGCATCAGGAAGTAATTGAAAATAAGCATTCTTATTTAACCAATATGATTCAAGTCTGCCTGCATCACTAATTTGAATATCATAATTTTTATCCAAAGCAATTTTTATACATTCTTCCAAATCTGTATAAACAAAAGGGGAATTTAATTCATTTGATATTTCCTTATCTAATATCATCTGCTTTTCAATATCAGAAATAGAAGCTTCACCTTTTATAATCTGAGAAAATGATTTATAACTTTGATTTTCGCTGCATTTTGTATAAGAGTCTATATACTCAGCAACATTTGAAAGTGCTGAAAGTTGAAAAATGAAAAAAAACAATATCGAAAACAAAATCCTCATAGAAAGATTATGTTTCATTTTAATAAAATTTTATCTTAGCCTATGTTCCAGTACAACAAGACTATTTGTTTTCCATTTTTTTTACTCGAACCTGTATATCTTCAATGAGTTTTCTATTTATTGCCAATAAGTCAGACAAAACACCAAAAATTATAATCTGAATGCCTGTAATAACTAAAATTGATGAAATAATCAATGATTGTATGTGTCCGTTACCGTGGTCTAAAAAGTAAAGAAATAAGAATCTGGAAAGCAAAATTAAACCAACAAACGAGATAAAAGAACCAATTGCAGCAAAAAATCTGAATGGTCTATATATAATAAACATTCTTAAAATTGTAAATGAATTTTTTTGAACATAAGTAAAAATATTTTTTACAAGCCTTGATTTTCTATAACAAGAATTAACTCTGATTGGTACTGATAAAATGTGTAAACCTTTTATTTTAGACTGAATAACAGTTTCAATTGTATAAGTATAATTATCAAAAACATTGATAGATAATGCAGCATCTCTTGAAAATGCTCTAAAGCCACTTGGAGCATCATCAGTTGCTGTAGAACTTAATAAACGAACTACCTTTGAACCTAGGAATTGTAAAAACTTCTTGAATAGAGAAAATTCTTTTATTTGTTTTATTGGTCTTGCACCAATTACTATATCTGCTTTTTTTTCAAGAATTGGCTTAACAAGTTTTTCTATATCATCAGCACAATACTGATTATCAGCATCAGTATTAACAATTATATCCGCACCTCTTTCTATAGCACATTGGATACCTGCCAAAAATGTTTTTGCTAAACCTCTATGGTGTGTTGATGTTACAATATGATTGACCCCATAAGACTTTGCTATTTCAATTGTTCTATCAGTACTTCCATCATCTGATATTAAAACTTCAATTTCATCAATGCCATCTATATGCTTTGGCAATTGAGACAATGTCACAGGTAATGCAACTTCTTCATTATAACAAGGTATTTGAATTATTAATTTCATACTCACCAAACAGATATATGATAAAATTATCTTATTAATATACATGAAAACATAAAATAAGAATGAAAAACAATACTTTTTTTAAACTATTTATTATCTTTTTAATAGCTTTTTTATTTAGACTTTGGTTCATCGATAAACCTGAAGGATTATGGAATGACGAATATGTCAGTTGGTTTATAGCTTCAAAAAAAGATTTTACAGATTTCCTTACAGAAATGTTCAGAAACTGTCATGCTCCTTTGTATTATATTTACTTAAAAATTTGGATGTTTCTATTTAAAGACAGCGATATTTCTTTAAGAATTTCATCAGTTGTTCCTTCATTATTAACAATTATTACTATGTTCTTTGTGGGAAAAGAAGCTAAAAACATAAAACTTGGTATATTATGCTCATTTTTGACAGCTATTAGTTCGTTTCATATTTATTTTGCACAAGAAGTAAGATTATACAGCTTGCTAATGCTTCTTTGCTCTCTAACCTTGTTATTTTTTATAAAACTCGAAAAGAAACAAAATGCGTTTAATTTTATTATATTCTTTTGCGCAAATGCTTTAATTTGTGCAACGCATACATTGGGTATTATATTTTCTCTCATAAATATTACGACTTTACTCATTCTTTTATATAAAGAAAATAAATTTTTTAAGGAAAAAACTAAAAATTTAATAATAATACTAAAATACATTTCCCCATTTATACTGGTCGTATTACTTATTTTACCTTTTCTTTTTACAGTTGCATTTTCACAATCGTTATCACAGTTTTGGTCTAATTTTTCAATTTCAAAAATATTATTTTGCATTGTAGATTACTTTTCACCAATACAAACAAATATAGTAAACGTACCAGATACTATCTTGGCATATATTTTTAAAGACGGAAATATCAATTATATATTTATCATATTTGCAATATTGCCTTCTATTATCGGATTAATTGGTATATATAGAGGTTTAAAAGAAAAGAATACAACTATTAATTATTATTTCATATCTGCATTTTTATTTTTCATCTCATTAATAATTCTATCCATTTTAGGGAAAATAATCCTTATAACAAAATACAGTTGTGAAATTTACCCTATTTTAATTTTAATATTTGCTCTTGGTTTAAGTTCCTTCAAAAAAGAATCTATAAAAATAGTTCTAACTTCAATCTTTATAATTTTAAATATATTTTATTTAATAACTTCAACAGATTCAGCTCCGAAAAGAACAAGAAGTGAAGGACATTTAGCCGTTGTACAATTACTGGAAAACTCTCGTCTTAAAAACAAAGATTATGTTTTACTGACATATTACGATAAGGATAAATTTGAAAGATACTTAAACAGAAATACAAGATATAATTTTTATTCAATAAACAAATTTAACTTTAATTATTTCATGTTTAACAATAATAACTATTATGAAACAATTAACAAAGGAAAAACAATTTATAGAAATTATTTTAAGGAATTTCCTAATGAAATTATTATAAAATATGTAAATGAAAACTTTAACTCAAAAATGAAAAAGGGAGATAGGATAGGTATTATTTTTTTAAATACAGTGTCTTTTCTATCGAACGATAAAATACAAAATATAGTTAACGACAATAAAGAATATGACAGGACACCATTTATATTTTTATCATTTTCTGCATTAAAAAACAGTCTTCTATACGCATTTAAAGACAATTACAGAATTGACAGCATCACTCAAGCCGGTGATTGGACATTATTTGTATTTGAAAAAACAGAAATATAAACAAATATTATATTAATCGGCAGTCGGTATTTCATTAATCATGCTCAAAGTAGAATTGAGATATTGTTTTAAAGCATTTGGATAGTTTTCTTTATCACAAGATTTTACATATTCTTTTGCATCATTTCTTGCCATTTCTAGAATATATAAATCTTTTGTTAAATCTGCCAGATGAAGTTCAACCAATCCACTTTGTCTTATACCTAAGAACTCTCCTGGACCTCTGATTTCTAAATCTTTTTCTGCAATTACGAAACCATCATTTGTTTGCACTAAAACATTTAATCTGTTAATTGTGTCTTCATTTTTTGTTGAAGAGACCAAAATGCAATATGATTGAAGACTATTTCTACCAACCCTGCCTCTTAATTGATGCAATTGAGATAGTCCAAATCTTTCTGCATTTTCAATCATTATTACCGTTGCATTAGGAACATCAACGCCTACTTCAACAACAGTTGTACAAACCAAAATATCAAAAACCTTATTCTTAAAATCAGACATTACTTTATCTTTTTCATCTGTTTTCATTTTTCCGTGTAGAAGCCCAATTTTTAAATCAGAAAAAATACCGTTTTGAAGATTTTCAGCCTCTTTCGTAGCCGCTTTCGCTGACAATGTTTCTGATTCATCAATTAAAGGAAAAACAATATATGCTTGATGACCTTTATTTATTTCTTCACGAATTAACTCATATGCTTTTTTCCTTTGAGAAGCAGTTAACAACGCTGTCTTTATTGGTTTTCTACCTTTTGGAAGTTCATCTATAATTGTTAAATCTAAATCACCATGCACAGTAAGAGCTAATGTTCTTGGTATTGGAGTAGCTGTCATTGTAAGCATTTGAGGTACTTCTGCTTTATTTTTCAATATATTTCTTTGTTTAACACCAAAACGATGCTGTTCATCAATTACTATTGCACCTAAGTTATTAAATTCTACATTATCTTGAATCAAAGAATGAGTACCGACTGCGATATTGATTTGACCGTTTCTCAAATCTTTTTCAAGTTTATCTCTTTGTTTTTTTGTATTAGAAGAAGTAAACAAAGCAACATTTAACCCCAAAGGTGTTAGCCATTTTACAAAGTTGTTAAAATGCTGTTGAGCTAATATTTCAGTCGGGGCCATTATTGCTGTTTGAAAACCGTTTTCAATCGCTGCCAAAAGCATAATACAAGCAACAACCGTTTTACCGCTACCCACATCTCCTTGCAATAGTCTTTGCATTGGCTTATCAGAGTTAATATCATTTAAAATTTCATTTACTGCCTTTTTTTGGCCATCAGTTAATTCAAATGGTAAACTTTTTATAAAGGTATGAACCAAACCATCATCTTTTATATTTAAGGCAACAGTTTTATATGATTTAGATGTAAAATCTCTTAAGGAAAGCATTTTTAATTGTAATAAAAATAACTCTTCATACACTAACGTAAATCGAGCAATTTCTAACTGTGAATTATCGGGCGGAAAATGAATTACTTCAATTGCTTTTTTTCTATCATACATAGAGTATTTTTCTATAAATTCATTAGGAACAAGATTCTCAATGGAAGGTTTATATTCTTCTATAGCATTGTGTATCGCCTTTCTTAGTGCTTTTATATTAAGATTTTCTACCAATGGATAAACTGGTACAATTCTTGCCAGATTTAAGTTATCATTTTGGGCAATATTCTCACCTAAAACTTGAAACTGAGGTTTATCAATTGTCATTTTTGCTGAAAATTTATCAAATTTAGCGCTTCCTGAAACAATTATTGAAGCACCTTTTGGAAACTGCGACTTGTATCTTTCTATCGAGAATTTATTAATTTTTGAATAAAAGAAATTTAAATCTAATGTTCCGGATTCATCGCTAACCGAAACTTTAATTATAGTTAAATTTTTCTTAGTTGTATAAGCCTTTAAGGCCGATATTTTTCCATAAATAGTAACACTTTGATTTTCTTTCAATGACTTTATTAAACAACGAGAGGAATAATCTATATACTTTTTGGGGAAATAACTAATTAAATCATATATAGAAAAAATACCAAGTTTATTTAGTAAATATCCAAACTTTGGACCAACTCCCTTTAACATAACAACATCAGCATCAAAAATAGATTTAACAGCTTCTTTTGACTTTTCTTCTTCGACTGCTTTTTCCAGTTGCATTTCTTTTTTTAATATAGTAATAAATCTATTAATTGTTTTTTTTCGTTGAAAAATATTTTCTTGCGGATAAAACTCAAAAGATTCAATAACAGGAAGCCATTTAGGATTTTTTCCTGAAAGTTTATAAATAAATTTTAATTGCTTTATCATAAATCCGGAGAAAGCAGATTCTTTTCCCATAATGTTTATATATTTATATTTTTCTTCAACTTGAATAGCACGCTTAATTTGTTCTATATCAACATTATCAAGATAATTATTAAACATTATTTTATACTCAAAACTTCATAAATATCTATTGGTTTAGACTTACCTTTTATACTTACTTGGCTTAATTTTACAACATCAACATAATCTTTAACAAATTCATATGTTGAGTCACTTATCAAAAATTGTGTTTTTAGAATCTGATTATATGCTTCAATTCTATATGCTAAATTTACATTGTCACCAATAACTGTATATTCTAACCTTTCTTCAGTACCAATATTTCCGGCAAAAACCTCACCTGTATTTATACCAATACCAATATTTATTATTGGTTTACCTTCTAAAATAAGTTTTTCTCTCAAAATTTTAACTTTATCAACAATTTCAATTCCAGATTTTATAGCATTCATAGCGTGTTGAGAATTTTTTATTGGTTCACCAAATACAGCTAAAAGACCATCTCCCATATATTTATTTACTATTCCATGATATTTACCAATGATTGGTTCAATAGTTGAAAAATATTCATTTAAAATTGAAGATACTTCTTGCGGAGAAAGTTTTTCAGAAATTTGTGTAAAATTCCTAATATCAACAAATAGTATTGTTACAACTGCTCTTACACCTCCTAATTTCAATTTATCAATATCAGCTATAACCTTTTTCATTACATCTTTTGAAACATACTTACCCATTGCATGCTTTAACATTTCACTTGTCTTATCTGTTGTAACTATAGAATATATATTTTTTAATATAGCAACAGAATACATAGTTAAAATTGGGGAAATAGGCGGAACTAAGACATTTATAAAATATTCATATAAATAATAAATAAAATATATAGATGAAAGCATCGTTGTAAATAATATATTATTTTTGAAATTTCTAAAACCTCTTGCGATAAAAAGAGAAAATACTAGTGTAATAATTAACGAATAATTATTTGTATTTTTTGTTTTAAATGAATTTGTAAGCATATTATCAATTATAGAAGCATGTATATCAATATCAGCCTGTTTTTTTAAAATTTGAGTTTCACTTAATTGATCCCAGACATTTTTATCAGCATTTAAACCAATTATAACAATTTTATTTTTAAACTCAGAAGGCTTAATTTTAGGCACCTTGCCTTTTTTCAATGCATAATACGAAATTAATACATCGTCAGCAGAGAATGTTTTGTGTGAATAGTAAGTTGTTTGAGGTTTATACCAATTTATATCAGTTAAAAAACCATAAACACTATTTCCAATATAGTCTTTTCCTTTACTATAACGAATCGGCATTTTAAGTGTTGAACAATTATCATTAGAACACAAAAAATCATCATATAAGACAAAAGTATCAATTCCTGTATACATAGAATATGCACTAAGTGCTAAAGATGGTAAAAAGTTTCCATTAAAATAGACTATTGGCATATAATTTCGAACAATCTCATCATTATCTTCATGGATTATTGAAGATGCAAAATACTTTGAATTAAGCAAGTAATCCTTAGGCAACTTAATTACAGCTTTATAAGAAGGTACAAGTTTTTTACTTGTTTTATTAATTATTTTGATATTTGACTTACTTTCAAAGATAGGAATATATTCTTCTGGAAGAACATCACCAGCTACATTTGAATTTAACAAAATATAACTATTAATCAACTTATTATAATTTTTCAAATTTTTAAAAAATAACTCATCAGAATGAGGATTATAAGTATCAGGAAAAACAATTAAATTTTGAAAAACAATAGACTTAGCTCCAGACTCCTTCTCAAGAAAATTAAACATATCAGAAAAAAGATCTTTACTCCAAGGCCAAGGGATTTTGTTTAAAGACTTATCATCAATAACAATTAATACAATATTATCCGAAACTTTTTTATTTTGAATTTTTACTAAAATTTTTGTTAAAGTATCATTTACCTTATTTTCAAGCAAATTTGAAGACAATATATAAATAGAAACTGAAACAATAAATAATATAAATAAAATTAATATTTTTGATTTAGAATTCTTATTCATACAATAATTCTAACTAAATAAGAATAATTTGCAAAAAGTTAACTATTAGTAATGTAATAAAAATTGTGATAACATACATCTTGGGATATTTATATGAAAACATTAATAGACAATTTTAAATTTATAGATATATTAATATCAAGTTTTTTATCAGCTATACTTGGTATTAAAATATATGATATCCTATATAAACATTGTTTTTACTCTAATTTAAACGATTTTTTTACTGGAACATCAATATACCTTGATTACAATAAGTCTTTGGATATATATATTTATTTTTTATATTTAATTATATTTTTCTTGTTATTACCAATTATCTGCATAATAAGAATAAAATATTTCCAACAAAAACAAAAACAAAAACAAAAACAAAAAGAAAATGATATCCAACAAAAAAAGATTATATTATTCCCATTTATAGAAAAAATAAAATTCTTTCTATTAAAATTTCAATTTATAGGTGCAATTGGATTTGTTTTTTTATATCCTCTTAATGGAAAATTCTATCCAATTATATTCATGACAGTAATTTTTTTAATATTACTCTCTTTATTTGATGTTCGAAAAATAAAAACGAAGGAGAAGTGTAACAGATTTTCTATACTAATAATAACTGCTGTTCTTTTTGCAATACTTTTTAGCTCTTATAATGTAGCATACGGTCCAACAGATGATCATCATTTCGGAGAAAAATTTGCCACATTTTTAATGCATAATAACTTTAATCTTGAATACTACAAAGATATAATGTTAGTGCACGGTTATATTGATATAATACCAAGCTGGATTGGCTGTTATATTTTTCAGGAAAATAATATTTACGGATATTGCTTAGGTGAAATCTTTTTTAAAAATACATTATTAATTCTAACAATTTTTTCAGGACTAATTATTTTTGATAAAAACCGACTATTTATGGCTCCTTTATTATTTTTCAAAGGTACTAACCTTACCGTATTTTTTATAACAACATATTTATTGTTGTTAAAAGAAAAGTTAATAGAAAAACGCTATATTTGGCTATGTATATTTAGTATTATATCATTTATTTTTTGCTTAACTTGGACAACAGTCGGAAGTTTTTGGTTAATTGCAAGTATACCTATACTTATTTACCAAATAATGCAAATATATAAACAAGAAGATAAGAAAAAAGTTATTAAAATAATTTTTGCTTTGTTTCCCATAATTATACTCATGTGCTTAATGCATACAACAATTTTGGAATACTTAAAAGAAGCACCTGAATATATAAAAGGCAACCTTTATTCTTTTGGTAACACATTCGGAGCTTTTGTTTTTATAGTACCCAGATTAATTGTTCAAACATATAAGTTATTTGCATTATTTTTCCTGCCTGTTTTACTAATTGAACTAATTAAACAAATTAAAAATAAAGGAGATGCCTATTCAATTTTATTTTTATTGTTTTCAATAATATTCCCTATAATATCGTTAAGTTATACATTAGGTAGAACGGATAATGGGATTTTTAGTAGAATTGAGTTTTTATCACAAGCTTATTTATACGTCATTTTACCTTATTTTATATATAAATATTCAACAAAAAAATACAATATTTTACTAGCACTTATTATAATCGGAGTAATATTCTATTCCTTTTTACATTTACCATCAAAATTCAAAAGTTATAATACAATATACAGTAATTATTCTCTTAATAATGTTGGTCCAATAGCATTAAGTTATAATTATACAAAACGCATTGAAAATATAAAAAATTTTATTGAAAATAATAGTGATAAAAGTTCCGTCTTTTTGGATTTAACAAATAGAGGCATGCATTATTTATATTTAAATAAAAAAATTCCAATAAAGTTTATTTCTTTTTACAATGCAATAACAACAAAGCAGTCAGATGATATAACTGCAAAATTAAAACAAACACCACCTGATATTATTTTAATCGATTCTAATTCAATATTTCACGATAACATTCATCTTTCATTAAGACTAAACTCATTATATAAATATTTATTACAACCAATAAAATATAATGTAGTTAAAGACAATGAAAACACTTTTTTAATTAAAGATGATAAAATAAAAGAATATACTCAAAATGACTTAAAGATATTAGATAATATTTTTGGATTTTGGAACCTGAATTTTTTACCGGAGGTATGGGGAAATTCGGTAAAAACTCTACCGATAAAAGAAGTTATTGTAGATAATTACAGCTATATATATGAAGATAAATTAGAAATAAACTTTCCTGCTGAAATATCAGGAGAAACTTTCGATTTTATTTATTTTGAACCAGAAAATAAAACAAAAGAAATTAGAAACTATTATATTGAAATAAACAATTCGAATTCACAAATATATTGTAGAACAAAAAGAAATGGAAAGCTTTTAGTTCCTTTTGATAATTATCCTTCCTGGATAATTAATAATTCATTAAAAAGAATAAACATATATTCAAATAAAAAATTTAAGGGGAAATATAAAATTAAATTTTATAAAAGAAAATCTAAAAATGATATTTAATGACATAAAAATGTCTTTATACTAGAATAAAATATATATTTTAAAGAGGATAAAGAGATGAAAATTTCACTAGAATGGCTAAATGAGTTTGTTGACATAAGTGATTTAACAGTAGAACAAATTGTACATGAACTTACAATGAGCGGCTTAGAAGTTGAAGATATTGAAAAAACAGGTGCTAAATTTACAAATATAATAACAGCTAAAATAAAAAAAATATCCCAACACCCAAATGCAGACAAGCTACATCTTGTAGAAGTTGATTTAGGAAATGCTTTAAAAACAGTTGTTTGTGGAGCACAAAACATAGAAGAAGGACAAATTATTCCATATGCATCTGTTGGTTCAAAAGTATTAAATCGTAAAACAGGTGAAGAGTTCGAACTAACCCCTGCTGTAATAAGAGGTGTAGAATCACAAGGTATGCTATGTTCTCAAGATGAACTTGGCCTTGAAGGAATGCAAGAAGAAGACGGTATATTAATATTAAACCGTTTATATGAAAATATAGAATTGGGAACAAAACTGGAAGATTTATTAAATATAAAAGAAGATACAATTATAGATGTTGCACCAACTGCAAACAGAGGTGATGAAATGTCTGTAATAGGTGTTGCAAGAGAAATTTGTTCTTTATTCAATAAGAAGTTAAATTTTTCAAAAATTGAATCAACAAAAGATTTATATACTGATAAATTCAAAGTAGAAATACTTGCGGAAGATGCTTGTAAATACTATGCGGCAGGTATTTTAAAAGATGTTGTAATAAAACCATCACCAAGCTGGATGAAAAGAAGACTTGAAGTATCAGGAATCAGATCAATAAATAATGTTGTAGATATAACAAACTATGTTTTACTTGAATATGGACAACCATTACACGCATTTGATATGGACAAATTAGATGGCTATATATGTGTAAGAAGAGCAAAAGAAGGCGAAACAATAGTCACACTTGACGGAGTAGAAAGACAACTTAATAACGATAGTATATTATGTGCAACAAAAGAAAAAGGCGTATGTGTTGCAGGTGTGTTTGGAGCAGAAAATTCAGAAGTTGATGAAAATACGAAAAATATAGTATTAGAATCTGCATACTTTACTGCTCCTACAAACAGAAAAAGTTCAAGAAGCATAGGATACAGAAGTGAAGCTTGTGCAAGGTTTGAAAGAGGTGTAGATATTGAATCAACAAGACCTGCACTTCTAAGAGCAATGCAATTATTAACAGAATATGCAGATGCAAAAGTAGAAGGCATAGCAGAAACAGGCAAAAATAAACTTGAAGATGTTCAAATAACTCTAAGATTCAATCAAATAAAGAGAATTTTAGGAATAGAAATACCATCTCAAACCTGCATAGAAATATTAGAAAATTTAGGCTTTGAATTATTAGGAAAGAATGAAGCTGCAGCCAAATTCAAAGTACCAAGTTTTAGGGTAAATGATGTAAAACAAGAAGTTGATTTAATTGAAGAAATAGCAAGAATATACGGTTATGATAAAATTGCGCCAACATTACCAAACAAAACACAATCACCTGAAATATCAGAAGAATCAAAATTATTAAAAGCAATTAATAACCTTTTTCTCGGCTACGGATTCAATGAGGCTATGACATCATCATTAATAGGTGAACCATTATTAAAGCAATTCGGACTAAACTATAACAAAGAAGAAGCAGTGTATGTACAAAACCCTCAGTCAGATGAACATACAATGCTAAGACAAACTACAATAGCAAATATACTAAGTACATTAAAATATAACTTCGATAACGGACAAAAAAATATTTGGTTATATGAAACAGGTAAAACATATTTCATAAAGAAACCTGCTGAAAAAATTGATAGTGGTGTTGAAGAAAACCAAATGATATCCGGTATTATGACAGGAGATACAAATTCCAACCTGTGGAAGAAATCATCAAAGATTGATTTTTATACGCTAAAAGGAGTAATGGAAAGTTTATTTAATCTTTTAAATATTTCAGGAAGAATCAAATACTCACCTGCAGACGATTGTGAATATTTACATCCTGGAAGAAGTGCAAAAGTTGTTCTTTTAGGAAAAACACCGGAAACAATAGGATACTTTGGTGAAATTTATCCAATAATAAAAGATAAAATGAAAATCAATCAAGATGTATATTTATTTGAATTAAATCTAGGGAAATTAATTAAAGCAACATCAAACCATATAGCAAAATACAAACCGCTTCCACAATTTCCTGAAGTACAAAGAGACATCTCTTTTGCAATAGAAAAAGACATAAATAACGATCAAATAGTTTTAGCAATAAAGAAAAGTGCAGATAGCAAGTTATTCAAAAATGCAAATTTATTTGATATTTATGAAGGAGAACATATACAGTCCGGGTATAAGAGCCTGGCATACAGAATAACACTTCAGGATGAAGAAAAAACATTAACAGATGAAGTTATAGAAAATCAAATAAACACTATAAAATCAGGGTTAATGAAGAAATTCCCGACAATTAACTTCAGATAGTCTGTAATAAGTGAATAAATTGAAAAAGAAGAACAATTAAGTTCTTCTTTTTTATGCAACAAATAAATATAATACACAAATATTTATATTATTAAATTTTGTATCATAACGTAATAATTGAGTATTGTTTTCTTGAAATAGAGAACTAAACATATATAATAATAGTATTAGAGATTAGGGAATGTACATGCTAATAAGAAAATACATTACTAAATCATTGGGGATTATTTCAAGGAGGAAAATCTAGTGCTTAGAAGCAGAGATATGGGTAGATCCATCGCTGTAAGAAGATGGACAAATACAGCCTTAGAATGCTACAAAAGAGGTTGTGTTTGTGAAGGTTGTTTTTACACAGACTTTTTCAACGGTACTTCACAACGTTGTCAAATGAAAGCATCTGTGTTAGAGCTAGTGAGAGTATTGGGAAAACCAAATGTTGAACTTCAACAAGTTTTGGTAGATTAAATCAAATAAAAAAAAAATTAAGCTCCCAAAAGGGAGCTTTTCTTTTTGCAAATATATAGAAATCAACTAAATGATTTCTTTGTACTGTTCAGTATTATTTAATAAATCATAATCAATTTCATTTTCATTGTCAGCAATTACAGCAGCAACAACTGCATCACTTGCAACATTGACGGTAGTTCTAATCATATCAACAACACGGTCAATAGTGAACAAGAAAGCGAAACCTGCAGTTAACTGCTGTGGAGTTAAACCAAGTCCATTCAATACAAGTGCAATCGTAATCAAACCAGCTCCGGGGATACCGGCACAAGTACTTGATGCAATTATAGCTAAAATCATAATTTGTATAATTTGAATTGGTTCAAGTGTAACACCATAAGCTTGTGTTAGGAATATAACCGCAACAGTTTGGAATAAAGCAGTACCATCCATATTAAGTGTTGCACCTAACGGAAGAACAAAACTACAAATTTTATGAGATATACCGCGTTTTTCACAACAAGCAATAGTTAAAGGTAATGTAGCACTGCTGCTTGCAGTACCGAACGCTACTAATAAAGCTTCAATAATTGCAGTAAAGAATGTACTTACAGGAACTTTACTAAACAGTTTTAAAACTAAAGGATAAACAACAAAGAACTGAATACAAAAACCTAAGAATACTACTGCTAAAAACTTTGAAATAGTAGAAAAGATTCCCAAACCGAAACTGGAAACTGATACAGCTGTTAAAGCAAAAATACCGGGAGCAGCAAATATCATAATCCAATCAGTAATCTTCATAGTAGCAGCGAAAACAGATTCAAAGAAAGAAACAATGGGTCTATTTATTTCACCAACTTTAGATAAAGCAAGAGAGAAAATCAATGCAAAGAAAATAATCGGAATCATTTCCCCTTTAGCAAGAGATTCTAAAGGATTTTGAGGAATCATCCCAAGAAATAAATTTCCAATTTGACCTTTTTGTTGTTCTATAACACTATTAACTTGATTTTGAATTTCAATTGCAGAATTTTGATTAATTAAATCCTGAACACCAACACCAGGATTAAAACCAAGTACTAAAACAGCACCAATCACAACAGCAAGTACGGTAATAATTCCATAATAGAATATCATTTTCTTACCGAACTTACCAATTTGCTTACTATCGCCAATACTGGAAATACCAACGACAATAGCACTACAAACCAAAGGTATAACAACCATTTGGATTATTCTAATAAAAGCTTGACCAATAATGTTTAACAGCATTGCTAACTTCATAAATGGAGTAGGATTATCTATTTGCATATCACCTGTAACAATGCTACTCAATTGTGACATATCAGAATAATCAAGAATTAACTTTTCGTGTAAAAAATTACCAAATAATATACCTGCAATAATTGCAAGAAATATATGCCAATTACGTTTAATACCTAAACCAATGGCAACAAATAAAGTTTGAACATGTAATTTCATAAATACCTCTTATCATACTAAAGTGCCCTAATTGTACAATTATTTAAAGAATAATTCAACCATTTAACAAATTGAAAAACTTTTTTGACAAAAAAGTTATAATTTGTGTAATAAAAAAAATACAACTATAATAGTGTAAGAGGAGAGTTATATGAATAAAAAGATTACATTATTAATAATCGGAATTATATTATGTACCTATGCACTAAGTTGCCAAGCATATACAAACTGCGGAATAGGAATAAAATTATTTAAAGACCATACAAATAATAAAAGCTTTATACAGGAATTTTTACCAAATTCACCTGCAGAAGAAAGAAAGATTCCATTAGGAAGTGAAATTATATCAATAGATAAAAAGAAGACAAAATATTTGTATGAAGATCAAATATACAACCTACTAAACGGACAAGAAGGAACAATAGTTTCATTAGTTACAAGGTACAACGGAAAAAAATATAAATATGATGTAAGAAGAAGATGCTGCTATGAAAAAGAAATAGAAGATGCAGTTTTTGATATGTACTGGAAGCAGATAGTTCCAATAAATATGGCATATACATCACCTTTACCTGAAAATATAACAGCAAGTGTAAGTACAAGATATCAAAAAGAGATTGTACCATTATATGAGTATTGGTATTTAAGAAGATATAACTTTCAAAGCGGTTACAATATGTGTAAGACATACTATCCAAAAGATTTTGATAATTGTATGAAAAATCTCATAAGAAGAGAAGTAAACAGAACAATTCAAGATGAACAAGTCAGAATAAACCGTTTAGAATATGAAAGACAGAAAGAAAAAGAAAAAAATAAATAAAACATCTTAAGCTTTTGTTTTTATAATAAAATATAACATGTAGATTAGTTGAAAGAAAAACCTATGAATCTTGATAATAAGAGTTTTCATTTTATTGCAATAGGCGGAGTCGGAATGAGTGCTCTTGCGAAATATTTAATAGAAAGAGGCGCAAATGTTACCGGCTCAGATGTGCAAGAAAGCAAATATACACATTTACTTGAAGAAAAAGGTGTAAAAGTAACGATTGGACATAATCCTGATTTAATAAAACCAAATATAATAGTAGTTGCAAGTAGTGCAATTAAACCATCAAATGTAGAAATTATAAAGGCGAAAGAACTTGGATTAAACATTTATCACCGTTCAGATATATTAAAAATGATATCTGATGAGTTTTCAGAAAGAGAAAATTCATATTTCATAGGTTATTCCGGAACTCACGGCAAAACAACTACAAGCGGCTTAGCCTCATATATATTGTCAAAGGCAGGACTTAATCCTTCATTCGTGGTTGGAGGAATAATCCCTGATATAAATACAAATGGTGCATATAATGAAGATAAATATTTTATAGCAGAGTTAGACGAATCAGACGGAACAATTCAAAAATATTCAACAGATATTGCCGTAATAAATAATATGGAAGAAGATCATCTGGATTATTACAAAAACGGATTTGAAGACATGGCAAAAACATTTAATAAATATCTGTCAAATAAACATAATCAAATTGTAGTAATAAATAATGATAATGACGGCAATAAAAAGTTTATGAAACTATATCCAAAATATAATTATATAACTTTCGGATTAGAATCTGCTGATTACACCGCAAAAAATATAAAATATAATGGTTTTGGTTCAGAATTTGATATATACAATGCTGATAATAAAATTGATATTATAAAATTATCTATTCCCGGTGTACACAATGTATATAATGCATTAGCAGTATATGTATCATTAAAAACAGCAAAAGTTAATGTAAAAGAAATAAGTAAATATTTTTATAGTTTTACAGGAATGGGCAGACGTTTTCAAAAAGTTGCAGAATTTAATGATATAACAGTATATGATGATTACGCACACCACCCAAGCGAAATAAAAACAACACTTGAAAGTGCAAAAAAAGGTAAAAAAGAAAATCAAAGAATTGTTGCGATTTTCCAACCACACAGATATTCAAGACTTCAAAGCTTGTGGGACGAATTTAAGAACTCATTTAACTCTGCTGATAAGTTAATAGTTACAGATGTTTATTCTGCCGGCGAGGATAAAATAGAAGGTATAACATCCGAACATTTTTCAAAAGAGATAATACATAATGATTGTAAATATATATCAGGCTCAATAGAAAATATCCCTCAAAAAGTACTTAAAGAACTAAGAAATAATGATATTGTACTTACACTTGGAGCAGGAACAATAACAAAGCTCGGTAAGTTATTAAATGAAGAATATGAAAAGGCAAAATAAGTGGTCGAAATATATAATAATTATGAAATAAAAAATGAATCAACCTTCAGAATTGGCGGAATAGTAAAAAAAGTTGCATTTCCCGAAACAGTTGAAGAGTTAATAGAATTACTCAAGTCTGATGAATATGATATTGTTTTAGGAAATTGTTCTAATGTACTTTTTAGTTCAGATTACATAGACAAAAGTATCATAATCACAAAAAATATAAACAACTTTTCATTCCAAGGGACAAAACTACACATAGAATGTGGTGTAAAAGGACCGATTATATCAAAAGAATGCCAAAAAAGATGTCTTAGCGGATTTGAGTTTCTGATAGGATTTCCGGGAAGTTTTGGCGGTATGATATGCATGAATGCTTCAGCGCATAACCAATACATTTCTGATACATTTGTTTCAGCAAGAGTTTTCGATTTAAATAAAAAAGAGATTAAAACAATCAATAAAAATGAAATGGAATTTTCATACAGAAAATCAAAGATATCTAATTCCAAATATATAGTACTTGATGCAGAATTTGCCCTCAAAGAAGGTACAAATGAACAAATAGAAGAAATAATGAAAAGGAATATAGATTTTAGAAAGCAACATCAACCTTCTCTTTCATACGGAAATGCCGGAAGCATATTTAAAAATCCTGAAAATGATTCAGCGGGAAGACTTTTAGACTTATGTAAAATGAAAGGAGAAAAGTCCGGCGGAGCAATAGTTTTTGAAAATCACGCTAATTTCATCTTAAACTATAATAACGCAACATCAGAAGATGTAATAACATTAATGTACAAAATGTATTCAACAGTAAAAGAAAAATACACAATAGAACTTCAACCTGAAATAAAATATATAGGTGACAAAGGAACGAAAGAGTACAAATTATGGGAAACAATGACAGAAAATATTCTAATGACACAAAAATAGCAGTATTATGCGGAGGACTTTCAAGCGAGAGAGAAGTTTCTTTACGTTCAGGTAAAAACGTATACGAAGCATTAAAAAGACTTGGTTATAAGAATGCAGAACTCATAGATGTTGATAAAAATATAGGAAAAACATTAATAGATAAAGGCATCAAAGTTGCATATAATGCCTTGCATGGCAAATACGGAGAAGATGGCTGTATACAAGGCACGTTAGAGTTATTAGGAATTGAATATACAGGTTGCGGAGTATTTTCAAGTGCAACTTGCATAAATAAAGAATATACAAAAACAGTACTAAAAAAATACAATCTGCCATTAATTAAATCTGTTTTTGTAAAAAAAGGAGAAAATGTAAAAGAAGCAGTAAAAGACTTGAAATACCCACTAATGTTAAAACCTGTTTGCGAGGGTTCAAGTATAGGAATGTATAAAGTAAACAGACCTGAAGAGCTTGAAGAATTATATAATAAATCAGCAAAATGCAATCAAGATATACTTATAGAAGAATTTTTAGTTGGTATTTGTGCAACAGTAGGCGTATTAGACAATAATGGAGAAACATTTGCAACTGAAATTCTTGAATTAAGACCAAAAAATGAATGGTATGACTACGAAGCAAAATATACAAAAGGTATGACAGAATTTATACTACCGGCTGAATTATCAGAAGAGATGACAAAATCAGTAAAAGAAAAAGCAATAGAAGCATACAAAGCTTGCGGATGCAGCGGTGTAAGCAGAGTTGATTTCTTAATATCAGAAGGAATACCTTATATATTAGAAATAAATACAAGCCCAGGAATGACAGATACAAGTGATTTACCAGCCCAAGCAGCAGTAATGGGAATATCATATGATGATTTAGTATTAATGATATTAAATAATGCAGGATTAGACAGATAATGTCAAACGATTATGCCGTACAGAGAAGAATAAAGCAACAAAAACTGCGCAGAAAAGCAAGACGCGGAGAAATTGCAATAAGAAGAATATACAAATTAGTAAGATTTGCATTCATTCTTTTTATTTTCTATGCGACATATCGACTTGCAATATGTCATTATTGGTTATTACCAAACAACATATATGATAATGGTGTAGGAAAACATATTGAGATATTAGGAAATGAAATAGTTTCAGATAAAAAGATATTAAATGAAATGAAAAAATTTCCAATAGAGAAAAAACCTATATATCAAATTAATCCTGCAGAAATAGCGAATGGAATAGAGCAATTATCACCGGTAAAACGTGCATATGTAAGAAGATTCTGGTTTCCTGCAAGATATGTAGTAATGGTAGAAGAAGTAACACCTGCAATAACAATATCACCATCAGAAGAAGCACCTGCAGTAGCAGCACTGGCAATAACGGGAGAATTAATCGGAAGAGAATATTTACCTTTGTCTGATAAATTTAAAGCAGTAAAGGTCCTAACATATGGTACAAACAATGATGACTATGAAAAGTGGGATGTAGAAAAAATAAATAACTTATACAAACTGGCAAAACTATTAGAAGAATACTCAGGTGAGGAAGTAGAATACATAGACTTAAGAATAAAGCATAATGCATTTGCACAACTTGAATCAGCGAAGTTAAAACTAGGAGAAATAGATGTTTCAGTATTTGAGCGAATAAAATCAATTCACGATATATTACCTCAAATAAAACAAATGTCAGAAAAAATTCAATACATTGATTTATCTTGGAAAGATTCAAAATACTTAAAAATGGAATAAAAAGTATTGCAAAATATTTTTTTTATAATACGATAAAAGGGTCAGAAAAAATCAAAATCCAACAATAACATGTAAAAAAGGTGCTTATACTAAGGTAAGCTAAAGCCTTATAGTCATGTTTTTTTATTTTTTAGGATTAATAAAAACTTAAAGAAAGGTTATCAAAGTGGAAGAAACAAAAGTAAAATCTAAAAAAAGAAAA
Organism: Candidatus Gastranaerophilales bacterium; assembly: GCA_944322615.1. Classification (GTDB taxonomy): domain Bacteria; phylum Cyanobacteriota; class Vampirovibrionia; order Gastranaerophilales; family Gastranaerophilaceae; genus Avigastranaerophilus. Next base: position 27,910 of record CALUPH010000005.1, on the reverse strand, counting down.
ATTGAAACAACTGCTGAACCACAACAAACAGAATGGAAAGAACAAGTAATTCAAGTAAGAAGAGTTACAAAAGTTGTAAAAGGCGGTAAGAAATTAAGTTTCAGAGCTATTGTAGTAGTAGGAAACAAAAACGGACAAGTAGGCGTAGGCTGTGCAAAAGCAGCAGAAGTAATTATTGCAATCCAAAAAGCAGTAGCTGACGGAAGAAAAAATTTAATCAATGTACCAATATATAGAACAACAATTCCTCATCCTATAACAGGCCGTTCAGGAGCAGGAAGTGTAATGTTAAAGCCGGCATCACAAGGTACCGGAGTTATTGCAGGCGGTGCAGTTCGTGCAGTATTAGAATTAGCAGGTGTAGAAAACATATTAAGTAAATCACTTGGTTCTAAATCACCATTAAACGCAGCAAATGCAACATTAAATGCACTACAAGCATTAAAACCATTTGATGTAGTAGCAAAAAGACGTGGTTTATCATTAAAAGATATGCTTAACTAAGAGGAATTGAATAATGGCAAATAAAAAAGTAAAAATAACATTAGTAAAGAGCCTGATTGGTTCAACAGAAAAGCAAAGAAGAGTAGCAAAAGCTCTGGGCTTAACAAAAAAAGATCAAACAGTAGAACACGAAAATTCAGCAGTAATAATGGGTATGGTTAATGCTATCCCTCATTTACTAAAAGTAGCTGAGTAGTATGAAAGGTGATTAAAATGACAGATAGAATTAAAATAGAAGATTTAAGACCGGCTGAAGGTTCTACCGGAAAAATAAAAAGAGTAGGTCGCGGAAGATCATCAGGATGGGGAAAAACATCTTGTCGCGGAAACAATGGTGAAGGACAAAGAGCCGGAAGATCATCAAAAAGAGGATTTGAAGGTGGTCAAATGCCAGGCTACAGACAAATGCCAAAATTAAAAGGATTTAAAAACTTTAACGCATTGTGCTATGCAGAAATTAATGTAAGCGACTTGGCTAATATACAAGCTGACGAAATTACATTAGAATCATTAAAAGAAGCAGGAAAAGTATCTTCAAAAGCAGAAGCACTAAGAGTATTAGGTAATGGCGAATTAACTAAAGCAGTAACAGTAAGTGCAAGATACTTTACAGAATCAGCAAAAGAAAAAATTGAAAAAGCAGGTGGAAAGGCTCAGTTAGTATAATGCAACAATATACGCCAAATCAGCAAAATTTACAGGCTATGTTATCAAATCTAAATATTGCAGGTTTGAAAACAAAAATCATATTCACTCTGGTAATGATTATGATTTTCAGACTATGTGCTCAACTTCCATTATTTGGAATAGATGGACAAAACTTGGCAAATCTTGCTGCAACAAATAATCTTATCGGCTTTTTGGATATGTTCTCCGGTGGTGCAATCGGGAATGTATCTATAATTGCTCTAGGTATAGGTCCATATATAACTGCGTCAATTATTATGCAGTTATTAGCAGTAGTAATACCACATTTAGAGCAATTACAAAAAGAAGAAGGTGAAGCTGGCAGAAGAAAGATATCACAATATACGAGAATGTTTACAATAGTAATTGCCGCAATACAAGCATTAGTGTTTGTAGTATATTTACTAAAAACTTCACGTAGTGCTATTATGCCCGATGTAAATTTAGTAGCATTTGCAATCGGTTCAATAGTCATATTGACAGCAGGTTCAGCATTAACAATGTGGATGGCAGAATTAATGACAGAAAGAGGAATTGGAAATGGTGCTTCAATGCTTATTTTCTGCGGGATCATTTCAAAGATTCCTTTTTATGCAGAAAAGACCGTTATGTTAATACAAGAAGATACCTCTTTGCAGCTTGGTCTATTGTTATTACTTTTAATATTTTTTGCGACAATGGTATTCATTGTAATTATGCAAGAAGCAGCAAGAAAAGTTATTATAGTAAATCCAAGAAGACAGGTTGGAAATAAGGTATATGGCGGAACAAATACATTTATACCATTCAAACTAAATCCTGGTGGTGTAATGCCAATAATTTTTGCAATCGCAATATTATTGTTCCCTACAACGATATTGGAATTGTTTGGAAATGCCAATATTAGCAATGATGTTTTAAGAAATATCATAGTAGGTCTTTCAAATTTTTTGAGACCATCTGAAATAACATATAATATAATTTATTTCTTATTAATCTTTGGATTAACATTTTTCTATGCTTCAATTATTCCAAATCTTCAACCAAAGGAAATTGCAACGAATCTAAAGAAATATGGTTCATCAATACCTGGTATAAAACCTGGTAAACCCACTGCAGAAGCTTTAGATAAGATATTAAGTAAAACAACATTTATTGGAGCTTTGGGCTTAGCAACCATAGCCTTGATTCCATCTATTTCTTGTAACATTACAGGAATAACAACACTTCAAGGTATAGGTGCTACATCATTAATAATTATGGTTGGAGTTGCGTTAGACTTTATAAATCAAGTCAGAACAAACTTACTTCCAAAAAATTATGAAAGCTTTTTGAAACAATAAATAAAATAAAAAATAAAAGAAATGAACCCTTTCAGGTTCATTTCTTTTATTCAAAAAAAATTGATGTGATATAATAGATTAGTTAGAAATATAAGACACGAGGACGGAAAAATGAAAAAAGAATTTATATTTATTGGTCCACCCGGAAGCGGAAAAGGAACACAAACTAAAATATTATCAAAAGAATATAATCTTCCACATATAGATACAGGCTCTCTTTTAAGAGAAGCAGTTGCTTCAGGAAGTGAAGAAGGAAAGCTTGCAAACAGTTTTATGGAAAAAGGTCAACTTGTTCCAATAGAATTAGTGTCAAAAATAATAAAAAACAGACTATTAAAAGATGATTGTAAAAACGGCTTTATTTTAGACGGATATCCAAGAAGTTTAGAACAAGCATATGCTTTGGATGAAATTTTATCAGAAATAGACAAAGATAATAATGTAAAACCACAAGTATTTTATTTTGAAGTAGCACAAGAAAAATTAGTAGAAAGACTGGTTAACAGACGTTCTTGCAGCCAATGTGGAGCAATATACAATCTAAAGACAATGCAACTAAAAGATGAAACAAAATGTGAAAAGTGTGGCGGAACATTAACAAGAAGAGATGATGATACAGAAGAAGTTGCAACAAAAAGATTCGCAACTTATTTTGAACAAACAGAACCATTAATTAAATTATATGCAGATAGAGGATTATTAACAAAATTAGATGCAAGCTTAGATATAGATACAATATACAAAAATCTTACAGGAGCAATAAAATAAATGTCTATACATAGAAAATCAAAATTTGAAGTTAATCTGATGAAACAAGCAGGAAACGTAGTTGCATTAGTACATGCAGCAATGAAAGAAGCTGTAAAAGAAGGAGTAACTACAAAAGAACTTGATGAAATAGCATATAAAATAATAAAGAGTAATAAAGCCGACCCAACATTTCTTGGCTATCACGGATTTCCCGGAACAATATGTGCATCAATAAATGAACAAGTCGTACATGGAATACCCTCTAATGATGTTGTATTAAAAAACGGAGATATAATAAGTATCGATATAGGTGCAACATATAAGGGTTTTGTAGGAGATAGTGCTTGGACATATGCAGTAGGAGAAATTTCGGAAGAAAAGAAAATGTTGTTAAAAGCAACAGAGGAATCTTTATTTGCAGGTCTTGAACATATGAAAAGTAATGATAGACTGGAAAATGTTGCAGGCGCGATCGAAGATGTTGCAAAAAAATATAATTTGGGAATAGTAAGACAATACGGCGGACACGGTGTCGGCAGAGAAATGCATGAAGATCCATTTGTATTCAATTACAGAACAAACAATCAATTGATTTTACAAAAAGGAATGACAATTGCGATAGAACCAATGTTAAATCTGGGTTGTGATGATGTAATAGTTCTTGATGATGAATGGACTGTAGTAACAAAAGATAAAAAAGCTTCAGCTCATTTTGAACATACAGTACATGTAACAGATGATGGACCGGAAATACTAACAAAATTACTATAAGGAAAAAAACATGATAGAAATGAAAGTTATGGGTATAGCAATCGATACAGCAAGCGGTTCTCCTATAATAGTTTTAAATGATAAAGATAACAGGAAAGCACTACCTATATGGATAGGCAGTGCCGAAGCAAGTGCAATTATAAGAAAAATTGAAAATATAAAAGTACTAAGACCGATGACGCACGATTTAATAATTGATGTTATAGAAAAAACCGGCTACAGCGTAGATAGAGTTGAAATTAATGATGTAGAAAAAGAGACATATTTTTCAACAATATACCTGACAAATGAAGATGGGAAAGAAGTAACAATCGATTCAAGACCATCCGATGCAATAGCGGTAGCAATAAGAGTAGATGCTCCCATTTTTGTATCAGCAAAAGTTTTAGCAGATGGCAGTGTATCGTGTGATAGCGAAAAAGATGAAGCCGAGTCACAAGAATTTAGAAATTTTATTCAGAGTATAAAGCCATCCGATTTTGAAAAATTGCTTAAGGACGACAAGCAATCTGATCAATAAAACGTGGATTAAAATTTACTTTAGTATTCTTCACTTTTTTAAAAAGTGGAGAATATTTATTTTTATATAAACGATTTTTACGAATATCTTCAAATTGAGATAAACCGATAATAGTATCTTTACAAAAAACATCAATAAGAAAATTGAGCATATACACCTTTCCAATACTTTTGATGTATAATTTTTAATGATAAAGTGTGAATAATCAAGGAAAGGATAAATAATAATGGCAAAAATAACAAAAGATATGGGAATAATAGAAGTATTGCAAGCTCATCCTGAGACAATAGAAGTATTTCAAAAATACGGTTTTGGCTGTATTGGATGCGCAGCAGCAAGATTTGAAAATTTAGAAGCAGGCGCCAAAGTTCATGGAATTGATCCTGATAAAATGGTTGAAGACCTTAATGCAGCAATTGTTGAATAAAATATAAAAGCCAAAACATTAACTACAGTTAAATTTATTAATATAGACGTGACAAAATGTTATGTTTTTATTATGATTTTAATACTTATTCGACAAAATACAGTTAAGGAGATATAAAATGGAAGTAATTCTAAAAAAAGACGTACAAAATATTGGTGAAGCAGGCGATATAGTAAATGTTAAAGACGGATATGCCAGAAATTTCTTGCTTCCACAAAATTTTGCAGAAATTGCAACAAAAGGTGCAAAAGAAAATAGAGAAAAAAATCTAGCCAGAATTAAAGCAAAACAAGAAAAATTACATGCTGAAGCTTTAGAAATGGCAAAGAAAATTGAAGAACTTGGTTTAATTGAATTCTCAGCAAAAGCAGGAGAATCAGGTAAATTATTTGGTGCAATTACTACAAAAAGATTAGCTGAAGAAATCAAGGCAAAAACAAATTTAGATATAGACAGAAAAACAATTTCTCTAGATGCTCCAATTAATAAATTAGGAAGCTTTAACATGACAATAAAATTAACTTCTAAAGTAAAAGTTACACTTGGTGTTAATGTTACAGCTTCAGAAGTATTAAAAGAAGAAATTGAAGAAACAGAAGAAACAGCAGAATAAAACATATTAGAAATAAAGCAAAAAAAATTATTTTTAAGTTTTATATGCTATAATTAAACAGAGGTAAGATCATGATAAACAGACAAAATCGACGCAGCTATAATAAAGGAGGCTTTACGATATAATCGTATCGGTTTTGTTATGACAAAATATAAAAAGCCTTCTTATTTTTAAGAAGGCTTTTTTATAGTAAAAGGAGAAAAACTTGAAAAACTTACGACGAACAAAAAAATATCAAAAGGCAAACACCCCATTTGTCAAATTAAGAAACTTAATATGGGGCTTGTAAACACAGAAAAAGGGAAAGAAAATGACAATACAAGCTATAACAACAAAGATAATATCTACACTAGGAAATAAAGATTCATTAATACCAATAATGGTAAAAGACGGCGTCGACAGCACTAGCTTAACTTATAAATCATTTAAAGAAGGCGGAAAAGTCGAAGGAATGGACAGAGCCATTGATGAATTTGGCACACAAGCTATATGGATAGGCGGGATTCCATTTTATAAAAAATTAATTGATTGGACTGCATACAAAACAGCAAAAATAAACCCTGAAGTAGACCCAAGAATTATTGCAAATAAAGAATATGCAACTTGGGCTTTGGATAATGCAAAAGGTGTAATGTCCAATTCAAAAACACAAACTGTTAAAGATGCATTGGCTGACTGTCTTAAAGATGGTGGACAAAAGGCCAAAAATTTATATAAAGGGAAAATTATCGCAGCAACAGCTCTTACACTAGCAACTTTCTTTTTATTAACAAAAACAAAACAAAAGAATACAAAAAATACAGTCATAAATGATATGAAGAATGAAATGAAAGATACATTTACTCTTTCACCACAAGATAACTCAGAAATTTTCTCAAATTTTAATGAATTTAACTCCGGTAAAAAGAACAAAGGAAATACACCAGCATTCAAAGGTTTATTGAAAAATGTTTCTGATGCGGTAATGTTTAATCCTGTACATAATATGAAAATTATTGATGCAGGAATAACTACTGAAAGATTAGCTTGTTCAAGAAACAAAACAGAATTCTTCGAACACGCAATAAAAGAAGGGAGCTTTTTATTCTTCTTATATAAATTTGGAGGAATGATTGAAGATGGAATAAACAAGTTTTCATCAAAGGTTTTAAAAACACCAATTGACTTACCAATTGATGTATTAATGGATGGACAATTTACAGAAGCATTAAAAAACGGAAAAATTTCAGCTGATGTAGCAAAAGCACCACTAACAAAGTCACTTACGGAAAAATTGAATTTTATAGTAGAAAATCCTGACAATTCCCTTGTTCAAGCTGCAAAGAAATCAAAAATTGTTTCTACGGTAAAAGACAAAGCAGGAAAATCAGTTGTTGATACTTCTAAGTTCATAGATATGAAGGCTTTTGATAATCTTGCACAAAATTTAACATTAATGGAAGATGCTTTTAAATCTGCGAATACACCAGTAAAGAGCTTCTTAAATAAAGCCAAAGGACTTAAAGTCGCATCTGTAATGGCAAACATTGGCATATCTTGCGTAATTTTAGGCTACCTTATCCCAAAAGCTGTTTACAAATACAGAGAAATTAAAACAGGAACAACAAAATTTCACGTTGCAGAAGACATTAAAAAAGATAATAAAAAAGGCATTCAATAAGAATGCCTTTCACATTTTAAATCGCTTATGATAAAATTATAATTATATGAGGGATTTATTTTGCGTTATAAAAGTTGTTATTGGATAGAATCAGGCATAAATTTTGATATAGATAGTTATAAGGTATGCTGCTTGTATAGTGCAAAAGGCGGCGGTAATACAATCGTAAAAGATAACTACAAAGGGGAACCTGTTGATTGGGATAATTTTTTTGATTTCAAAAAGAAAATTAAAGATTTACACAAAAGCGGGAAGATTTACCCAAAATGCGAAGGTTGTATTTCCTTAGAAGAAAGAGATTGGCCTGATGATCATACTAAAATAAGTATGATTAATCTTGATTATTGGACAAAATGTAATTCAAGATGCTCATATTGCCATACTATGAATGACAAAGAAGCATATAATAAATATAAGAATTATAATTTCTTACCAATATTAAAAGATATGATAAAAAGAGATATATTACGTCCAAACGGACACGTTAGTTTTGGCGGAGGGGAAGTAACTCTTCTAAAAGAATTCGATAAACTTTTGCATATCTTTATGGACTATGGTTTTCCGCTTACAAGAATACATTCCTCTTGTATAAAATACTCAAGAGCAATAGAAAAAGGACTTAAAACAGGCCGTGTTGATTTAATTGTTTCTATTGATGCAGGTTCAAAACAAATGCATGAAAAAGTAAAGCAAGTAAAATCATTTGACAAAGTATGGAAAAATTTAAAAAGATATGCATCTCATCAAAAAGATCCATTTGCCGTAAAAGTAAAATATATTGTTATACCAGGACTAAATGACAACAAAGATGAAATAGAACTCTGGCTAAAAAAAGCAAAAGAAAACGGCATCAACTGTGTTTTACAAGAAATAGAATCAAAATGGTTTTATGCAAGACGTGATAACGTCCCTGATGAAATAATAGAATTCTTCAATTATACACAAGAAAAAGCTAAGAACTTAGGTCTAAAATATGAATTATATGAACGAGCCGAACACATGATGAAATTCAAAAAAGAAAAAGAAGGAGCATAATGATGCAAGAATATACAAGCTGTCATTGGCTTCAACATGGATTAAGCTTTGAAAATGATCACATAGAAATGTGTTGTTTATGTTGTCATAAAGGCGGCGGCAGACTCTACATAAAAGAAAACTACAATGGAAAAGACGTTAACTGGGATGAAATACTAAATTTAAAAGAAAAGTTTATTAACGACAATAAAAATGGCATTATAGACCCAAGATGCGAAGGATGTTTTAATCTTGTAAATCGTGGATGGGAAGATACAAAACCATATATCAATTACATACATTTTAATCACTGGACACACTGTAATAGCGACTGCATATATTGTTATACGAAATGGGATAAAAAAGCCTTTAACTCTCGTCCGCATTATAAAGTAATGCCAATGATAAAAGATCTTTTTAAGAGAAAATTGTTTAGACCGGATGGAGAAATCACTTTTGCAGGCGGTGAACCGACTATTTTAAATGAATTTGAAGAATTAGTAACCTTTTTACTAAAAAATGGAGCAGAAAGAATTACAGTACATTCTTCAGGAATAAAATATTCAAAAGCAATTGAAAAAGGAATAAAAGAAGGAAAACTTTCAGTATGCTTATCAGCCGATTCCGGAACAAAAGAAATGTATAAAACAGTAAAAAGAGTAGATAAATTTGATAAATTTTGGCAAAATGCTAAAAAATATGCAAAAGCTCAAGAAAAACTTGAAAACAAAATATATGTGGAAACTAAATATATATTAATTCCTGAAATTAATACCAACAAAGAGGAAATTGATAAATGGATGGAATTAACTGTTAAATCAGGAATAAAATCTATAGTAATAGATATTGAAAACGATTATTGTAAAGAATTAAGAGCAAAAGATGAAGAAAAACCTCAATATTTGATAGAATTATGTAATTATATAATTCAAAGAGCAAAAGAACTTAATTTAAACTTGGTTGAATATAATAATTTCAGATATTTAGTAACAGAATATAAATTAATATAAGGATATAAAATTGGAAAGTTTTGAAAGTTGTAGTTATATAGAACACGGAATGGTTTTAGATCATTGTAACAGAATTCGTTCCTGCAATAACTTTAATCCGAGATATGGCGGAAGACCAATTATATATGAGAATTATTATGGACAAAAAATAGATTGGAAAGAATTTTTTGATATAAAACGAGAGCAACGAAGGAAATATAGAGAAAATTCTTGTCCTGAACTATGTAAAGAATGCGTAAATACAGCATATAAGAACTGGGATGATGAAGATTATATTGATTATCTGTTGCTAACGCCTTGGGTTCCTTGTAATTCAAACTGCATATATTGCGAAGCACCAAGAGACAAAGATGTACTGGAAAACACTAAAGTTTATAAAGTTCTACCTTTAATAAAAGATATGATAAAAAACAACATCTTAAAAAAAGACGGAACTATAGATTTTGCAGGCGGAGAACCTACAATATACAGAGAATTTGAAGCTCTATTAAATGAATTTATAAAACACGATTTTACAAAAATAATAATACATACAAATGCAATAAAGAAAAGTAATGCAATAATTAAAGGTTTAAAAAAGGGTGTAGTAAGAGTTTTAGTATCAATAGATGCAGGTTCAAAAGAAGTACACGAAAAAGTAAAACAAGTAAAATCATATGACAAAGTATGGAAACATCTTGAGGAATATGCAAAGAATCAGCCTATAGGTGCAGATTATGTCAAAGCAAAATACATAATAGTACCGGGTTTGAACGATACAGAAGAAGAAATAAAACTTTGGCTCGAAAAATGCAAAGATATAAATATAAAGAGTGTAGTATTAAACCTCGACTTTAACTGGATTATGAAAAATGTAGATAATGACTTAAAGCCAATATATAATTTAATGAAATATACACAGACAAAAGCAAAAGAAATGGGTATGAACTGCGAATTATACGGACAAATATTCCAAGTTAAATGCGAAGTAGAACACTCAAGAGAAGAGAATATAGCAGGATTTTAATATGAAAATCGCAGTTTTTGAAAAAAGACCATATGAAGAATCAATAATAAAAGAATTCCAGACTAAAAACGGAATAGAAATAGTTAGTACTGACGAGATTTTAGACGAAAAAACAATAGATTTATGTAAAAATGCAGATGCTATTACAACGCTTGGATTCAGTAAATTAGATAAAGAACTTTTGGATAAAATAAAAGACTACGGCGTAAAATACATCTCAACAAGAACTATTGGTTATAATCATTATGACTTAGATTACGCAAAAAAACTTGGATTTAAAGTTTGTAATGTAACATATGCCCCGAACGGAGTAGCTGATTTTACTATAATGTTAATGCTACTTACAATAAGGAAATACAAACCTGCAATGTGGAGACAAAATGTAAATGATTATACACTAAATGGTCTTATGGGAAAAGAAATGAGACATATGACCGTAGGCGTCATCGGTACAGGTAGAATAGGATACACCGTAATTAAAAATCTGTCAGGCTTTGGATGTAAAATTCTTGCATATGACAAATATCAAAATAATTCAGTAAAAGAATTTGCTGAATATGTTGATTTTGATAAACTTTTGAAAGAATCAGATATTATTACAATTCACGTACCACTAACACCTGAAAACAAAGAAATAATAAATAAAAATAGCATATCTAAAATGAAAGACGGAGTTGTTATCGTAAATACAGCAAGAAGTGAATTGACAAACATACAAGATTTAATTGAAGGTATTGAAACACAAAAAATTGGGGCACTTGCTTTGGATGTATTTGATAATGAGGATGAAATATATCATCATTACTTCTCAACAGATATAATAAAAAACAGAGATATGGCATATCTAAGACAATTCCCAAATGTAATTCTTACACAACATATGGCATTTTTTACAGATTCAGCTGTTAATGAAATGATTATAAATAGTTTAAATAATCTGCTGGATTTTTATAATACAGGAACTTGTAAAAATGAATTATAAAAAAAGGCCGATATAAAATCGGTCTTTTTTATTATATAAAGATTTGAGTTATTAATTGCGACTTCTTGTTCTTGCCAATAACCTTAATATTTCAATATATAGCCATACAATTGTTACTAAGAGTCCAAAAGAGCAATACCATTCAAAATAAGAAGGTAAATGAGCATTAACGCCTCTATCTATATTATCGAAGTCTATAATTAAATTTAATGCAGCAATAAGCGCAATAACAATATTGACTGTGATTGCAAGAGTAGAATTGTTATAAAAATATGGAACATTTACCTTGAACAATAATAAAACAATCGAAATCAAATAGAAAATACCAATTGCTAGTGTAGCAGTTAGAATCACAGCTCTAAATTTTTGAGTAGCCTTGATTATACCTGTTCTATATAATATAGCCATTGAGAATACAACCAAAAAAGTAACGGAAATTGCTTGCGTAACAATACCCTCGTACATTTTTTCAAAGAAACAAGAAATACCTGAAATTAAAGCACCTTCTGCAAAAGCATATATTGGAGCTAAATACTGTGATTTATCTTTCATAAAAGGAATTGCTATACCAAGAACCAGCCCTACTATAAGACCTATCCAAATTAAAATATTAACAAAATCATAACGTCCCATTGAAAATTGATAATATACAGCAGCCGCAGAAATCATCATTATAAGTGATAGAATTAAAAGTTTATTCATTGTACCTGCAACTGTCATAGGCTTTTCAGTCAAAGCATATGCTTGTTCATAAACACTTTCATTAAAAATTGGATTTGTACTTTTCATTTTCCCTCCTAAGAAATATACATATAGATTATACCATATTTCAAAACATTATGAGACCATTTAAAAAAAGAGGTACAAAATATGAAATCAAAAATAAAAGAAATCAAATCAAGACAAATAATTGATTCTAGAGGAATTCCAACAATTGAAACAGAAATAATTTTAGAAAGCGGACAAATAGGAAGAGCTTCTGTTCCATCCGGAGCTTCTACCGGAAAATTCGAAGCAATAGAACTAAGAGATAATAATGACAAAGAATACAATGGTAAAAGTATATATCAAGCTATTTTAAATATAGAAAATCATATAAAACCGCAAATAATAGGATTAAATGTATTCAATCAACGAAAAATTGATACATTAATGTGCAAATCAGACGGAACAGAAAATAAATCAAAATATGGAGCAAATGCAATACTAAGTGTATCATTTGCAGTAGCAAGAGCAGCTGCAAATGAACTTCAATTACCTTTATATAAATATATAGGGGGAATATACGGAAACAAGCTTCCCCTGCCTATGATGAACATAATAAATGGAGGAAGACACGCAAATAACAAGCTCGATTTTCAAGAATTTATGATACAACCAGTATGTAGTAACAATATAAAAGAAAGCATCAAAATCTGTGCTGAGATATACTATAAATTAAAAGAAATAATAGATAAACAGGGATTTTCCACTTCAGTTGGTGATGAAGGAGGATTTGCACCTAACATAAAGACAAATAAAGAAGCTCTTGATTTAATTATTCAATCAATAAATGATGCTCACTATACAACTAATGAAGTAAAAATTTGTTTAGATATTGCCGCTTCTGAATTTTATAAAAATGGTAAATACTATTTAAAAGGAGAAGAAAAAGAATTAACAAGCGAAGAAATGATTAAATACATATCTGAACTTGTAAACGAATATCCTATTCACTCAATAGAAGACGGTTTAAATGAAGAAGACTACGCAGGTTGGAAAAAACTAACTAAAGAACTCGGAGAGAAATGTCAGCTAGTAGGGGATGATTTATTTGTAACAAATTACAAAAAACTAGAAACAGGAATTAAAGAAAAAATCGGAAATGCAATACTAATAAAACCAAATCAAACAGGAACACTTACAGAAACTTTAGATACAATTCAACTTGCAAAGCGAAATAACTATAACACAATAATTTCGCATAGAAGCGGAGAAACAGAAGATACATTTATTGCAGATTTGGCTGTAGGAGTAAATGCAGGACAAATAAAAGCAGGATCAATTGCAAGAAGTGAAAGAACATCCAAATATAATCAATTAATAAGAATTGAAGAAGAACTTGAAAATAATAATTAATTTGCGATGAAAATGTTTTTATTTTATAATTAAAAAGCCGTGCTCCACGGGGACCTTGCGGATCTCTCGACCCGAACGCATAGCGGGGTGCAGAGCCTATTGTGAGACTTGTATGAATACGGCAGACTTTATATATACCGTTGATAGCGCAGGTATTTATGGCATAGTCCATCGAACCGTGTCAGGACGGGAACGTAGCAGCACTAAGGTGTAAACTGTGGGTGTATTTATTTGCGAAGTAGGTATATGTAACGAAAACCTTATTTATACTTGCCGATAGATAGTGGCACGGCAAAAAAGAGGATTCAATTATGAATCCTCTTTTTATCTTTTTTCAGCTTCTTTTATTTCTTCTTCTAATTGTTTAACATCACCCGAAAAAGTAATCTGTTTTTTCCAAGCCATCTTTAAGTATTTAACATAATTTATTCTACTTTTTAACTCATTATATACTTTAGCTAAAAAATAATATATATCAGCTTCTTCAGGCATATCATGTATTGCTTGTCTTAATATTTTCTCAGCAGCAGAATATTTTTTATGTTTTGAAAATAACTTAACAAGCAATTTTATAGCCTTAATATCAGAAGGATTTGTTTTGATTGTTTTTTCCAAATACAAGATAGCTTGCTCATCATTATTTTGCTCTAAATATATTGATGCCAGATTATAATAAGCCCAACTATAATCTTGATTTTGAGATATAACTTCCTGATAAAATTTGACAGCTAAATCAATATTACCGATTTCTTTATATGCATATGCCAAATAAAATTTTGCAACAATATCGTCAGATTTAATTTCCAGAGCTTTATTTAAATATAAAATTGATTTTTCAAAATCTCGTTTTCTTGTATAAATTTCTCCCAAATGAAAAAATGAATTTTCATCATCTTTATCAACATCAATAACTTTTAATAATAGAGCTTCAGCTTCATCATAAAAACCTGATTTTATATAAACATTTGCAAGGTTATACATAATATCGGTATCATTTGGAGAAATAGATAAAGCTTTCTCATATGATAAAACTGCATCATCAATTTTACCAATCTTTTCAAGAATAATCCCAATATTATAATATACCTGAGGATTATCCGGTGAAACTTTTTTTAGATATATAAAATTTTTTAATGCCTCTTGATTTTCACCGATATCAGAAAGCGCAATGGCATATTCCTCTATAAGCTTATTATCATTTGGCGTTTGTTTCAGTTTTTCTTGCAAACTTTTAATCAAATCTGTAGACATAAACCACCTACTCTTCAGCAAGCACCATCTTTAAAGCAAACGGCAGATAATCAATTACATCTGAAGCTAACACTGAATATTTTGTTAAATCAGCAGCTGCAATATCACCAGCAAGACCGTGCAAATAGGTACCAATTATTGCCGCATCCAAAGGTGAAAGTTTCTGAGCTAAAAGTCCTGCAATAATTCCGGTAAGTACATCACCGGTTCCTGCCTTTGCTAAAGCTGAAGAGCCGGATTGATTTATAAATATTTTTTCACCATTAGTTACAATGCTGTTATGACCTTTTAATACAGTTATACACTCATAAGTTTGAGATGTAATACGTGCGTATTTTTCTCTATTTTCTATTATTTCCTCTACAGAAACATTTAAAAGTCTGGATAATTCTTTTGGATGTGGAGTAATTACTGTATTTTTTAAAGATATTTCACCTTTATGATTAGCTAAAACATTTATTCCATCGGCATCTATAACTACTTTTTGTGATTTATTTAAGTTGTTAAGTATATAAAAAACAAATTTCTTGACTTCATCACTTGCAGTCAAACCACATCCCATTGAAACAACATTATAAGAATATATATTTTCAATGGTATTATCAGCAGAAATGCTTCCATTAGCATCTGAATTCAAATGTATAAAAGTAAGTTCAGGGGCCATAGACGAGATTACAGGAACAATTTCAGAAGGACAAGCAAGTGATAAATAACCCGCACCAACTTTTAAAGCAGATATAGAAGAAAGAAATGCTGCACCAATATATGATTTTGACCCGGCAACATTTAATATTCTTCCAAAAGTCGCCTTATTTGAGTCTTCCTGCCTTTTAGGGAGCATACCAAAAACTAATTTGTTATCAATTAACTTAACCATTTTGTCTTATTGCCTCATATAAAACAATTGCTACCGAATTTGAAAGATTTAAACTTCTTTGACCTTCTTGCATTGGAATTGTAATTGAATCATCTTTATTTTCGTTTAAAATATTTTCAGGAATACCTCTCGTTTCAGGACCAAAAACAAAAAAGTCACCAGCATTAAAACTTTTATTTGTATATAAATTTTTTGATTTAGTTGTAAGATAATAAAATTTAGAGTTCGGAAATTCAGACTTTAAATCTTCTAAAGAATTATACTTAGATATATCAACACTATCCCAATAATCTAAACCGGCTCTTTTTAAATGCTTTTCCGTTAAAGAAAATCCAAGTTTACCAACTAAAAACAAATGAGCACCGGTACAAGCACACAGTCTTGCAATATTTCCTGTATTTTGAGGAATTTCAGGTTCAATTAATACAATATTAAATTTACTATTTATCATTATTAATAAATCTTTGACTTTCTATTAAAACAGGAATTCCTCTTATTATACACATAGCAACAGTAATATAAACTAAAACATCTGCGATTTTAATCAAATAAGGCTGAATATCAGTATAAAATAAGAATGAATTAACTGTCATTCCATTAAAATATTCCATATTAGGTATATTTGCAACAATTAACATAATAAAAACAACTGTTTTGGCGAAGCCGTATAATGCACGAGAAAATCTTGAAGCAGTAAGAAAATGGAAAAATTTATTTTGCATCATTGTTGAAGATCCGAAAGCCGTATAGCCTTGAGCAAGTGCAATACTTCTAAAACCGTCAGTAAGAATACCACGAGCTACTACTACCATTGGAACCCAAACGCCAACCCAACCTATTACAGCAAAAGCAATCCAATAAAGATTTTCAACGACTCTGTCTCCTAATATATCGAATACAGAACCAAATTTTGACTGTTCATTTAAAGCACGTGCAACTACACCATCTAAGCCATCTAATATAATTACAAATAATGTTAAAAATACTGATGCTATCGCTAAATCAGGTCTGCCTGAAAATAAAAACTCTATTGCAACTACTGCAAGAATCATTCTTAAAATTGTTAATAAATTTGCCATAAATATCCCCAATACTACTATTTTTTACTTCTTGAAAGTGCAAAATTAACAGAATCTAATGCTTTAACTTTTTCTCCAAGCATAATTTTTTCTGCATCTTCCAAAACTTTCACAACATTAAAACCATTGTGTCCGTCACTTCTTGCTTGTTTACCTTGTTCAATACAATTTAGGAAATGCTGACACTCTAGTTTTAACGGTTCAATTTCTATATAATCAAGAACTTCATTTTTAGAAACCTTAGGTGATGAACTTTCAAATATCTGAAGTTTATTTTCAGCAACAGTATCATCAAATATTGCTGTAGCTTTAGTACCTCTTACCAACAAATTAACTCTTTTTTGCGGATGAATCCAACTGTCAGATAAATGAGCAATAATTCCACCTTCATATTCAATGGTTACATGGGTAACATCCATAATATCATTATTATCAGAAGAAGCACCGACAGCACTTATAACTCTAACAGGTTCTTTTCCTAATATATAACTTGTCATAGAAACATCATGCGGAGCTAAATCCCACATTACACTTCTATCATTTTTAAAATGATTAATATTCAATCTGTCACTTTGAACATATCTAATTTCACCCAATGCACCTTCATTAATAAGCATTTTTAATCTGTTTACTGCAGGGTGATACATTAATAAATGTCCGACCATCAAAACCATATTATTAGCATCAGCTAAATCAGTCAAAGCTTTAGCCTCTGCAGAAACTGTTGAAATCGGTTTTTCTACATATACATGTTTACCTGATTCAATCGCTTTTTTTACAATTTTATAATGTGTATGGCTTGGTGTAACAACCGCAACTGCATTTATTTCCGGATTATTAAATACTTCATTAGAATCCGCGATTATATTAACATCAGGATATTGAATTTTTAAATTCTTTCTATTCTCTTCATCCAAATCACATACTGTATGTAATGCATTAAGATTATAAAAATTTCTTACAACATTCTTACCCCAAATACCACAACCAATAACTGCAACATTATGAGTTTTCATCTTTTTGCTCCAAAATATACTATCTATAACATGTGAATTCCACAAATACATATATAATTTTAAAAAATAAGCAAAAAAAGGTCAAATTAAATATTTATAAAGATAATAAATCTACTGAGTTATTTGAATTCTTCCGTCTTTACGGACATCAAACGGCTGAGATAAAGATTTAATATAATCAATAGTAACTTTATCTTTATCAAATGAATAACGTTCAATAATTTCATCATCATCACGTTCTAACATTTCAAGATCATCACCACCGCCAACTAAAAACTCATCATAAACAGCTGTGTAAATTTTATCTTCATCAGGATGATTAATATCTATTTGTTTTTTATTACCTTGTTTATCAATATAGTATAAAGATGTCAAATTACCTTGAGCATCTAATGAATAAGTAAGACCAGAAACTTGCATAATTCCAGGTTTAGAATTTTTAGCAGTTAATGATTTTCCACATTGTTTTATTGCATCAACTAAATCTTCTTCATTTAATTTAACTTTGAACAATTTATTATTAAACGGGAAAATACTTGTAATATCACGTTCTGTTACAACACCGTGATCAACACTTCCTCTAAAATTAGCTGAGTTAATTAAAACTATATCCGCATCGAGATTTGTTCTTATGGCATCAGCAACAAAGTCAGCCCATGGGTTTTCTTCTAAAAGATTATTTTTCGGAATTGGGTCAACATGATTTAAATTTCCTATTTCAGGAGATTTACCCAAAATAGAATCAATAGTCTTTGTCATAACCATATTCGGGTTATGAATATTTGTATCCATAATGTTATTTTGAACATAAGTAATTTGACCATCATCATTGAATTCTAAATTTAGAACGCCATAATGGTTACCATCTCTACCAGCTTGAGTAATAACAACAGGTTCACCTATTGGCGAATATAACAAATTTTCACCTTGCGTAACACCTTCAATCAAATCGTGAGAGTGACCGCCAATAATAACATCAATACCACTTACTTTTTGAGCAATTTCACGTTCAACAGCATTACCCTCATGAGACAATAATATAATTTTATTTATACCTTGTTGTTTTAACTTATTAACTTCTTCTTGCAATTCACGCATTGTCTGTTCTTTATCATCGGTAGTAATTCCTTCAAGAATTTCTTTTTTCTTAATCCTTGAAGCTAAATCTGAAGGTTGAACACCAATCAATCCGTATTTTTCACCACTATCACCTTCAACAATTGTAGATTTCAAAACGTTTTGTGCTAAAGGAGAAGAATCATTTGGGAAATTTAAATTCATACCTAAAGTTTTTACCTTTGAATCCTTTAATAAATTTCCGCAAATAGAAGCAGTTATATCAAACTCGTGATTACCTAATGTTTGAGCATGGATACCTGCTGTATCTAAAAACCTTGCAGCTGCAAGGTTTCGTTTCTCATCAGATCCTATGAATGTATCACCGGCACAAACTTTTAATATATCAGCACCATTTTTCGCAGCATTCATTCCTGCATGATGTGAAGCAGAAACTAATCTTTGCATCTTGGGCACCTGACCATGTATGTCATTTATATAAAATATAGAGGTTTTAGCTTTATTATTTTGAACTTTGACATTTGAATTATTAGGACTTAAACCATATTGACCAGGATTATAAATATATTGAGGCAAAGATTGTTGAGAAAGTTTTTGGGCTAGAATATTCATAGAAAAAATCCATTTATCTACACACTAGGTACAAAAACAAACAAATAATTTTTTGCGCATAAAATAAATAAACTTTATTTTTATTTACATAAATAACTTAAAAATGATTAAAACTGTTTTTCTCAAAAACGTCTTTTGTAATTTTTTCTGAAGAAGAATTATCTTTAACAATAACAGAAGGGTTATTATCTTTATTTTGAACTCTGCCTATTAAAGTAAAAATATTCTTATCTAACTTTAAGAAAGTTTTTTCAGGAACACAAAGCAAAAGTTCATAGTCTTCACCGCCCCATTTTACAAAGTTTTTATAATCTAAAGAATTAAAAGAACAAAATTCTTTTAAATTATCACTTACAGGAACTGAATTAATATCAATTTTAAGATTATGCATACTTGCTATAGAAATTTTATACAAAGCATCAATTAAACCATCTGAACAATCCATCACAGCAATATCATTATCAATTAAAGAAGCTAATTTTAAAGCTTCATTTATTCTTGGAGTTGGATTAAGATGAGAATTAATAAGTTTGTCTGAAACTTGCAAGAAATTAGAAAGAGCATAAAAACCTGCGGAGCTATTACCAAATTGTCCCGTTACAAGAATATAATCATCTTTTTTTGCCTTAGATCTTGAAGATAAGAATAATGATGTTTTCTTACCAATAGCACAGATAGATATAACAACTTTATCACTACCTGTAATATCACCGCCTACAACTTTAACTCCGAATTCACCGCAAACGTCATTAATTCCTCTATACAATTCTGAAACAAAAGAATCCTTTGTATTTTTCGGTAATGATAAAGATACTAAAATAAATTTAGGAATAGACAAAGCAGCAGCCAAATCACTTAAATTTACACTAACAGCCTTTCTTCCCAACAGATAAGGACTGATTGTATATAAAGAGAAATGAACATCTTCAACTAAAGTATCCTGAGTAACAAAAATATCAAAATCATCCAAATAAGCACAATCATCACCTAAAAAAGAGGACGAATCCAAAGTTTTATTTATAATTTCTAAAAATCTTAATTCATTCATATATGAATTGTAACATCAAAAGTAAAAAATATGTAACATATAACTTTAAAATCACTTTAAAATATATTGTAAGCATGTACAATATTATGTGGTTCTTTTTAGTGCACAAACCGAACATAATGAAATTAAGCGAGGTAAAATGATAGAATTTAACTATCGTAATGTAAAACAAGAAGTTATTGGGGCAGAAAACGGATTAAATATAGAAGAAGAATTCAACAGTTATAAAGATACAATACACAGAATAATAGCTGACTTAAATTCAAATAAAGATAAACCCGGACAAAAATTGCAATGGATGAATTTGGGATATAACGAAGAAACAAGCTGGTATGTCCGTGAATTTGCAGCAATGGTAGAAAACCGTTTTGATAATGTATTAATTCTAGGCTTAGGAGGTTCAGCACTTGGCGGTAAAGCTGTATGTGAAGCACTTTTACCTCCATATTGGAATTTTTTAACAAAAGAACAAAGAAATAATTATCCTCGCATTTTCTTTTTAGACAATATTGATCCAGACCAAATGAATTCTCTATTAAAAATTCTTGATTTAAAGAAAACTTTAGTAAACGTAGTAACAAAATCAGGTTCAACAGCAGAAGTAATGGCTCAATATATGGTGCTAAAAGACTTAATGGAAAAAGAACTTGGAGATGATTATAGAAAGAATGTTATAGCAACAACCGATAAGAATATCGGAATATTAAAACAACTATCAGACCAAGAAGGCTATAAAACATTTTATATTCCTGATGATGTAGAAGGAAGATTCTCTGTATTTTCAGCTGTAGGGCTATTACCATTTGCTTTAGTAGGAATAAATATAGAAGAAATTACTCAAGGCATAAAAGATATGGATTTAGCCTTAAAAAATACAGATATAAATTATAATATAGCAGCTCAAAATGCCTTAATTCATTACCTAATGGATGTAAAACGAGGCAAAAAAATATCTGTAATGATGCCATACTCAAACAGATTAAGATTTGTAGCAGACTGGTATTGTCAATTATGGGCAGAATCTTTAGGAAAAGAGCGAGATAAAAATAATAATATCGTTAATACAGGACAAACACCTGTTAAAGCAATAGGAGTAACAGACCAACACTCTCAAATACAATTGTATAACGAAGGACCAAACGATAAGATTATTAACTTTTTAAGAGTAAAAGAATTTGATACAACGCTAGAAATACCAAATATATTTGAATATACAGGTATTAGTTACCTGGGCGGAAAAACAATGAATCAATTATTCCATGCGGAAGCAGATTCAACAATGGCTTCATTAATAGACTATAAAAGACCGAATGTAACAATAACAATACCAAAGGTAACACCGTATTATCTTGGTCAGCTATTATATATGTTTGAGGTTCAAACCGCAATAACAGGAGCTTTATACAATATAGATGCATTCAATCAACCTGGTGTTGAACAATCAAAGAATTATACATATGCTCTGATGGGCAGAATAGGCTACGAAGATTCGGCAAATGAACTAAAAGAGAAATTAAATGACGAAATAAAATTGTAATATTTTAACAATTTTATTTCTATATGATAGAATTGATTTTATGGAAAGAAAAACACATAAAGTATTGGGATATGAAGTAGATTTACTGACATTTGATGATGCAGTAAAAGTTATACTCGAAAGTATAAAAGAAAAAAAGGGGATGCAAATTGTCACAATAAATCCCGAAATGATAGAACTTGCAGATAAAAGTAAAGTTTTCTCATCCATATTGAAAAATGCAGATATGGTTGTACCTGATGGTTCAGGAATAAAACTGGCACTAAAATTACAAGGAATAAAACAAGAACAAATCCCAGGAATTGATTTAGCACATGAACTAATAGCCTCTTGTGAAATTTTTAACTACCCGATAGCTCTTATTGGAGCAAAAGAAAATGTTATACAAACTACTGTAAGAAGGTTAAAATCAGAATTTCAAGGAATAAACATAAGCTATTATAAAAATGGTTATTTTTCATCCTCGAAAGAAGATGAAATAATTGATTCATTAGCAGAATCAGAACCCAAATTAGTATTAGTAGCACTGGGTGCTCCTAAGCAAGAAATATTTATAACAAAATGCAGAAAAAAAATGCCCGAAGCAATATTTATTGGAGTAGGCGGTTCTTTTGACGTATGGTCAGGGGAAATAGAAAGAGCACCTGAATTTTTTAGAATAATGGGCTGCGAATGGTTATACAGAGCAATAAAACAACCTGAACGAATAAAAAGAATATACAAAACTTTGCCTATGTTTCTTTTTAAAGTTATAATAGAAGCAGCTAAAAAAAATGGTTAATTTGTGTTAAAGGAAAAATTTATGATAGATCAAATTTCTGAATTGGAAATAAAAGACATAGAAGAAGTATCTAAAAAACTAAGAAAAAACATTCTAATGATGATACATAATGCTCAATCAGGACATCCAGGCGGTTCATTATCCTGTATTGATATATTAAATGTTCTATTTACAAAATGTATGAAACACTATCCTGAATGCGAATTAAATCCGGAATACAAAAACAGAGACAGATTTATTTTATCAAAAGGACACGCTTCTGCCGCATTATATTCGATTATGGCTCATTGCGGATACTTTAAAGAAGAAGAACTATTAACATTCAGAAAATTCGGTTCAAAATTACAAGGACATCCTTGTTGTAAAGTTCTAAAGGGAATAGAAATTTCTACAGGTTCATTAGGTCAAGGTTTATCAATTGGATGCGGTATGGCTCTTGGGCTGAAGCTGGATAAAATAGACAGCAAAGTATATGTTTATATGGGTGATGGAGAAATAGAAGAAGGAAGTGTTTGGGAAGCAGTAATGAATGCTGCACACAACAATCTCGACAACATCATTGCATTTGTAGACAGAAATAAACTTCAAATAGACGGTTCTACAGAAAAAGTAAAATCAGTCGGCAACGTAAAAGCAAAATTTGAAGCCTTTGGTTGGGATACAATAGAAATAGATGGCCATAATATACTAGAAATATACAATGCAATAATAAAAGCAAAAAACAGTTCAAAACCATGCGCTATAATTGCAAATACAATAAAAGGTAAAGGTGTTTCCTTTATGGAAAACAATGCGGGTTGGCACGGTAAAGCACCAAACGATGAAGAATTACAAAAAGCACTTGATGAATTAAATTAGGGATTTTTTATATGAACAGAGAATATAAATCAGTAAGAAGTGAGTACGGAAAAACTTTAGTAGAACTGGGGAAAGTAAACAAAGATATTGTTGTTTTAGATGCAGATTTATCCAGTTCAACTCAAACAAAATTATTTGCAAAAGAATTCCCTGAAAGATTTTTTAATGTTGGTATTTCTGAACAAGATTTAATAACAACAGCAGCAGGACTATCTTGTACGGGGAAAATTCCATTTGTATCAACCTTTGCGATGTTTGCATCAGGTAGAGCTTGGGAGCAAGTAAGAAATACCATATGCTATTCAAACTTAAATGTAAAAATAGCAGCAACCCACGGAGGAATAACAGTTGGAGAAGATGGTGCAAGTCACCAAGCACTTGAAGATATTTCATTAATGAGAAGCATCCCAAATATGACGGTTATTGTTCCTGCTGATGCAGAAGAGACAAGACAAGCTATAAAATTTGCAGCTGAATTCAATGGTCCTGTATATATAAGAATATCACGTTCAAATCTTCCTGATATATTTGATTCAAATTACAAATTCGATTATAAAAAAGCAAATATAATAAAAGAAGGAAAGGATATTACCCTAATAACAAACGGGGAAACATTGGTTGAAACAATTGATTGTGCTAAAATATTATCAGAAAAGGGTATAGATGCTGAAATTATAAATGTACCAGTAGTAAAACCATTAGATAATGAAACAATAATAAATTCAGCCAAGAAAACAAACAGAGTAATAACAATAGAAAATCATTCCATAATAGGCGGTTTGGGAAGCGCAATATGTGAGCTTTTAAGTGAAAAATACCCGACAAAAGTAACCAGAATTGGTACAAATGATGAATTTGGACAAAGCGGAACTGCAAAAGAATTAATGGCCTTTTATGGACTAAATGCCGAAAAATTAGCACAAAAAATAACAGGACTAATTAAATGATACAGTTAAGAAACGTATATAAAAAATATAAAAATAATTATGCACTTCAAAATATAAATCTTGATATTATGTCGAGTGAATTTGTATTTTTGACTGGTTCATCAGGTGCAGGAAAATCGACATTAATGAAACTATTATATCGAGAAGAGATTCCGACATCCGGAACTGTAATGATTGGGAATATTAATATAGCAAAACTTCCAAATGACAGAGTTCCAAATATAAGAAGATGCATGGGGATTGTTTTTCAAGATTATAAATTATTACAGAACATAAGCGTATATGATAACATAGCACTTGTTATAAGAACACTTGGCATGCGTTCAAAAGAAATACAAGACAGAGTAACAGGTGCACTAAAAGTTGTAGGACTATTAAATAAAATGAATGCAAAGCCTTGTGAACTATCAGGCGGTGAGCAACAAAGAGTAAGTATCGCAAGAGCAATAGTAAATGGTCCTCCATTGTTAATCGCGGACGAGCCGACTGGGAATCTTGATCCAAAAAATTCAATGGAAATTATGCAAATATTAGAGCAAATTAATGAAAAAGGAATAACTGTAATTGTTTCTACACATGATAGAGATATTGTTGATTATTTTAGAAAAAGAGTAATAACAATGGATCAAGGTCACATCATTAGAGATGTCCAGGCAGGTACATATGAATAACAGAAAAAAAATAATAAAAGAAACAGTAAAGAAACATATTCCTCAGCGCCATTTGTCATCTGTAAGAATAATGTACAGAATTGCAATGGAAACAATATACGGGATAAAACGAACAGGATTAATAAATATAGCAATAGTAGCAGCAATGGCTGCAATTTTAACTATTTTTGGAGCACTTTTCAGAACAAGTTTTTCTTTGAGTTCTTTTGTAGACAAACTTGGTGATGCATTTGAGATTTCAGTATATTTAAAACCAAACGTTGATCCGGTATATATGTCATCAAGATTAAGAGAAATTGAACACGTAAAGAAAATAACAATAATAACAAAAGAACAAGCTTGGGAAGAAATGAATAAAGACATAGATGTAAGCGGAATGGAGAATCCACTGCCGGATACTTTGCATGTTACAGTTGATGACCCATCCAATATTACTAATGTATGTGACAACATGAAAAAAGTCTCGGGTATTGAGAATATGTCATATGCTCAAGAAATTGCAAAAAAATTACAAACAATTACAAATGTTTTCAATACGGTTACAGTCTTAGTTCTTATTGCAGTTGCAATGTTAACTATAATAATAATCAACTGCACAATTCAACTTGTAATTCAATCTAAAAAAGAAGAAATTGAAATCATGAGATTAATGGGTGTAAGTAATTGGTATATTAAAATTCCATTAATTCTACAAGGAGCAATATATGGATTTCTTGGTGCAATAATTTCTTTAATACCATTAAATACAGTACAAAATTGGCTTTTGAAACTTCATACTTTCTTAAATGTACAGCCATCAGAGTTTGCAATGAATGTTGTTGTATTCTGCTTATTTATAATGGCTATATTCTTCAGTGCAGGAGGAAGTATGTTATCAATAAAGAAACACCTTCAAGTATAGTTTTAGTTTAAATTAATAATCAATATTAAGAACCAAATCCTATTCTTCTTTTTGTTTTAGAAGAATCAGACTTATATAGATTTCTATCAGGCTTTTCTTCTGAAGTTGTTTCAATTGCTTTTATAAAATCCTCAACAGAAATATCAGCTCTATCTCTTCTCATTGCATTTAGTGCAGCTTGTTTAGAGATAATACATATTGAACTATTAGAAAATCCGTCTAATTTCTTTGCAATTGTTTCAATATCATCTTGAGAAGACAACAATGCTTGGCCTTTTTTCAAAGATGACAAATTCTTTATTAATAAATCTTTTCTTGAATCCATATCAGGAACATCTACAAAAACTTTTGAATCAAATCTACGTCTTATAGCAGGGTCTAATAAATTAAATTTATTTGTAGCACCAATTATAATAACATTAGATTTTTTTGCAGAATCAATAGCTTGTAACATAGTTGAAACTTGTTTCAAATCATCAGGTTCCATTCTTGAATTTCTATCAAAACCCAAGGAATCAATTTCATCCATAAATAGAAGACAAGGTCTATCTGTTTTTTGAGCAATAGCAATTGCTTCATCAAAAGCAGCTTTTAAATTTTTTGATGTCATATTTATATAATGAGAACCGGCTTTGCTTATATTTAATAAATATAAAGGAACATCAATTTCTGAAGCAAGAGCTTGAGTTATATATGTTTTTCCGCAACCTGGAGGACCATATAAAAGAATAGTATTAGGAACAGTTTTCCCATACTCTTCAAAATCAAGTTTAGCCTGCTCAGGATTCTGAATAAATTCAATTATACCTTCATTCAAATCTCTTTTTAATTCGTACATGCCTGCAACATCCCCAAAGCCTTTTGGAGATAAAGAATCTGCCTTAAATTCTTCTAAAAATGATTTAGGTGATAATTTAGATAAAATAGTTTCTGTAACACTTGAAACTTGAGAAGAGTCAGTTACAGGCATATTATTATCAGTTTGAGCAGCAATTTCTGCATTTTGGCTAGCAGTATCAGAGATATCTTGAGCCTTTTTATCTTTTAGTTTTTTGAACAACTCCGGAGAAAGCCAATCTTTTAAATTTTCACAAGCATCTTTTCTCCAGTCATTGTCTTTAGAACCATTTTTAAGGAATTCATCATGATAATGAGTAAATTCTCTATCAGCATAGTTTAAACCTTCAAATGTAATAGAAACAAAACCTGCTAACAATTGCTTACATGAAAGGAAAATATCTAAATAATCTTGAAATTTAGAATCAGATTTTTCTGTTTTTTTTGATTCTTTGATTAAATTATTTTCTAATTTATTACAATAAGAATTCATAGATGAAAGTGTTTGAGCCCATTGTCTATCCGGATAAGAAGATAAAGACTGCTTTAGTTCTTCATTTAATTGTTTATCATATCCAAACTTTGGTTTAAAATTATAATTTGCAAGTATTTTCAATTTAGTTCCCTCTTAACAATATGGATTAAAAACAAAAAAAATAAATTTTGTCATTAAAATATTAAAAATTAAGGATTTTTAATACTTGAATTAAATAATATCTTTTGATAATATTGTTATATCGCTTTGGAGAAGTGGCCGAGTAGGTTTAAGGCGGCACCCTGCTAAGGTGTTGTGTGGAGTAATCTGCACCGTGGGTTCGAATCCCACCTTCTCCGTTTTTTGTTTTCTAGGGTCTATTATTCAGTTCAAAATCAGATAAAATGTTGTTTTTCTTTTGTTTCGTAAAAGAATAAATGACATAGAATACTTTGTATTGTTTTAAGGGGGAAGCGAACCTTAGAAAAACGATTGAGTATCGTTTTTCGAGAGGGGCGAACCCTAATTTACGTAGTAAATTATTGGTTCAATTCCTATT
>CALUPH010000004.1 GCA_944322615.1 Candidatus Gastranaerophilales bacterium | reverse complement strand
CTTTCACTCATCGCCTCTCAGCGACATCTTCCATCCTATCACCTCAATCTACTTTGTCAACTTATTTTTTATTTTTTCTTTGAGGTTTTTTTGGAATTTTTAAAATCACCATTCAAAACCATTAGGTGACCACACTTTAGCTTGTTATTATTTGTTATATAATGTATCAGCTTTTGTGTTTGTGGTATCAACCACATTTATTAATGTAATTTAAACATATTTTCTTTTCAACATGTATTTTTTTAAATGTTAAGCTTTGTAAATGCGAGTTTTTTAATGCACTTCTCTAAAATGATTTTTATATTCTTTTGGCTTATTGACAGCTTCTTCGTAATTATTATTAATTTCATAATTACATTCTTTTTTTATATTTTTCATCATTGTTTTATATTTATCACTATAGACATATACTTTCGAAAATTTATTAAATATTTCGATATTCTTACAAAAATTTTCTTCATTATTCTCTATCTCACTATTTAGTATTGCATATGAATATGCCCCCCAAAAAGTATTTAAAAGATAATTATAATATGGTGCTTTTCTTTTTTCTTTAATACTCCTATACATTATGCTGTCTTTATCTTTCTCTTGCTTCAATATTTCATCATAAGAATTCAATATACTTTTATATTCTTCTACATTTATCAAATTACTATTGTTTTTAATATAGAAATTAGCAAGAATCAAATAGAAGGTTAAACGATCAGGAACCGAATATTCAATATCTTTAGGAAAAACTTTTCTCCAGTTTAAAGAAGTTTGAATATTTGCTTCATAGTACTCATCTTTATAAGAATATTCTTTCAAAATTTTCGAAATTTCGCTAAGAATTATTGATTCTTGACGTATATAATTTTCTAATGCTTTATCTTTATCTTTTATGTTTTTATAATTTCTTTTTTGTTTACCATTATAATAATTGAATTCGTCAACAACCAAATAAAATGAAGCAATTGAATTATACTTTTTATCATCAAAAGAATTGTATACAATCTGATAATTCTCATATAGCTTTTCCCTCAACAAGACAGCTATTTTACAATCTTGAAAATTTTGGGAATCAAATGCTTTTAAACTTTTATGTATTACATTGTATTTAAATAATTTGGCAGGTAAAGAAATTTGATTGAATTCATATTCACATAAACTTATAAAATAGAATATAAATATTAATGGTACTAAACAAGTAAAAAAAATTATAAAATTTCCTACTATTGGAAAAGAAGCCATTTTTTTATAAACTTGGCAACTAAATCCAAATATGGTTTTACTTTTTTTCTCTTTTTCTAATTTAATTCGTTCTTTAATTTTTGCTTCTAGAAGGTTCCTTTTTACTATATCGTTCTCATTTAACCCTTTATATATATCATTACTTAATGAAACAGATGGAAAAAAATATACTTTTCCATCAATTGTCTTTATTAAACTATAAAACGGAATATATAAATTTATTTTTATAATAGAAAACGGATCTATATTATCTTTATCTATTGCTATGACATGACAAAATCTATTAATATACAACTTCTTATTTGTTATTATTATCTTTGTAAAAAAATAATACTCTACAACTTGTAATAATAGAAAAAACATAAAAAAGACAATTAAATTATATGAAATAAAAGAATATAATCCTTTTTCAAAATTCAAACCACAAAATAAAATTTGATAATCTTGATACAAAACGGGAAAAACTATTTCTATATTTACCCAAAGAACAACAATAAAATATATCAGACTGCTAAAATCAAAATAATCTTTAACTATCCATTTAACTTTTTCTTTGGATGAAAATAGACTTAAAACTTTTTGTGGAATCTTTTCTTTATATATTTTTTTTGTAATTTTGTACATAAATGATATATTCCACTAAAATATGACATTAAAACATTTATTTTATTGTTTTTAAAACGTCTACAATTCTCTTACAAGCATGTCCATCTCCATATGGGTTTATAGATTCAGACATTTTTTTATATTCACTATCATCTTTCAATAGTTTTTCTACCATTGATATTATTTTATCCTTATTTGCACCTACGAGCTTTACCGTTCCATATTTTACTGCTTCGGGACGTTCCGTTGTATCTCTTAGTACTAATACGGGCTTACCTAATGAAGGAGCTTCCTCTTGCACTCCACCTGAATCGGTTAAAATTATATGTGCTTTCTTCATTAAATTACAGAATTGCGCATATTCCAATGGGTCTATCAGGTGAATTCTTTCTTTTTCACCTAATAATTCATATACCGGCTTTCTCACATTTGGGTTTGGATGAACAGGATAAACAACCTCTATATCTTTGTTATTCTTTACAAGTTCTAAAATAGCATTACAAATTTCTCGAATTGGTTCTCCAAAATTTTCTCGACGATGAGATGTTAATAAAATCGTCTTTAAATCAGGGTTTAATTTTAGTCCTTTTACTTCTTCTTTATGATTTTCAACAGTATAAATAAGTGCATCTATTACTGTATTTCCTGTTTTATATATATGTTCCGATGGTATTTGAGACTTTTTCAAATTTTCACAAGACTCATCTGTCGGAGCAAAATGATATGTGCATACAGCATCGGCAAATACTCTGTTTATTTCTTCAGGAAACGGATAATACTTATTAAATGTTCTCAAACCTGCTTCTACATGTCCAACCGGAACTTTTGCATAAAAAGCTGATAGTGCTGCGGCCATTGATGTTGTTGTATCACCATGCACCAATACAACATCAGGTTTAACCGTTTCTATTACTTCTTTAGTTTTTAGAAGAACATCGCTGGTTAAAGACCATAAATTCTGATTATCTTTCATAATATCCAAATCATAATCAGGTTTGATTTCAAACAATTCAAGTACCTGATCCAAAATTTGCCTGTGCTGTGCTGTCACACATACTATGCTTTCCAATGTGTCAGAATTCTTTTCTATTTCTTTTACCAATGGAGCCATCTTTATCGCTTCAGGACGTGTACCAAATATTGTTAAAACCTTTATTTTACTCACTTTTTATACCTTATATATTTATGGCTTCTCTAACTTTTTGCATTGTTTTCTCTGCTTCCAATGCAGCTTTTTTATTACCTTCATTTATAATATCATATACTTTGTTTGTGTCTTTTTGATATTCTGCTCTTTTTTCTCTTATAGGAGCGAATTTTTCATTAATTATTGCCCCTAATTGTCTTTTACAATCAGCACAACCTCTTTGTCCCAATTTACATTCACATTCAACCTGAGAAACAATCTCTTCTGATGCGAATGCCTGATAATATTTAAATGCGACCTCACATTTATCAGGATGACCCAAATCATCTTTTCTTACACGGCTTCTATCTGTTATACACTGCATTATTTTCTTTGAAGTCGTCGTTTCATCATCTGATATCTTAATATCATTATTAAATGATTTACCCATTTTTTGACCATCCACTCCTAACAGTAATGGTATTTGTGTCAATTTAGGTTTTGGCTCATTAAATAATTCCGTCTTATATATATTATTAAATCTTCTTGCAATATCTCTTGTTATTTCCAAATGTGCCAATTGATCAACACCTACCGGTACTATTGCTCCATTCATTGCCATTATGTCTGCTGACATTAATACGGGATATCCCAATAATCCATAGCTTAATTGCGGAGCATTTTCACTGTTTTCTCCATCTTTATTTCTCAACGCTTTTACCATATCTTTCAACGTAGGATCACGTTCTACCCAGTTATTTGGTGTAATCATACTTAATAATATATGAAGCTCTGCAATTTGTAATACTTTTGATTGAAAATATATTGTTGATTTGTTTGGATCAAGCCCGCAAGCCAACCAATCTAAAACAACATCTAATTTATCCTGTTTAAGATTTTCTGTTTTATCAAATTTAGTTGTTAATGCATGCCAGTCTGCAACAAAATAAAAACAATTATATTCTTCCTGCAGTTTAACCCAATTTGTCAGAACTCCCATATAATGACCCAAATGAAGTTTACCAGTTGAGCGCATGCCTGACACTAAATTCATCTTTTTCATTTTTGACCTTTCAATAAAGCACATACGCATTTATTATACACAAAATATAAAACCCTACAAAATAATTGCTTCTATTAAATTAAAGATCAATATCTATTGTTAAATTATCCAAACCAAGTTCTTTAATTAGTGACATATATGCATTATAATATTCTTTCATTGCGTCCAGAAATTCCTTTAGTAATTCCTGATGCGAATGTTCGACTATAATCAAATTTGTTAATGATGTTTGACCTTTTTTGTATTGTATTTTTGATAAATTCAATATTTTATTTGATTCTTCAAGTATATCTTTATAATGTTCAACATTTTCTTGTGCCATTACAAATTTATCATAGTTTGTATGAATAATATTTTTTGTAATATTTATTATTGAATTATATTCTAATTGAGTCTTATCCAATTCAAGTTTTGCACTCTCTATTTCAGGGGTATATAGATATAATGAAGGAATATCTATCCCAGCACCAACATATGCACCTGATGTACCATCTTGCGCAAAGGCATATCCACCCGCCAAATATACATCGGGGATTCTTTGTTTTGTTGCCACTGATAATTCTCTCTTAGCTTTCTTTATTTTAGATTCTGACATTTTTATGTCATATCTGTTATTAAATGCAACCTTTTCTAAGTCTTCATATGGAGGCAGTTCTAATTTTGTAAAAAATTCCTGACCAAAAACAGAATCCTCTTTTGAATCATATAAAGACGGGTTATTTTCTAAATTTAATGTTTTATTAAAATTATATTGTGCAGTCCTTATATTTGCTTTTATTCTGTTTATTTGAACCAAAATTTTCTTTAGTCTCATATCTGCTTGAAGAACATCAATTTCATAATTTGTATCAGAGCTGTGTTTTTGCTTTGTTATTTCCAATAATTCTTCCAGCAATTCTTTTCTTTCTTGCAGAATTCTCAATTCTGATTTTGCAACTAATAAATCAAAATAAGCTGTTCTTACTCTTAATTTAAGTTTGAATTCATAATCTTTAATTTTATTATCGGTATAATCAAGTTGTGCCAAGGCAGCTTGTTTTCTTTCGCCTCTTTTATTTATTTCTATTGGAAGCATTAAACCTATTTGGCTTGAGTTTCCCCTAGCTATTGGTCCCATTAGAACATTAGATTGAAACTGCGGATTTTTTAATGCATTTGCTTTCTCAACCGTATATTTTGAAATGCCTAAATTTTTTCTTTGTTCTTGAAGTTCTATATTTCCTTCAAGAGCCATATTTATAGCTTCTTCAAGTGAAATTTTATGCAAATCACTTTGGGAATCAATAAAATCAGCTTCTTCAATTGCATTAGCACTTGAAACAAATAGCATTATATATAACAAAAATATAATTAATCTTTTCATACCATACAATATGGTATCGTAAACAATTACAAAGTGAAATATATCTTAAACAAATAAATCTATAATAGTTAATACAATTATAAGCAACAATGCTAAAACAACAGGCAAGAATGTTGCAATTGAAGCTATTAATGTATACTTTATTTTATTGTTATTACAAAAATATTTATCTAAGAATAATATACTTATTTTCTTCGTTTTATGAAATTATAAAACCTCAGTAAATATATTTTTTACTCTTTCAATGCATCCTTGCTTGCTTGTATACCATTCTCTATATGATATTCTTTCAACTATCATGCCTGAGCGTTCCATTAATGTTTGTTTCTTAATTTGAGTTTTATTTGTTTTTATATTATCTTCCAAACCGTCACATTCTATTATTATACATTTACCTGTCGGGTCTTTAACCATTAAATCAGCACTCAAACCCGCTACAGTCTGTCCTGCTGTTACTTCAAAACCTTCGTCCCTCAATACTTGAGAAACTTCTTTTTCAAATGAATTTTTATAGATATTTTCATCTATTTTTAATTCATCTTTTAATTTATTTCGTGTTACATATGCTTGAACATATTCAATGTAATCTTTTAATAAACCTTGAGGAAGTGTTTTAGAATCTTTTGACAAAAATACTATTTGTTTCTTTCTTGCACGTGTTATTGCAACATTGAACAAATTTGGTATTTGTAAAAAAGTCAAACTCTGATTAAAGCTGTTATTTGCAACTGCCCAAGAAAGCATTATTATATCACGCTCATCCCCTTGGAATGTATGCGCTGTTCCTACTTCGATTTTATGTTTTCTCAATAATGTATCAGGATACAATTGAGAAAGTGCTTTCTTTATTAATTCTACCTGCCCTCTAAATGGAGATATAATTCCTATCGTCACAGGTTCATGTTCAGGATCTTTATTTCTGTCATCTTCTTGAATAATTTCTTGTAATCTTTGCATTATTGCTTCAACTTCCGGCATATTTCTTGTCATGTCAGAATCAACTTTGCCTTCCGGTACTTCTATATATTCAAGAACATCTTTTTGTCCTGATTTAGACATTATTCTTATTCTGTCACCATAAAATTCTTTATTACTAAAGTCTATTATCGGTCCATAACTTCTAAAGTGTTCATCCAATAATACCGGTTTGGTCGAATAATAATTAGCCAAATCAAACATAGAGTTTGTTCTAAATCTCCACATTAATTGATATTTATCCGGTATTTCATATTGACTTAAAAATGATTGTTCCTTTGATTTTTCCAAGAAAGACAAATGCGGCAACTGCTTATCATCACCTACAATAACAGCTTTTTTACATCTGAATAATATAGGTACACAACTTGCAATATCGCATTGTGATGCTTCATCTATAATTGCAACATCAAATAACCCAGGCTTTAAAGGCAGAGAATTTGAAACGGCATAACTTGTTACACACCAACAAGGGAATGCTTCCAACAATGGTTTAAAATCTTCATCTTCAAGAAGTCTGTTTTGAAGATTTTTCTTTCTTGTAACCAGTGCTTTTGTATGCACTATTAATCTTTGTCTTTTTACCTGATCACGAAGTAATCCTTTTAACGAATTTCTTCTTTTTCCTTTTAGAATTTCAACAGCTAAAGTTTTTTGCTTTCTTTTTAGCATTTTTATTTCTTCTAAAAGTTGATGAATATTTCCTATTTTATATATTTGAGTTTCTACATATCTTGCTTTTGTTGATAATCTTGCAACATCAAGCTCCATCTTTATGCGTTCAAGATTTTCAAAATCAGGCTTAAAATCTTTATTTTGAATGATTTTCTTTAATTGATGATTTGCAAATTTAATCGTAAAATCGGCAAAAAAGCCTTGTTTCTCCGTATTTTTTTCAAGATTTTTTATTGCACTATCTATATTATCAACTTCTTGCATTGTTAATTTTGAAGTTAAAAACTGCAATTTACCGAGTTGTTTTTCTTTTTCATCTCGTTCTTTTATAAGTTTTTGCCATTGTTCTTCCAGTTTTATAATTTCTTCGCACTTATTTTCTTTATCTCTGATTGTCATTACTAACTTTTGCATATCCTCAACATCTACTAATATTGAGTTTTCAAAATCAGTATCCAAATCAACTTTATTAGAAATTAAGTCCTGTAAATCAAAAGAAAGTTGTTTTTGATAATTTGGTCTTCCTGCTCTTAATGCTAAATAAGGTGCACCAAAATCATTTAATCTGTTTGCTACAACATCTGTTGCTTTATCCATTCTTGATGCAACCAATACTGTTTTTCCGTTAGAGACTAAATGACATATTAAATTTACTATCGTTTGTGATTTTCCAGTTCCCGGTGGACCATATACAGATAAAATCGTATTATCTTCAAGATTTTTTATTACATCTTCTTGTGAATCGCTCAAAGATAAAGGAGTTACTGCAACAAAATCCTTTAATGTATTTTCCTTTATAGGCTTTGATGCCATTTTACCTTTGCCTTGCAAGTATTCTTCATTAACTACATTTAATGCTGTTTCTCTTATTATTCCTGAAGGTTTTTCTGCTATTTGCATTAATTCATACAATACACCAGCAGTTACCAATGGTCTTTTTGTCAATATTATTGCACTCTTATTTGTTAGAACAACTTTATCGGCTTTTAATTTTGGTTTCGGTTTGTCATTTTCTGCTTCATCCAAAACTTCTTGAAGATTTTCATAGTTTATTTGTTTTTCTTCATAAAATTCTTCTGCTAAATCTTGTACATTGTTTTCAAGATTTTCTTCTTCACTTAATTCAAATTCCAAATCGGGAATCAATGATTTTAAAGTTGTTAAAAATACGTTTAAATCTTCTTCTTTTAAAGGAAGCTTTGGTACAACACCTAACAAGCCGTCCAACATATTATCTATTTCATCTTCTTCACCTGATAAATTCATCAAGCTTGTTAATGCCGCCGTATTTAATGATAAACCCTCTTCTTGTATTGAACATTCAATACTCATTCCTACTCTTTCCAATTTACAAGTAGAATATAATAACGGGGTCAAAAACTCATTTTTTCTTTTTGTTTTTGCATTTTTTCCAACTAAAAATAAATAACCGTATATTAAATACTTATCTTTTTGACTGTTTTCACTTAAAAGCATTAACTCGGTTAAATATGAATCTGAACCATCTAACTTTAAAGGTTGGGGATAATTTGTAAAAAGTTGTTCGCCATCTAAAATAGATGCGTTTTCTTTATTCATTTTTTCTGTTTCTAAGAAAATCCATTTATTTTCTTTATCTTGTTTTAGATTTCTAAATGTCGAACTTTGAACTTCTTCTCTTACACAGTCATGCAAATAAAGACTCAATCTTTTTATAAAACTGTTATGAAATGCTGAGTTTAAAATTTTTGTTGCTTCTTGAAGCATATTTTCCCCTATAAATTAGATATAATAAGAAATTATAGCATTTTTGATTTTAATATACAAAAAAATCCACATGTTTCATACAGAAAAAGTATTTCTATATAACCATTTTATATACTTTATTCTTATTTTCGCCATATAACTTTGAAATAATTCTTGAGATGTCTTTTGGAGAAAAACCTTCTTCTTTTAAAATTTTTATTTTTTGTTTTAATTCATCTTCACTTACATCAGAAGTTTCTTTTGCAAAAAGCATTGCGACAATTTCACCTTTTAACGGATTTTTTTGAAAATAAGATATTATTTCTTCTACTGAATTTATTTTTATCTCTTCAAAAACTTTTGTGAGTTCCCTGCCCACAGCAACAAGAGCATTTGGTCCATATTCTTCTTTAATATTTTCAAGTGTTTCCATTAATCTGTTTGGCGATTCATAAAAAACACAATTCGTATAGCGGTATTTATTAAGAATTTCTATTTGTTGCTTCTTATTTCTTGGAATAAATCCTATAAAGGCATATTCTTCGTTTTTACGGGGAATCATACTCAAAAAAGTTGTTACAGCACATGCTCCGGGCAAGGAGGTTATTTTTATTCCCCTTTCTATTAAAG
Organism: Candidatus Gastranaerophilales bacterium; assembly: GCA_944322615.1. Taxonomy (GTDB): domain Bacteria; phylum Cyanobacteriota; class Vampirovibrionia; order Gastranaerophilales; family Gastranaerophilaceae; genus Avigastranaerophilus. The sequence goes on along the minus strand of CALUPH010000004.1, from coordinate 133,432 downwards.
AACTTATAAGAACACTTCCGGGGTCTGAAATCCCTGGAGTTCCGGCATCTGATACCAATGCTACATTTTTTCCTTCTTCAAGCAAGTTTATTATTTTTTCACTTCGTTCTTTTTCATTAAACTTATGACAATCAAATAATTTTGCACTAAACCCGTATTTATCCGCTAAGATTCTTGTTACTCGAGTATCTTCACAAGCTATATAATCAACATCATTTAAAACTTCTATTGCTCTTAACGTAATATCTTTTAGATTTCCAATAGGAGTTGCAACTACAAAAAATTGTGAAGACATCTATATACTACTTTCTAGCGATAGGATTTGTTGCAACATTTGCAAATGTTTTATTTAAACCTGTTACATCCAATATTCTGCTTACTTTTGGACTTACATTACTTATTGAAATAGATTTGTTATTTAAAAGTGCAACTTTTTGTATATTTAAAAGCATTGTTATTGCTTTTAAGTCGATAGATTCTATATTTGAAAAATCTAAATTTATTTTACTTGATTTTTCAAACTCATTATTATCAATGTTTCTTATACTTTGAAATAATTCAGTTGCTCTAATTACTTGCATAAAATTTTAACTACTCATCTATTTGTTGCATAAAAATATATTAATATTTTAATCAAATTAATGCAATAGTTTAAACTTATATTAACCTACTTTTCTTATCTCTTCATCTTCATAGTTTTGATAATGATTATTAACATTTAAGTCTTTAGGTGTGCTAATATGATGATTCAAAGAATTAAAACTGCCGTTAACTTTATAATTTATTGATGGAACATATTGTGATTGTACAAGATTTTTATTTCTTAATGTATTTGCATTAATATGCTTTTTAACATTTGTATATTTTTTAGCATTAGCTTCAGTGTATCTTTTTTCTTTTGGTCTTGATAATAACATCATAAAGAACAAGAATATCATACCTACAATTGAACTTGTTAATGCTTTTTTATCAGCAACAAAGAACAAATCGCCAAATATATTTGTTTTATTATCCAATTGTTTTACAAGACCTGTTGATAATTCTTTTGTATATATTTGTGCATTTTGAATATTATCTGCCTGCAATAAAATTAAAGTATTATTATCATTTTTCTTTTGAACAATAACGTTTTTTAAATCTACGGCATTGTCATAGACAATATCCATAGACTCGGATGGCAAAGTAGAATTCATTACCAAAGTTAAATTCCCGTCGTTATCTATTGACTTCTTTATTTGAGATTTTTTATCAACCTTTAATACAACTTTATACTCACCATCTGTTTTTTGCTGAATATCAATTCCTGATAAATAGCTTTCTGCAGCTAAAGAACCCAATGAAGAAAATATGAGCATTGAAATCAATAAAGTACATTTATTTAATATATTTAATCTTTTCCCTGTTTTCATTAAATCTCCAACGACTATACTACCCTTTAAAAATCATTTTAAAGATTTTCTCATTCGGCTACATCAATCAAATGGTTTATATATTTTTCTAAACCTTTAGATTAATCTTTTCTATAATTCAAAAATCATATATTTTTTATAGAAACCTTAATTGGATATCAGAATAATACAATATTGTAATTTCGTTGTGAATTTTGTTACAAGGTCTACAAGAAATTATGAACGAAGTCCGAGCACAATTAAGTTGGGTGCAAAAAATTGCCCTTACATATTGTTGGGTTATGGGAAACCAGACATTTTTCAAAAAATCAAAGATTTTGGAAAAAGCAGTCAAACCCAACCTACAGACTAAATGTTCTGTTCCAACGTTAATTTATAAATAGAATTATTATTACTATGTATTATTGCTTTATTTTCAGAGATTTTTATTAGTTTCCCGTACAATTTAAATGGTATTTTTGTTTCGTAAAATTTATTTTCTGTAAATGAATATATTATGAATTTATATTTGTTGCAGTCATTGCCGACTATAAATAAATCTTCATTGTTTATTGCAAAACCAATTATATTCTCCATTCCTTCATATACTCTTAAACCTCTAAACGGATAGTTAAAACTATTAACAATTCCTTCTTTTAAGTTCAAAATAAAATATTTTTTTTCTTCTTGTGGTATTGGATAAGATAAAGGCATATATGGATTATCACAGAACTGCCTATGGTAATCTATGCAAAGATCTTTATCTTTTGCTAAAAAACAAATCATATGTGTATATGAATAAAAATCAGTTTCAGTAATAAAGAATTTTTCTTTTTTATAATCAAATATTAATATTTTACCTTTATTTTCTTTTGTTAAATTATTATATCCACCTAAAATATAAACATTTTCATCTACAACTTGCGAAATATGATTCATTTTAGGAATTGGCATATTTGATATTTGTTTTATTGTTTTATTTTTTGTATCAGCTATAAATGCAGTATTTAAGTATCTTTTTTCTTTCTCAACATATCCACCTGTTATCAAAATATTTTCATCAGGTAATAATACATATGAAATGCCTGTAATAAAATCATCATCATTAACATTTAAAATTTTTTTTAAAGATTCCCCTTCCCACATGTAAAATTTATTATTGTTGTAATCAAATGTTTCAAATCCGTTTAAATCGGCAATCACAATATCACCGGATTTTAAATTGAATTGTCTGTGATTTACATGCGGAATATTCATAAGTGGACCTTCTTTATGAATATTTTTATTTATATCGATAATTTCTGTTGTATTTTGAGGAATATTTTGACCATTTGTAAAACCACCGGTAATTAAAATATTTTCATTTTTTAAAATACTATATTGATAGTTATCTCTATTTAAAATTATTTGAGAAGGAAAAACTTTTATTTTATAATTACTTACTTTATATTCTATAGGTTTATTTATATGGCTAAAACAAAGAAAAAGAACAAATATTATAAAAAACACGCAAATTTGTTTTAAACCCAACAATTTTCTCAAAGAGCTTTTATTATTTATTTTTTCTTTATTTTCGTCAGTCATTAATTTTTCCTGTTTATTAAAAAGTAATATTTAGTTTATATTCCACTTTTTTATTTAGTTAAAACATTTTTCATTATTATCATATTTTTTCTGTTGGGTTATGGGAAACCAGACATTTTTCAAAAAATCAAAGATTTTGGAAAAAGCAGTCAAACCCAACCTACAGACTATATAATGTTTCAAAATCATTATTTTGTGTATATGTATTTAAATTCTTTGTCCTAGTATTTAAACCCATAATAAATCACTCCTTTTCTAATATATAAGTTTCCATATATCATTGCTTATTGCCTCAGTCTGACTTTGATTAGTTTTGTTTAATCCACCTGTGATAAATAACATGTTATTAGACGAACTTATAAAATCCGATAGATAATTGAATTTGTATATTTGAGAACTATTTTTAAGTTCAAAAGATTTTACATCTAAAATGTTAGAAATTTTATAATTTTCAACAAATACTATCTTTCTATCATTTAACTGTATAAAAGATATATTTTCAGAAGATATACCTTCTAATTTATATCTTTTCTTTAAAGAAAAAATATTATTTTTTATATCAAATACTCTAATTTCTACATCTGTATTGTTTCCTACAGTTTTACAAGTTAAATAAATAATATTTTGATCATTATAAATAAATGCTTTTTGCTTATCATATTCATATGAAATATTTATTTTTTTGTACGAAAAATCATTTCTATCTATAATAACAATAGGTGGTTTTTCAAAAGTATAATGTAATGGATATAATATATATTTTGAATCATGAACTAGCTCAATAACTTCAAAATTTGGTCTATTATCACGATGATTCTGATTCATTGTATTATAAACAAAGTTAGTTCTTTCTTTAGTTTTTATATTGTAAGAATTAATTTGAGTAAGATTTGTTGTAATATAGTATATTAAGTCATTTTTTAGGCTAAATATTTTTAAAATATTTATATTTTCATCTAATAAATTACATTCTTTTTTTTCTAAATCTAATAAATATAGATTTTTTCCAGCAAGAAAAACTTGATTATCATTAATTTTAAAAATACTATTAATATTACAAAGATTTTCAACATTAATTAAATAGTGTTCTTTTAAATTATCAATATTGATTATTTCTATTGATTCAATTTGTTTATAATAACTACCATCTGAATTTGATTTGGAAGGAAAAGAGTATAAAATATAGCCGCCAATTAAAATTAGTTTATTTCTATTTAAGACATAAGACAAATGGTTGACTCTTGGTTCTATCATCTTTCCAATATAATGCAACCCCTTTTGCTTACATTCTTCTGGTGTTGAAATTTTCATTTTATCAGTATTTATATTTTCCATTGTAATTTCAGACTCCTTATTTTTTTGTTCAGCCTTTGAACTTGCATTAGTTTGCATTTTACAACCACAAGTAAAAATACATACAATAAAAATCAATAAGACAATTTTTCGAATGTAATTCTGTTTTAAATGTAACATTTTTCCACACCAGTTTTTATTATTTATTTTTTCTTTATTTTCGTCAGTCATTAATTTTTCCTGTTTATTAAAAAGTAATATTTAGTTTATATTCCACTTTTTTATTTAGTTAAAACATTTTTCATTATTATCATATTTTTTCTGTTGGGTTATGGGAAACCAGACATTTTTCAAAAAATCAAAGATTTTGGAAAAAGCAGTCAAACCCAACCTACAGACTTATTTTTGTTTAATATGTATAAATCCATGCTGATGATACTTTTTCATTGGTATTAGTAGTAATTCCACCAGTTATTAATATTTGATTGTCATTTAAATTAAATAGATTAAAATGTATAGAATCTAATTCACATTCATTTTGTATTTTTTCATATTCTTTATTTTTTATATTAAAAAATTGACGAATTGTTGTTTTTTCAATAATTAGTATATTTCCATTTGATAATTTGATTGCTCTTATAGGAAATAAAACATTAGAATACAATAAATCTATTTTTTTTATAACTTTGTTTTTACTAATATTATAAATGTGAGATTTTGTATATCTTAGTTTTATATTGTTGTCATGAAATGGAATATATTCATCAATTGGGTTTTGTATTATTTTTTCTATTCCGCTAATGAATAAGATATTATCATTATCAATAAGAAGTGGACTAGATATTTCATAAATTCTGCCTATTTTTTCAATTATATTTGAATTTATAAACTTATTTTGAGGAATATCATACACAGATATAAATAAATCTTTTCTTTTATTAACACCTGTCATCTCATTAAATAATTTTTCATAGCATAAAATTTTATCTTTACCTATATATAATAATCCTAAATTTCCACCTTCATAATAATTTTTAGGCCTTTCAAATTTATATTTTATAGTTTTTTTTCTAAAACTTTTCAAATTACGAATACTACAAATAGTTTCTTCTGTTAGACTGGGTACACATTGGATGAGATGATTATCTATATTCTCTGAAAAATGCACCATTTTTTTCTCAAAATCAATATTATTAAAAGGAACTTTAAATTTTTTATTTTTAATATTATAAATTTCTAGATTTTCACCAGATAATAATATATTATTTTGATCCAATATTATAGAGTTCAAGTGTCTTGAATATTTTGGTTTAGAAGCTAATTTATTAAATTTATTTGTTAATGGATTGAAAATTTCAGCTGTATTTTCATCAATTCCACCTGTAATCAATACTTCTCCATTGTTTAATTTTACTACTGTGTGAGAAACTCTTGGTTTTGTCATTTCCCCTATATAATGCAATCCTTTTTGTCTACATTCTTCCGGTGTCGAAATTTTCATTTCTTTAGTATTTATATTTTCTATTGTTATTGCAGACTCTTTATTCTTATGTTCAGCATTTGAATTTACTTTAGTTTGCATTTTACAACCACTAGTAAAAATACATACAATAAAAATCAATAAGACAATTTTCCGAATGTAATTCTGTTTTAAATGTAACATTTTTCCACACCAGTTTTTATTATTTATTTTTTCTTTATTTACGTCAGTCATTAATTTTTCCTGTTTATTAAAAAGTAATATTTAGTTTATATTCCCTTTTTCTATTTCGTTAAAACATATGTTTTCTAACTTGCAGTTAAATTAGTACTATTCTCAAATATAAGAATTAGTTTTACAATAAATCTGCACTTAAATGTTGCACTATACTTAAATTTATAATAAGCTTTGAAGAAAAAGGAGCTTATATGAAAAAGATTTTACTTATACTTACAGTATTTTCGTTTTGTATTTTATCAACATTTGTTTCTGCTGCAGAACCAAAAAAAGATGTTATTTATTCAGTAGAAGATGGTGTAAAACTTGAATGCAACGCAAAAAGAGTTAGAGGCTCCATTGATGATTATATTGATATAACTGATTATTATTACTTTAAAGATGGTAAAATATACAGCCCAAATTTAGTAAAATTGTACGGGAAAATAAATGATGACCCCAGAAAAGTTTTAAAATTAAAAATTACAGACTCTGAAATAAAATTTAAAGATAGATTTTATGAAACTTGGACAATGGATTATAAATGGGTAACGATTGATAGGAAAACAGGCGAATACAGATTCTCTGCAAAAAGAGATTTCGGAACTTGGTATAGAACAGCAAATGCTGTAGGTCAATGTAAAATCATTGAAGAATAATCTATATTTTATCTTTCAACCAAATATTTTTAGCACCGCAGGTTAGTTTTTAATCTGCGGTTATATATTACATAATTTGATAAATAACATTGAACCGTTACTTTTTTATAAGAGACCTTGCTTTAATGACAAAATAATACTATATTGGAATAAGGGGTGGGAATTGTGTTACAAGGTTGTATGAGGTGTAATTATGTTAGATTTTCTTTTCAAAAAACAAGAGGTTGATAAATCTGAAATATTTAACAATCTATACTCAAAAATAAAAGAAATATACTCAAAAGAAATTATCTCTGCTAAAAGACAAAAAGAATTATCTGACGAAATAGAAAAATATGGATATCTTCCATATTCTCAAGCAAAAGCGCTTGAAGAACTTACAAGTTCAGAAGTTATCTTTTGCCTTGAAAAGAAATTAGAACTAAATTCAACCATTACAAACGGAAAACTTAAAATAGCAAATAATGAAATTAGTGCAGTAAAACGTTTTGGATATTCTGATGCGGATTGGATAAAACAAGAACAGCATGATATAAAACTTATAAACCTTGCAGCTCTTGGTGACGGAGCAAAAGATTCTTCTCCCGCAAAATTTATTGATTGGCTTCGTCAAATAGTAATACTTCCATCAGGAAACCCCAAATATAATATATTATCAACAACAATATATCTTGTACCGTTTCAACCTCGTGATTTTGGTAATGCTTATTTATCCGCAAGTACCGAGGAAGTAAGCGAACGTCTTACTGATAAAGGTTTAATAGAAAAAGGCATAAGTGCTAAAGAACAAATACAAACTTTTATAGCATTAGCACAGCTGGCAGGACACCCTGTTATATATGATGTATTTCCACAATGCGGAAGATATTCTAAAACAGTTATGGTTCACCCTGAAATTGCAAGATGGGTCGATGTTAAATTTTTAACTGAAGAAATTTCAAAAGCATTAAACTTTGTAGCAATAAAATTATCACAAGAATTTGATGAAGATGATGTAACTATTGTAAGAAACATTTATAAAACAACTCTTAAAAGCGGTTCAGTAGATTTGGCACCGGAATTTATGCCGATTTATAAACGATTTACCGAAGAACTTGAGTCTAAACGTAAAGAACTTTCAAACTTTATGACAAAAAAAGAAGAACAAAAAAAGCTTCAAAAAAGAGTAACAAATATAGTAGCCAAAATTGAAGGTGTAAAACCTAATAAACTAAAAAAAGATAAAGATATAACTAAACGTGGTGAGATTATTAATGCCTTAATAGAAGAAGGTCTTTGGACGCTTCCTGACGGAGCTTGGTGTTCAAGCGGAATACCCGTTTTTGAAAGAATGGCAGAATGTGGTTCTTACCCAATGTTTAGACATTATAATCAAAAAGGTGATGATGTTTCCAAGTTTGCAGAATCAGACTGTCAGACTCCTTTTTATTTTGTATATCTTGAAAACGGAGACTATAATCTTCCTGTAATTAATTTTTATTTGGAACAATTACAAAAATTACAACAAGATTACAACTTTGACGGGTTCAGAATATCACATACAGATTTCGTTGTTGACGAAATGAGTGAAAAAGATTTAAGACCTATAAGTTATAGAGCACCAAGATTCTTACTCAAAAAAATCAACGAAATAATGAAAAAAGAAACACCATACTTTGCAACAATTGCAGAGTATAGATTGTGGAACTCTTACTTTAAAGAATATCATCAGGATATGAATTTCGACCTGCTTTGGGGGAATGATACAAAAACAGATTATGAAAAAATTCCAACTGAAGTAATTAACAACAATCGAGAACTTCAAGATTATAATGCTACAGTAACAAAAAATTCTCTTTTATCCATAATAAAAACATATAATAATCAAGATGGTGAATTTAGAACTGTCAACAGATATCTAGGTTTAATGGATAAAGAAGAAGCTTTATTTAAATGGTTTAAGTTTAAGTTTCTTCCCGGAGGTAAACTAGCAAAACGTCCTGTTATGTACGTTGATGGTGATGAGTCTTTTTCAAAAGACGGAATTGAAGCAACTATACAAGAAGAAGTATCTTTAATACGTGAACACGATGAAGACTTTTATCATAAATTTGATGCAATAAGAAGATTAGCCATTAATAATGAGCTGACTGTTGATGGTGAAGCTCAAATTATCAATCAAAATAAAAATGGATTCATAAGCTGGATGATATCAAAAGAAACAGTTAAAGAATGTTTCATAATAGCGGCAAATTATCTTCCATCAAATGAAAAAATATTAAAACAGAATTCAGAAGGAATTATGGAGTACTCAATAAAAACAAATAATGCAATTGAAAACAAAAAAATTGAAATTCCGGGTGATTTTGTTCTTGCTTCTGAATTCATATATGAAGAAGATAAACAAGATTTTATCGAGCATTACAATTCAGATAATATAAAAACAATTGAGATAGATAAACTTGAGCCTTCTGAATTCAGAATATATAAAATCAAGAGATAAAAATGGATATAAATAACTTAACTCTAAAACAAAAAATATCACAAATGTTTATTACAGGTTTCACAGGAAAAAGTTATACCTCGAATAAACAATTTACAGAGCTTCTTACACAAGGGCTCGGCGGAGTTATATTTTTCTCTCACAATATTGAAAGTGAAAAACAATTTAAAGATTTAATTTCAGACCTTACAAAAAATGCAACAATACCAATGTTTTACAGCATTGACCAAGAAGGCGGAAGAGTTGAAAGAACGGAAAAAATCCATAAAGGGAAAAAATATCTAAGTGCAAGACCTGCATATGAAATGGGGCTTTCCTATTTACAAAATCAAACAAAAGAAATAGCTCTTGAACTCAAAAGCTACGGAATTAATATGAATTTTGCTCCGGTTCTTGATGTAAATACAAATAATGATAATCCGGTTATTGGAGAAAGAGCATTTTCAAACAATCCAGATGAAGTAATTGCAGCAGCCAAAGTTGTTATAAAGGAATATGAAAAATATAAAATTATAACAGTAGGCAAACACTTTCCGGGACATGGTGCTGCAAGTGCAGATTCACATAAGACTCTGCCAATAATAGATTTACACATCAAAGATTTAGAAGAAAATCATATAAGACCGTTTAAAGAAGCCATTAAAATAGGTATACCCGCAATAATGGCAGCACATGTTTTATATCCCGCACTTGAAGATGAAATGACACCGGCATCTGTATCAAAAAAAATTATAACTGACCTATTAATTAAAGAACTCGGATTTAATGGAGTGATAATTACAGATGATATGGAAATGAACGGTATAAAAGGACTTTCAAGAATTGAAGCTTGTACTAAAGCAATAAATGCTGGTGTAAATATGTTTATTTTCAGAGATACAACAAAAGAAATTATTAATTTAATAGATGACATTGAAAAAGCAGTAAAAGAAGGATCTATAAAACAAAATAAAATAGATGAATCAATTAATAAAATTATTAATTTAAAACACCAATATGGAATTATCCAATAGGAGTATACAGATTTTTTTACTTTTTTAATAATAAGTAATAGGAAAACAATAAGAATAATACGAAAAGGAGGAACAATGAGGAAATTATTTACAATCTTATCAATTTGTATGTTCACTGCTAATTATTGCTTTGCAGCAGGAATGGAACTTTCTGATTTAATTGAAACAGCAAGAGAAACAGAAGTTCAACAAACAATGCAAGAACAAGCACCAACAGCAAATACAGAAGAAGCAATGACACCTGTAAAAAATGAAACAACATCTCCTGTAATGGAAGAAACACAGGCAATTGAAAAAGTTTCTCCTGATACAACAACTATGGATACAAAAACATTAGAACAACCAATACCAACTACAACGTTAGACAAAAAACCGACACAACAGGTTGAATCAGAAGCTCAAATGAAACAAATTAATAATGAAACCCAAACATTAGATCAACCAATACCAACTACAACATTAGAAAACAAAACAACACAGCCTATTGAATCAGAAGCTCAAATGCAACAGATTAATAATGAAACAGTTGCACCAACTACAAATAATGAACAAAAAACATTAGATCAATCCATTCCAACAACAAAGGTAGAAAACGAAATGGCTCAACCTGATGAAAACATTCTACAGGAAGAAAAAGCTATGGATTCAACAACAGAAATGACAGAATCTAAAGATTCTACAGGAATAACAAACACAACTAAAACCAAAAAAACGAAAAAAACTAAAAAATAAATATTTATTATGAAGTTTTGAATTATAAATCTAAAAAGCTCTGAAAAACAATTCAGAGCTTTTTATTATAACTACTTATATTTATGAAAATCAAAAACATTATAAATTATTGAAAATCAAATAAATCTTTCTCTAAAATATCCAATGTATCACATAACTTGAAAAGGAGACTAAAACTTACTCCTCTTTTTGCCGTTTCAATTTTAGCAAGATGTTCACGAGAAATATCAAGCATCTCAGCAAGCTGATTTTGTGATAAATGCTTCATTTTTCTATATTTTGCTATGTTTTTGCCAAACTTTTGTAATTTATCTTCTTCACTAATCATATTATCATTTTGAAGCATAGGTTAATAATTGTATGTAGCCCATCGGGGAACAAAAATCAGTATTATTTTAATTCTAAAAAAACGAATCTTTTTTGAAATAACTTCTTGTGCTAATATTTTTTTATGAAAATAAATAATTTAAAAGTTTTATTTGGAGACTTTTTAGGTGGTTTGAATGCTTCTATTATTGCATTGCCACAGGCATTAGCATTCGGTGTAGCCACAGGAGTCGGTGCTTTAGCAGGGTTATGGGGCGCAATTATTTTATGTTTTATCTCTGCAATAATCGGAGGAAGAGCACCTTTAATATCAGGGATAACCGGTCCTGTAGCAATAGTTGTAGCTTCTGTTATGCACGCTTTAAACTTTGATATTCCATCTGTACTTATGATTATATTACTGGCAGGCGTTATTCAAGTTCTGCTTTCTCTTACAGCTTTTCCTTCTGTAATTAAATATATTCCGTATCCTGTTATTTCCGGTTTTTTGAATGGCATAGGAATAATTATTATAATTATGCAACTAAACCCATTAATAGGCTGTCCTATTATGTCTAATACTATTACAAGCATTTCAGCTTTATTCAAAAATATTAATTCTATAAATTATGATGCCTTTTGCTTAGGATTATTAACTCTTTTAATTGTATTTGCTGTCCCTAAAAAGTTTAATAAAATAATTCCATCTCAAGCAATTGCACTTGTAATAGGAACATTTATATCTATAAAACTTGGGCTTAATGTAGAAAAAATATCTCACATTTCAGTTTCTTTACCAAGTTTGAGTATTCCAGAATATAATCTTCACGATATTATTACATATATGCACTATGCAATAATCTTTGCAATAGTTTTTTCTGCAGAAAGTTTACTAACCGTTTTAGTTTCGGATTCTTTAACAAAAAACAAAACATCACTAAAAAGAATGCTGATAGGTCAAGGTGTAGGGAATATGTTTTGCGCTATGACGGGTTCTTTGCCAGGATCAGCTGCTACAATGAGAACAGTTGCCGCAATTAATTCAGGTGCAACTACAAAAATTTCTGCAATAATCAGTCCTATCATATTAATTATTCTTTTATTTAAATTATCAGGTTTTGTTGCAGAAATTCCATTACCTGTTTTGGCGGCAATATTAATTAAAATAGGCTATGACATAATTGATGTGAAATTATTGAAAGTATTAAGATATGCGCCTAAAGATGATTTGTATGTATTGTGGCTAGTATTCATTCTTACTGTATTCTATAATTTGATTGTTGCAGTAGGCGCAGGTATAACAGGTGCAGCTGTCTTATATGCAAAGAAAATGGCGGATAATACAAAACTTGTCCATAAAACATTGCAAGATGAAAAGATCATCGAACTGGAAAAAAATATTGATAAAACCTATAAGCATAAAATCCGTATTGTTCATATAGACGGTCAATTTTTCTTTGGTTCAGCTACTCAATTAGTTTCACAATTTGAGGAATTATGGGGTACTAAGTACTTAATTTTAGACTATTCATCAGGAGCACTTTTGGATATCTCTGCTATATTTGCGCTTGAAGACATTATAATAAGACTTCAATCACAAGATATAAAAATCTTTATGGTAATTGATAATCAAGATGTATTAAAACAATTGAAAGAACATAATATCATTTCACAAATAGGAGAAGATTGCATTTTCTTCTCTGAAATTGAAGCTATAGAAAAAGCAAAATCAAGTTTAAACAAAGATTAAAAATTATATATTTAGGCATCAATACCATTTGCTATATCTTTTTCAAAATCTGCAAATGTAATTTGACTTAATGAACGTTGCTGTTCTGTTTTAGTATTATGATGAAAAAACTTTTTTTCAAATTTTTCAGCGGCAGGAGTTGCTATTAATGGAACTAAAATCCTTTCAGCAAGTATTGTAGAACCAATTAAAGCCAGAATCTGACTAAATCCTTTTTTTGCAGCCACTATATTATCAAATTTACAATTTTGGAAAAACTTATCCCATATCTTATTTTGTATTTTAGGGTTTGCCAAACTATAACCAACCCCAATCTGCATTGCTGCAGTGACAACACCTGACATCAAATCCATTGAAGCAACAAAAGGACGTTGTTCTTCAGGTATTTCTTTATTCTGCATTGTAGTAGCAAATCTTGCACCATAAGCAAATACGTCTTTTGCAACATTTAAAGTTACCAAAGTTTTAGCCGCAAAAGTATCGTCTTTTATTGCTTTATTAATATGTTTATTTACCAATTCAGAATTGGTAATTCTATTTAGAAGATTTGTTTTCATTTTTATTTACCAACTTCTGAGCTATCTTAGGATAAACTTTATTTGATAAAGCAAGCACAGGCAAATATGCTATAGATGAAACAACTGCACCAACTCTATCTTTAAATATTTCATTATACTGTTCTCGATACATTGTTATTGCTTTATCATAATCATTATTACAAGCTTCTAAAATTTTTTTTGGTATTTTAGATATATCTTTAGTAGCGTTTTCAACATATTTGAAATTTATTTTTCCTTTTTTTATTAAGGAATCAACTCCTTTATATAAAAGCGCTAAACTTGCTAACTGCATGGCAATTGTTATAACCGCTTCAACAGGCTGTTTTACTGCCGCCCATTTCCTGTTATCTTCATTTTCTTTAGTAAACGGATTATGCATAATAACAAGAGGTGCAATAATAGCCTTCCCTGCCGCATTAACATAGTTAGAAACTTTTTCTCCGCCTTTTTGAGAAAATTTTTCTACTGAAGTTGCAATATATTGATTAACTTTAGGCATTCCTACTCGCATAGCAATTATTTTAAATCTCCTGAATTTTTTTGTTGCTTTTGTTTAGAGAATTGCTAATTTTTTTTTACATTTACTAATCAATAAAACGAAATTTTATTAAAGTCAGAATGGCGTGAATACCATCCTTCCAGTTTATTTTCTTACCTTCATCGTGTCCTCTGCCAAAATAAGAAATTGGAACTTCTTTTAATCTTGCCTTCCTTTTCATAATTTTAGCAGTTATTTCAGGCTCAAAATCAAAACGATTTGATTTTATTGTAATACTTTGAATTAACTCTCGTTTGAATGCTTTATAACAAGTTTCCATATCTGTTATTTCAGCTCCGTATAATATATTTGTTAACAGTGTCAGGAACTTATTTGCGATTTTATTTTTTAATATAAAATTTTTTGAATTTTCTTGATTCTTAAATCTTGAACCATAGACAACATCAGCCTCATCATTTATTAAAAAAGGCAAAAGTTTATCATAATCATCAGGTAAATATTCCAAATCTGCATCTTGGATTACCACAAAATCACCTGTAGCTTCTTTAATTGCTGTTCTTATTGCAGCTCCTTTTCCCTGGTTTTTTTCATGGAAGAATACTTTATATTGCTTGCTTAATTCTTTTAAGATTTCTGTTGTTCCATCTGTGGAACAATCATCTACCATTATTATTTCTTTTTCCAAACCGGAAAAATTTGCATTTTGTACTTTTTCTAAAAGTAATTTAATTGTGTTTTTTTCATTAAAAACGGGAATAATAATACTAACTTTTTTCATATTTTTTTAATCTCTTGTATAAAATCTATAAAATATATTGTATAATGAAACAAGAAGTTTGTTAAGGATGTATATGCCCCAAAAGCATAATGGTAGTTTGTTTAGTGAAACGATAGAAAATGCAGATTGCTTATTGAAAGAGGCAATTGAATCTTATGTTGCAGAAAATTATAAAACTGCTGTTGAAAATTTATCAATAGCTCATAAAATATTTTTAGCTCATAAAGATATAGCAAAAGTATCTGTCTGCTTGTCTTTAATGGGACTAATCAAATATATAAATAAAGAAGAAGGTTATTATAAATCTTTATTATTACTTGAAGATTCAAAATTTTTAGCTGAAAGTACAAATAAAAAAAACATTTTGGCTATTAATAAATTTGCTTTCGGACAAATATATTTCATCGAGAATAAATTTAATGAAGCTCTTTTTTATTTAACGTATTCATCTGACTCAATAGATGAATTCCCTATGTTAAAAGTTAAAGCATATGAATTATTAGCATTAACATATATCAGATTACAAAATACAAAAATGGCATACGATTATCTGGAAAAAGCAATACATCTTGCTCATTCTTTTGGGTATAAGAATCTTTATGCCAGATTAAACGAAATATCAGAAAATTTTATAAATACAAATTCAGGCATAGACACTTCGTTCAAATCAAAAGAAATAAAAAATAAAGATTCAGAACAAAATACTACACTCCTGTTAGCATTATCAAAAATTGCAAGAACGGTAAATGCAGAAGCCAATTTGGATAAACTTTTAATCACAATAGCAGAACAAACCAGACTTGTTCTTAATGCGGATAGATGTACTGTTTTCCTATATGACAAAGATAAAAATGAATTATGGTCAAAAGTTGCCCTTGGAATGGAAAGTGAAGAAATACGATTTTCAGCCGATAAAGGTTTTGCCGGATATGTTGTCAAAACAGGTGAGACAATAAAAATAAAAGATGCATATAATGACAGCCGTTTTAACAAAGAAATTGATAAGCATACAGGATATAAAACATACAATTTATTATGTATGCCAATGAGAAACATCAAATTTGAAATAATCGGCGTTTTTCAGGTGTTAAATAAAAAAGATGGTGATTTTACAGATGCAGATGAAGATATACTTTTAGCCATCGGAACAAATGCCGGTATAGCAATTGAGAACAATCTTCTTTTCAGTATTCAGCAAAAAATGCTTGAAGAGCAGCAAAAATTATTTGCAGGTTTTATTGATACATTGGCAGCTTCAATTGATGCTCGTGACAAGATTACATTAGGTCATTCAAACAGAGTTAAACTATATTCAGAATTAATTGCTAAACAAATTGGTTTGAATAAAGATGTAACAGAAATTATATCAAAAGCGGCAATGCTGCACGATATAGGGAAAATAGGAATAAAAGATGCCGTTTTGCAAAAAAAAGGTGCATTAACAAAAGAAGAATATGAACATATAAAAGAACACGTAAAAATAACATATGATATTTTACGTAAAACAAATATGAATTCTTCATTTTCCGAGATAGCAGAAATTGCTGCATCTCACCACGAAAAATACGATGGAACCGGCTATTTTAGAGGGTTAAAAGGTGAAGAAATTCCGTTTGGAGGAAGAATTCTTGCTGTTAGTGATGTTTTCGATGCTATTACATCAGTTCGTCATTATCGTGACAGAATGCCTATGACAGATGCTTTAGATATTATGATAGAAGGTAAGAACAAACATTTCGACGGCAAAATTATTGATGCTTTTTTAAGTATTCAATGTGACTTAATAACAGATGTTCTTATAAGTGAATATAAAATGATACTAAAAGAAAATGACAGAAAAATTCTTTCTTCAATTAATTTAAATCAATTTGCAAATATACTAAAAAAAGAGTCTCTAAATCATAAAGAAAAGAAGATTATTGATATTTTTAACTCATATTACATTAGACAGAATTCAGATATTGTATTATAAGGATTCATATTTATGTATAACGTATTAATTGTAGAAGACCATGCATTAATAAGATTTGGATTGAAGACAGCATTTGAATCTAAAAATTTTATAAATGAAATTTATGAAGCTTCAACAGGAGAAGAAGCAATTAATATGATAAAAAATCATAATATTGATGCTGTAATAATGGATTTAGGATTGCCTTCAATGAACGGTATTGAGGCAACAAAAGAAATAAAAACAATAAATAACAAAATAAAAGTAATTATATTAACCTCACATAATTCAGAAGAAGAAGTATTAGATTCAATAAAAGCAGGTGCAAACGCTTATTGTTCAAAAGACATAAACCCGGATAGATTAGCAGACACAGTATTATCTGTAATTGAAGGTGCTATTTGGTTTGATCCTAAAATTTCAGATTTTGTTCTGAATGCATTATCGTCAGAATCAAAAAAACAATCATATGATTTTGACGAAGATTATAATCTTACAGATAGAGAAAAAGAAGTGCTTGACTATATATGCGAAGGATTAAATAACGGCGAAATATCAAAAATATTAGATGTAAGCGTTAATACTGTTAAAGTTCACGTTAGCAGTATTATTCAAAAGCTTGGAGTAGAAGATAGAACGCAAGTGGTTGTGAAAGCTTTTAAACATTTAAAAAAATAGTAATTAATTACGAATTAATAAAGCAAATTTTATTAATAAAATGACAGAAAATATTTGGATGAGTATAATACAAGTATTAGCTTTAAAGAAGAGGGTAATATGTTTTCTGACAATAAAAAAACTATATGTGTATATTGTTCATCCAGTAATAATTTAGATGAAAAATTTTATATTTGTTCAAAGGAGTTAGGAGAAAAAATCGGGCAAAACGGATATAACATGGTCTATGGCGGAACAACCGTAGGAATGATGGGCGTTATCGCAAATAATGCAATAAAAAACGGTGCCGAAGTTATAGGCGTAATACCCGAGCGTATAGCTTCATTCGGACTAAAACACCCTGCTTTGGCAAAAGTTGTGATTACAAAAGATATGCGTGAAAGAAAAGCTACAATGGAAAAATACGCAGATATCTTTATATGTGCTCCGGGCGGATTCGGAACTTTCGAAGAAGTATTTGAAATACTTGTAGCAAAACAACTGGGTTATCATAGTAAGCCTATTATATTTTTAAATCTGGACGGATATTACGATTATATGCTTAAAATGTTTGATATCGTTTATAAAGAAAAATTTGCGAAAGAAGAAATGAAGTCTTTATACTATGTAGCAAACTCTGTTAACGATATTTTCAGCTACATTGAAACATATAAACCACAAGAATATGTTCATAAATGGTAATTAAATTTCTTCAAACTTAATGTAGAATTCAGATTTTTCACGAACAAAAATTTTATCAGGATATTTTTCACTTTTATAAAGAACCATAACTTGTCCGTCATTTGAGTTCGTAGCATTAATAACGTCATCACGAATTAATTCATATATATTTTGATTTTTTATATTTCTAAACTTTTTGGAAGACATATATATACTCATGTTTAAAGATATAGAAACCGCCATTTAATGCACGATATCTCCATAAATTAGCAGTTTTACCTTTTGCTCTTTCGTTACCTTCCATATTTTTAACAATAACAGCTTTCATCTTAAAGCCTATTTCTCGCATTTTATTAGCGCAATCAGCCCCTAATGGAACTATCTCGCCATTTGCATATTTATCACCGATTATTAAAGCGGCAAATCTGCCTTTTTCAAGCATATCATAACCATTTTGAGCTACTTTTTTGAACAGATTATAAAATTCTTCTGTATTTGCACAATTAGATAGATCTTCTTTTTTATCTGAAAACTTAATTATGTCATCATATGGCGGATGAAGCACCAAAAATTGAGCTTTATCTCTTCTCATTACATCAAGTCTTGCTTGAATTTTTTCTTTTACTTCTTCATTTGCACTATCTGAACATATTAGATTTATGTCAGTTACAAGTTCTTTTGGCGAAAATTTATTGCTGACAATATCCACCTGTTCAGGCTTTAACTCAACACCAATACATCTTCTACCCATATGTAAGGCTTCAATTGCACTTGTTCCTGAACCTAAGAACATATCAAGTACAATATCTCCTTTTTTGGTAAATCTTTCATACAATTGTTGAGCAATTTGCGGAATATAATTGCCATGATATTCGTTTGAATGGCCGTTAGATTTATCTCTTGAAGCAAATTCCCACCAAGTATCTGTTTTAATATGCGAATAGTCTTTCCAATTATTTAAATCGATATCGCTATATGGTTTTGTCTTAACCTCTTTAACAATTCTTAAATCAGGCTTTTGCTCTTGAATTCTAACTTTCTTCGTATTACTTGCTTTTACCATAATTCCCCAAATCATTACTATATTTATTTGTTTAGTATATGAAAAATTAAATATTTACGTATCATATAAATTAATGATTTAAGCAGATTATTTGAATTTTTTATTAAAAACCTTAATATATATATAATTCGGGATATTTTTTAACAGTAAAAAATACAACATATAAATGATGTCTCATTGTATAAAAAAATATATCGTATTTTACAGGGATAAAGATTAGGGTAAATAATGACAGTTTTAAAAACAGAAAACAATCAGGATAAAAAGTTAAAGAGCAATTTGGCTGAAAATTACTCTTGGTTTTACTCTAATATATATTCAAAAGTACAAAAATCTGTTTATGAATTTTTCCAAAAAGATTTTAAACTAAGATTTATGGGAATATCCTATAAAGAAAATATATTCTTCTACGGAGATGAATATTTTGTAAATAAACTACCAGTAAATAAAACATCATCAATTATGATGAGAGTTTCTTCAAACTTGGTATCTTCACTATTAGATAATTCATTAGGTGCAAGTGAAACAAAATTTGAATTAAAAAAACTTACAGAAATAGAAGCCGGATTAATAAAATCATTTACGGTTTTTGTATATAAAAATATTGAAGATTATCTTAACAAAACAGAAGTAAACAGAAAAATAACAGAAGCAGCAAAAGATTATAATTTTACTTTCTTTGTAAGATTTAAAAACAACCATACAGGAAAGATAATATTAACAATCCCTGAGTATATGCTGCCTAAAATCGAACCCGAGAAAATTCCGGAAAGATTCGACATTTCTGATTTTAAAGGAACTATAGTTGCTTTAACAATAAGTGTCGGATCAACAAAATTAGCATTAAATGATATTAAAGAAATTGAAGATGGGGACATTATAGTACTGGAAAACAGTGATATTAATAAGATGTCGGTATTATGGGACAATAATGAAATCAAATTCAGAATAAACCCTAATCCATCATTGATAATAAGTATAGATAATAATGGAGACAATGAGATGGAAGAAGAAACAAATGTAAAACCTCAAAATATGTGGGATTCAATTCTTGTAGATGTCATTGCGGAATTTGATAATGTAAAACTTACATTGGGCGAACTAAAACAAATTTCAGAAGGACTTGTTATTGATGTTGGTTCTGTATATGACAACAAAATCAAATTAAGAGTTGAAAATCAAATAGTAGCGACAGGCGAACTTGTAATATTAAATGACCGCTATGGAGTAAGAATAGATAACGTCAAGAAGACAAAAGAAGAAGCGGCAAAACAACCCGTAGCTGCAAAAGCAAAAGAAGTCAAAACAGAAAATGCGGCTCCTACTGCAGCAGCACCTGAAGCAAAAAAACCGGCACCAAGACCAATGCCGGCAAGTGCAGCCAAAAGACCTGCACCACCATCCAGAAGACCTGTAAGGCCAAATGCACCGGCTCAAGCAGTGGCACAACAGTCAGACGGAAACGAAAACTTTGACTATAGTGACTTTGAAATTGAAGATGAAAGTATTTAGAGGTAAATATGAATAGTTACTTAATTAATTTTGCCATATATACTCTTGCAATGATTGGTTTTATTGTAATGGCTTTATTTGTATATAAAAAATCAATTAATATTAATTCAAGAGGACAAAACAAAGAATTTTTACAAGTAGAAAATTCACTTCGTCTATCAGCAACAAAAACAGTTTATGTTCTAAAGGCAGGAACAGAAAAATTTTTAATAGCAGGAGATCCGGCAAATACTACAATGCTTGCGAAATTAAATAACAATTTAAACATTGAAAATATAATAAACGAAAATCAAAATAACGAAAAAATTACAGAGTTTTCAACAATGAAAAAACTCGCACAAAGAATAAACAGAGGTTAAAATGGATACAATATTAAAAGACTTAAGTCCTGTATTACAATTATTGATGGTAATGGCGATATTTTCGTTTTTACCTTTCATGTTTGTTTGTATGACAAGCTTTTTAAGATATGCAATAGTTTTCGGTTTTTTGAAACAAGCCTTAGGTGCACAGCAAATACCGCCGGCAATTGTATTAGTAGGTCTTTCAATAATATTAACGTTCTACACAATGGGACCGGTTTTTCAACAGATGTATGAAGTCGGTTCAAAGCCATATGAAAAGAATGGTTCAATTGTACTTGCAATAAGTGAAGGTTCAAAACCATTGAAAGAATTTATGTTAAAACAAACAAGAGAAAAAGACTTAGCCTTTTTTGTTCAACTAACAAGAAAAGAAGCCCCTGCTTCAGTTGAAGAAGTTACAATATGGGAGGTGGCTCCGGCATATATTCTAAGTGAATTAAAGACGGCTTTTGAAATAAGTTTTATAATCTTTGTACCATTCATTGTCTTAGACTTAGTAATTGCTAACGTATTACTGGCACTGGGTATGTTTATGTTATCGCCTACGATTATATCTTTGCCGTTTAAGTTACTTATATTTATTGCTGTTGACGGTTGGAGTTTGATTGTTAACGGTTTGGTAGGAAGTTTCAACTAAGGATTTAAAATGGAAATATTAATAGAATATTTTGCAAAAGGATTAATAACAATGTTGATGATAGCAATGCCTTGTGTATTGACGGCAGCTATTATCGGTTTGATTGTAGGTATTTTGCAAGCGGTAACACAGGTACAAGAGCAAACAATAGCTGCCGCTCCAAAAATATTCACGGTTTTTCTTGTAATCATCATTTTAGGAACCGGTTATTTAAAGTTACTAACAAATTTATTTAATGAAGGAGCAGTTATAGCTTTTGATGTAGTTCCAAAATCAGATAGTTATGTTTTACCTTCTGACTATTACAATTATACAAAACCATTTATTGATGAAATGAAAACAGATGTAAAAAAAGATATGACACCTATGTCACATATTTTAAACAATGCAGTTGCACCACAAAACACTGCACAAAAAGATAGATTTAACTTTTTGAGAAACGGAGCCAAAAATGTTCCGACTCCAAATCTTGCTGAAAGAAAGAAAATTATGGAAAATCAAAGATGAAAAAAATAGTACTATTATTGTTGATTATTATATCTTCACAAATTGGAGAATGTGCATTAGTTAATAATGATATAAATATTTTTAATTTGAAGTCTGACAGTATGTATATCTTAGATATTGATTCTTCAGTAAAAAATATAAATATTTCTAATAAAGATATAGTAAATTTAACTCCTATAACATCTGTTGATAATGAAAAAAAACAATTGTTCATAGAAACAAACAAAGATGGTGTTTGTGATGTTGTTTTAACAACTGATTTAGACGCATATCAAATAAGATTTATTTCAGGTCCTAAATTTCAGGATAATAAAGTAGGACTAACAGAAATAGACTTACCTATAAAATATGAAAGAGCAAGTAAATAATGTTAGACCTTATCATAAATGAATTTCCAAAAATTTTTCCTGAAGTAAATAATATACTTGCAGGCGGAATTCCTATTTTTGCAAGAGTCGCAGGTCTAATAAGAACTGCACCATTTTTACAAAGAAGTGAAATTCCAATGATTGCGAAAGTCGGATTTGCTCTTATTTTTACAATTACGCTTTCTATGTTAATAAGACCGGAAACACCACCTCAAGGAGTCTCCATAATATATTCAGTTATAATTAATTTCTTATGCGGTGCTTTAATTGGATTCATCGTAAACTGTATAGTCAAAGCCATTGAAAGCGGCGGCGATATGATTAATATGCAGCAAGGTGTATCTTCAGCTACAATTATGGATCCAACAACGTCTTCTCAAATTTCTATTATGGGAAGAATCTTCAGCCTTCTTGGTTTAATTATATTCTTAGAAATAGGCGGAGCATATTGGACTTTTAATGCATTTATAAGAAGTTTTGAAATATTTCCTGTTTATAGTTCATTTGTTCCTTTGGACCAAATTGTAAATATGCCATATTTAGTAAAAATAACTTCAAATGTTTTATATATAGGTTTGCAAATTGCATCACCTGTTTTACTTGCAACATTAGGACAGGATATAATTCTTGGAATCATTTCAAAAACAGCTCCACAGGTTAATGTTTTCCAAATGAGTTTCTTATTCAAACCTTGTATGGGGGCTGCAATTTTAGTTGTAATAATGCCTTCTTTACTTAATGTTATAAGTGACTTCTTTATGTCATTTGCTAACATATTCTAAGAGAAAAATAATTTTAAATTTGAAGTTAAAAAAACTCAAAATCATAAATATATATAAGAAATTATAATCTGCTATTTATTTAAAATAGTCACAAATTAATTCTTTTTTATTATAAGTCCTAATTTTTCTTGCCAATTTTGATAGGAAAGAGGGTTCTTTATGCATCAATTTATCTCTTAAGATAGCTTTTTCTATTAAAAGTCTGTTAAAAGATTCATTTAAAATCGGTTTTTCATCTGTTAGATGAGGTTGTATTGTCTGTAGTCTTAACTTACACATTCTTATAGAATTTTTTATTTCTTTTTCTTTGTTTCTATTCATATATAAAGTGTCCTAATTGTCTTTTTATGCAGATATTAACCATTGCTTTCTAACAAATTAATAATAATAAAATTTTCTATAAATTCATTCCCCCAAAAAGTTTAAAAAAATAAAACTAATGTAAACTTTTATAGTATTTTTTTTATATTAAATTCAGCTATTTATATGTAATCTTTGCTATACTTAGTAAAAAAGGTTGAGAAATTGGAAAACAATAATATAAAAAAAATATTAATAATAAGACTGAGTGCTTTAGGGGATGCTATTCATACTATTCCTTTAGCTAATGCTTTAAGAAAAAGATATCCGAATGTTCAATTGGATTGGATTGTTGAAGATAAAGCAGAAAAATTTATATTGAATAATCCGCTTTTAAATAATGTTTATGTTCTGGAACGTAAAAAATGGAAAAAAATGAACTTGTATAATGTCTGGAAAGAATTTTTTTCAATTATAAAAAAGATACGTTCTGAAAATTATGATATTGTAATTGATACCCAACAACTTTTGAAGAGTTCCATTATTATGGGGTTATCTGGAGGAAAAAGAAAGATTGCACTTGATGGTGGCAGAGAATTTTCTTGGCTTTTTGCAAATGAAATAATTAAAACAAACAGAAAACAATTTGATATAAATTATCACGTAGTCAAAAGAAATTTAGAAATAGCACAATATCTTGATTGTAATGATATAAACCCGGAATTTGTGATACCTGATTTAAGTAAAGAATACTCTGAAAACATAACAGATATAATAAAAAATATTGATGGTTCAAAGAAAACAATACTAATAGCTCCTGCAACCACTTGGGAGAACAAGCATTGGACTATTGATGGCTGGGTTAATGTAATAAAGGCGTTTAAAGACTCTTACAATATAATCATAACCGCAACCGAAAAAGATAAAAATCTTACGAATAAAATATTAGAAAAAGTTTCAGGAAAAAATATAATTAACTTAACAGGAATGACAACAATTGCAGATGTTGTATACATATGTAAAAATGTCGATTTGGTTATAAGTCCTGATTCAGGCACAGCTCATATAGCTTGGGCAACGGCACATCCCAAAATAATAACACTATTTTTTGCTACAAGTGCAAACAGAACAGCACCATATGGAGATAAATATTATTCTATACAATCAAAATCTTTATGTTCGCCGTGTATGAAAAAACATTGCCGCCTAAAAACCAATAAAAATGAGTGTACACAAGAAAATTTCTCAGAAAAAATTATAAATATTGTAAAAAAGGTATTACAATAATCTGAAAAAGGGTATATAATACATATACTAAACTAAATATCTTGGAACATAATTGTGAATATATTTTCCGGTTTTAAAGATTTACTGGGACAAATTAATAAGATTGATGGGTCCATATACCTCAAAGGCAAGGACTTTGCGGATGTCTATGCAAAAAACATAGCATTGGAAGAAGAAATTGCAGCCCGCACTAAAGAATTGGAACAAGCTAATCAAACAATTCTTACTTTAAATAGTGTTTGGGATATGATGAATTCTTCTCAACCGCTTTCAAGTATGCTTGATAAAATTGTGAGCATTTTGCATGAAGATATGAATTATCATTATGCAGGCATATTAAAAATAGAATATGATGAAAATAATAATACATATTTTTCCGTTAAATCATCTTCATCAAATAAAGGTATTGATAAACTATATGAAATGATGAATGAGTCACCGGAAACTTATAAATTGCCGTATATAAGCAATTCAATTGTCGTAAAATCTATTTCCGAAAGAAAGATATTTTCTACTCCTGATTTAAAGGGAATAATAAAAATGTTTTTCCCCTCTTTTTCAGATGAGCAACTTAATGATGTAATGAGAGAGATGAATTCTAAAACTTGTACAATCGTTCCTCTACATAATGGGAAAGAAGATTTCGGATGTGTAATTGTTTCATCAGATAGAGACGGAGTAACCGATACAGAAACTAACTTCTTAGCACTATTTGCAAATCAAATCGAATTAGCAATTACAGTTGCAGGTCTATTTGAAGAAGTTAAGAAACAAGCTATTACAGATCCGTTAACAGGAATATTCAACCGAAGATATTTTGAAGACAATATTTTAAAAGAAGCAGAACGTTCATTAAGATTAAAACAACCGTTTTCTTTAATTTCTATGGACTTAGATTATTTAAAGAAAATTAATGATACCTATGGTCATCAATTTGGTGATTTAGCAATAAAAACAATAGCGAATGTATTAAAAAGAGAAGCTCGTTCAATTGATATTCCGGCAAGAATAGGAGGAGAAGAATTTAATCTTCTTTTACCGGGCGTTGATTCAAAAGGTGCTGCAATTGCGGCAGAAAGAATACGAAAATCAATTGAAAATCAAGCATTAGATACAATTGGCGGTATTACCGCAAGTGTTGGAGTTGCTACATTTTTAGAACATTCAGACAGAATAGATGAGTTAATGGAACTTGCTGACCAGGCTATGTATAAAGCAAAACTTAACGGAAGAAACCAAGTCCAAATAGCTCAAAAACAAAATGAAATAAATTGGCAAAAAGTTGCTGTAGAAACGTTTATGGATATTCTTACAAAAAAACGAATTCCGGTTGACGATGAAACGGCAAAGATACTAAATCAAAAGTTACAAAAAATTAAATCAGAAGATGTTAACTCTAAAGATGTTTTGTATTCTATAGTGGATACTATTTCTCAAACATATAATCAAATGTATAAAACAGGTACAACTAAATCAAAGATTATATTGGCTGTTATGGTTGCGAAAAAACTGGATTTGCCAAAAGATGAAATTGATAAATTAAAGCTTGCAATATTATTATATGATATTGGTAATATTATGATTCCGGAAGAGATTTTTAATAAAAAAGAACCGTTAACAGATGAAGAAAAAAATCTTATTAAACAGCATCCTGTTATTGCAGCAAGAGAAATATTAAAACCAATTTCAAATATTCAAGATATTATTCCTATAATAGAAAGTCACCACGAGAATTGGAACGGAGAAGGATATCCAGGTCAAAAATCAGGAATAGAAATTCCTGTTACATCACAAATTGTTTTATTAGTCGATGCGTTTTATGCTATGACGCAGGATAGACCATATAGACAAGCCTATGACATAGATGAAATTGTTGAAATAATAAAAAGTGAATCCGGAAAACAGTGGAACGAAAAATTGGTTGAAGATTTTATTTATGTGGTAAAAAATGAGGCAATACAATAATCTTGAAGATATTATAACATTCTTATATAAGCATATTACATCATTCAAGGGTTCTTCTTTAGTAAAAGATACAACCAGATTGAGTAAAGTAAAATATGATGCATATATAGACAGTACAATATCGTCACCCTTATCTTTTACAGTATTTGAATTATCAGATAAAGGTGAATTATTAATTGATAATGCTTCAAGAATTATAGAAAGTGAAGCAGCATTTTTTCTTTTTGTTAATTCAAAACACGGTTGGACTTTTGCCGTAAAAAATACTCTTGAAAACCAAAAGAAATTGATTAAACAAGAGCAAATACAAAACTATAAAATTAAATTTCTGTAATAACTATTCATCAATTGTAAATACTTGTTGCCCTGACTCTTCTTTCATTGCAGTTTCAAGAAGAATATATGTCATATAAGCGCCGAGAGCAACAGCCTTCGGGTCAAGATCAGTATTTTGAGCAGCTTCTATTATAGCTGAGTTTATTTCAGGGTTTTCATCTTTAATATAATGAATCATCTTCTTTCGCCAAGAATGAACGTCTTGAAAGATTTCCGCAAAACATAATGTAGATTGTTCTTGAGTTACTATTGGAAGCATTTCTCGCCTTCTATTCCTTATAATACAAAGTGATTATATAAAAAAAAAGTAAATCTTTCATCATATAATAAGTTGACTTAAATTGTTTTTACTTAACGTTGTATGTGTATTTTCTTGACTCTGTAATATGTAGGGGATAAAATAAATAAAGTCTTTAATATTAAAAGGGATAGTATGAAAGAATTTGAAACAGATTATATTGAAAAATTAATTGACATAATGAAAAACAATGAACTTACAGAAATAACATTGGAAGATTCAGATAAGTCATTAATCATAAAAGGAAACGGGTTTAAACCTGTAATAAAAGAAAAAGTTGTTGAAGCTGAAGTTCAAACTTCAATACAAGAAGAAAAAGAAATAGAACAACAAGAAACAAAGAAAAATCTTGTTCCGATTATTTCTAATATGATAGGTCTATACTTCTCAAAACCATCACCAAATGAAAAACCTTTTGTAAGTGTTGGAGATGAGATAAAAGCCGGTCAAACTGTTTGTATAATAGAAACAATTAAATTAATGAATAAAATTACGTCCGAAGTATCAGGAAAAATTGCTGAAATTTGTATTGAAGACGGCAAACCTGTAGAATATGGTCAAGTAATTATGTATGTAGAGCAAGAGTAGTGGTATAAGGGATATGTTTAAGAAAGTATTAATAGCAAATAGAGGCGAAGTTGCCGTCAGAATCATAAGAGCTTGCAGAGAAATAGGAATTCCTACTGTTGCAGTGTATTCTCAAGCTGATGCAAATTCTTTACATGTTAGTTTAGCTACAGAAGCATATTGTATCGGACCAAATGAAAGCTCAAAAAGTTATTTGAATATACCGGCAATAATATCAGCAGCATTAATTTCAGGTGCAGATGCGATTCATCCTGGATATGGATTTATGTCTGAAAGAGCTGATTTTGCTGAAATATGCGCTGAACATAATATAAAATTTATCGGTCCTTCTCCTGAATCAATGCAATTAATGGGAGATAAAGCCACTGCAAGAAAAACAATGATGTCGAAAAATGTTCCGATTACTCCGGGTATAGGAATTATAACAGATATCGAAGAAGCAAAAGCTG
Source organism: Candidatus Gastranaerophilales bacterium (assembly GCA_944322615.1). Lineage (GTDB taxonomy): Bacteria > Cyanobacteriota > Vampirovibrionia > Gastranaerophilales > Gastranaerophilaceae > Avigastranaerophilus. The sequence continues at coordinate 104,946 of CALUPH010000004.1, read as the reverse complement.
CAGCTAAAAAATTCGGATATCCCGTAATAGTTAAGGCAACTGCAGGCGGTGGCGGAAAAGGTATGCGTGTTGCTAATAACGATGCTGAGCTTGAGCAAAATATTACACTTTGCCGTCAGGAAGCTGAGAAATTCTTTGGTAATCCTGATGTATATATGGAAAAATATTTAGTAAATCCAAGACACATTGAAGTTCAGGTTATTGCTGATAAATTCGGAAATGTTGTTCACTTGGGTGAAAGAGATTGTTCTATACAAAGAAGACATCAAAAATTAGTTGAAGAAGCTCCATCTCCTGCTGTAAGCGAAGAAATAAGAAGAAAGCTTGGAGAAGCTGCTGTTAGAGCTGCTAAAGCTGCTAATTATGAAGGTGTCGGTACTATTGAGTTTTTACTTGATAAAGATAAAAATTTCTATTTTATGGAAATGAATACACGTCTTCAGGTTGAACATGGTATTACAGAAATGATATCAAATGTTGATATAGTTAGAGAACAAATAAACATTGCTGCAGGTAATCCATTATCATTCAAGCAAGAAGACATAAAATTATACGGACACGCTATAGAATGTCGTATAAATGCTGAGGATCCAGACAGAAACTTCTTACCGGCTCCAGGAGAAATAAATGGTTACATTACTCCCGGCGGATTTGGAGTAAGAGTTGATTCACATGTATATTCAGGTTATAAAATTCCGCCTTATTATGATTCTTTAATAAGCAAATTAATGTGTTGGGCTCCAACCAGAGAAGAAGCAAGAAGAAGAATGTATAGAGCATTGAAAGAATATGTTATAACCGGAGTTAAAACAACTCTGCCGTTTTATCAAGAACTAATTGAGGACGAAGTCTTCATAAGCGGTGTTTTTGATACAGGTTTTATGAATACATATAAACAAAATAATAAAGAATAATCATTAAAATTTTATTCTATAAACAAAAAAGTCTCAAATATCAATTAACGGTACTTGGGGCTTTTTTATTTTTTCATTATCAATATGCATAATCTTTTAAATAATATATAGATATAGGGTTATTAACCTTGTATATTAATAAGTTGAGAATTTGTTTTTTGTTCTGTTTGTTTTATGAATTTTTTTATTTGTTCCTGATCCATTTCCAAAATTTTTGTTGATGTTGTTTTAAAACCACATCCATTTATATAAAAATCTCTTGCTTCCGGAAGCGGAAAGCTTACCGTCAATTTATTCGATTTCGATTTTAGTGTTTCTTTTGCAGCAGTTGCCAATAATACTGAACCAACATATTTGTGTTTATCAAGAAATCTTTTTTCCAGTAGACTTATGTCAAATTGATTATCGCTTTCTTTACATTGCATCAGACCTATAGTTTTTCCTTTATTATTTTCAAGTGAAAATATTCTAAGATTTTTATATTTTTGAGGTAATTGAAATTTATCTTTGGCATTGAATAAAATTTCACTTTTAAACATCCAATATCCGTCTATTTCGTTTATATCATCAGCATCTTTTTTATCATTACAATCATATTCAAAGATAGTAGCAGGAACAAATTCATTTGTTTTTGAATTTACAATCTGACATTGCATTAATGGTATTTTTTTTCCAAAAGATATATTCATTTTCAACCTTTCAAATCAATAATAGAAGCATTTGTTTTTTGTTCTGTTCTTTTTATTAATTCCAAAATTTGACTTTGATTCATTCTTAAGAAAAAATCACCAAATACTTTAAACCCACAAGCATTAGTATAAAAAGGAATAGCTTCATCAATTGGAGTAAGGACAGTTAAAGTATAACCATTTCTGGCAATTGTTTCGCATCCTATCGCTGTAACCATTGCCTGTCCTACATATTTATATTCATTGTTAGGTTTTGTTTCAATATATTCTATGTTGCATATACCATTTCTCGTTTGTGTTTGAGCAATACCTATAAGTTGTCCTTGTTCATCATGCATTTCATATATTGATTTATTACTTTTTTGTTTAAAAAATCTTTGTACCACATCTTTTTCTTCTATAGCTTGTGCTATATGATTTCTAAATGTCCACTTTCTATCAAGATTTTTTACTTCATTATAGTCATCTTCATCTTTACAATCAACTTCAGAAAAAACAGCCGGAACATACTCCTTAGTATCTTTTTTCTGTATTTGAAATTGCATTTTGGGAATTCTTTTACCGAAAGATATTGCAATATTATTCATTTTTATAAATACTTTCTCTTTTTTACTTCTGTAAAAACTTATGAAAGCATAATTTGCTAATTTGTATTTTTTTTTTTAGTTGTTATTATAGTCTTGTTCGGAGGAAAAATAATGAGTGAAAATATAGTAAAACCCAAAAGAGAAATGTTAAACTATATCAATGTTTTTAGAGGATTAGCAATTCTTTTAATTTTAGCCGGTCATACAATGCAAATAGGTACAAACGGAAGTTTATTAAAAAGTATTTCTTTTGAAGTATGGGCAGGTGGAACTGCTCTTTTCATATTTATTTCGGGATTTTTATTCCAACATCTTTCTTCAAAATTTGAGTATAAAAATTATCTCCAAAAAAAATGGAAAAATGTAATTATACCTTATATTTTAACAGCAATCCCCGGTATAATCCTATGCTTTTGTATGCCTTTAGCTTATGGTAATCCTTTTGATGGCTTAAACCCATTAGCACAAATAGGAGTATTCCTTACAACAGGAAGAGTTCACAATGTTCCGACTTGGTTTATTCCAATGATTGTTATTTTCTTTATACTAAGTTACTTACTTTTGTACTTAGAAAAGAAAAATTGGTTATACAAACTTTTACCTTTATTGTTCTTAATAACAATTTTCTTACCGCGTATGGATATAGAACCATCATATGTTGTAAATATGGATTATCTTCATAAATATATTGCCTATTTAAAATATGTCTTAAGCGGATTTATACATTTTACATCTATGTATGTATTTGGAATGTATCTTTCAAAATATAAAGATAGAATTGACGTTTTTTATGATAAAAGATACTTTTTTATTTTTCTTATGATAATAACTTCCATAGCTGATATTTATTTTAACCATAGTGGAATGTTTTTTAACGGAACTGTTTCAAAAATATTCTTAACAGTTATTGTATTAGGATATTTGAAGCATTATGATGAGTTAATAAAATCACACGAAAAATTAAATCACTGGCTTGATGTTACAGCAAAATACAGTTTTGGATTATTCTTTATTCACTGGTATTTTGTATTTGCATTTAATCAAATTTTTTCTCAACAGCCTGTAATACCAGTAAATAACTCAACAGAATTTTATGTTGCGACACTAATAGTTTGCTTAAGATATTTATTTGTTCTGTTTGCAAGTTTTATAACATTATTTATAATTAAAACAATATTAAAGAAACTTAAAATAGAAAACACAAGAAGTTTTATTGGAGTATAAATCATAAAAAAAGAACCACATTAAGTGGTTCTTTTTTTAATGTTTATTTTTCTCCCATAAATAAGCAGTTTTGATACTATCTTCAAGATTATGTTTCGGTATCCATTTTAGAATTTCTTTAGCTTTTGATGAGTTTGCCAAAAGTATAGCAGCATCTCCTAATCTTCTTGGTTTTATTTCTACATTAATTTTTTTTCCGGTTATTTCTTCGACTGTTTCAAAGACTTCCTTTACGCTGCTGCCATTTTCCGTACCAAGATTAAATATTTCAGATTTCTTATTATCTTTAAGATACAAATATGCTAAATAATGTGCTTCTGCTAAATCTTCAACATTAACATAATCTCTTATACAGGTTCCATCAAATGTATCATAGTCTGTCCCAAAAATTTTAAATGTTTTATCTTTTTCAAATATTGATTTTAATATATTTGGAATAAGATGTGTTTCAGGTTCATGCCATTCACCTATTCTTGAAAGTGAGTCAGCTCCTGCAACATTAAAATATCTTAAACAGATTGATTTTAAGTTATATTTAGCATCATAGTCTTTAAGGATTTCTTCCACTTTAGATTTATTTTCCCCATAAGGATTTAATGGCTTTTTAGGATGTTTCTCGTCTATAGGCGTATAAACAGGTTCTCCATATACTGCAGCTGATGATGAGAATACAATTTTTTGAACATTATGTTGTACCATTGTATTAAAAAGATTAATTGAGGCTAATACATTATTTTTATAGTATTTCTCAGGATTTCTTACGCTTTCTTCAACTTGAATAAACCCAGCAAAATGAATAACAGTATCAATTTGGTAATTTGAAAAAACAGCTTCAACATCGTCTAAATTCCTCAAATCACCTTTGACAAAATGAATATTCCCTATTTGCTTTAATGTATTAATTGTTTCAATATGACCATTTTCAAGATTATCAATAACAACTATTTCATAACCTTTATTCAGAAAATTCAGGACTGTATGACTACCAATGTAACCGGCGCCTCCTGTGACTAAAATCATACATTTATCCTTCTGCTTTATTTACTACAACTTGAGGGAATGGAATTTCTATTCCTTCTTTTTCAAATCTTTCTTTAACCATTTGATTAAATTTACGTTTGACCATCCATTGTTCTTGCGGGGTTGTTTTTATTCTGCATTGAATTATTATAGCGGAATCTTGGAATTCATTTAAACCTAATACTTCAATATCGGAAAGAACAAATCTGGAATAAGTCGGGTTTTGTCTTAGTTCCTGTCCCAATTCTCTTAAAACTTTCATTGCATGTGTAACATCTGTTTTATATGCAACACTAATATTAAATATAGGAAATGAAAAGTTTTTTGTCTGGTTAATTATAGTATCAATTTGTCCATTTCTAAGATAGTGAACATCGCCATTAAATGCTCTAATAACAATCATTGTAAGTGTTACTTTTTCAACAGTTCCGGTTGAATTGTTAACCGTAACATAGTCTCCGACACGTAATTGACCGGTTAAAATTATTGAAAGACCGGTAAATAAATCTTCAACAAATTTCTTTCCTCCAAAACCTACAGCAACACCAAGTATACCTGCTGTTGCCAATATTGGTTTCATATCAATGCCAAAATTGCCCAAAATATTAGTTGCAAAAAATAATATTATAATTGCATCTATTATATATGTACCTAATTGTTTTAATGTTTGATAATGTTTTTTTGTTTCTGTATCAGAAATTTTCGATAAGAGTTTATCAAAAAACAAGTGTAATGTCTTATTTACTATTCTTAAAATTATTATAAAAAGAACTATTTCAATAAGAGTTTTACCTATTAGAAACAAATCAATTTTTGCTGCATTTTTAAAGATAATTTGTTTTATTATTTCGTCCACAATTTTACTCCCTTAATAACATATTAATTTACTTATTAACAAGGGTTAATGTCAATATCAATTATCTTATTGTTTACCCCAATTAGGGTAATAAAATAAAACTATCGTATTTTTCTTTTTGATATTTGCATGTCCGCCTATTATAAGGTTAGAAACATACCCTACAAATGGGATTAATGTTAATGCCCATTTTATTGGCAAAACAATTAGGGTCCTATTTTGACCTCTTTTTATATAAGTAGCTTTTAACTTGTTTTTATCTATTCCTTCTATATTAAAATCATCAATTATTAGAGTAGCAGGAACTCCATTCATTCCTCTATCCATTGCTGTTTGAACTTTAGCAGTGACTTTTGTACCTTTTTTTATAATTACTTTTGAGTCATATATTACATCTTCTTTTACGATAAAATCTATAACTTGACCTTCTGTTATGCATCCTTTCTTTGTTGAGATTGGTTTTACTATTTCTAATTTTATAGGAACTCTTTCAAATGATTCATAATTATAATTTAAATTTGTTTGAGGATTAGTTATATTTGCATGTTTTAATAATTCTTTTGTAATATCATCATCTTCTATAGCACTTACTGTCGTACTCGCAATAAGAAGAAAAACAAAAAAGACAAAAAACAGTTTACAAAGCAATTTATTCATAATTAGCTGCTTCCTTTGAACCTGATTTTATTTTTTCATTTAACTTCTTTCTATTTTCTATAGAAGATAAAAGAAAATGTTGATAAGTTTCATTATCCAAATATTTATTATTTACAAGAAAATATGGATATTTTGTATATATATATTCATAAATATAAGCTAATCGTTTTGAAGTCAAATTATGTCTTGAAACTTTATCATATCTTTTTTGCGGTTGAGATTTATGTATAAAAGTTATAAAAGCAAGAGGATTATATCCTGACATAACCATAAAATCTACTGCTCTTTTATCAAAAAATAACTCATATTTTTTTGGTGCCATTTTAATTTGAGCAGATGAAACAAAACCTTTAAATACACCGGCATAAGATTCTGCACTTTTACATATTTCTCTTGCCAAATAAGCTGCTATTTCATCATCCGAAGAAGCAAATTGCATTGTTTTATCATATATTATAATTTGCCTCTTCATAAGCCCGGGCTCAACTTTTACAAATTTTTCTTTATCCTGATATACAAAAATCATCCTTACATCAATTTTATTGGCATTTAATATACGATAACCTATATCGCTTATTCTTTTTTGTATTTGTATATCATTTGTAAAACAACTTTGTGTTGTTTCTTCTGCATAAACATTTAAACAGGGAGATATAAATAACAAAGCAACCAGTATAATAATTCGTTTCATAATAATTCCAACTCTCTACTTTTTTATTATAAACGAATTATTTTTTTCATTCAAATTTAAAAGCTGCATTTGCAGCTTTTAAATTTTTATTAACAGAAAAACAGAATCTTTTAAGGCTTTTACAGAGTGTGTGGTATTTTTAGCAAAAAAGAAAATTTGACCTTTTTTTATTTTATATTTCTTACTTTCTTTTTTATCTTCGCTTGATATTTCACATCCGCAGGCTTGACAAGTACAATTATCATTATGATCAAAAGTCAATTCTATTTCTCCATCATTTACATAAATACAAGCATCACAATGTGACATATGAGCTTCTATCTCTTCATGTTTTTTTAGTGAAATTAATTTTAAATGAGCACCATTATTTTCCATTAAATCAATGATTTCACGTTTTGATTCTTTATCATCAATCAAATCTTCTATCTCAAAAATTTTATAGAACATAGATTCCCCTTTCATTTTATTTAGAGTTTAAATTATGTATTAAAAAAATTTATTCCCTAATTGTTTATTGCTTTATTAGCAAAAATTTTGCGTTCAAAACTATAAATTGTATATAATATTTTCGGAGGATTAAAATGGAAGAATCAGAAAATAATAAACAGCTTAAACTTCTTTTTATAGTTTTTATATTAATATCAATTGTCCATATCATATATGCAACGATTACAATGCGCGGAATGTATTGTGACGGTGCATTTTATATGATAGATCAATTGAATAGTTTTTCTTCTAACAGTTATAAGCTGTCTTTAGATATGGAACATCCCAGATTTATGATGTCTTTTTTAATGCAATTTCCTGCAATAATAGCCCATTTTCTATTTAATATTAAAAGCAAGTTTGTATTAATGGGAATATATTCTTTTATACAATTTTCACTTCCTGTAATATTTTTATCATTGAATTTTATTCTTACAAAAAGGACAAAGCGTATTGATGTTCTATTTTGGAACGTTTTTACATATGGAGCAATTATTTGCCCGTTTATGATTTTTTCTGTAGTTGAATCTATTATCGGATTCTCACTTCATTTTATTCTGTGGAATTATCTTTGTTCAAAGATAGATTATAAAAAAACAGATATTATTTTTATATTATTTTTATTAACAATGATGTTTGGTACATATGAATATGTTGCATTTCTGGGTATTATATTTTCTTTGCACATTTTCATTATGTTATGCAGGAAAAAGATTTTAAGAATCAATGTGTAAAAACATTAATTGGGGTAGGTTCTTTAGTTGCAAGTATATATAACATAATCTTTATGTTAAAAACAAATGGTGAAAAAGGAGAAATCATCCGTTTTCTTGGGGAAGCGGTAGATTATTTTCCCCATTTATTTGAATTAAATACTTTATTTTCAATAATCACAATTATCATCTTGATATTGATTGCCTTTAGAAAGGAACAAATATCAAAAATATTAATAAGTTTAGTTGTTATTATATATACAATAGCCTTAATATATTTACTAAACACACCTTTAACATCAATTTATCCGATGTGGGAAGGTCATTTAAGAACAATTCCTTGCTGGTTTTTACCATTGTTATTTGCAATTCTTCTTATAAAAGATATGGTATCAGATAGGATAAATGAAAACCGATATATAAATTTTCTATGTATTGCTTTAATTTGTTGTATTTTTCAGACCGGATGGCAAATGGTTAATACATATTATTGGAACAAGAATATAGAATATATGCAAAACGAATTGCAGAACTATAAAGAATTACTTTATATACCATCAGAGCACGAAGAAATTTCAGGATTTCACAATAAGGAATTAAGACGTTACATATGGCACGGAATATTCCCTGCTACAAGTATATTATTTTCAAAAGAATATAAACAAAAAACATTATTGCTTTCGTATGATAAACCGCAAGATCCTGGTAACGGCACTTTCAGAAACAGATTATATGTAATTTCCGATAAAAAAATGGCAATTCCGTTCGGGACAGCAATTGATATAAAAAATGATTATTGGGACTTAACTGAATGTGCTAAAGAACTTGATAAATATAATAAGGAAAATAAAATAAAAACAGACAGGTAAAATAGAAAGAAATCTGTTATAATATAAGAGATGAAAGAAACTGTCAGGAACATATTAAAGAAATACGTGGATATTTCCTGTGAAACAACTTTTATAGTTGGTTTTTCGGGCGGTTGGGACTCTATGTGTCTTTTAGACATAATGAATAAACTATCAAAAGAATATGGTTTTTTGCTTGTAGCTGCACATTTAAACCATAATTGGAGAGGTAAAGAGTCAGAAGCTGAAAAGGAACGCTGTCTCGCATTTTGCGAAGAAAATGATATTACATTTATATCAGATACATTGGCTGAAGGCACAAAAGCATCGGAACTTGTAGCAAGAGAAATGCGTTATGATTTTTTCAAACGATGTGCAGAAGAATTTGAAGCTGATGCTATTTTAACAGCGCATACAAAAAGCGATAATGCAGAAACAATTTTATATCGTATTATAAAAGGAACAGGTTTAAATGGTCTTGAAGGGATTAGAGAACTTCGTGACTTAGGCGGATTTAAGGTTATTCGTCCGATATTAAATTTTTCAAGAAAAGATATTGAAGAATATTGTATAAAAAATGAATTATATCCAAATAACGATTCAAGCAATGCCAATACAAAATATGCAAGAAATAATATCAGACACAATATTATGCCTGCAATAAAGTTAATTAATCCGAATATAGAAAATTCATTAATTACGCTTGCAGATATTGCAACAGGCAACAATAAAATCATAAATGAATTAATGCAGAATATTGAAAATCAGATTACAATCGGAAATAAATGGCTGACTCAAAATTTTCTTATTTTAAATTCTGCAATCAAGCAGCATTTTGTATATAAATTATTAGTAAATAATGAAATAGAACCAAGTTTTTCTAAAATTCAGGAATTAATAAATTTTATAGTGGAAAATCAAAAATCCAAAACAGGAAAAACACTTTCCATCGCTAACGATAAATGGCTTTTTGTTTCACACAAATATACATATTTCATTCATTCTGAGCATTATAAAAAGATAGAAGAAGAAATAAATATAGATAAAGCAGGAATCTATGAACTTGCCCAAGAGTATAAAATATCAATAGAAGAAACAACAGAAAAAGTTACCAAATTTCCAAAGGCAATAAGTAATTCTGCATATGTAGATTTAACTAATATAGGTTTCCCTCTCACAATAAGAACAAGAAGGAACGGAGATATTATTCAACCCTTTGGAATGCAAGGGAAAATGAAGTTAAAAAAATATTTTATCAATAAAAATATCCCTGAACATGATCGCGACAAAATTGTTCTTTTATGTAAAGGAAATGAAGTTTTGTGGGCAGTTGGAATCGGACTTAGTGAAAAATTGAGAACAAAAGATAAGCCGACACATAAATTAAAAATGGAGAGTCTGAAAAATGGTAATATTAGACAAGAAAATTGAAGAACTAAAAGTTCTAATTTCTGAAGAAGAAATCAAAGAAAAATTAATAACGCTGGCTGAAAATATCGAAAAAACATTTCCCGCTGATGAAGAAATATATGTGATTTGTGTTTTAAAAGGTTCTGTTATGTTTTGTACGGATTTAGTTAAACACTTCAAGCATCCTATTCAAATGGAATTCATAAGAATATCGAGTTACGGACACGAGTCAAAATCAACAAACAACTTACAAGCAATAGATTTAACATTGCCAAATCTTCATGAAAAAAATGTTTTAATTGTTGAAGATATTATTGATACAGGTTTAACCGCAAGATTTTTAACAGATTTGTTTAAAATAAAACATCATCCAAAGAAACTTGTATTTACTGCTCTTTTAAATAAAAAGTGTGCAAGACAAATAGATATCGAACCCGATTTATACGGATTTGAAATTGACGACAAATTTGTTGTCGGCTATGGCTTAGACTATAAAGGATATTATAGAAATCTTCCTTATATAGGATATTTCCCAAATTAATCATAGCCACAAACTTCTATCAAATATGTTTCTGAATTGAAAGCAAATAAAGCAGAATCTTGAAGCAAAAACTTTATTTGCACAGTGGACACTCTGCTCGATTTTTTTATAAAAATCCGCATATTTATTAATTGCTGTTTTTACATATTTGATATCATTATCTAAGTCTAAATCAGAATATAACTCCATAATCAATCCAAAATAAACTGATATATTTATATAAAGTTCAGTTCAATTTTGGAAATTTCATAAAATTAATTAATTGTTACAAAAGTTACCAATTATTCTTCTTGAATATTTTCAAGAGCAATATTCTTTAATTTTTTCTCAATTTTTCTATTCCAAGGTAAATCTTGACGGAAAACATATTCATAACCGGTAACTTCACCTTTGGAAAATGTTTGAAGTTGGGCATTACAAAGGGCTTCAAATTCTGTTTGAAGTTTCTTTGTAAATTCATGCCTGTCAAATTTGCAGTTTTCAGCGGTTATTACAATCGGTTCACCAACTTCTGCAAGACATTCAGGTCTATCTTCACGCAAAAAGGTATAGTTAACAGCTACGGGAATTAAATTCACACCGCCATGTTTTTTTGCAACATTTTGAGCGATATAAGCCAAACCTGTTTGGAACTCTATCGGTCTATAATTTGGCGGTCTAACAATACCTTGAGGAAATATCCAAAACCCCATATCCGGGTCTTTTAAATCATCAACTATATATTTAAGTGAAATCATAGCTTCCTGTGCAGATGCTTTATTAACAGGAAAAGCGCCAATTAAAGCGAACAAAGGAAATCTGTTCATTTCTTCTATCATCATTCTTGTTCTGACTTTAAAAGCACGTCTCATCAAGTTGTAGCCAACAATACCATCCCACCAGTTATTATGCGGAGCATATATTATTGATGGAAATCTTTTATCTCTTCGTTCATTGAAAGCTTCTAAATTTTTTATTCGAAGTGCATAAAATCTATGACTTAACATTCTGAATAAAATTCTGTCGGCGAGCCAAGTCCAAAACGGCAAATTTTGAGCTTTTCTAAATTTTTCTTTTCTGTTCCTTAACCTTGTCGGAGGAATATCCGAATATAATTTTTCTGTCTTTTGCATACTTAATCCCTGAACAATTTAGATTATATCACTTTTTTTGATTTTTTAATCAAAAATTTCCTTAACGCTTACGGATTGTAAATTTTTCATATCTTCAAGCTTCCTATATATATGAATAACAGGACTTTTCTCGGTTGAAAAAACTTTAGCATTGATTTTCAGCATATCTCCGTCTTCGTCAACTGTTTTATGGTTATAATCAATAATTTCAGGAAATAAATCAACTAATTTTTTATAAACTTCATTATATTCATCATATTTGCATATGAAAGAAATTTTGATTTTACGCATATGCTTTAAATTTTTAGGCATAATTTTCATTTCAAACATTCTTATTAAAACGAGTATAGCAACTGCAAGAATGGTTGAAACGACGGCTATATTTAACTTTCCGCAGCCACAAGCCATACCGATTGCTGCAACAATCCATAATGTAGAGGCGGTAGTTAACCCTGTAACGGTAAGTCCTTGTCTTAATACAGTTCCTGCGCCGATGAAACCTATACCGGTAATAATTTGGGCTGCAACTCTTGATGGATCACCCAATGGATACAAGGTTACTGCGGTAGAAAATCCGTATATTGAAAGTATTGTAAAAAGGCAAGAACCCAAGCAAACCATTATTTGAGTTCTCAACCCTGCGGATTTATTTGTTAATTCTCTTTCAAGCCCTATTATTGAACCTAAAATGATTGAAAAAATTATTCTTAATAAAATATCTGCGTTTTCAATTTGAATGTAGTGTAATATATCTTGCATTCTTTATCTTTCTCTGCTGTTTGGATCCAATACATCTCTAATTGTATCACCAATCACGTTAAAAGATAAAACCGCAACAAAAATTAAGAAACCGGGAGTCAACAGCCAAGGTCTTGATATGATATTCACGAATTCTTGAGCTTCTTTAAGCATATTTCCCCAACTTGCATCAGGTTGTTGAATACCTAAACCAAGAAAACTTAAACCTGATTCCGATAATATATAAGATGGTACGCTCAATGTCATTGCTATGATTACATAGCTTATTGTTTGAGGCAAAATATGATGAATTATTGTTCTTAAGTTTGAAGCTCCTAATGCTTCAGATGCAATTACAAATTCTTTTTTCTTTATTGAAAGCACCATACCTCTTACTACTCTTGAGAATCCTGCCCAACCTATTAATGCTAATATAAGTACAATAAGGGTAAACCTTTGCACACTTGTCATATTCGCAGGTAAAATCGAAGCTAATATAATTAAAAGGTAAAAACTTGGTATAGACATAATTGCTTCTGATATTCTCATCATAATAAAGTCTGTTTTTCCGCCCAAATAGCCTGATAACCCGCCATACAGCATTCCTAACGGGAATGAAACGAGCAAAGCAAGAAACCCAATGGTAAGCGATATTTGACCGCCATATAGCAAACGTGAAAAATTATCTCTTCCGTTAATATCCGTTCCTAACAAATAGAGTTCTCCGCCTTTTTCGACATCATAAAAATGCCTGTCAAAAGGAATAAAGCCAAAAAGCTTGTATTTTTCACCTTTTGCGAAATATTTTACTTGATATTTTTTTGTTCTGTCTTCTATATATTTTGTGTCAAAATTTTCTTTGTCAAAATATCTGATATAGTTATAAGTATATGGTTTTGATAGTTTCCCTTTTTCATTAATTATGTATATTTTAGATGGCGGGCAGTATGATTTATTTCTGTTTGAATAATCTTTAAAATAAGGACTTATAAAAGAAGCTAAAAATACGGATAAATAAAGAATACATAATATAATGAACGCAACACGTGCAAATTTATCTTTAAGAATACTCTTTAAAAGATTTTCACTTTTGAAACCGTTTATATCAGGAAGCTTAGCCATTAAACTGCCTCCACTCTCGGGTCAACAAGTTTTAAAAGAATATCGGCAATCAAATTACCTAAAACAAGCATTATTGTACCAATCATTAATGAAGCCATAACAAGATTTATGTCAGATTTCATAACAGCTTCAAGAATTAAACGACCTAACCCGGGGTATTGAAAAACATATTCTGTTAAAGCGGCACCGCTTAATAAAGAAGCAAACTCAAAACCTAATAATGTAACCATCGGGTTTATTGCATTACGCAATGCATGTTTATATATAACTTTAGTTTCACTTAAACCTTTTGCACGGGCAAATTTAACATAATCAGATTGCAAAACATCAAGCAGATTACCCCTCATCTGCCTTTGTAAACCTGATAAAGAAATAGTAAATAAAACAACAACAGGTAAAACTAAATGATGCAAAACATCAACTATTTTGCCCCAAATTGTCATTTCCGAATGATTATAACTTGTAAGCCCGCCCGTAGGAAACCAGCCTGTTTTTACTGCAAATATAAGTAACAAAAGTGCAAAGAAAAATGAAGGTATTGCCATACCAATACTAGATAAAATAGTAAGCAACCTATCAATAGGCTTTCGCCAATGTAAAGCGGCAACAATTCCCAATGGTATACCAACCGCCCAGGTAAAGAAAATTACAAAACCCGTTAGTAAAAGAGTATTAGGAATTCTTTCCATTAACTTATCGGCAACTCTTTCACCTGTGGTGCAATAGCCCATATCACCTTTAACAAAACTTTTAAGCCATAACCCATATTGAACAATAACAGGCTTATCTAACCCTAATCTTTGGACTTCGTAGTCTAAAGTTTCTTGAGTAATAGAAGGATTTAACCTAAGCTCGGCTAAAGGGTCAACAGGAGCAAGCCGAATAAGAAAAAAACTTATTATGGATACCAAAAATAATAACGGTATCGTTTGAAAAATTCTTTTAATTATATAGCCTGCTAAATTCATACGCTAATTTTAGAATATCTGTACATTTTTGGCAATTGGTCGTGTAGAGTTGTTAATTTTAGCAAGATTTAACTATAATTTATAAATTAACTGTTTAAAATATTTTTAGCAATATTAGCAGTATTTATATTGTCTTTCATATTAGGGAAAGCTTTTTTAAAAAGCTCAATAAAAACAGCTTCTTGCATATTAAGATGATACTCATATTTATTTTTTGATTTGGCAATTTGAGCAGCTGTTATATACATATTTAATAAATCTAAAGCATTTTTATCATTCATTTTGATTTATATTTACCTTTGCAAAATCATATTTTGATTTGAAATCTTCTTGAATTTCTTTATTCATTATAACATATTCATTTTTAATTCCGTAAGATGAAATTATAGGAGCTGTAAATGATAAAAACAGAAAAAACAGTTGAATGGATGAACAGCTCCTCATCATCGAATGGTGAATACCAAACCGCAGTAGGTGCTATATTATTTCTGCATTTCATTCAACTGTTTCAATATTAATTATAACTCATTTCAAAGTTCATTTCAATTCTCATTCAACATATTTTAAATTAAGAGAAAATCAAAAAAATTAAAATCAGAATTATAATGTTTTAAATAATTCTTCCATAGAAATATCAAGGGCTTTTGCTATTTTCAACAATGTAATTAACCCGGGTCTGTTTATACTTATCTCTATCTTACCTAAATAATCTAAACTTATGCCTGCTAATTCTGCAAGTTTCTCTTGCGTAAGATGTCTTTCTTCTCTTAGCTGTTTTATTCTTTTCCCTAAATTTTTATAAAAATTTTCAAAACTCATTTAAAAATTTTATGGGATATTCTAACATATTTTTACTGGATATGTTAACATAATCCTACTGGGTAATATCCAAGAAAGGAAAACTTATGGAGAATATTCACAACCAAACTAAAGATAAAATTAGTGACATTATGTTTATTATCAGCAAAATGAATACTATTATGAAAATCCTTGATGAATTTATTTATGAAAAAGACACATATTATAAAACTGATATAGAAAACATAATTGATATACTAAAGGAAAATTTTAATAACTTACAAAGTGAATTTATTAAATTGGAACAAAATTTTGAAATGAATTAATTATGATTAATCCTAATTCCAATTTACTTTCTAAGTTTTAAAATCAAATTATATTATTGAACAGCCCTTAAAATTGATTATCTTTATATATTTTGAAAATGATAACTATTATCAAAATGTTTTTTATCTATTTACAGGCATGCAATTTTGATGTAAAATAATATTGTTACAAATTCGAGATTTGGGAAAAATATCATTTAAAAATGCGTTGTTTAAACGTGTTTTAGGGTATGCAAATAATATAGCTGGGGTAGGCATGGAAAATAGTGAATTAAAAGAACTTTTTGTTATTAAAAAAGATGGAACTAAAGAAAAGTTTGATATAAATAAAGTGGTTAATGCAGTTAAAAAATCTGCTCTTCGAGTGTTGATTGATTTTACCCCCGAACAAATAGATAAAATTTGCTCTATTGTTGAAAAAGAAGTTAAAGACAGTGGAAAAAATGAAGTTTATATTCAAGAAATGCACAACATTGTTGAAGATGCACTTGAAAATGTTAACTCTAAAGTAGGTCAAAGCTATAGAAATTACAGAAACTACAAGCAAGATTTCGTTAGAATGCTTGATAAAGTTTATCAGGAAAGCCAAAAAATCATGTACATCGGAGATAAGGAAAATTCAAATTCCGACTCCGCTTTAGTTTCTACTAAACGTTCTTTAATATTTAATCAGTTAAACAAAGAATTATACAAAAAATTCTTCCTAACAGTAGAAGATTTACAAGCTATTCGTGACGGTTACATATACATTCATGATATGTCTGCAAGACGTGATACTATGAACTGTTGTTTATTCGATGTTGCTTCTGTACTTAAAGGCGGTTTTGAAATGGGCAACCTTTGGTACAATGAACCAAAATCTTTGGCTGTTGCGTTTGACGTTATAGGCGATATCGTTATGGCTGCTGCAAGCCAACAATATGGCGGTTTTACAGTTGCTGAAGTAGATAAACTACTAGCCCCATATGCTGAAAAAACATATCAAAAACAATATTCTCGTTATATTTCTATGGGCTTGAGCTTTGAACAAGCCAGAAAAGAAGCTTTAAATGATGTAAAAGTTGATTTTGAACAAGGCTTCCAAGGTTGGGAATACAAATTTAATACTGTTGCTTCTTCAAGAGGTGATTATCCGTTCATTACAATTACTCTTGGTTTAGGTACAGGCGAATATGAAAAAATGGCTTCTATTATTGCTTTAGAAACCAGAAAAAATGGTCAAGGCAAGAAAGAATGCAAAAAACCTGTATTATTCCCTAAAATTGTATTTTTATATGATAAAGATTTGCACGGAAAAGGCTGTGAACTTGAAGATGTTTTTGAAGCAGGTATCGAATGTTCACAAAAATCAATGTACCCTGATTGGCTTTCATTAACAGGTGAAGGATACGTTGCAAGTATTTATAAAAAATATAAAAAAGTCATTTCACCTATGGGTTGCAGAGCTTTCTTATCCCCTTGGTTTGAAAGAGGCGGTATGAAACCTGCTGATGAAAACGATGTACCTGTATTTGTCGGAAGATTTAATATTGGTGCTATCAGTTTACATTTACCAATGATATATGCAAAGGCGAAAAAAGAAAGCAAAGATTTCTATGAAGTACTTGATTACTATTTACAATTAATCAGAAAATTGCACATCAGAACTTATGATTATCTTGGTGAAATGAAGGCTTCAACAAATCCTCTTGCATATTGCGAGGGTGGTTTCTACGGCGGTCATTTAGGTTTCCACGATAAAATTAAACCTTTATTAAAGGCTGCCACTGCTTCATTTGGTATTACAGCATTAAATGAATTACAACAAATTCATAACGGAAAATCACTTGTTGAAGATGGTCAATTTGCAATTGAAGTTATGGAATACATTAATAAGCGTGTAAATGAGTTTAAAGAAGAAGACGGTAATTTATATGCTTTATACGGAACACCTGCTGAAAATCTTTGCGGATTACAGGTAAAACAATTCCGCGAAAAATATGGTGTTATAGCAAACGTATCAGACAGAGGATATGTTTCAAACAGCTTCCACTGTCACGTTTCTGAAGATATAAGCCCAATTCAAAAACAAGATTTGGAAAACAGATTTTGGAATTTGATGAATGGCGGAAAAATTCAATATGTTAAATATCCAATCTCTTACAATAAAGAGGCAATTAGAACCTTAATAGAAAGAGCAATGGATATGGGATTCTACGAAGGAGTAAACTTATCACTTTCATATTGTGACGATTGCGGTCACCAAGAGTTGAATATGGATGTTTGTCCTAAATGCGGAAGCCGAAATTTAACAAAAATCGATAGGATGAACGGTTATCTCTCTTATTCAAGAGTAAAAGGTGATACTCGTCTTAACGAAGCTAAAATGGAAGAGATTAGAGATAGAAAAAGTATGTAATCATGAATTATCATAATATTACAAAAGACGACATGCTAAATGGCGATGGGTTGAGGGTTGTTTTGTGGGTTGCGGGCTGCAATCACCAGTGTGAGGACTGCCAAAATCCTATAACTTGGGATATTACAGGTGGTATTCCGTTTGATGAAGCTGCAGAAAATGAACTTTTTGAAGCTTTAGCAAAACCGCACATTTCAGGTATTACATTCTCCGGCGGTGATCCTTTGCATCCATTTAATCGTGGTGAAACTTTTCGTTTAATGAGAAAAGTTAAAGAACAATATCCTGATAAAACTGTTTGGGTTTATACCGGTTTTAGATGGGAAGATTTTGAACAACATCCCAAAATGAAATATATTGATGTTCTTGTTGATGGAAGATTTGTTAAAGCTTTAAAAGATAATAATCTTTGTTGGGTCGGAAGTTCTAATCAAAGAATTATTGATGTGCAAAAAACTCTGCAAAAGGGTGAAATAGTTTTGCATTACGACAATAGCAATCCTACTCAACAAGTTTAATCTTATTATATATTTCACTTAAATTTTTTACATCTGTATGCAATATACTAAATACTGTTTTGATTACATTAAAAGTATTTTCATTTTTTGCATTTTGATATGGGAAATAAAATAAATCCATAGGCAAAGCTTCTTTATAATCAGGATAATAATATTCTATGGGAAGTTTTATTGCCCCTTGAGATTTATAGAAATTTACTCTTCTTATAGTGTTGTAGTTTTTATTATTTTCTTTTTCAACTTCTAAAAAACAACCGTTATAATGAGAGTATAATTCTTTTAATTTTTCTAAAACCTTATGTCCATATCCTTTTGACTGGAATTGTTTAAATATTGCAATATAATCAATCCATATATTTTTGGAGTTTTTATCATCAATAATGATTATATAACCAATGTTTTGATTGTTCTCAATTGCATCATAAATTATATATTCATCTTTTTTACTAAGAAATTCAAATTGCTCAAAAGATTTCAGTTCATTTGTCGGGAACTGAGTTAGCATATCATTGTATATTTTGGTAATATCGTATTTATTTTCAACTAAAATCATAATATCTTAGCAACTGTGAAACCTGTAAATACCAGCCAAATAAACATAATCAATGCAAGAAGAATTGGTTTTAAACCCAACCCCTGAATCTTTTTAAAGTTTGTTTCAACTCCAAGAGCGAACATTGCAAGGGTCAATAAGAAAACATCAAATTCAACAATTGCACTTGTTACATTTTGAGGAATAAATCCGATTGAGTTAATACCGCAAGCAACTACAAATAAAATAGCGAACCAAGGTATTTGAACCTTGCTCATTTTTGTTCCTGCTTTTTTTGCTAAATACATACTTAACAAGAATAAATAAGGAACAAGCATCATAACTCTTGTTAGTTTAACAATAACGGCAGTATCCATTGCAGATTTAGAAACTGCACTACCTGCCGCAACAACTTGTGCAACTTCATGTACTGAAGAACCAATATATATACCAAAAGCACTAGCATCTAAAAAGCCAAGCTGATATATAAAGGGATATAAAAACATTGAAATAGTACCAAACAAAACAACCGTTGCAACTGCTAAAGAAACCTTATGAGATTTTGCCTTTAATATTGAATCAGTACCTAAAACAGCTGCAGCTCCGCATACTGATGAACCTATTGCAGTTAGCATACAAAGATCTTTATCAAGTTTGAATAATCTTGTACCAATATAATATCCGAGTAAATAAGTAGTTGTTAGCATAATTACATCGGCAACAAAACCAGTCATACCAACTTGTGCAATTTGTCCGAATGTTATCCTGAAACCATATAAAATAATTGCAAATCTTAAAATCCTTTTACTTGAAAAGGTGATGCCTTCTTTAAATTTTTCAGGAATAAATTTGTTTAAAAAATTTCCTATTAACATCCCGATTATAATTGCAAAAGTTAATGAATTAAGATTGTATTTTACAAAAAAATCAAGTTTACAAGTAAAATATGAAAACAGTGCAAAAACCGCACAAAATAATATACCCAATATTGGTGAATTATTATCTTTTACCTCTATTTTAGGCAATTCCTTTATTTCTTGCTCATTTTCTTGAGCTTTTAATGTTTCAGTTTCTATCATGATTATTATATTTTAGTTTAAACATATTATATTAGCAAATGTAATATATATTTTTGACTGAAACTTGATAATTATAGTGTTTCTTTTCTTTTGTGGGTTAGCATAAGATCTTCAATTATATTTCTTATTTTTTCTGTAAATATCTTTGTTGCAGAATTATCATAATATATTGAATCAGCAATATAAATATCAGATATAAAAGGGACCAAAATAGCGTCAATTTTTGGGAGAATTTTATCAGGTCCGTTTATATATAATGGAATAATCGGAACATTTGGGTTCATAGCTGCAATATGGGCTATACCGGTTTTAAAATCATTTAATTTATTATCTTCTCCTCTTGTTCCTTCAGGATAAAGAATAATAATTTCATTATTTTCTAACGCAGTATTTATTTCTTTAAATATTTCCCTTTTGGGAAGTCTTACAACTTTTCGTTTAATAGGTATTATTCCAATTAAGGTTTTAAAAAGAAATTCTTTGAATTTTGTATTGCAAAAATAATCTTCTGCAGCAATAGGATGTATATTTAATATAGTACTGCATGGAAATAAACTCATTATAATTAATGTATCAATATGACTGTTATGGTTGGCTACAATAATAGCCGGACCGTTTTTAGGCAGTTTTTCCATTCCACGAACATTAATTCCTAAAGCCCATAATATAAATGGTTTTACAATAAATAGGAAAAAAAAGAATTTTATAAAATTATTTTTATTTATATTACACATTTTTAATGCAAAATTCCTATATTATTAGTATATGCAATGTAGTGGAAAAATAATGGTACTGTAAAAATCATACTGTCGAGTCTATCCAAAATTCCGCCGTGCCCGGGAAGTAGTGCTCCTGTATCTTTTACACCAATATCACGTTTAATTGCAGACATTGTAATATCACCAAAAAATCCGGCTATTGCAATAATTAGACCAACAATACCTGCTTGTATAATGCTCAATGGTGTTAAAATTGGTGCTATTAACATAGAAAGGACAGCGGTTGAAATAGCTCCACCAATAAAACCTTCCCAGGTTTTATTAGGACTGACATTCGGAGTGATTTTGTTTTTGCCCATTGATTTCCCAAATACATACTGCATAAAATCATTTGATATTGTTATTATCAATATGAAAAGTAGTAATCCTAATGCTCCGCCTTGCGGATTTATTTCATTTGGTATAGAAAAATATACTGCAAAATAACCTATAGCATATACACAAGTCATTAATGCCCAGTGAATTATTCCGCAAGATTTCAAGAAACCTTCCGTATCTCCTACCATTACCATCCTTAAGGGGATTAGAATAAATAAATATAATGGTATAAATAAATAGAACATTACAATCCAATTAGTATATATAAAATAAAATTGAATAGGAATAGATAAATAAGCCCATAACAGAACTCTTCTGTCAGAGCGTCTTGTAGGAATCATTGAAAAGAATTCTTTTAAAGCTAAATAACTTATCAACATTATAAAAAATACTGCGGTTAATTTATTAAACATAAAAGCAATAGTAAAAAGAATAACAATTATCCAGAATGATTTCATTCTTGTGAATAAATTTGATGAGTTTTCTTTTACTTTACTCATAATGTATGCATAAAGAGTAATAAGAAATAAGACAATATATAAAATAATAATGCATAGTTTTACATTATTTGTTAAAAGAATTTGTTCCATTATAATTCCTTTTTATGTTATACTTTCTTGGCTAATAAGACAGGATAATGTCCCTTATCATCGGATCTTGTTAATATAACAGCAAATCCGATTTCTTTAAGAATAGAATTAATAATATCCATATCCCAAGTAACCATTTTCAATTGGTGATTATTAAAGTCTTTGAAAATTTTATTTGTAAGACTTAATGCAACATGACCTGCCTGTATTGAAAATACAAAGTATCCGTTTTGAGGTAAAGCTTTGTAAATTAAACTCATAGATTTTTTTATTATTTCTTTATCATCAAACCAATCATAAAAACCGGATGCAACCATAATATCAGGTTGTTTTTCAAAATTAAAATCATTATCTTCTAAAGCATTTGCAGTTTTGTATTCAATATTAATACCGCGAGACTCTGCTGCTTCTTTGGCTTCTAACAACCACCTTATATCAATGTCACGCAATTCTGCTGTTACAGCTTTATCTTTGTAACTTTCTAATGTTTCAATAATATAACGAGCAGGACCTGAGGCTACATCACAAATTCTGGCTGAACCTTTTGCTTGTAAAGTTAAATCAACAGCTTCTTTTAAATTTGCAACTAAATTCTGCTTTCTTGTTCTAACATCTTGCCATCCGGGGTGGTTAAGATAAATTTTATCAATCAACTTTCCTATTCCAAGCTTTCCGGTAGGTTCATTTTTATATATATAGTCAAGCATTTTACCAGAGGTAAAACCTTCTTTAGATGCAAGACATATACCGTTACTTAATTGCCCTAATGTATCTACAACAATTTTTAAAATAGAAATTTCTACGTTTTCAATAAACTTATTCATTAATTAAACCCTTTCATATATTTTGGCTGCGAATAAGTAAGCATCAAGCAAGTCATTTTCATTTGGTCTGTTTTTGTAAGTCTTTGCAATAGAGTGATATCCTTTTATATTTATTGAGCCAATTGGATTTTTATTTAGTTTAGTTTTAAAATATTTAATACATTTTTGATTTGAAAACCAACGTTTTATTGGCATTCCTGATGTCATTAACAGAGCATAGTTTTTTATGTTATGGTTATCTTCCAAGAAATTAATCATTTCAGAAGTCATAATTTTTCTGCCCAAATGAGGTGTTGCTAAAAATACTATGTCATAAGTTGATAAATCACTATCTTTTACATTTCTCACATTAACTAGTTCACAACAAAGAGCATCTGCTGCTTCTTTCGCTACACTTTCTGTATTTCCCGTTTGTGAGTCAAAAATAACAATTGCTTTCTTATTAATGTTACGATATTTTATCCAATCTAATTTTCTACATTCCCTTAATTGGGCTTTAAGTCTGTTAAATACTGTAATTTGTCCTAAAACTACAAATAAAATCATTAACCATTCAAAATATGTATATTCTCCGATTTTTGAGATTTTCCCTGTAAGTTGTAAGTATTCCAATACTGAAAAAATCATAATAAAAATAAGACGTTCAACTTTCCCTAAAGGACCGTGGTGCTGCCAAGAAGCACCGATGGCTTTTGATAGCATACCTGTGTAACTTACTAAAAACATTGATGCCATACCAATTATTCCTAAAAATGGATTACATAAGGGAGACATTGCTATACCAATTAAAACAAAAATATCTGAGTATCTGTCAGGTAGTGCATTTACTATTTCGCCTTTTAACCTTAAATTTCCTCTTTCTATAGCAATAACCCCATCAATAGTGTTTAAGGTCATTCTAAAAAGAGTTAATATGATAGAAATCAATAATAATTGAGGTTTATCAGAGGCATATAAATAACAAAAAGCTGTCACCAAAGCGACAAATGTAGCTAAATATCCAAGAATATCAGGATCTATAAACTTCATTTTTTTCGCAAGCGGTAGTAAAATTTTACGATACGGATATTTTAATAAGTATAAAGCCATAACTATTCTCCTTTTTCTTTTATGGTACTTTTTTGAGTTTAAATTGTCTATATGTTAAATAATTGATAGATATAAGTTAATCTCATTTTTATGTTTGTAATAGAATATAAATTATAGAAAAACTAGTTTTGATTGGAGAAAAAGATGGAAGAAATCAGGGTTAGAATTGCCCCTTCACCAAGCGGTAATTTACATGTGGGTACAGCTAGGACTGCATTGTTTAACTATTTATTTGCAAAAAAGAACAACGGTAAATTCGTTTTAAGAATTGAAGATACAGATGCTGAGCGTACAAGTCAAGCATATATTGATAATATATTTGATAGTTTAAAAGCTTTAGGTTTAAATTGGGATGAAGGTCCTGATGTTGGCGGTCCTTATGGTCCATATACTCAATCTGAAAGATTTGATATTTATCCTAAGTATGTTCAAGAACTCTTGGATAAAGGATTTGCTTATGAATGTTTTTGTACTCCTGAAGAATTAGAAGCAGAAAAAGAAGAAGCTACTAAAAATAAACAAGCATATGTATATTCTAAAAAATGTGAAAACCTTACAGAAGCAGAAAAAGAAAAATTAAGGGCAGAAGGCAGAAAACCTGCAATTCGTTTTTCTGTTTCAAAAGCACAAAAAGCTTTTCATGATTCACCAATTATTCATTTTGAAGATTTGGTTAAAGGTGATCTTCACCAGGATACAAGTCTAATCGGAGACTTTGTAATTATGAAATCAAATGGGGCTCCTACATATAATTTTGCGGTAGTAATTGATGATATGTTAATGAAAATATCACACATTATACGTGGCGAAGACCATATATCAAATACATTCAAACAAATACTTATTTATGAAGCATTAGGTGCTGAAGTTCCAAAATTCGGTCATTTGGGTATGATTTTAGCTCCTGACAGAAGTAAACTTTCAAAAAGACATGGTGCAACTGCCGTATCTGAGTTCGTTGAAAAAGGTTATTTAACAGAAGCTTTAATCAACTTTGTTGCTTTACTTGGTTGGTCACCTTCTGATTCTAATGAAATTAAATCTTTAGACGAAATAGCTCAAGATTTTAGAATTCATGAAGTTTCTTCTTCTAATTCAATATTTGAATATGACAAGTTAAATTGGATGAATGGCCAATATATAAAGAAAATGGATATAAAAGCTCTAACAAAGTTAGCTAAACCATTTCTTGCAAAATATGATTTATCTGAATTAACCGAAGAACAATTAGAAAAAGTTATTGCAGCAACAAGAGAACCAATTACAGTTCTTTCTGATTTGACAAATGATGTTGCATATTTCTTTGGTAAAGATATTGTATATGAAGAAGGTGTTAAAGAAGCCAATATTGATACGGAACAAGCGCAAACAATATTGAAATACTTTGATTCACAGCTTGATAGTTATGATTTTGACAATGAAGAAAAACTTCATGAACAATTAGCTGATTTCAGAGCATACTTCAAAGAACAAGGAATAAAGCCAAAAGTTACTATGTGGACTGTTAGAGCAGCTTTAACAGGTAGAACTCATGGTGCTGATATGGGAGTAATACTTGAAGTATTAGGTAAAGATAAGGTAAAATATCGTATAGAAAAAGCTATTGTATAAATATGGAAGATTTCTTAAATTTACCAAAAGTATCATTTATAGTAATCACACACAATTTTGAAAACTTTGTGTGTGATTGCTTAATGAGTATAAAAAATCAAACGTATAAAAATTATGAAATTATTATTGTTGATGATGTTTCTAAAGATTTAACAAGAGAGAAAATACAAGAGTTTATAAATAGTAATGTTGAACTCGCTGTCAAATTCATACAAAATGAAAAAAATATTGGGCAGTTAGCTTCTTTTCTTGAAGGTTTAAGACTTGCAACAGGACAATTTATATGTGCTATAGATGGTGATGATATTTTATTCCCGGAGTTCTGTGCTGTTCATATTGAAACACACATGAAAGTCTCGGTAGCCTTAACAACATGCCAGCAAGCTGAAATTGATGAAAATAATATTATTCATACTTTAAGTTCAATAGATAGTCCCAGAAAAAAAGAAAATAAAATTCAAGTAGAGAATAAATCATATGAAGAATTTTTAGAATACAGACATGCTGAAGGTATCAATAACGAGAACGGAGAAGTCAAAGTTTTGGATAATGATAAATACAGCTTTGCAACATGGCATTGGGGACCTACAACTTCAGCAATGATGAGAAAATCTGTATGTGATATGTTATTACTTTTAGAAAAAACAAGACAGTTGAAAATAACGGCTGACAAATTTATGTTTTCTTTTTGTCATCTTATAGGGTCGAGTGCGATTATTTATAAAGTCTTATATGCATATAGAAGGCATTCATCTAATTATTCACTGGCAAATCCTGTTATGGGCAATAAAAAGTATTTAAAGGAAAAGACTCAAAATAATTATTTTAGAAATAATAAAAAAATAAGAAGTCAAATGTTCAAATTTATATCTGCGAATAAGGAATATTTCAGAGAAAAATTCAATAAAACAAATTTGATTTTAATATACAAAAGAATATTTTTATCTTTTGATAAAAGATTTTTCAAGGGATTAATAAAATCATTTTTTATTTAATGGAATCAAAGATTTTTTTATTTTCTAAAGCTTGTTTTTGAGTCCAAGTCGAAGTGCAAATAACAGAAGCCGGGACTATTTGTTGAATAGGATATTTCTGAATACAAGCCCAAGAAGAATTTATTAATTCTTGTTTATTTGTTTGTTTTTTTATTGTTTCAACCAGCTTATCTTTTTTTGACTGTTCAATATCCATTTTATTAACACTTTTGGTTATTTCTGTAAAATAGCCATCTAAAAATGCATCATAAAACATTTCTTTGTCTGTTTCATTGTAATTAAAAGCAAGAACAGAGTTAAAATTCAATGCAAAAATAAGAATCCAATATTTTATATTTTTCATAGTCCACCTCTTTGAATTTATTATTAGGGAAATAAAGAGCATATAAATTACACAAACAGCTAATTTTTTAGATAGTTAAAAATTTTTATGCTACAATTTTTGTGTAATTTGGTACAAAAAGAATGGAGAACTAAATGAAAGAACTTTCTTCACTTCAAATTGAAAGATTAAAATACCAACCCAAACTTCCATCATCATTAGCTGGTGGTATTAATAATCTTGCTATGATTGAAGGCAGCAAAACAGAATGTGTAAAAGATGCTGAACAAATTAAAGAATTATTTGCAAACACATACGGAAAACCTGTTGTAACTTTCAAAACAACTTCAACAAAAGAAGCATGTGAAAAAAGAAACATTGGTGTAATCCTATCAGGCGGACAAGCTCCTGGCGGTCACAATGTAATTGCAGGTTTATATGATGCTTTAAAACAATCAAATCCTGAAAGTAAACTATACGGTTTTTTAGGCGGACCATCAGGTATTATTGAAGGCGATTATATTGAATTTACTCCTGAAAAAATAGATGCATACAGAAATACAGGCGGATTTGATATTATCGGTTCAGGCAGAACAAAATTAGAAACTGAAGAACAATTCCAAAAAGCTTTAAAAGTTTGTAAAGATTTAGGTATAACAGGCGTTGTAATTATTGGTGGAGACGATTCTAATACCAATGCGGCAATGCTTGCTGAATGGTTTGTTAAAAATAATGCAGGCATTCAAGTTATCGGATGTCCTAAAACAATTGACGGCGACTTAAAAAATGATCAAATTGAAATTTCTTTCGGATTTGATACAGCAACAAAAACATATGCTGAATTAATCGGAAATATTTTAAGAGATGCAAATTCTGCTAAAAAATACTGGCACTTTATAAAATTAATGGGAAGAAGCGCTACTCATGTTGGTTTAGAAGTTGCACTTCAAACTCAACCTAATATTACTTTAATTTCTGAAGAAGTTGAAGAAAAGAAAATGTCATTAAAACAAATAGTTGATTACATGGCAGATATAGTTGCAAGAAGAGCTGCAATAGGTAAAAATTTCGGTATTGCTTTAATTCCTGAAGGTTTAATTGAATTTATTCCTGAATTTAAAGCAATGATTGCAAATTTAAATGATACTTTAGCTGTTCTTGAAAATGATTCAGCATATAAAAATGCTGATGAGAATACAAAATTTGAAATTATAAAAGGCAAATTAAATTCTGAAGATGCAGCTGTATTTACATCATTACCTGTAATGATTAAACAACAATTATTAATGGATAGAGACCCTCATGGTAATGTTCAAGTTTCTAAAATTGAAACTGAAAAATTGTTAATAGAAATGGTAAGTGCAAGATTATCAGAAATGAAAAAAGCAGGTGAATTTAACGGTAAATTCTCAGCACAATGTCACTTCTTCGGTTATGAAGGAAGATGTGCATTCCCTTCTAACTTTGATGCTGATTATTGCTATTCATTAGGTTATAATGCATTTGCTCTAATGAAATTTGGTTTAACAGGTTATTTATCATCTGTTAAAAACTTATCAGCTCCTGCATCTGAATGGGTAGCAGGTGGTGTACCATTAACAATGATGATGAATATGGAAAAACGCCATGGTCAATTCAAGCCGGTTATAAAGAAAGCTTTAGTTGAACTTAACGGACCTGTATTTAAAGTATTGGAAGAAAACAGAGAAAAATGGGCTATGGAAGATAAATACATATTCCCGGGTTCAATTCAATACTTTGGACCATCTAGTGTATGTGACATTACAACTGAAACTTTAAGACTTGAAAATGCAGCTAAATTAACTGCTGTATAGTAAGAGTTTATAAAAGGAAATACCGCCATTAAAATGGCGGTATTTTTTGTGCAAAAAAAAATATCTTAAGTTTTATAATAGATATGAAAATAAATTCTTGTATCTATAATAAATTAATAAAACCTATTAATTTTAATGGTCAAAATTCATCAAATAAAACTGAATATAATCCTGAACAACAATCCAAAAGTGTTTTTGGTGCTTATTATCAACCAGTTTCGCTATGTAAACATACCGATTTACAAGCTTTTTGGAATGATATAAAATACGAAAATCCTGAAAAAGAATATTTTAATCCTGATAGAGGACCTTATATAGCACCAAATATTGAAGCCATAAGAAAGCTTAGTATACTGGATAATTTATCACTCCGTCAAAAGAAGGAATTTGTAGATTTGTTTTGTAAAGAAACAGGGTTTCCTGATTTAGACAAAGTTAAACAAAAAGCGGAAAGTGAGATTGAAAAATCCATTCATTTTCTAGCACAAAAAGAAGATTTTGATGTTAAGTTCATAGGTTATGATAAAAATTCTTCTATTGGAAGAGGTGTGGCTATCCCAGGTAGTGATTGTGACGCTTTGTTTATGATAATAGATCCTAAAGAACATAAAGAACCTTGGTATCCTGGTGCTATAAGGTGGCAATTTAAAGATTTTGTTAATCAAAGAGTATTATCTACACACGCATCAGGACTCCCTGAAGTATTATCAGTTTCTTATATAGAAGAAGGTCTAAATCTGGCTGATGAAGCCTTTCAAAAAGCAGAATTTTCGTCTGAAGATTTAGAAAGATTTGAAAAGAATTTAACTGATGATACTAATGATTTTGTTAAATCTGCAGAGTTTAATATAAGATTAGCAAGTTTTATACCTAAAGATGATGATAAAAGAACTCAATATTATAAAAGCGCAATGCTTGTCGAATTAATTCGAGATGGAATAGTTAACGAAAACAATTTTTCATCTGATTTTATGCAAAAAGTTCAGAAATCACCGTTATATAGGTTTAGTAATCTTATGAAACAACAAGGTTTAAGTAATAAATTAAAAGCAAAACATCAGAAAAGATTACAACTGATTAATGACTTTAAATCAATGAGCATAGATGAGCAATTTAATATTGTAAGAGATATGATATATTTCTCTTTTATGCAAAAAAATTATAAGCATAAAGAATATTTTGAAAATATTGATTCCAATAATAAAAATGAAATGGGTAATATAACAGAAATGTATGCTCTTATTTTAAATGTGTAGTCAAATTCCCAATATAGGAAGATTTTCATATATTCCAATTCTTTTATATTCAAACTCTTTATTATCAGTTGCAATCATTTGAGCTAAGAAAGCGCCCAAAATCGCCTCTAATTGAGCAACAGGTAGCATATTAACAGGAAGTTCCCACATATTATATTTGAGTCTTAAAGTATCTTGCAAAGATTTACAATCAATAGGTGTTCGTTCTCTATAAGCATAACAGTTTCCGAAAAACTTTTTCATATTGTCTACATCAAATCTATAAATATCAACACCTTGTTCAAATAATTCCTTAAAATATTCACTTCCTCTATTGGAAAATCTTCTGGTCCAATTATCACGATTTATCATCTTTTTATCAAAGTTAACAAGGTCATATGTTCTTGAATTATATTTCCACTTGGTACTGAGCATTACTTCATTTTCCGGTATTGATACTAAGATAAGAGAATTTTGTTTACCTGCCCAATTATCAAGAAAATACTTTACATCGTTCATAGAAAATAGTTTATCTAATAAAACAACATGCAGATTTTTATCCAAAACAGCAACCGCAGACTCTGTTGTACTCAAGCCGCCAAGCGATAATCCTATAAACGAAACCTTTGATTCTTTATCTTTTATAATATCCATAAATCAATTCTATAATTTTATGCTACTATTATAAAGTAAATTATTAGTTTAAACAATTTTTTAAATCGGAGATATGGTTATGTTCACTGTTGAAAAAGAAGAGATTTTAAGAAAAATAGATAATCTTTTAAAACCTTCTGTTCTAGTTATTGGTGATATGGCTATTGATGAAATGGTATACGGAACTACTGACAGAATGAGTAGAGAAGCTCCTGTATTGATTTTACGCCATTATAATACAAAAGTTATTCTCGGTGCCGCATCTAATGCTGCACATAATATTGCATCATTGAATAACGGAAAAGTCAGTGTTATAGGAACATACGGAAAAGACTATTATGCACCTATATTATTAAAAGCATTTAAAGATGCAAATGTTAATACGGATTATATGGTTGAAGATGAAACAAGAGCAACTACCGTTAAAACAAGAATTTCAGGTTCTTGTTCTCAATCCGTAACACAGCAAATTGTAAGAATTGATAGAGAAACAATTGATCCTCTTTCAAAAGAAGCAGAAGAAAAAGTAATTGCACAAATGGAAAAAGCAATACCATTACATGATGCTGTTATATTATCAGATTATAATATAGGTCTTTTAACTGAAAATGTTATAAATAAAGCTATTGAATTATGCCATAAATATAATAAAATCATTGTTGTTGACTCTCAAAAAGATTTGGACAGATTCCAAGGTGTTACATCAATGACTCCAAATCAACCTGACAGCGAAAAGTTTGTAGGCTTCTTTATTAAAGACCAAACAACATTAAAAAAAGCCGGAGAAGAAATGCTTGCCAAAACAAATGCTCAATCAGCATTAATAACTCTTGGCGGTGACGGAATGGCTTTATTTGAAAAGAACGGAAATTTTGAAAAAATACCTGTTTTCAACAAAACTGATGTGTTTGATGTAACAGGGGCTGGCGATACCGTAGTTGCAACTTATACACTTGCAATGGCCGCAGGATTAAGTAAAAAGGATGCTGCTATTTTAGGTAATTTAGCCGCAAGTATTGTAATAAGGTATTTTGGTTGTGCTACTACTACAATACCTGTTTTAAAAGAAACTTTAAGAAAAATGGATTTTAACAGCTGTAAAATTAATGCTTAGGAGGGTTTATGAATATATTAAAAAAATTAAAATTAACTGATTATATTATAATTGTCGCTGTTATTATATTAATCTTAGTTGGGGCAATGGTTATATTTAAGAAAAAGAATTTTTCAAATCTTCCTATTGAAAAAGAAGTTAAAGTTCAATTTGATGTATTTTTTAGAGGGGTTACAATATCTTCAACAGAAAGTCCTTTTAAACCCGGTGAAGATGCATTTATAACAATAAGAAATGTTCCGTATACAAAATTAAAAATTGTTGCAATGGATGGTCGTCCGAGAATGACTACAATCCCTGCTAATACCAGTGAAGGTTTCAGAATTATAGAAGATGTAGCTATGCCTAATTTGTTTGACTTAATCGTTAAACTTGAAGATACAGCTAAGAAAACGCCTGACGGATTTGTTGTTGGCGGAAATAAACTTAAAATGGGTATTCCGGTTGTTATAGAAGGCGAAAAATACAAATACCAAGGCACTATTTCAAATGTATATGAGGTTGAAGAAAATCAAAATAAATAATGAGAATATTAGAATCAGGAATTTTTAATGTTGTAAACAGCATTTTGGCTTTTATCCAAAGCAAAACAGATAATGTCAGAAGAAACAGCTTTATATTATCTAATATTGATTATTTAATACTGTTTTTTATAATAGCAACATTTGTTGTTTCTACTTTTGCTAATACAGAAATGATAGGTGTTATTTCATTTTTTGTTCCTGCACTTGTTATTTTTAAAACAATAATTACAAAAGGAGAAAAGCTTGAGCTTGAACATTGTAATTTTTATTTGTTAGTTTACCTTTTGATTTGCTTAATAACAAACTTTACATCTTCAATGCCGTTTCAAAGCCTGTATGGTTTTATGAAAACTCTTATTTATTTTGCTTTCTATTTTGCTTTATGTCAGTTTTTAAAAAATAACAAGAAATATATTCCTATGTTGTTCTTTGTAATTGCTTCATTAATAAGTATTGAAAGCGTAATAGGACTTATACAAAACACAATAGGAGTAGAAAATATCTCAACATGGCAAGATACAAGTTATGTTAATCCAGAAGATGTACTATCAAGAGTATATGGAACTTTAAAACCATATAATCCCAATTTATTTGGCGGATATTTAATAACAGGAATTGCATCAATTTTAGCTGTAATTAGTTTGTTTATTGAAAAAAGGAAAATAAAATTAGCAACAATAGCAGGTATTTGCTTATTAATGAGTGCTCTTTGTATATTTTTAACCGGTTGTAGAGGTGCTTATCTTGCTTTATTTACAATTATCATTGGTATTGTTATTGCATCATTTCAGATAATTTTTTATGATTTCAATAATGAAAAACTAAAAAAACTATGGAAAACCCTTATTGGATTAGGTTCTATTGGGGCTGTTTTATTTATGTTCCTTAACCATGGCATATTTAACAGATTAATGTCTATATTTATTCTGAGGGGTGATTCTTCAACATCTTTCAGAATGAATGTATATAACTCTGCAATTCAAATGTTTCAAGATAACCCTATTTGCGGAATTGGCGTAGGAAATAAAGTTTTCCGTGAAATATACGGTTTATATATGTTATCAGGCTTTGATGCATTAAGCTGCTATTGTATATTTCTTGAAATGGCAGTAGAAAGCGGAATTTTTGCGCTTTTAGCTTATATCTTATTTATAGGCACATTAACATATTCAGCAGTAAAATGTTTTATAAACTCAAAAGATATAATTACCAAAATATTATTGTTTGTTCCATTAATATCAATTTTAGCAGTTATGGTACATGGTTTATTTGATACTGTATACTTTAGACCACAAATACAATATTTATTTTGGACAATGGCAGCAATATTAACAGTTATGATTAGGAAAGAAGCTACGGTTAAATAAATGAAAATACACGAATATCAAGCAAAAAATTTATTTAAAGAATATGGAATAAAAGTACCGTTTTCTCTATTGTGTGAAAAACGTGAAGATATTGAAAATATAATAAAAGAAATATCCTTACCTTGTGTAATAAAGGCGCAAGTACATTCAGGCGCAAGAGGAAAAGCAGGCGGAGTTAAACTTGCAAAAACATATGATGAAGCAGTTGTAATTGCTAATAATATTTTAGGTATGGAGTTAAAATCTACACAGGCCGGGCTAAAAAAAGTAAATAAAATTCTGATTGAACAAGGTGTTGATATTGATAAGGAATTATATTTAAGTTTGACCTTTGATAGAAAAAATGAATGTATTACTTTTATTATTTCATCTGAAGGCGGAATGGATATTGAAGAAGTGGCAAAATGTATGCCTGATAAAATATATACTCAACATATAGATATTAACTTCAATCCATATGAAACCGTATCAAAACTTGGTTTAGACGAAAATATAACAAACAAAATATGTGATATAGTAAAATCGCTATATAGACTTACAATCGAAAAAGATGCCTCTCTCGTTGAAATTAACCCTTTAGTAATAACAAAACAAAAAGAAGTTATTGCAATAGATGCCAAAATTAATTTTGATGACAATGCATTATTCAGACATGAAGATATATTATTGCTAAAAGATGAAGCAGAAGAAAATCCATATGAATTAGAAGCTCAAAAATACGGATTAAATTACATTAAATTAGACGGTACTATAGGCTGCATGGTAAATGGTGCAGGGCTTGCGATGGCAACAATGGACGTTATTAAACTTGCAGGAAAAGATGCTGCAAATTTCTTAGATGTCGGTGGTGGTGCAAGCAGTGAAAAAATAGAAAAAGCCTTCAAACTTTTAATATCCGATGAAAATTTAGAAGCTGTTTTTATAAACATTTTTGGCGGAATCTTAAGATGTGATTTTCTTGCAGAAGGTGTAAAGAATGCAATAAAAACACTAAATGTAGAATGTCCTGTAATTGTCAGAATGGAAGGTACAAACAAAGAACAAGGTGCTGAAATATTAAATAATTCAGGATTAAAATTCACAGTAGTAAATGATTTAAATGAAGCAATAGAGGTAATAAAAAGAATATAATGTCTATTTTTGTTAATAAAAATACAAGGTTGATAGTACAAGGTATTACAGGAAAAGAGGGTTCCTTTCATGCCCAAAGCTGTCAAGAATACGGAACAAATTTAGTAGGTGGAGTAACTCCGAAAAAAGGCGGAACGGAAATTCTTGGTGTTCCTGTATTTAATACCGTAAAAGAGGCTGTTAACGAAGTAAATCCCAATACAAGTATGATTTTTGTTCCGGCGAGGTTTGCTGCAAATGCTATTATAGAAGCTGCTGAAGCAGGCATAAAGTTAATTGTATGTATTACGGAAGGTATACCGGTATATGATATGATTAACGCAAAAAAAGCTGTAACTATGAATGGTGCAAGATTGATTGGTCCAAATTGTCCCGGGATAATATCTCCTGACGAAGCAAAAGTAGGTATAATGCCATCAAAAATCCATAGAAAGGGTAATGTTGGAGTAATATCAAGAAGCGGTACATTAACATATGAAGCAGTCTATCAATTAACAAAACTTGGAATTGGTCAATCAACTTGTATAGGTATAGGTGGTGACCCGATTATAGGTACAAGTTTTATTGATGTTCTTGAAGCATTTCAGAAAGATGAACAAACTGATGCTATTTGCATGATAGGAGAAATTGGCGGCAGTGCTGAAGAAGAAGCTGCTGATTATATTAAAAATCACGTTACAAAACCTGTTGTAAGTTTTATAGCAGGTCTAAGTGCGCCGGAGGGTAAAAGAATGGGACATGCCGGAGCGATAATATCGGGCGGAAAAGGAACTGCTTCAAGTAAAATGGAAGCACTAACCTCAAGCGGCGTAACTGTTTGTAAAAACCCTGCAGATTTAGGTATTAGTATCCAAAATATATTAAAATAAATATTAATATTAAAATAAGGAAAGAATATGCTTGTAAAAGATAATACAAGAAAAACTTTTTTAAGTCCCGAAATAACAATAATACTAACTATATTAATATTTGCAATTCTTTGTATATTTTTAGATATAAATATTTTGCAAGTTGATAAAACAGGGATTTATAAATCACCTCAAGCATATGATACTTATGTTTTAAAGAAATATTTTCTTTTTATATATATACCTGTATTGCTTTTTATAATGAGTGTTTATACATTTTTAAATAAAAGGTCTCATAATTTAGAAGAATTAGGTAAAATTACATTATATTCATATGGAATTCTAACCATATTTGCAATAGTAAAGATAATATATATATTAGTAACACCTAGCAAGACATCAAGTTCAGTATGGTTTTTAATGCCTCCTGCGTTATATGATATTTTAAAAGGGCTCGGGGAAATACATATATTATATTTTCTTTTCGCATTAACTTTTTGTATATTTATTTTTAGTTTTATCTCAAAATTTATGATTAAATTTATACATCCAATTGTGTATATAATAATATACAATGGAGGAATAGCATATTTAACATACGAATTTCTAAAACTATGTATATTTTTAGATGAAATTTTTGATGTTACTTTGGGTTAAGAATTTTAATAAAGGTAATTATGCATAACAAAAAGAAAATAATTATACCAATCATAGTAACAATAATAATATTATTAATCATTAATATAAATATAATAAGTTTAAATGCTACTAATCTTTTATTTAAGATATTTTCCCAACAAGGTAATAATGTTCAAATTGAAAAATTATTAAAAAATAATTTGTATATTCAAACATTTACCATCAACAAAAAACCATATTTAATGATTTTATCAGCTCAAAAGTTAATAGATTTTTATAATAATCAACTATTATTTAATGAATCAGAAAAAATATATGAAGAATATTTCATTCCTATCTCTAAGTTTGAAAACAAAAGGACATCTGTTTTTTATGATAACTATAATGAAAATCTTGCAAAAATATATTCCGACTTGGGTGATATAAAATTAAAACTTAACAAATTTAAAGAAGCAGAAAGTTATTATAAGAAAGCTATTGCAATAAAACAAGAAGCTAGAAATCAAAATTCTTTTAGTGACTGGATAGAACTAAATAAGCTAGGAAGGTTGAAACTGCAAGAGGGAAATATTAAAGAAGCTGCTGTTTTTATTGAGCAAGCAATTACTAAATATAAAGAAAAAAATAATGATATAAGCTGGAAAATTATATATAATCTATCTCAATTGTATAAACAAAAAGGAGAATACAAACGTGCTGAACAATATGCAGAATATTTATTATTAAATTCTCCATCTTTGCCTGATTTTGTTCCTATTCCGGATAATAACAAATTAAAAACAGAATATATTATAGAAATAAGTAAATTAAATAGTTATTTCAAACAAAATTTAGCGGAAATATATATTGAAGAAAATAAATTAGAAGAAGCATTAAAGCTTTTAAAACAATCGCTGATAATTAATAATTATATTTATGGTGAAAATTCCTTCTATACATTATGTAACCACTATAAGTTATATAATTTATATTCAATTAAAAATGATAAACAGCAAAAAGAAAAAGAATATTTAGAAATAAATAATATCAAATCTAAGATACTTGGAACAAAAGATTTAAAAATTGAACAGTTAAGAGAAGTATGTAAAATATAATAATTTTTGAGTAAATTTTTCTTTACATTTAGTTCAAAAAAATATTTTCAAGTTTTATATCAACAAAAGACTGATGTTAGGAGAAAAAATGAATATAAGCACCAACGCAAACTACGGACCAAATTTCAAGGCATTATATGTAGAAAAAGCAGGAATGGGTGAAACTGCATCTTATTTAGCAGAATCTATCGCAAGGCAAATCGATTATCTTGCTTGTATGGAAAAACTTGACAATCAAGGCATTGATACAATAATTATCAAAGATCCAAAAAACAGTGAAGATAGAGCAATGGTAGCGTTCATTGATCCTAAAAACAGATTATTCAAAATTGGGAAAAGAGATCATATTAAAACAAATAAATCTTATGATTTAAAAAGCAGATCTATGGTTTATGATGAAAATTTAGAAACTGTAATAAAAGCTGCCAATGATATAGCAAATGGTAAGCTAACTAAAAAAACATCTAAAATGACTCAAACACTTGCTGCAATATTGAAAGAAATACCGATTAGAAGTAACTCTTTTGATGGGATGGAACCACT
This sequence comes from Candidatus Gastranaerophilales bacterium, assembly GCA_944322615.1. Classification (GTDB taxonomy): domain Bacteria; phylum Cyanobacteriota; class Vampirovibrionia; order Gastranaerophilales; family Gastranaerophilaceae; genus Avigastranaerophilus. Next base: position 67,207 of record CALUPH010000004.1, on the reverse strand, counting down.
TTCAGATATAGGTATTGATTTTACTGTATAGTTTTTAATATTTATTTTCATTGCAAAAAAAAGACGAAATCAACGTTTCGTCTCGGAAAAACAAGTAACAATGTATATTAGGCAAAAATATTTATAGAATTTGTAAAGATTGAATCAGCTTCTTCTTTCTCTGCTTTTTGTTCAGCAGGCATGTAAAATGAAAACGGATTAGAGCCTCTTTTATCTTTATTCATATTTTTTGTTTCAGAAACTTGAGAAGAAGCTAAAACTATTTGGTCTTCAGGTGCTTTTTGTGTGTTTTCAACAGTAAAAGCAGCTTGACCGTTATTCTCTTTAGAAGTAAATAAGCTTTGTGCAGCTTGTGCATTCAAATATTGAACATTAGCATTGAATGTTGTACTTAGATTAACACCGAAATCAGTAGCAGCTTTTGAAGCTTGGAGAGCAACTTCTCCGTTTGTTCTTGCGGAATACAAATCAGTACCAATGTTTACTCTGTTAAATTTAGATAAATCTAATTTAGAAACATCTACTGTTTGATTATTATTCGGATTTAAGATTTGTTCAGTAACACGTGCTAATGCTTGACTATCAATGATAGGTCTGGCAGAATTTGCACCATATAATGAACCCACATTTAATCCCATTTTTTGCCTTTTCTCCAATAACTTATGTTTTTGTTATCGGCGATAAAAAATCAAAACTTTAATGACAAGTAAGTATTTATTAATATTTGTTAACAGTTTGTTAATTAATTTCTTGCAAAATTGAAAAAAGTGCTTGAAGAAAAAACATGTTTTAAATATTATATAGTAACGTATAAATACAATGCAAAGGAATGTAGTCATGAACCCTATAGTAGAAAATTTAGGAAAAAAATATTTAGATAAAGAATTACCGGAATTAAATCCCGGAGATACAGTTAGAGTTTCTGTAAGAATTGTAGAAGGAAACAAAGAAAGAACACAGGCTTTTGAAGGTACAATTCTTAAGAAAAGAGGAAGTGGAATAGGCAAAACTATTACAGTAAGAAAGATTTTTCAAGGCGTAGGCGTTGAACGTGTTTTCCCTGTATATTCTCCACGTGTAGAAAAAATCACTGTTGTAAGACGCGGTGATGTTAAACGTGCTAAGTTGTATTACTTAAGAGAACGCTCTGGTAAAGCAACTCGTATTAGAGAAAAAATCGAAAAAAAATAGATTAGGAATATAGAAAACATAAAAGCCATAGTCATTGTTTATACTTTGAGTATGGCTTTTATATTATCAGAATAAATTAAATAAGAGGTTAAAATGGAACATATTCATTGGTATCCGGGGCACATTGCGAAAGCAGAAAAAAAATTAAAAGAACAAGTTAATATTGTTGATGTTGTAATTGAAGTTTTAGATGCAAGAATACCTGAAAGTTCTACTTATCCTGATATTGAAAAACTTTTAAGAGATAAGCCTCGATTAATTTTAATGAATAAATCAGATTTAGCAAATAATGAACAAACTCAAAAATGGCTAAAAACAATAAAAGAAAAAACAAACTGTCCTGTTTTGGCAACAAGTGCATCTGATAACAAAGATTTATCAAAAATATTAAATAAAGTTATTGAGTTGGGACAACCAAAGATAATCGCACTTGTAAAAAAGGGATTATTACCCCGAGCGGTCAGAGTTATGGTTGTAGGGATGCCAAACGTAGGAAAATCAAGCATAATAAACAAATTAATAAAAAAAACAAAGGCAAAGACAGGTGCAAAAGCGGGTGTTACGCGTGATCAACAATGGGTAAGGATAAATCCAAAGGTTGATTTACTTGACACTCCTGGGATTATCCCCTTAAAACAAGAAGATCAACAAAAAGCATACAAATTAGCATTTGTAGATTCCATTGGTGAAAATGCTTATGATGTTGAAGCTGTTGCAGAAATTTTCATTAAAAATGTTAATGAAATTTATCCTGATTTAATTAAAAACTATTATAAATTAGAGGATGAAGAAGTTAATATTGCAAATATAGCATTAAGAAGGAATTGGATAGTTCAAGGCGGCAGGGCTGATACTAAAAGATGTGCACAAAATATTTTAAATGATTTCAGAACAGGCAGATTAGGTAAACTTACTTTGGATGTAAATGAATAAACGTTTTAATTTTGATAAAGAAAAGAAACAAGAGTTTGATTATTTAATAGGAACAGATGAAGCGGGAAGAGGTCCCGGAGCCGGTCCTGTTTTTGCGGCAGCTGTATGTTTTATATCTTATGATAAACGGTTGGAAAAATTAAATGACTCCAAACAATTATCAGAAAAAGTAAGGGAAGAACTTTTTGAAGTAATAAAACAAAATTCTGTTTATTCCATTGCGCAAGGAAGTGTTGAAGAAATTGAGAAATTAAATATTTTAAGGACATCTCTTTTATCAATGAAAAGATGTTGCAGTGAAGTGATAAAAAAAATTAATTCTGAAAATGTTAAGGTATTAATTGACGGGAATAAAACAATTCCTGATTTTAATTATAATCAAGAAACAATTGTTAAGGGGGATTTTAAATCAGCTTCAATAGCAGCAGCGAGTATTTTAGCAAAAGTCTCACGAGACAGATTTATGAAAGAACTAGATAAAGAATATCCGCAATATTTATGGGCTGAAAATAAAGGATATATGACAAAATCACATTTAGATGCCGTTGATAAATATGGTCTTACAAAATGGCACCGTAAAAAGTTTTTTGAAAAACATTTTGAAAAATCAGAACAACTTTCATTGTTATAATTTATCAAAATTTAATAATTCCTCTAATTTAACTTCTAAAGCTTTTGCTATTTTGACAAGCGTCAAATATTTTACGTCAACAATACCAGCTTCAACTCTACTTATCGTAGAAGGTTCAAGGGCATTTCTATAACACATAGCACTTATCGTCAACCCTTTTTTTAGCCGAAGAGCTTTAATTCGTTCACCTAATTGTATTAGTTCATATTGTTGCATATATGCAATTTTAATGTTATTATCCAAAAATATTTTGCACGTATGCAAAATGAGTTAAGGAGTTATTAATGAAAAAATATATTTCCATTTTGATTTTATTTTCTGTATTATGCACACAAAATATAGTATTTGCTATTAAACAGGAAGATATAACTGTAAAGGCTGAAAAACAAATTTTAAAATCAAGATTAAAAAAAGAATACGTCGGTTACTCATATAAAATTACAAATAACTCAAAAAGTACAATAAATATTGTTAATGCACAAATTGTTAACGGCATTGACGGAAATAATGCTTATTCAACGGTTTCAACAAAAGGAGGAAAATCAGTAGGTATTCTTTGGGCTGTTTGTGGACCTGCAGGAGTTTTTTCTTTAGGAGTAGGATGGCTGGTAGGAATTATTGCAACACCTATTGTTTTAATAGTAGGCAATAAAAAAGATAAAAGAACCAAAAAAGAGAGCACAAAATATACAAATACAATTTTATCAAGTGAACTCACACCAGGAGAATCTGTTAATGCAATGACACTTATACCTAAAGATGCTAAACCTCAACTAAATATTTCTATATATGATAAAAGAAGTAAAGAATATCAAAGTTTTACCTATTAACTAAGCATCAAAAAGCAGTTTAAACAATTCTTTTACGCTGTATACGTCTTTTATTACATGGATTTTTGTTTTTGTTTGTTTTTCAACATCTTTTATATTTAATCCGTCAAGAAATTCTGTTGTGTATGGTCTTAACATAACGGACGGAATAATTACATTTTTGAAGCTTCTATTTTTTATTTGGTTTATTAGATCTTTTGCTGTTATCAAACCTGCTACATTTACATCTTTACCCCAAAATTCACTTTTTATTTGTAAAACCTGCAAATTGATATTTTCTATTTTATTAAGTTCTTCTGCAAAGAAAATAAAAGCCTCCTTAGCACTTACAGAGCAGGCTACTGTATATTCTTTTTTTTCTTTAACTTTTTTATGTGATTTCTTTATTCTTTTGTTAAAATCATCAATCAAACATCTTAAAGAGCCAACGCCATCTTCTAACTGAGAATATCCGTTATAATAATTTTTTTCAGGCAAGGGCATTTGTGCAATTAAGAAAAATTCATCAGATACACAAGCAATATTTCGTTTGATTTTTTTATTGAATTCTTCAACGATTTTGATTGTCTCTATTGCCTTTTCTTTAGATACTTGTTTCATTTTTTCTTTTCTGAATTTTGTAATCCCGACGGGTACTATTGCAATTGAACCCAGAACAGATTTATATTTCCATAAATCATTAAGACTTCTTTTTAATTCTTCAGCGTCGTTATAATCAGGACATAATACTATCTGTGCATGGAACGGAATATCATTTTCTTTTAGAAAATCGAGTTCCTTTAATATATTTGATGCATTTTTATTCCTAAGCATCTTTGCTCTTAATTCAGGATTAGTTGTATGTACCGATACATAAATAGGACCCAAATGAAGTTTAGATATTCTTTCCTTATCTTTTTTTGTTAAATTCGTTAAAGTAACGTAAGTCCCCTGAAGATAAGATAATCTGTAATCGTCATCTTTTATATAAAGTGACTCCCTCAAGCCATCGGGTTGTTGATCAACAAAGCAGAATATACAATTATTGGCACAAGGTTTTATTTTATCAAAGATTGCAGATTCAAAGATAAATCCGAGTTCTTCTTCAAAATCTTTTTCTATTTCATATTCTTCAATGCTTCCATCCGGACTTTTTATTTCAAAAGTCAATTCTTCAGTCATAACGGCATATTGATAATCAATATAATCACGAAGTTTTATTCCGTTTACACTAAGTAATTCAGAACCTTCTATAATTCCTAATTCTTCGGCAATAGAACCTTTCTCTACTGATGAAATTTTAGCCGACATGGTCAACCTTTAATGTTTTAATATATTCTCTTAAAGATTTTAATTCTGTTAGAGTTTTATTTAAAAGCTGTCTTTGATAATAATCTAAATCCAAAAATTCGTCTTTCAGTTTATTTTCCAACTCAAATTGATATATATCTATTTTTTTAGAAAATTCAGACAAAAATAATTTTCTGTCATCAACACTTAAAAGTCCCATTGTTCCAAAACGAGCTTGAAGTTGAGTATAAAATAAAGAAGGATTTTCACTTGCCGAATTAAAAAACAATTTCTTAAATACTTCATGCCCTTTTTTTGTAATTGAATAATATGATGATTTTTTACCGCCATCTGACATTTTTTCAAAAACAGAAACAGCACCATCTTTTAACAATCTCTGCAAAGCAGGATAAATAGTACCAATACTTGGCTTAGTAAATGTACCAAATATTTCTATAATTTCTTTTCTTATTCCATAAAGAGTTTTTTCTCTTTTATGAATGACATATAAAATCAAAATCTCAATCATACTTTTGTTTATAGCACAAAAGAGCCTTGAATGCTAAATCTTAATATTTCGTTGAAAAAAGCACTTGTTATCATAAGTTCTTTGTAGCATAATTTACTTAAGGTGAGCTCAAATGACAGAAGATAATTTAGTATATTTATTAGACGGTAAAGTTTATATTAATCTGACAAATAGTTGTACGAATAATTGTGTGTTCTGTATCCGAGATATAAAAGATGATGTTGTAGGTGCTAATCTGTTTTTAAGCAGCGAAAATGTTAAAGCTGAAGATGTTATTGCACAGCTGGAAAAAATACATGAAAAACTTTCATCTGAAATAATATTTTGCGGTTATGGCGAACCAATGTTAAAACTGGATATAATAAAGGAAGTCGCAAAATATATTAAAGAAAAATATCCAAACACGATAATAAGAATAAACACAAATGGTCAAGCTAATTTAGTATACAAAAGGAATGTATTACCCGAATTAAAAGGTTTAATAGATAAATTTTCAATTAGTTTAAATGGTGAAAATGAAGAAGTTTATAATAGAATTTCTTTACCGAAAATTGAAGGAGCATATACTGCCGTTAAAGATTTCATAAAAGAAGCTGTAAAAGAAGGTTTTGATACAACAGCAACAATAGTTACAGGTTATAAAAACTATAATGTTGATATGCAAAAATGTATAGAAATTACAAAAGACTTGGGCGCAAAATTCAGAGAACGTCCTTGGATTGAAAATGGTTACTAAAAGATAGAAGTTCATAAGGGAAAGGACAGATAAATGAATATTCTAGACAAGATAATGAAGCCGAAAGCAATAGCTGTAATAGGCGCATCTACTAAGCCGAAAACAATCGGTTCTGAAATTATGCAAAGATTAAGAGATTATAAATTTAACGGGAAAATCTACCCTGTTAATCCAAAAGGCGGAATTATTGAAGGATTTCAAGCATATACTTCAATAGAAGAAGTTCCTGGTGAAGTTGATTTAGCTGTTATCGTAGTTAATGCAAAATTTGTTTTAGATACAATAGATCAATGCCACAGAAAAGGAATTAAAGGTTTATGTATCATTACTGCAGGTTTCAAAGAAACAGGTGCAGAAGGTGCAGAAATGGAAAAACAACTACTTGCAAAAGTAAAAGAATACGGAATGAGATGTGTTGGTCCAAACTGTTTAGGTGTTTTAAATACAAACCCTGAAATTATGATGGATGCAACATTTGCTGAATCATTACCTGTAAGAGGCGATATCGGATTTGTTTCACAATCAGGTGCATTAGGCGGCGGTATTTTAAATATATTAAAAGACTTAAACCTAGGATTTGCTCAATTTGTTTCAATTGGTAACCAAGCAGATATAAACGCTGAAACAATGCTTGAATATTGGGAAAATGATGATGATGTAAAACAAATTTTGTTATACATGGAATCAATACAAAATCCTGCTAACTTCAGAAAATTAGCAACAAGAATAACAAAGAAAAAACCAATATTAGCATTAAAATCTGGTAGAAGTGCAGCCGGTGCAAGTGCAGCTTCATCACATACCGGTTCATTAGCCGGTGCAGATAAAGCAGCAGCTGCTTTGTTGAAACAATCAGGTGTAATAAGAGAATTTTCTTTGAAAAACTTATTTGCTAATGCAAAAGCATTTTCAAACTGTCCGATTCCGCAAGGTAACAGAGTTGTAATCATAACAAACTCAGGCGGTCCAGGAATCATGGCTACTGATGCTATTTGCGAAAGCGGTATGCAAATGGCTAAAATTACAGATGACACAAAAGCAAAATTAAGAAGCTTCTTACCATCTGCTGCTTCTGTAAAAAATCCTATTGATATGATTGCATCAGCACCAATTGAACATTACACTCAAACATTAGAAACAGTTATTGCTGATGAAAATGTTGATATGATTATGGTTATTTATTTACCATTCCTAGGCTTAAAAGATATTGATGTAGCAAAAGCATTAATGGAAATAAAAGCAAAAAATCCAACAAAACCAATCGTTGGCGTATTTATGACAACAAGTGATTTCTTCACAAAGATATCAAATATGGAAGTTAATATGCCATTCTATATGTATGCTGAAGAAGCTGCAGAAGCATTGTTAAGATTGGATGAGCAAAGACAATGGATGGCAAAACCAATGGGTAAAGCACCTTGTTATGATGTTGACAGAGCAAAAGCTGCTGCAATAATTAAACAATCAATTGATGAAGGCAGAGAACAATTAACTACACGAGAATCTATTGATGTTTTAGATGCTTACGGTATTAGAGTTTGCAAATCAGGCTTTGCAACAAATATAGATGAAGTTGTAACAGTAGGTAATTCAATCGGATATCCTGTTGTAATGAAGATGACATCAAAAACAACATCACACAAAACAGATGTTGGTGGTGTAAGAGTAAACATCCAATCAGAAGAACAATTAAGAGCAGAATATAACGATTTAATTGAAAAATTAACAGAAAAAGGATTAATTGACGGTTTAGAAGGTGTAATTATCCAAGAAATGGTAAAAGGCAACCGTGAAATGGTTTGCGGTATTGCAACAGACCCACAATACGGACCAATGATGATGTTTGGTTTAGGTGGTGTATTTGTTGAGGTTATGAAAGATGTAACTTTCAGAATTGCTCCTTTAACAGATGTTGATGCTGAAGAAATGATTAAATCAGTAAAAGCATACAAACTTCTTGAAGGTGCAAGAGGTACAAAACCTGCTCAAATGGAACAAATTCAAGAAACTTTATTGAGATTGTCTCAATTAGTTACTGATTTTAAATTCATTGATGAACTTGATATTAACCCATTGTTAATTTCAGAAAAAACAGGTGAGGGTATTGCAGTTGACGGTCGTATTAAAGTAAGAATGAATGAAGCAAAAGAAGCTTTAAATGGTAACTGTCAATGTGGTTGCAGCTGCTGCTAATAAAAGAATCAGCTACAAATAATAAAAAGACTCCTTTTATATTAAAAGGAGTCTTTTTATATATATGAACATATTGAATTAAAAAAAACATATATGTTTCAATAAAATAAAAAAAGGGAATATAAACTAAATATTACTTTTATAAAAATAGGAAAAATTTTATGAGTGACGAGAACAATTATGTAGAAAACAAACAAGAAGAAAACAAAACTGGTAAAAATAGATTAAAAGTGAAGATAAAAAATATTTTTCTGATATTTTTAGTAATAACAGCAGTATTTTTTATAACAGCAAAAGCAAGTACAGAGGAAGAAGAAACTTTATATACATTCAAGGATAGTATTCAGAACTTTTTTATAAATCGAGAAAAAGTAAATAAGCCTGGCAAATGGGTTAGACTAAAAGGAAAGTTATCAACAGAAAGAAGAAGAGTAAGGGCCCACCTATTACCAGATGGAAATGTTATAATTTTTGGCGGCACCGGGCTAAGATTTAAAGAAAATACCGTAGATATATATAGTCCAAAAGAAGATAAGGTAATAAAAACGGTACAAATTTGTAATGACCCATATTTTAGATCATCAGGTTATTATAATACAATATCATTAAAAAATGGGGATGTCTTTTTAGCATATTACATTGTAACGAGAAAAGATAATGAAAAAAAGAATAAGACTACTTCTGTAGCTAAAATTTTTGACAGTAAAACATATACATTTAGAGATGTAACATTGAAAGAAGCAGGTGCAGAACAATTTTTATTTGTGTTATTGAAGGACGGAAATATTTTAATGTTGTCAAATTCAACCCGACCAAATTATATTTATAATCCAAATACAGATGAATATACCGAGGTAGAAAATCACGAAGATGGTACTCCGTCTCCCCAAATTTTTCAATATGAAAATGGAGATGTTTTATTCTATAAAACAGGGAAATGGTATATTTTTAGAGATGGAAAAATAGAAAAATATAATATTGATTTGCAACGTTCAGGTACTCAAATAGACAATGAATTTTTATTAGATTTAAACCCCAAAGACGATTGTACAATAGGTACTTTATATAATGTAAAAGAACAAAAAAAGATACCAGTAATAAACAAAATGGATAAAACCTGGGGGGCAAATCCTCATTATCCGAAAGAAGTTCAACTAGTAAATAAGAATATATTAATACTAGGTCCATATGCAAAAAAAATGAAAATAGGAGAAAGAAAGAAATATACAACGTATTTGTATAATTATAAAGAAAATAAATTTTATAAAACAGAGAACCCTCCATATTATGTAAGCAGACATACAGCAACAGTGACCTTGAAAAATGGTGACATATTATTTATAGGTGGTCAATTAGGCAGAGGAATGCAAATTTATAAATATGAGCATTAAGTATGTAGCTTGGGTTTGACTATTTTTTCAATAATCTTTGATTTTATGAAAAATTACTTTAACGCTAATTCTATTGCAGATATCATACTGTTTGCGTTTGCAATATTTTTACCCGCTATATCAAATGCTGTACCATGCGCAGGTGATGTTCTTAAAACACCAAGTCCGATTGTTGTATTAACACAATTATCTCGTTCTAATAGTTTTACCGGGATAAGCCCTTGGTCATGATACATTGCTATATAACAATCATATTCACAAACATTTTGTGCACAATTTGTAAATAATGCATCTGCAGCAAAAGGTCCATCTATATTTATTCCTTTATTTTTTAAATATTTTACGGCAGGAATGATTTCGTTTATTTCTTCTTCACCAAACATCCCATTCTCTCCCGCATGCGGGTTTAGAGCACAAATCGCTATTTTAGGATATCTTATTCCAAGTTGTAATCTTAATGATTTTTCTAATCTTTCAACAGTTGATATTATAGCTTCTTTTTTTACTTTCTCTGCTACATCTTTTAACGCAATATGTCTTGTAAAAAGAAGGACATTAAATCTGTCACAAACAAATATCATCTCTGCTTTTTGGTTTGATTGTGCCAAATATTGTTCTAAAACTTCTGTTTGTCCGTTATAGTTATGACCTGCCATTTTCATTGCATTTTTTGATACAGGCGCAGTAACTATTGCATCTATTTCTTGATTTATTGCAAGATTACAAGCTTGGACTATTGCCCTGAAAGCAAATTCTCCTGAAAATTCCGTTTCTTTACCAATATTTATATCTTCTTTTCTATATGGTATTTCTACAATTTCATAGTCTTTTTCTAATGATAAATTATATTCTTCTTGATAGAAATCAAGAATTGTTTTATTAGCAATAAGTATAACTTTATCTTTGGGTAAATCTAAAAAATTTAATGCTTTTATAGTAATCTCAGGTGAAATTCCATTTGGGTCACCAAGTGTGATTGCAATTTTTTTCATTTTTTTTATTTATCCTGTTCAAAATATCTTACAACATCAATTAAAGTATTTTGTGTACCTAAATTACCTGACTTAGTTACTATCAACTGACCTTTATGATCAACACCTAAAGGAATAGCAGGTGCTACGGTATCTATAATTTGTAAATTTTTACTTCCTATTGCTCTGCAACATTTATAAGATGTTTCTCCTCCTACAGTTATTAAAACTGCTTCCTTTTGAGATAAAACTGTTTTGGTTACAGAAGCAAGATAATCACATATTTTAGAAATAAATACTTCCTTTGTTAATTCATTTTCTATTAATAATGAAGATAATTCTTCTGTATTTTCTATAAGTTCAGAAGAATGGATAATAACAGTATTATCTTTTATCAAATTATTTAAAACTCTTTGTGCGATTTCTTCAAAATCATTAGAAAATATATTTTGCGGTTTTATTGCGATGAAATAAGTATTTTCAATATTATCATTTTCTTGAAGTCGTTTTATTTGAGAAGCGGTTAAATCAGTTGCACTTCCTGAAACTACAAGCTTAGGAAGATTAGGCACTTGAGGCTCTTTAACTAAGTCTTCATCAGTATCAGGATGCCAAATTTTACCGAGTGCTTGGGCAGCGCCTGCTGAACCTACAGGTAAAATTTTATATGAACTCTTTGTAACAGCAAAAGCAATTTGCTCAAGGTCAGTAGTTGAAACTGCATCTGCTACTATCAATTTTTTTCCTTTCGATATTAAATCGTTGAGCTTAGTAAGAATAGGACCTGCACCTTTCATTACAACATCAAGACTTATTAAATCCGTATAATTTGCCATTTCTTCGGGCAATTGACTTTTAAGAAGGTTAATTATATTTGACTCCATAATAGGACATGCCGGATCTCTTGAAACTTCTGTCCTTTGCAGAGGAATACCTTTTACCAAATGGAAACCGCCAATTGTCGTTCTGCCTTCATTTGGGAAAGCAGGGAATATAACTGCTGCGTCATATTCCAAAGAATCTAACAAAGTAACAACTTCTACTGCTATATTTCCTCTCAAAACAGAGTCTATTTTTTTATAGATGTATTCGAAGTTGTATTTTTTCAAAATATTTTCAGAAACATTCAAAACTTTTTCGTGAGCAGTTTTTGCATCAACATTCCTTGTTTCAGTAGACATAGCAAAAACTTCTGTTTTAAGATTCTCATCTATCGAGATATCTTCACCAAAAGCTACTTGTGTTTTACAGCCTCTTAAAAAAAGCTGGAGCGAAGTATCATTAGCACCGGTTAAATCGTCTGCAATAATACCTATATAATTAGATGTATCCATAAGAATTTTTAATTATCACCTTTATTGCCTAAAAGTCGCATAGAATTTGCACGTATAACGAAACGTTCTTTAGCTTCACCATCCGGTCCTGTCCATTTATTTGAAACAAGACGACCGTCTATACATACCTGACGACCTTTTTTTACATATTCACCAGCTATTTCTGCTGATTTATCCCATAATTCTATATTAAACCAATCCGTAGTTTCGGCTTTGCTTTTATAATCCCATCTTGAAACAGCAACTGAAAATGTTGTTTTAACTTTTCCTGATTCAAAATATTTAACATCAGGATCTTGTCCTGCTCTACCTACAATTACTACTGAATTCATGATTATATCCTTTTTTACTACACTAGAATTATAAGAAAAAACTTCAAAAATTGCAAAAAAACACTTGCTATAGTAAAGATTTGATACAAATTAACCAATAATTTTCTGATATTTATTTCATTAGATTCGTTACAAATTCTATAGCTTCTTCTTTTGTATTAACATTACCTGAAATTTGTGCTTCTTTAAGTTCATTAATAACCTCGCCAAGTTTTGGGCTTTGTTTTATATTAAGTATATTCATAATTTCTTTACCGTTTAACAGTTTTGGCAAGGGTTTAAGATTTTTATATTTTTCAAGATAATCGTTTAATAATTTCGTCAAATTGCTGATATTCTTATTAACAATATCATCTGTTACTTTTACCCCTCGAGCTGATAATCTATCAGCCATAGCAAGAATTATTACATCAATTACATACCCATCCATTTTACGATAGAATTTCAAAAAAGCTTTATCTTGAACATCTTGTGCACTTACTAAACTTGATGGATATATATGATATTTAATAAGTGTTTTTACGTATTCAATTTGTTTTTTTGAGAATTTTAGCTGTTTCAAAATAGGTATGCATAAATCAGCACCTATTGAATCATGCTGTATAAATCTATGCCTTCCTGTATCTTCTTCTATGGTCCAGCAAGAGGGTTTCCCTATATCATGCAAAAAACCGGCTAATTTAAGAAATGCTATCTCTTTTACAGCTCCATATTTTATAGTATCTAAATATTCTTTTATTTCGCCTGTAGAATTTTCATATATATTTTGAATTTGTCTTACCGTTTCAATTAAATGATGAACCAAATCCAAATGATGATGTGAATTAGGAGGAATTCTTTTTACTTCTTTATAGATTGGAAGAATTTCTTCTAAAAGACCGACTTCATACAATTTATTAAGTGCCAAGTCACAATATTTTCCTTCAAACATCTTTAAAAGTTCTACGGTTATTCTTTCCTTAGCGGGTTTATTTATTGTTTCTTTTAGTCTCTTCGTGATTTCTATTAAAGAGTTATCTATTTCAAACCCTGTTTTGGAATAAAATCTAAATATTCTTAAAAGTCTTAAAGGATCATCTTCAAAGTTTGAATCAAGAATTCCTTTTATTCTTTTTGTTTTGATATCCTCTATACCACCTGTTATATCAATAAACTTTCTGTTATTTATATCATAAGCTATTGCATTTATTGTTAAATCACGTCTTTTTATATCTTTTTCAAAATCATTTTCAATTGGGCAGGTTATATCTATATAATTAATTTTATCTTCCAACACCAGTCTGTATATTTTATTAATAGGGTCAAGTTCTATATAGTGTGCGTTCAATTTTTCAGCAAGATTTTTTGAGAATTTTTCAATATCACAATTACAAATAATTAAGTCTCTATCCGGACTTTTTTTATTCATAAAAATATCTCTTACAAATCCGCCAACTATATATGCTTGAGTATCAACTATATATGGTTTTATCTGCTTTATTACTTCATCATTTTCTATAAGTTCAATATAACTATTCATTTTGAACTCCGTTAATAATGGTTATAAGTGCTGCAGTTAATGCTGTATCTGCTCTGTATATGAGATTTCCAAGCGTTATTAAAGGTATTTTATTTTCAATAAAGATATCAAACTCTCTTTGTGAAAAACCGCCTTCAGGTCCTATTATAACCAATATTGATTTATTTTTATCAAGTTTATTTTCTTTTATATAATTAAAAAAGTTTTTTTCTGCATATTTTTCTGCAAAAACAATTATCTGTTCATATTTTTCTATTATATCTTCTATAGAAGCAGATTCATATACAATTGGAATGTCAGCTCTTTCACATTGTTTGACAGATTCCAATGCTATTTTTTGCCATTTTTCAATTTTGTTTTTTATAACGGATTCTTTTACCGAACAATTATCTGTATGCAAGGGAATAATTCCTTTTACTCCAAGTTCAGTTGCTTTTTGAATAGAACTTATTTGTGCATCCGAATTTAAGACGCTTTGAGCCACATATAAATTCAAACCTAACTTTCTGTTTGAAGGATATTTTTTCTCAATTACACAATCAAAATCAGACGAATTAATTTGTGATAATTTTGTCTCATATTGAATTTCATTTTCATCAAGAAAAAGAATTTTCTCACCTACTTTTGCCCTTAGTGATTTAATTATATGTTGATATAAGTCCTTTTCACGAACCGTTATTTTATTATCTTGAATATTTTTTGTTTCTATTAAAAAATGCGGCATAAATAAAACCCTTTAAGTGTATTATACAATAAATTTGCTTTACAGAAGATGATGAAAATTATATGATTGAATTATGAGTGAAATTTCAACGGAATTAATAAAAAAAGCAGTATACAAATTATGTTTTGAGGCTAATACTTGCCTTAGTGAAGATGTATATTCAAAAATTTTATCAGCTTATAAAAACACTCAAGATAAAGTTCTAAAAGCAATCCTTCAAAATGCAAAGATTGCATATGAAAAAAAACTCCCATTATGCCAAGATACCGGTCAAGTTATTGTTTTTTTGGAAATTGGTCAAGATGTAAAATTAACAGGTGAGTTCATAGAAAATGCTGTTAATTCTGCTGTAGCTGAATGTTATAAAGAAAATTATTTTAGAAAATCTGTAGTAAAAAATGCTGTTTTTGACAGATTAAATACAAAAAATAATACTCCTGCAATTATACATACAAAAATAGTTGAGGGTGATAATGTTTGTATAAGAGTTTTGATTAAAGGTGCAGGTTCAGAGAACAAAAGCAAAACAGAGATGATGCTGCCAACTTCCAGTGAAGAAGAAATTATTGCAAGATGTTCAGAATTAATTTTGGAAGCAAAAGAAAACGCATGCCCGCCTATGTTTATAGGAATTGGAATTGGTGCGACTATAGATAAAGCAGCTATTTTATCTAAAGAAGTATTTGTTTGTGATTCTTTTAATGAAGAAGAAAAAGATTTAGCTTTAAAAATAAAAGAAAATGTAAATTCCAAAACTAACAACAATTATGTTCTTGATGTAAAAGTTAAATCAATACCGACACATATTGCTTGTTTACCAATTGCAATTACAATTAATTGCCATTCTGACAGAACGGCAAAATGTAAAATAGTAAATAATGAAATAATTCTTAAAGAAAATAAACCTAATTTTATAGATTTCAAGGAAGAAGAACCTAAAAAAGAAATATTAACAAGTAATATTAATGAAATAAGAGAATTAAAAACAGGTGATGAAATATTACTAACAGGAGAAATATATGTTGCCAGAGATATGGCACATAAAAAACTAAAAGAATTAATTGATAATAATAAAGAACTGCCTTTTGAAATAAAAGATAAAATAATTTTTTATGCAGGTCCATGCCCTAACAGACCAAATGAAGTTATTGGTTCCATAGGTCCTACTACAGCATCAAGAATGGATAAATATGCAGAAGAATTATATAATTTAGGATTACTTGCCACAATCGGCAAAGGTGACAGAAGTAATAATGTTATTAATTCAATTAAGAAAAACAAAGGAAAATATTTTACCGTAGTAGGCGGTATTGCAGCACTTTTATCGAATAAAGTTATAAAATCAGAAATAATAGCATTTGAAGAACTTGGCGCGGAAGCTATATACAAACTGGAAATAGAAAAATTTCCTGTAAAAGTTTTAATAGATTAGTATATAAATTTTTTAATAAATGACTTGACTCTTAACAATGTTGTTGATAAAGTTTAAATGCAGTCGAAATTGCGATTGTTTTATGAAAACTAAAAACGGGATGTAGCGCAGCTTGGTAGCGCACTTCGCTTGGGACGAAGGGGTCGCACGTTCGAATCGTGTCATCCCGACCATTTAAAAGGAGACTTATATGTCTCCTTTTTTATTGTTTCTCTTGGATTACGAGAAACCAGACATTTTCACAAAATTTTTTATTTAGCGAAAAGCAATCAAGCCAAACACTAACAAGCAGAAATGATTTAAATAGTTTAAATTGATATTGCTTGCCAATAAAGCAATATAACTATATAATAATTTATATTTAATTAGAATACTTATCGAGAGGGTTATCTTGCTATTTCAAAAAAACAACAAAAAACTTAAATACGTCATTATCGGTGCAGGAAGTGTCGGAGGAACAATAGCAGCATTTCTGAAATCCCAAAATAAAGATGTCAAAATAATTACTAAATATAAATATCTAATAAATATATGCAAGAAACAGCAAGGTCTACGTTTAATTTCAAAAATAAAAGGTGATAACACTTATGATATAAAAATGATATTAAATAATAGAATATTCAATACAAAAGCAGATGTTATAATACTATGCATCAGAACACCTGATTTCAAAAGTGCATTACCAATAATAAAAAAGATTTCTCATGCCAAAACAGTAATAATTCCAATAGCAAATGGATTTGCTATATCTGAAACATTAGAAAATCTCTTAAAACAATACGACCCAAAAAGAAAATATAAAGTCTTTGATGTTTCTTTTGTAAACAAAAGCAGATGGAATCATAGGAACAAATTAGAATATGAGCAGCAAAGTGATTATTGTGATTTGAAATTTTCTTATAAAACTGAAAATGATAAAGAGGAAGAATTTATAAAAAGAATTGAAAAAGATTTTTTGGAAGCAGGAATTTCAGGAGGATACATAAAATATGATGAAATGCAGAGTATTCTTATGAAAAGATTAATTACGCGTTCTCCATATGAGTGTTGCTGTTCTTATTATGGAATAACAGCCAATGACCTAAAAGATGAGAAAAAAGATTTATTCAAAAAACTCTGTAATGAATTATTAATTCTTGCTAAATCTTTGAATATATACATAGAAGAGAACTTCCTTGATGAATATTTTAAAAATATACAAGAATATAAGAATAATGATGATGCAAATATCTATCCTCAAATACTAAAAGATATAAAAGAAAATAAAATTCCTGAAATATATAATTTTTTATTTATTGTTGAAGAACTTGCAAAAAAGAATAACTTATATCTTCCGGAATATTTTAAAATCGCGGAAAAATTCAAAAAATATAAAAATATCTAATTTAATAATCAAAAATCTCTTGGTTTAACATTCTTTAGCCAGTTATCTTCAATTGTTTCAAGTGATATACCTTTTGTTTCTGGAATAAAGAAATAAACGAAAATTAAACACAAGAATGAAACAAAACCAAACATCCAGAATGTCAAATCTCCGCCAATCCTATTTAGAAGAACAGGGAAACTTGCTACAACAAAGAAATTAAATGCAAAGTTTGAAAGAGTACAAATACTCATAGCGAACCCTCTTATTTGCAAAGGAAAGACCTCTGATACTATTATCCAGCCTATAGGTCCTAAACTAAATGCAAAACAAACTATATATGAAACTAAACTGCCTACAGCTATCCATTTTAAGTTATCACCCAGAATTTCTTCAAATCTGAAAGCACAACCTAAAAATATTAAACTTAACATAACCCCTGTTAAACCTATATACAATAATGGTTTTCTTCCTGTTCTATCTGTTAAAAATATAGCAACTATTGTCATTAAGAAATTAACAACACCTATGCCCGTTGTTGCATATATAGCATTAAGGTTTGAGTCAAAACCTGCAATTTTAAATATTGTAGGTGCATAATATATTATTGTATTAATACCTGTACAAATTTGGGCAAACATTATACCAATACCCGCTACAAAAGGCATTATCATCCATTTCTTAAAATGGAATTTCTTCGCTGTTTTATATGGAGTTATTGTAGACTTTATTTCTTCTATTTCTTTATCAGCATCAATATCAGGTTCTATTTTATTGAAAACTTTCTTTGCTTCTTCATATCTGCCCTTAGACACAAGCCATCTAGGAGTATCACTTAAGCACAACATTCCAATAAGAAGAATTAACCCCGGTACAACACCTGCAAATAACATCCATCTCCAATTATATACAGCATTGGCAAAAATTGCATTTATCATATATGAAAATAAAATCCCTGCAGTTATTGCCCATTGATACAAGGAAACAATAGTTCCTCTTAAATTTTTCGGTGACACCTCTGACAAATATAACGGAACCACAAAATTAACTATACCAACAGCAAAACCAACCAAAATTCTTGATAGAATTAATATGTATATATTTGGTGCTATAGCGCAAAATATTGAACCTAAAATAAAAATTATTGCAGTTGCTATTATTATTTTCTTTCTTCCAAAAATATCGGCTAAAACACCATTTGTTGCCGCACCAATTACAGCACCAATCAATACTGAACTTACCAATATTCCCTGAATATAATCAGTTAAATCCCAACTTTCATTGATAAAAAGTAAAGCACCTGAAATTACACCGGTATCATAACCGGATAATAATCCGCCTAAAGAGGCTGTTATTGTGACTAAGAATAAAAATAAATATTTTATCTGCATAATAACTCCTAATAGACCATTAAAACAATATTTTAATGCCACTTATTTTATGTTTTATAACCTTTTTTCAAACAATATATAAAGTATATTATTATCTTTAACCATTATGTAATAACCGATCTGACTATTTTTGCGTTTATTTATTTTTTTTATTTTATTTTTCGTCTTTTAATCGGAAAATATGTTATATTTTTCGTATTTATTTGCTCCAAAATAAAGAAATGAAAAAGTTTATTTTATTAATTTCTATATTTTTCTTTATATTCCCTGTCAAAGTTGAAGGTAAAAGACTACACAAAGAAATTGAATATCAGAAATATTGGTGTAATAAACATAACGGAATACTAGAATATGAATTGGATGATAAAACAAGAGTTGACTGTTTAACAAAAGAACTAGCGGTAGAAGTTGATTTCGCAAATAAATGGGCTGAATGTGTCGGTCAATCATTATATTACGGAATTAAAACAAATAAACAACCGGCCTGCCTACTAATTATGGAAAATGGTGATAAAGATTTAAAATACCTTAAAAGATTAAAATATACAGCCGACCAAAAAAAAATTAAAACATTCACCATAAAACCAGAACAAATATAACACAATTTTTCATAATAAAATATCTTCATAGCAAAATTTTAATTTAGAATTGTTATATGCAATATAAACATTAAACAGCTTAAACTATACTAATAAAAGGAAAAGAAACTTTGATTCATAATACTTTTGGATTCAATAAAATAGGTTATTTAAAATACGGTTTTAGCAAATTTAATACAGATCAAATTCAAAGTATTCAAAACGGTTATATTCTTGTTCCGCAAGGTTCTTCTTGGCAAGAAAATCAAGCAAGAGAAGCTGCAAATAAGCTTGTTGAATATATAGGCAAAGAAGATAAAACAGAAGATGTAAAATATTATTCTATGCTTTGTGATGCTGTTCAACGTGATTTTCCCGATTCTCCTGTTGAAATTTTAAAAGATAAAAACGATAATCCAATTAGAGCAACTCATATAGTAGGTAATTACGGCTCTAAATTAGCTGTTGTTCCAAGTGCTATTGCAACATATGAAGAAGTAATCAAGTCAGTTGCAAAAAGCATTGATTCTTCACCCAGCGTTATTGATATTTCTAAATAACAAATATTAATACAATAATTTTCATAAAAAAAAGACCGAATAATTCGGTCAAACAGTTTACGAGTGAGAGTGGAATATGTATAGCTTTATAATAATTGTTTGAATATATTTCGTATATTATCCGATTGTATATTTTTAGGTATATAGCAAACTGCTCTTTTGGCTATTATCTTTTAGCAACTTACTATTCATAAGCATTTCAAAATTTTTTTATTAAGTTTTGTTAATACAATATATATTTTATATCTACGTTTTAGCAATTTTGTATATAAAAAATACTTTATTAAAGTGTGAGAGATAAATAAAAAAGAGAAAACTCAAACACAAATAAACCAAAGATATTAAGAGAGAAAAAAACAAAACAAAGCAAACTAATCGACTACAAGATTGGATGGGAACAGAGAACGAAAAAAAGACAAAGTACGCGTACTAAATTTTTATTAGAACACCTATTTTTTTAATCACATACATACCTTACACACTTACCTTACTTACACACACGATGGATAGTAAAAAATTTTCTTTTACATTCCGAATTGTTTGGGACATTATATGTCCCTTTTTTTTGCATATTTGTCAGAGTTAATTAGTGAAAGAAAAACTTGAATGCATATGAACCATAAAGAATTATTCCCACAAATACACTCATGATTGCCACCAAAAGAACCATGCCTGCAGACATATCTTTTGCCATTTCAACAAGCTTAGAATAATTATTTTTATATACAGCATCCAACGTAAATTCAATAGCAGAATTTAAAAGCTCACATATCAGAACTATAGTTATCATAATAATAACAATACAAATATCAGTAATTGAAAATCTTAAAAGAAAAGCTAAACCAAGTGCAAAAAAAGAAAAAATGACTTCTATCACAAAATTACGCTGCGAATGTAATGCCAATTTTAATCCATGGACAGCATGGGATATACTTTCCCAAACACTTGACGATTTGAATTTTGTCATAATAGAATTGCCTTTGATTTATTTTGTTGTTCTACCATAAAGTTATAATCATCTTCTGTTTGATGATCAAACCCTAACAAATGTAATATACCATGTGACACAAGAAAATAAAGCTCATCATTAAAAGGAACATTATTTTCTTTTGACTGCTCTTCAATTTTATCCAAAGAGACAATAATCTCGCCTAAATTAACTTCTCCATCAAATATATATTGTTCTTCTTTTGGAGAATCAGCAAAAATTGCAAATGTTATTACATCAGTTGGGGAATCTTTCTGTCTATATTCTTTGTTTATTCTGTGTATTTCTGCATTATTTACAAAGACAATATCAAAACAAAGTGTATTATATTCATAATCCTTCAAACAAGATAGTGCCATTACTGTTGAATCAGCAAAAATATATTCCGCCATTTTCACAATATCTTTATGAATAGCAACTTCATCAATATTATATTCTTCATATGTATTTTCAAGAAAAATATTTATACTATTCATCTTTTTCCTGCTTCATTTTTTCTTTGTTTTGTATGTCTTCAATGGCTTCTTGATATTTAATTCTCTTATGGAATACGCTTCTTAATACTCTTGATAAAGTAGCTGCAATTACTTTAATATCTTTCAATGTTAAAGGACTTTCAGACAATTGATTATCATTTAATCTGTCTTGAATAATTTTATTTATTAAAGCATCTAATTCTTCTTGAGAATGATCTTTCAATGTTCTTGAAGCAGACTCAACCGCATCTGCAATCATTAATATTGCTGTTTCTTTTGTATTAGGTTTAGGACCTGTATATCTAAATTGTTCTTCTTTGACGTTTTCAGCTCCTTCTTGTGCTACTGCCTGATTATAAAAATAACTTGCAAGAGAATCTCCATGATGCTGCATCATAAAGTCTTGTATTACTTCCGGGATATTATATTCTTTCGCTAGTGAAACTCCGTCTTTTGTATGTGACGTAATGACCATTTTACTTGAACGGGGAGTCAACTTTTCATGTGGATTTTCTATACCGCTATATGTTTGATTTTCAACAAAGAATAACGGTCTTACAATCTTACCTACATCATGGTATAAAGCACCGACCCTTGCCAAAATAGGATCAGCTCCTATAGCTTCCGCTGCAGACTCTGCAAGATTTGAAACTCTTAAACTATGTTCAAATGTGCCGGGCGCAGCTTCATGTAATTTTTTCAACAACGGTTGATTATAATCACCCAACTCTGCCAATCCAAATGTTGTAATAACTTTAAACGTATTTTCCAAAATAGGAATCATTCCCAATGCAAATACACCTGAGAAGAATCCATTCATTAATGCAGCACCCAAATCTTGACCTAATTTACCAAGACCCAAATCATAATATACACACAAGATTATTAGCGCCATTACAATAGATGTATACACACCTACTTTAATCAAATCGAATCTTCTTGAATATTTTATTTTTGTCATTCCTATAATTGAAACAATTACAGATAAAATAAATACAGACATTGCTAAAGCAGAAAACTGAAGTGATAATGTAATAATAGTAAGCAATGTTACCGTAAGAAAAAATGATGTCCTCGGATTTAAAAATACAGATAATGTTATTGCAAAAAATGGAAACGGCAATATGAATACTGACCAATTAACAGGTAAAAGCACCGATAAAATTGATAGAAAAACACACATAAAAGCTACTATTGATAAGTGTCTTCTATTTAAATATTTCTGTTCAAAAGATTTGAAATAATAAAATACTGAAACAATACCTATTCCGACAAGACATAATATGCCAAGAATACCCAAAGGATTTATTCTTAAGATATTATAACCTGCTTTACTTAATGCTTCTTTCTTTACCTGTGTAATAGGCTCACCTATATTAACAATTACATCACCTTTATTAAATCTAACCTTTATAGGTGTAATTTTATCTCTTTCGATTTTTCTTGCTAAAGCCGTTGCCTCTTCATCTATAATCATATTAGGAACTATTACTTGTTCCAAAAGTGCCGTAATAACTTTTGTTTTATTATTTGTTGTATTAACATCTATATTTCTTCTTATAATTTTAGATAATGAATTCTCTTCAAAGTCCTTTTCTGTAATACCTTCATTTAAAACCATATCCAAAGTTTTTTCAGAAGCCGAGAAAACTTTATTTAAAACTTCATCATTTGCATTTAAGAAAAATGAGAAAACAAAAGATTTTGTATATGTATCAGGTATATCAAACAAAACTTCTAAGTTTTTTTGTTTTGTTTGCTCATCATCACTGCTTTGTCTTATTTCTTTTACTTCATCAATAATTTCTATAAGATTATTTTTTATATATACATTATCAGCAGGAGAATATACCAACCCAACTTTTTGAGCTACTTCTCTTCTTCTTTTTTCTGTTTTTATACTATCGATAACTTCAATATCTCTTGGCGCGGTTACCATTATTTTACTTGTATTATCAGACCCTACTATTGTTTGGAAGAAAAAGTATTTAGAGACCAATATTCCTGTAAAAATCAAGGTAAATATTAGAATTAAACCTATATTCACCAATACCTTGGGAGACTTTAACCCTGATAATTTTTTACTAATATCAAATTTTTTCATATATTAAACCATTATTTTTTCTTATTACTTATCATATGATTTTACAACAAGTGATATTTTTTGCAAAATTCATTAAGTGTTTGAACTTTTGTTTTGTAAATAATATAATTATCACAATAAGGTAATTTCTTAAATCAGCGTTTTGGCAGATATTTTAGTATGGACATAAAAAAGAAATATATTAAATTATTATTTAAGTTATTCATAATTATTTCAATACTTGAGTGTATATATCTTTTTGCTGTTCCTCCCGTTTTAGAATATTTTGCAAATAAAAATTTTATATCTGATATTTTTAATGCCAAAACAAATGCCCAAATTGAGTATACAAATATCAAGATAAAAACACACATTAAACCACAAATAACATTAAAAACAGACAAAATTTTAATCTGTGAAAAAGATAATGAAAAAGTTTTTCTTAATGCTGAAAATATTAATCTAAAAGTAAATCTATTGCCTCTAATAATAAAAAAATTCAACCCAAAACACTTATATGCAGGTAACATTCAAATAAATATTGAAAAAGACATAAATGGAATTTACAATTTTCAGAAAATTTTTCCTGTAAACAATAAAAAAAACTTTAAGTTTGATTTTGATAATACTTTAATAGCTATTTCAAAATACAATATTTTATCTGACAATCAAGAAATCGTCCAAAGAACAGAGCTAATCGGGAAACCATTAAAAATAAATCCGGCAAAAAAAGATTCGATGATAGAAATAGAAACAAAAGGACAGTTAAAAACAAATGACAATGTAAGCGATTTTGATATTAATCTACAAACAAAATATCCTTTTAGTCTCAATAATTTTGATGAAGAGAATATTATCGGAAACTGTTTTATCTATAATCTAAACTTAAAGTCACTATTACCTTTTATACAATATTATATAAATCAAGATATTTCAAAGTTGGAAGGCTTTTTTGAGTTTATACAGCTATCTGCAATAGAAACAGAAGACAAACAAAATAAGATTATACTAAACACAAAGTTTAACAATTTAGTTTTTGATAAAAAAGGCTGGGAAAATTATATTATCGCTAATGGCGAAAATAAATTTGATACAAATTTTATATTAAAAGATAATACAATCAAAATCGACTCATTAAATTTTAAAGCTGATAAAGTTAATATAAAGAGCAGTGGTTCCATTACAATAGAACAAAAACCAACACTTGATATTGAAGTTCAAGTATCAGATTCAAAAGCAGAAAATATTGTTCCATTACTTCCTCCTTGTATTCCTCCACAGTACAGGACTTTGGGAAAAGTAAAAAAATATGGGGTTTTTGGAGATCTTGATGCAAAAATAAAAGTAAAAGGCAGTATCCCCCAACCTGATATTACAGGGTATGTAAAAGGCAGAAATGTGCATGTTCTTGATAAATCAATTCATAATTTGCACAAAGGAACCGTTGATATTGTTTTTGATAAACGAATTCTTAATATGGACATTTTGGTTGAACTTTTTGATAAACAAAAAGCAAAAATCAAAGGTTATGTTTATATGTACAGAGACGGAATTAATAATGTCACAGTAAAAACAACTGATAATATTGATTTCCCGTTAGCACAAAAAATAGTAGTACCAATAAGTAAAGTATTTAATTTCCAACTTGGACCAATACCTGAAATGAACATAACATCAGGAAAAGGTATAATCGATATTAATATACAAGGTTCAATGGATTATATTAACCTAAATGGATACTCAAAATTTGATAAAGCACGCTTAACATATAACGGCTTATATGGCGAAGTTCATAACGGTAAAGGAAATATCGATTTTAAAAAAGATACAATATCTTTCAAATCAGAAAGAGCATATGTTAAAACAAATCCTTTAAATGTAGAAGGAAGAGTTAGAATAAATAGAAATTTAAATTTCAATATTTCTTCAAACAATGCAGAAGCAAAAGATATGCTTGAAATAATAAATAAAAGCGAGCTTCTGAAAGATGTAAAAGAAGGTTTAGTCATAATAACAAAAGCAAAAGGACCGGCTAAACTATTTGTAAATTTAACAGCTAAAATTGTACCGATTCCCTTTGGTCAACCGCCTTTACCACCTGACGAAGCATTTGAAGATATGAAGGTCAAAGGTTCTTTATATCTTTTAGGAAATTCTTGTAATATTGAAGGTTTTTATACCCCAATTGACGATATAAAAGGTATTGTTGATTTTACCGAAACCAAAACAACACTCAATAATATAGAAGGTGTTTCAGGTTCCTCTCCAATCACAATAAATGGAACTGTGATTAATGATTTAACATCAAAAATTCCTGATGTAGATATAACGATTACAAGTAAATCAGTTAATCTAAGAGATACAATAAAATTTCTAACAAAATCATATTTGTATCCTCAAAATTATCCTGATTTATCACCTTTATACCAAATTGCTTCAAAACATGATTTATTATTTAAATACAAAGCAAAATCAGTTGATTTCATAACTGATAAAGCTTATGCGGTAATGAATTTTATTCCTGATAATTCCGAATCTTCATTAAAAGCGCAATCAGGTAAAGTTATAATGGAGAATTCCAAAGTAAAAGTTGAAAATGTAAATGCTGAATTATTTGATTCAATATTAAAAATCAATGGTGAAGTAAAAAATATAGATACACTAAATCCAATATACAATTTAGATATAATTGCAGATAATCTTAACCTCGAAAATCTCAATAATATCAACAATATAAATATTGTTCCTGAAAGTATTAATTCTATTATTTCACAATTTACAAATTATAAAGGATTCGCAAATATAAAACTGGAAATAAAGCAAAATATATTAAACGGAATTTTACAATTCAACAAACCGCAATTCCAGCATAAAAAAACAAATATTCCATTTATATTTGATGATTTTAATATTTACTTGAAAAATAACAGACTTATGTTAAACAGTATTTCGGGAAATATTGCAGAAATACCGATATTTGGGAACTTTACAATTTCCGAAATATATAAAAACCCTCAAATAAATGGCTATTTTACCTCAAAACTAACAAATAATTTTATACAAAGCTACTTACCTGAAGAAATCGGAAGAAAAATAAATATATCAGGTGATATAAATATTTCTGCAGAATTAAAAGGAACTCAAGAAAATATATTTATAATGCCTAAAATAACATTATTTCCTGAAGCAGACGTAATGATTGATGGTGTAAGTCTTGGTGAAATAAGTGATAAAAGAGAATATAACGGAAAAATAAATATAAAGAATGACAAAATTATAATCAACAAGTTAGATTATATAAAATATATTTCTTCTCAAAATAATAAAGTATATCCGATTACATTCGCAACTATAGACGGAATATTAAAGAGAAATAAAAATATAATTGAACCTCAAGAGTTAAATATAAAAACAAATAAAAACTTATCAGCAAAAGTACTAAATATATTTTTGAAAAAACCAATGTTACAACAAGGCACATTCAGCTGCAATTTAAAATATATTTTTGATGAAAAAACTAAGCAAGCAAAAATCAAAGGCAATATGGATTGCCGAAATATTGATATCCCGTTATTTGATACTTTGGTGAAAAATATAAGATTAAAAGCCGACGGAAATAATATAAATATAAATTTATTCGGTTTCATTAATGATTCAAAAATATTTATAGAATCTATTTTAGAAAATAACATATGCAATAAGGTAAAAGTCCATTCGTTAAAAATAACTGCCGATCAAATCGACAATGACAAGTTATTAAGAAGCCTATCTAAGGCTCGTCAAGCAATGAATACAAACAACGAAATAAATAATATTGATTTATCAGGCATAAATATTGAAAAAGGATTTCTTGATATAAAGAAATTAATAATAAAATCATTAGTAGCTGAAAATTTCACAGGTGATTTTAATATAGATAAAGATGGTCTTTTCTCAGCAGATAACATTAATGTTAATGTCGGTGAAGGTAATATTAACGGAAAAATTTCATATGATTTAACAAACAGCGAGTTAAAAGGTAATTTTGAACTATCTAATGTTGATGCAAATTATGTAGCTGAGACATTATTTGACGGAACTGACCAAATATACGGAAATGCTAACGGGAAATTAATACTTGAAACAAAAGGTATAACAGAAGAAGAAATAATTAAAAACTTAAATGGTTTTGTATATTTTGATATATCTGACGGTAGAATGCCAAAACTGGGTTCACTTGAATATCTGCTTAGAGCAAGCAACATATTAAAAAGCGGTATAACAGGATTTACAATTAACAGTGTATTGGAACTTTTAAATCTGATTAAAACAGGTTATTTCTCAAATATTAACGGTAGTTGTACAATAAGAAACGGCATTGCTGAAGATATTGAAATCTTTTCTAAAGGTGAAAATTTAAGTTTGTATATTCACGGTAAATATAACATCAGTAAAACACACGCAGATATGGAAATTTTAGGCAAATTATCAAGAAAAATTTCAACAATCTTCGGTACACTCGGAAATACATCACTTAACACATTCTTCAAGCTTATCCCGGGTATTTCAATGCTCGATTTTAGCAGAAAAGATTTTGTTGAAGATATAGAGAAAATCCCATCATTTACAAATGGTGATTATGAAGCAAGAACATTCCAGGCAATTATTAATGGAAATATTAATGAATCCGGATATGTACAATCATTCAAATGGGTAAAATAAAAACGAGGAATTGTTTCCTCGTTTTTAAATAATTATTCATAGAGCGGAACCTAATCTTGAGGTTGGGGCGGAATTGGTTTCTTTCCCATATTTTTTCTATTTTCAAAATGGAGTCTGCGTCTTTCCATTTCTTGTTTTTGTTCTTCTTTTATCTTCATAAATTCTATTTTTTGATCATCTGTTAAAACAGATTCAAAATTCTTCATGTTTTCTTGTCTGTATTTATCAGCTTTTTCATTCAAGACTTTAATTTCAGAATTCAATTTATCTATCTTTCTTGCTTTGTCCTTTTGCGAGATAGAAGAATCACGTTCTATCCTTCTGAGTTCATGTTTCTTATCACGCATTTGATCAAAAATAGGTTTTACCTTTTCATGATCTTTCTTTCTGTTAGCTTCAATTTGTTTTTTCTGCTTTTCAGTTAGATTTAAACGTTTTTCAAACTCGGCCTTTTTTGCTTCCATCTCGGCTTTAGAAGGTCTGGGACCTTTTATTTGTTCTGGAACAGGTCCTTTTTTATGCTTATTAAATTCCGAAGGTGGCATACCAATAGGTCCTTGCTTCATATCAAATTCTTCTTTCGGCGGAGGAAGGATATTATTATCTTCAATCGGAACCGGTCTCGGTTCTCCTTCATTTAATGGTTCTTGAGCATAACTTATACCATAGCCTAAAACAACAACCGATACGGTCAAAGCCGTAAGAATTAATATTTTTCTCAATCTTAAGCTCCTTTCAGATTAAATCTTGTAATAAAACACTCAATTCTTTGCGTGCATTAAATAATCTTGAACGTATTGTCCCAACAGGACATTTAAGTTTTTCCGAAATTTCTTCGTAACTCATTTCTTGCATTTCGTACATTATTATTACTTCTCTAAATTTAGGTTTCAATGAATCAATAGCATCCATAATCCTTTTTTGTCTTTGTTTTCTGATTAATTCATTTTCTATACTTTCTCTGTTATCCTTTATTTGAATCAACTCATCTTCTTCAGTAACCGAATTCTGAGCATGTTTGAAATATGAAGACTTCAAATAATCTCTGCATAAATTTGCAGTAATTGTACTTATCCAACTTTTAAACTTACCGTTTTCTTTATATTTATCTATATTTTTCCAGGTTCTTATATATACTTCTTGTTCTATATCTTCATTATTTGAACCTGTCATTGTAGAAATAATTTTACGGATATTATTTCTATATTGGTCTATTATTGATTTCAAAATTTATTCCTTACCCTATATTTCTAAGAATCCATATTCGTCAATAGGCAGCCCCATAGTACTTACATAGGAATCCTGTGCATAATTACTTTGAATAGTATAATTATCATATACTTTATAACCAGTAAAAGCTGTCAATCCGACAAAAACAACGAAACAACAAGCCAATTTTTTTATAACACCAATCTTTTCTTTCTGCTTTTTCTTTAAATAGAGCGGTGCAACTTCTTTTACTAACTCTGAAACTTTAATATATTTTTCATGTTCTTTTTGACAATCAGGACAATGTTCTAAATGTTCATAGAATTTTTCTTCGTCTTGAAAAACAAAGAAACCTTCATATTTATTACATTTTTTTTCATCATTCATAATGTTTTTCCTCTTTCATTATATATAACGAAGAACATCTATAAAAAGTTCATTCTTAAATGAAAATAAAAAAGAACCGATTAAATCGGTTCTTTTTATCTCACTGAAAGTTTATTATCCGTGAGTCCTATTCCATTATAAAATTCTTGGAATTTTTTTACATACCTTTGATAAGTAATAGTAGGCATAATAGTTCTTAATGAAAACAAATAATTCATTGTCTGGGAATCCAAATTATATAAAGCAGCATCAGCATCCTGATATAGTTTATTTATCTGAACCTGTTTATCTGAGTCTGAAAAATCAGAAGAATTTTTTATAGTATTTATTTGGAAAAGAATATTATTAAAATTATCCACAACAAGATTAGCAGAATTTTTATATTGTGCAGAAGCCATATTAAAACTATCCATCCTATAACCTATAAGTTCATTTTTATTAACTAAAGAATTGTAATCATATTGAGAAATTTTCTTTAAATCTACAATTTTTTTATTTAAATCCGTCACAGAAGATACTACAGCATTAGCATTCAAAACAAATACAAATAATGCAAAAACTAAAAAGAAAATTTTTAAAAACTTATTTTTCAAATTATACCTCCTTATTTTTGTAAGAAATTATTAAAAGAATCCTGAACATTAAGCTGTTGAGCTTTATACTGATTATATTGTTCAGGTGTTAAAACTGATTTGTACATAGCGTCAGTTTTTTGTTCCAGAATCTTTTGTTGTGTTTTTAAAGTTGAAAGATTTCTCTCATATGCACTGGTAAGTAATGAAACTTGTTCGGGAGTCTTATCTTTATCATTCTTTACTTGAGCAATCTTATTGTTATAATCCATAATTCTCATTTCTAAAGAATTATTTTCTTGTTTATAATTATATTGAATTTGAGTAAGTTTTTGCTTTTGTGCAGGAGTAATGTTTTCCAAAGAATCAAAACCTTCTGCAAAAACAGAAGCAGAAGAAGCCAGAATAGCAATAATTCCAAGCAATAAAGTTGTTTTTTTCATATTAACCTCTTTCATATTATTCATAGTCAGAATATTCTTTAGATTTTTCTTTCCATTCATTTTCATCCATACAAAAAGCATGGTTCCAAAATCTTTCCAGTGCATATGTTTCACGTTCTTCTCTATGCAGAACATGAACAATTACATCACCATAGTCAAGCAAATTCCACCTGTTTTTTGTATCATTTTCTTCACCAATCGGAATTCTATCAAAACAATCCTTAACTTTTTCACGAACATAACCTGTCAAAGCTTTTACATGAGTTGGTGAATCAGAAGAACAAATAACAAAATAATCTGCTAAAACAGATATATTTGAAATATTAAGTATTTTAATATCCTTTGCTTGTTTATCATCCAAAATACGTGCTATAACACTTGCAAACTTATCAGATGTAATATCTTTCATTTGAAAACTCCATATATACTATGGAAGAATTATAGCATATATTTTTGAAACATAAGAATATCTATATATAATTCTTAAGGTTCTTGTTTACATTATTGTTACGACAAAGCTTTTTAAGTTTACTCATAGCTCTGTTCTCGATTTGTCTTATACGTTCACGGGAAACACCATAATATGTCCCGATTTCTTCAAGAGTTTTCTTTTCCCCGTTATCATCCAAGCCGTAACGCATAATTAGGACATTACGTTCTTTTTCGCTTAAATGATTTAACATTTTTTTTATATCACAGAATAAATTATCCTGTGTTACTTTTGTATCAGGAGAAAGTGTTGTTTCATCAACTATAAAATCAGAAAGTTTAGTATTTTCATCTTTTTGATTGGCCGGTGATTCAATACTAATAGTACCTTGAGCAGACTCTATTAAAGCAGTCAGTTTTTGAACAGGCATTCCTATTTTATATGCAATTTCTTCTTTTGTAGGTGCTGCACCATTTTCAATTGTTAAATCAGTAGAAATCTTCTTAATTTTACTTAATGTTTCAATCATATGAACAGGAAGTCTTATAAGTCTTGATTTATCAGCTATAGCACGAGTTATAGCCTGTTGAATCCACCAAGTAGCATATGTAGAGAACTTATAACCTTTTGAATAATCAAATTTTTCAGCAGCGCGCATTAATCCCATATTGCCTTCTTGAATAAGATCAAGAAAAGAAAGCCCTCTTCCTATATATTTTTTAGCAATACTAACTACTAGCCTTAAATTTGCATTAACAAGAATTTTTTTAGCCTGCTCAGAATTTTCTTCTTTTATTTTCTTAGCAACTTCAAGTTCTTCTTCATTACTTAATAGTTTTATCTTACCAATTTGCTGCAAATATATTTTCACAGAATCATCTGCAGCAGCACTTGTCTGTGTTTCAGGAACCTTTGGTTCTTCAACAGCAGAAATTATATCTTCATCATCAAGAGAAACATTATATTTAGATTCATTATATTCATCTTCTTTAATTAAAAAATCTTCTTGCTCTTCTGCCATTATGCCTCCAATTGATAATCTATTATACAATATTCCCCGATTTTTGTATTATTTGCTTAACAGCTTCATAAATCACAATACTTGCAGCATTTGCAACATTCAAAGAATCAAAATTTCTTAACATAGGTATTTTTATTTTGTAATCAGCTTTCTTCAAAATAGTTGTTGAAACGCCTTCTTTCTCGGAGCCCATAACTATTGCAAAATTCATATTGCAATAATCAATGTCATAATAATTATCTTTTGCATTCATATCTGTTGCAATTATCCAGAAGTCGTTATTCTTAAGTTTATCAATTGCAGAAGAAAGACTATTAACCATAACTAAATCAATATGGTTAATAGCTCCGGCTGAAGATTTTTCAACCGTTGCATTTATAACAGTATTACGTCTGGAAGGAAAAACAATAGCATCAAATCCCGCACAAACAGCAGTTCTTATTATTGAACCCATATTATGAGGATCTTCAACTCCATCAGTAATAATAATTTTCTTATTATTTCCTTTTTTAGATAAAAAATCTTCAAGAGATGTATAATTAACGGGCGAAACATAAGCAATTACACCTTGATGCGGATATTCCTTATATTGAATAAACTTTTCTTTCGGAAGGAACTGAAAAACTATTCCGCGATTTTTTGCAATGTCAATTATTTGGGCCAACTTAGAATTTTCTTTATTTCCTTTCATTAAAAGAATTTTACTAACATTTCTTTTTCCGTCTTGTAATAACTCAAGTACACTATTTCTGCCAAAAATAAAATCTGTCATAAAGACCACCATAAACCTATATTACAAACTTCCACTATTATACATTAAATGGTATAGTAAAAAAAAGAAATTCATTCATTAAGTTTCTTGTCAAAAATGAAAATATAAAATATTATAGGTATAATATTGTTATATTGTATTGGAATATGGGTTAATATAAAAATATGTTAGAAAAACTGGGATTTAAAAAAAGAACACACGTTGGTATTTCACTTTCCGCCAATAATTTTATTGAGCTTGTTTGCGTAGATAAAGCTTCAAAGTCCGTAGTCAAATATTCTTCAGGGAACATTAAATATAATAATGCGATTAGAGAGATTATTGATTTTGATGAATTCGCAGAAGTAGTTGAAGGTTTGTTTGAAGATGCAGGTCTGAATCCAAAAGAATGTAGCGTCACATTAAATTTGCCAAATGTGCATTTTGGTATAACATCTTTAGATAATGTATCTGAGACTCCGTTTATTGTTGAAAATTTGCAATCAGAAATAGAAGATTTGTATATTTTCAAAAGAAATGAACCTATTATTTCATATTCTATTTTAGATAGTGCATATGGTCGTGACAAAAAGAATATTGTATACAGTGCCATTCAAACAAAAGTTATAGTTAAAATTATTGAAATATTTGATAATATGGAAGCAGAATTGGTTAGGATAGATTCTTCATATTCTTCAATGCTTAAATCAATCCAATTCTGCGATAGATTTAACAAATATGTTCAAAAAGAAGAAAAAACAGCAATATTATTAATAACTCCAAACAGCTGCTGTTCATTCTATTTGAATGGTCCGACATTGATTGATTGTATAGAAGAACCATTGGCTGTTAAATCATTTTCAACAGAAGAAGTATATTCCGCAATATCTAAAATTGCAACAAACACTATTTCAAAAAACAGCCCTCAATCATTCTTAATTATAAGTGAAACAGATGAAGTTAATTCAGAATTGTTATCACAGAAATTAGACTTCCAAGGTGAAATCGACTATATAAATAAAAGTATAAATACAAATGAACAATTTATTGATATTTCAAGTGTAAGTCCCGACATAGATTCTAATATGATTTCCTACATGACAATTGAAGCAGTAGGTGCCGCAGTTGCAGATTATGATGAATATCCATTAAATATAAACTTCTTACCACCTGAACGTATAAATGAAAATCTAATTGAAGTCGGCGAATATGAAGTTGATTTATACAGATTCATAACTGTTATAATAATTACTGCAGTTCTTGCAGCAGCTATTGTATGTTTGGCTGCATCTCTATTCTTTACAAGCAGAATAAATAGTATACAAGGACAGAATTATTCAGCAGAAAAAGAAATTGAAGTATTCAAAAAAACAATAAGCACAAATGAAAAAAATCAAAAAAAAGATATTATACCAATATTAACAAAAATTCTAGAAACAAATAAAACTGTTTTTGATGTATATAGTGCATTATCAACAGAGATACCTGATTCAATATACATTAAAAAATTTGTAACAAACGCAGATGGCGGTATTGGTATACTTGGTGAAGCTACTACAAGTGAATCTGTCCAAGATTTTGTAAAGGGCTTAAGGGAAAAGAACAGCGATTTAATGTTGTCAAAGTTATCAATAAATTCAAAAGAAGATCCTGTACCGGCTAAAATTCCTAACGGATTTACATTTGAAATAAAAACATCAAAAATAGATGTTTCTTTAACAGATGATGATTTTCTTCACAATGTAATGCCAAATAACCAAATGCCAAATCAAATTAATCCAAATACAATGCAAACACAACAGAGAAACAGACGAGGACCTGCTCCGATGACTCCTCCGCCTTCTCCAATAATATAAAATAATAAGGAAAAGTTATGAATAAGAAAAATAAACAACTAGTTCCAATATGTTTTGCTTTAGCAATATTATTATTCTTCATTATTTCTTTTATTGCTATAAAACCAAAATATGAAGAATTTAATGAAATGCAAATAAGAGCAAATAAAAACAATAACGAAAGAGAAACATTAGAAGCAAAAATAAAGAAAATTGACGCAGAAAAAGAAGCAGAAAATATAAAACTAAAATCATTAAAACCAATATATGAGTCTAATTTAGAACCGGCCACAGAAAATTTAGGCATATTTGGTAATATGTTTGAAGAAATTATAAGAAAAGCCCAAAAGAATGGTTTAATGATTCGTTCTATTGAATATGACATGAGACCGGCTACCGATCCTATTTATGTAGAAAACTCAGAAGCATATAATGCTTGTGAATTAAAATTTTTCTTCGTTGGTACTTATGCGCAACTGCAAACTTTCTTATCTGATATGAATAATAATTTCAATTATTTAACATACATTTCAAAACTAAGCATAACCGCATTTACAGCAAATACGGATTATCTTTTGATTAATATTTCAATCACATTATATTCAAAAAAAGCAGAGATTCCGCAACAAAAAAGAAAAATAAATAAATAAATAAATAATTATAATAAAAAAGGGAGAATTCAAAATATCTCCCTTTTTTATTATTTAAATTAATTATTTGATTTGGAAAGAGCATTTACTACATTGAGCTTTGGGATGAAGTGCAATATTATTTTCCAAATCCAAAAGTCTAACAACCTTAGTAATAAGTTTAGCAGAACAAATAGGACATCTCAGATTTTCGGTATCACCATCCAGAATAGCTTTTTTAACGCTATTTATATATTTTTCGGTAACTGAGTCATATGAAACCAATAGAATTCTTTCATATTCTTTAATGTCAGAAGGATTAATTTTTAGTCCTTTAGCAAGTTTCTGACGAATTGTCGCAGGAAGAAACAAATCTTTTCCTGATTCAATATCTTCAATTTGTTCAACAGTCAAACCTGATTTTTTAGAAAGACCATGTACAGAGAAACCCGCTTTTTCACGAGTTTCTCTAATAAATTCTGCTAATGATTTTAGTTCAGACATTATACTCCAACTTTTGACTTTTTAGCTTGTTCTATATCATTCCAAAGAGCAATCAATGTACTTGCAAAGAATATACTAGAATAAGTACCAATTGCTATACCTAAAATCATAACAAGAACAAAATCCTTTGTTGTAACTCCGCCAAAGAAATATAAAGCACCTAAAGTAATCAACGTTGTCAAAGATGTATTTATACTTCTTGCAAGAGTTTGGTTTACGGAAGCATTAACAATTTCATCATATGTAGCTTTTTTAGAATAAAATTTCAAATTTTCTCTGATTCTGTCAAAAACAACGATAGTATCATGAACGCTGAATCCAAGAACTGTTAAAATTGCAGTAACAAATAAGCTATCAATATGAACACCATAAAGAAGCCCAAGTATTGAAAAGACACCGATTACAAAAATAACATCATGGAATAGAGCAAAAAAGGCCACTATTGCGAATTCAAAATGGAATCTCAAAGTCAAATAAATAACAATGGCTAAAAGAGCCAAAACAACAGCAATCATAGAATTAACAAATAACTGTTTACCAAGTAAAGGACCAACCGAACTTGTTTGTACAATTTGAGCATCAGGATAATCAGCAGTCACAATTGAAGTTACAGTATCTATAGCTTCATTTTGACCATTATCAGAGAATTGAGTTCTAATAGATAATATATTTTTTATAGATGAATCATTTTCACCGGCAACTGGCTTTAGAACTTGTATAACAGGATTTTCAATATTACCGTTTATCAACTTTGTTCTTATTTCACCAATTTTATCTGTAGAAATCGATTCATTTACAGAATATTGAATTATAGTACCACCTGTGAAATCGATACCTACTAATAATGGCGTATGAGTAGGATAAACCTTCATAGAATATAACATAGCTATAATACCAGGAAACAACAATACGAAAGATAATACTAACCATACCCATCTGTATTTAATAACATCTATAATCTTTTTTGTGTTTAAAACACTGTATGACATTTTCTATACTCCTTAAAATTAATCTAAAACACCGAATTTAGCTTTTTCACGTTTAGTTTCAGCAACTTCATAAGCTTCGTTTATATCTTCTTCTCTTAAACCAAACAAAGCAGGATGTTTCAATTGACCTGTACCAAACATTAAATGCATAAAGTTCTTTGTAACGGTAATCGCAGAGAACATACTTACAATAACACCGATTGCAAGTGTCAAAGCGAAACCTTTTACAATATTTGAGCCTAAGAAATATAAAATAGCACAAGTAATTATAGTAGACATATTAGAGTCAAAAATACTTGTAAACGCTCTATCAAACCCGGAATTAATAGCTGTAAATAAGGTTCTACCAGCTTTTAATTCTTCCTTTGTTCTTTCAAATATAAGTATATTTGCATCAACTGCCATACCAATACTTAATATGAACCCGGCAATACCAGCAAGTGTCAATGTTACCGGTACAAGCTTAAATATAGCAAATACTATTAATGAATAAATTACAAGGGCAATATTTGCAATGAATCCAGGAACTCTATACCAAAATAACATGAACAGCATAACAGCCCCAAGACCAATAATACCTGCAATTTTACTTTTTTCAAGACTATCAGCACCTAATGTAGGACCAACCGTATTTTCTTCAATTATTTTTGCCGGAACCGGTAATGCACCCGCATTTAATAAATTAACAATTTTTTTAGCTTGTTCAATAGTGAAATCACCTGTAATTTGAGCTTTGCCACCAGAGATTTCTTGTTGAACAACAGGTTCAGATATGCTATCACCATTAAAATATATAGCAATAGGATAGCCCTTAAACTCTTTTGTTAATTTTTGAAATTTAGCAGCACCTTTTGCATTAAAATCAAGAGTAATCATCCATCTTCCTGAAGTATCAGTACCAACAGCGGCTTTATTCAAATCTTCACCTGAAAGCCCTGAAGCCTCCCAACCTATGGCATTACCATCTTCATTTATTATTGGTTTTTTAAATTCCAATTCAGCTGTCTCACCTAAAAATTCTCTTGCAAGTTTAGGATCTGATACGTTTGGAATTTCAATTAACAAACGTTTTTCACCCATTTGTTGAACCATGGTTTCAGAAACACCCAATGCATTAATTCTGTTTTCCAGAGCTGATTTTAAACCATCCATCATATCTTGAGTAATTTTAGCGATATTACCTGTAGTTTGAGCTTCAAGTACAATTCTTGAACCTCCAACCAAATCAAGACCTAAAGGAATAGGTTTAACCTTAATTACTACAATCGAAATGATAGTTAAGATTACTATCGCCCAGAACATAATTATTTTATTTTTCATAAATATCCCCTGTATACTGATAATTCCTGTAACAATTTTAACAAAAAAACTTACTCCTAACATAAAATAATACGTAATGTTGCAAAAAGTAAAATTGTACAGTTATCTATATACGGATGGTATAATGTTTCTGTAGACAGAAGGATTTAGAAAATGGTAACAAAAGAAAAAGAAACAGAAATAGTAAATATTTCAGAAGAAAGAAAAAAAGCACTTAAAGTTGCTATAGATAAGATAGAAAAAGATTTTGGAAAAGGCTCAATAATGAGATTGGGAGATAAACCGGCCGTAGCAGTAGAAACAATACCGACAGGTGCATTATCTCTTGATGTTGCATTAGGTATAGGAGGCGTTCCAAGAGGAAGAATAATAGAAGTATACGGACCTGAAGCCAGCGGTAAAACAACATTAGCTCAACATATTGTTGCAGAATGTCAAAAAAAAGGCGGAATTGCTGCATTTGTTGACGCAGAACACGCTCTTGACCCCGAATATGCCAGAAATCTTGGCGTTAACGTTGATGAATTACTTATTTCTCAACCGGATACAGGTGAACAAGCTTTAGAAATAACAGAAGAACTTGTAAGAAGTGCTGCCGTAGATATTGTTGTTGTTGACTCTGTTGCGGCATTGGTTCCAAAAGACGAAATTGAAGGTGCCATGGAAGACAAACAAATGGGGCTTCAAGCAAGATTAATGTCAAAAGCACTAAGAAAACTGACAGGTATAGTAAGTAAAACAAATACAACTGTTATTTTCATAAATCAATTAAGACAAAAAATAGGTGTTATGTATGGAAGCCCTGAAACCACAACAGGGGGTAATGCACTTAAATATTATGCAAGTATAAGACTTGATATAAGAAAAACAGAAACACTTAAGAAGGATGATAAGGAAATAGGCAACAGAGTTAAAGTTAAAGTTGTAAAAAATAAAGTTGCTCCTCCATTTAGAACTGCTGAATTTGATATTATATACGGAAAAGGTATTAGTAAATCGGGTTGTATTCTTGATATGGCAGTATCTTTAGACATAGTTAAGAAAGCAGGAGCTTGGTTTAGTTATAATGATGAAAAATTAGGTCAAGGCAGAGATAAAGTAAAAGAAGTATTTGCCGAAAATCCTGCTTTAGAAGCTGAAATAGAAGAAAAAGTAAGAGAAGCTTTAAAATCTAAAGAATAAAAATTTTGGAACAAAAATCTTGGAATAAAAAAAGAAGTCTTAAAAAAGACTTCTTTTTTATATAAAACCTCAATTAACCGGAAATCATAAAAATATATTTTTTTAAGAATTGTACA
This sequence comes from Candidatus Gastranaerophilales bacterium, assembly GCA_944322615.1. Taxonomy (GTDB): domain Bacteria; phylum Cyanobacteriota; class Vampirovibrionia; order Gastranaerophilales; family Gastranaerophilaceae; genus Avigastranaerophilus. The sequence continues at coordinate 27,664 of CALUPH010000004.1, read as the reverse complement.
ATATATGTACCCCAGAAAAATACTATGAACATTGAACATAATAGTGCAGGACCAAAAGGAATTGCAACAAATCCTTGTTCATTAACGGTTTTCTTTAATCTTGTAATTGAATCTATAGCAAAGAAAATCAAAGCAATTACAAAAGCAAATACAACTAATAATGGCAAAGTAATAATATTAGATAAAATCCAGTATATTATCGCCAATAAAATAAAAGAAGTTAAAGAAGTCAACAACTTATATTCTTCTTTTTTATATAATCCAAACAAAAATTGAGGCAATATACAAACTGCTTGTATAATAATTGCAAAAGCGACTGCAACCAAGAAATACTTCCAGCCGAGAAGAGCACCTGCAGCAGCAGCCAAATAAGTATCTCCTTCACCAAAAGCACGTTTGTTCTTATTTACATAATCATTTATATCAACATTTTCTTCTTCATTAGATTGAGATTCTTCAGCAACTAATTCTTCTTTCTTGTTATTATCTTCGTCTTGATTACTTGTTTCTTCGATTTCTTCTTGATTTTCAGAAGTTTCCAGCATTTGTGAATCGTCTTGTTTTTTTCTTACAAGATAATATGACACCCTTGCTATTATTTCCATAACAAATACACCAACAATCAATCCGATTGCTGTAGTAGCATAATTATCCAATCCATTAATAACAAGAGATGTTATAATAGCAAATATAATCAGAATCCAACTATGTACATCAAAAACATATTCTTTTTTGATATCGGTAATAATAATTACAATTGATATAGATAAAAGAATACACAATAATAAAGTCTTAAATGTTACACCAAAAGATAGGAAAACAGCCAGAAATAATATTGCAGTCAACGCTTCAACTATAGGGTATTGAATACTGACTTTTTCACCGCAATTTCTGCACTTTCCTTTAAATGTAAACAAATAAGAAATAACAGGTATATTATCATACCACTTTATTGGTTCATTACATGAAGGACATTTTGAAGAAGGAAAAACTATCGATTCTTTTGATATAGCCCTTAATGCAACAACATTCAAAAAACTGCCGATACAAGCACCGGTTATAAATACAAAAAAGCAAATCAGCAATAATTCATCTATCATAATCTGTCTCTTCTACTTTCTCTCTTTTTCTGACAATATATTTAGAAGCATACTTAATGCCTTTTTCAACCTTCTTGATACTTGCATTTGTGAAATTCCAAGCTTCAATGCAATTTGAGTTTGACTCATATCTTCAAAATAATTTAGTACAATAACTTCCTGTAATTTTACATCTAATTTTTTTATAGCATCATTTATAAGAATTTTATCTTCTTGGAAAGATTCCAAATTATAATGGTTATCGTCTGCAATCTTATCAAACAATGATAAAGACTCATCCACTCCTGTAGAAATCACCTGATCCAAAGAAATAGTCTGTTTTCTTCTTTCAACATCAATTACTTCTTTTATTTTACCGACAGAAGTACCTAGTTCTTCAGCCAAAACAATTTCAGACGGTTCATTACCTTGTTCATCTTTTAACTTTTGCATCAATTTATTTACACGATATGCAAGTTCATATATTTCCCTTGGGGCTTTAATCATTGAAACTTTATCTCTTAAATAATGCCTGATTTCACCGGTGATTAAATAAGTAGCATAAGTTTTAAAATTTTCACTTACTTTTGGATTATACAATTGTATTGCTTTAACAAGTCCCACACTCCCAACTTGCATAATATCTTCAACAGGGTCTGTATTTCTTCTCGCCAAGCCCCTTGCTATTTTTTTCACTAACGGCATTGCAGCTAGTGCTATAATATTCTGCAAATGCTTTTTTTGTTTTTCATCTTCTGCAGATTTATATAACTTCAACCATTCAGATATTTCTTCATAATTAACGGAATAATCAGCCAATAACTTACCCTCTTTTTCAATCTTTATCTGTTCTTTTCCCACTCTGATTATATCAATTATACCAGTTTAAATGAATACGGTAAAATATCATTAATATAGTATTTATCAATACCATTATTATCATTTTCAAGTATAATTTCAGCATTATAACCTTGTGAAAATTCTTGAATCCACTGTCTACAAGCACCACAAGGAAAACATTGACAGGATTTTGGCGAATAAATGGCTATTTTTATTAATCGTGTTTTTTCACCATTGGCAATTGCCGTTGATATCGCATTTCTTTCAGCACATAGAGCTAATCCGTAACTGGAATTTTCTATATTACATCCGATATAATAACTTCCACTTTCAAATAAAGCACATGCTCCAACAGGAAACTCAGAATACGGACAATACGCATTATTTGAAACTTCTTTCGCTTTTGTCATTAATTCTTCATTCGATATCATATAAAATCCTCTTCTTTATACATTTTATATGTAAATTAGAACTAATAATATAGTGTATTTGAATGATATAGTAATATGTGTTTACAATAGTTAATCTATTTACCCTTAAATGCATAAGTTATATTATTATATAATATAGTGTATATTTTATTATATTGAATTGGAATATCGGACGTCATTTGGAGGAACATGACAGAGAAGATTAGGATATTTGGCGGAAAACAATTAAAAGGTGAAGTTTCTATAAGCGGAGCTAAAAATGCAGTATTAAAACTTATGGCTGCGGCTCTTTTAGCAAAAGGTGAAAGTAAAATATACAATGTTCCGGAACTTACTGACGTTGTAATAATGCTCAATGTTTTAGAACAACTTGGTGCTAAAACAAAATATAATAAGATTGAAAAATCTATAACTATAGATGCAACTGATATAACAAGTGTTAGAGCAAGCTATGAACTTGTAAGCAGAATGAGAGCTTCTTTTGTAGTATTAGGAGCTTTAGTTGGAAGATGTAAAGAAGCCGTTGTTGCCTTACCAGGTGGCTGTGCAATAGGAGAAAGAAAAGTAGATTTCCATATTAAAGGCTTAGAAGCACTTGGAACAAATGTTAAAATAGAAAACGGATATGTTCATGCAAAAGCAAAAAAACTAACAGGATCTGATATATATCTTGATATTCCTTCTGTAGGTGCAACTGAAAACATAATGCTTGCAGCTGTTCTTGCTGAAGGTTCAACAAGAATACAAAATGCCGCACAAGAGCCTGAAATAGTTGATTTAGCTAATTTCTTAAATGCAATGGGAGCAGACATTGTTGGTGCAGGAACATCTGAAATTGTTATTAACGGTGTAAAACAAGAAAACTTACACCCTATAGAATATACAACAATACCGGATAGAATTGAAGCAGGAACATATATGGCAGCCTTTATTGCAACTAAAGGAAAAGGGATAATAAGAAATATTTTCCCTAATCATTTAACTTTTTATACTGCTAAATTAACAAAAATGGGTGCAGATATTAAATTAATTGATCCGACGTCAATTGAAGTAAGCTGTAAAAGAAGATTGGAAGCTATAAATGTAATTACTCAGCCATATCCCGGATTTCCTACAGACTTACAATCTTTAGCAATGGTTCTCGCAACAGTTGCTGATGGTGTAAGTATCATTACTGAAAGTTTATATGAGAACAGATTTATGCAAGTTCCAGAACTTCGTAAAATGGGTGCTGATATTCATCAAGAAAGAAATCATGCTTTGGTTAAAGGCGTAAAAAATTTAACAAGTGCAAACCTTAGAGCATCTGATTTAAGAGCTGGTGCTTCCTTAGTTATTGCTGCACTTATGGCTGAAGGTGAAAGCACTATTGATAACATATATCATATAGATAGAGGTTACGAACTTCTTGAAAATAAGTTTAGAATGATAGGAGCAGATATTCAAAGATATAATGAAGATGATTCTGCTATCATCAACCAAAATAAAGGAAATTTAAGTGAATCACAATTATAAAAGATGGTATGATCATGATCCTGTTTTGTTAGAAGTAATTAATCTTCTTCAAAATTATCAAACTGAATTAAAGTCTCAAGCAGAAATTTTCTTACAAGAAATAGAAAAGAAAGTTTCAAAAGAAGCTATTGATAAATTTTATGAAATGGTAAGACCCAAAGTATGTAACCGTTGGTATGACAAAGATCCAATTATTTCAAGAACAGTCGAACTCTTGAGAGTTGTTCCGCCTGATGTTCAAAAAGCAACTGCACAAAACTTTTTAAAAGCTTTGGAAGAAATGGGTGTTTATAAAAAAGAAAGTATTAATTAATCTAATACTTCCCCTGTTACAATGTTTACCCTCATTGGTTTAAAAAGCTTTATATACAATATTTGCCCGTCTTTTGCAATAAAATCCCTGCCTTTTATAATGTTTTTTGCCACTTTTTTAACTTTATTTGACTCAACAACTGAAGCTTCGTATTCTGCAACACCTAATATTCTTGTAAAATTCTTGTTATTATTTGTTGCAGACAATTCAAATACCATTTCTCCATTTCTCACAAAATTGATTGCATTTCTTGTGTCTAAAACTTTTCCAACAAGAATTATATCTTTGGATAAAAGTATATGATGTTCATAATCAACAATATTGTTTGCAAATCTTGCCTGGAACATTTGCCCTGGTTCTGCATCTCCTGAACTTAATTGACCTATTACCATTATAGGAAGTATCGTATTTGCAGGTAATGTAACTACATCATCAATTCTGTGAACATTCTCAACAATTATTCCCTCACCTATTTTAGGAGATTTTTCTGCTTTAATTCTTTCCTGTATATAACCATCTGTTATTTGTTTTAATCTTGCTAAAAATACTGCCATTTGAGCTCTGTTAACATACTTATCATAATCAAGATAACGCTCACGAGGGGGTTCTTTCGCTATCACATTAAGCACCTCAGCTTTACCTGCCGTTACTTTAAACCAGTCCGGAATTTCATCAAAATCATCAAAAGAATTCTGAAGTGCAATAATTGCTTCTTTCTTACTTATATCTTCTGATTTTAATATATTTACAAGAAATGTTATTACTTCGCTTCTTGTAACATAATCATTAGGATAAAAATAGCTGTCAGAAGCAGGTTTCAATATATCAAGATTGACGGCTCTTAAAATATACCCCCAAGCCCAATGACTATTATCTATATCCTCAAAAGTATACATAGTTTCAATAGGAATATTTTCTTGTCCAATTGTTTTTATAACCATTGCTGCATATTCTGCTCTTGTTACAAGCTTTTGCGGCAAATATTCATTATCAGGATAGCCTGAAATTATTCCTTCATCTGTCAAAAAATCAATCTCTTTATATGCCCAAAAACCATGATTTATATCTTTAAATTCAAGAGCATATACATATGTTGGTACAAGTAGAAGAAACAATAATAATGTTCTTATCAGATTTTTTTTCATATCACACTTCCTTCTATCATTCTAACAGAATATTTTATTTTAGAAAATTTTTTAATTTTTTTATTTTTTATAGCAAAAATTTTTTTTACGTTTTTTGTTAATTATGTGTGTTTATTATTCTAGTTAATAGAGAAGGAGAGAGAAAATGAAAATAGCACCTATTACAATGTCTACAAATTACATGAAAAAATCTGTAAATTTTGGGGAAAAGAAGCAAGAAATGAAACCGTTAATTAAAATTGACGAAAATACACCGGATGATAAAGTAGTTTCTTATGGCACTTGGGGGTCAAATTATGTTTATCCTATTACCGCAGGTCAAATAAAAGCTACACAAAAAGAAAATCCACAATTCACTCCTCAAAGAACTTTGGCAGATAAAGAAACTCCGGAAGAATATTTAGCAAGAAAAATTCATAGCACAGAATGGACTATGTAATTAGATAAAAATAGAACCGAGATATAAATCTCGGTTCTATTTTTTTGTTTCTTCTTCTTTATCTTTATCTACTTTTTGTACTTTTTTAGATTTTATTTTTTCCGAATAATCTTCATCATCCAACAATATACTTTTTCTCTTATTCTGAAGAACAGAAACCACATTCAAAAGTGCAAGAGAATTTAGAGAAGCTCTAAGTTGCATGCTTCTGTCTACAAAAGGCTCTTGACGAGAATTTTGCTGATCCTCACCTTCTTGCATAAAATATTCGGTTCCTTGACTGGCGCGGTCATCAGAGGTTTTAGCCGCAGTACCTGATATATCTCCACTCTTGAAGTTTATACCGCCACCAATCCCGAGTGCACCAGCTGACCTATTGTCAACCACTTACTTCTCTCCTTTACATCTTCGGGAATCTGATTCATTATACATTATTTTTGAGTTTTTAACAACTCAACATTAGTACAAAACTCAAACTTATTTTTTTTTGCGAATCTTGTAAAAAATTGTTACTTATATTAAATTTTTAAAAATCTGAGGGGTGTCTTCTTTTTGTACTGCAGAAAAATCAAGCATTGCCCTTTTTTGCAATTCTTCTTGTTTTTTTGCTTCGGCAACCTTCTTTTCTGTAACTGAACGGTTGTATTTTGGAAGCAATATTCCAAGCATAACAACTGAAAAAGCAATATCAGCAACACGACATATGTTTCTTAAATTACGAGTTTTTGTGTTTGCAACTTCCGCTGCAGATTTCAATTCTGTATTCTTTATCCAGTTACCAAGTTGTTTTGCTCTATAGCCGGCTTGAGATACAAATTGTTTTCCTAAAGAAGCACTCTTATCTAGCACCGGTTTTGCAACTTCTTTTTTACGGTTTAGTAAAACTATATTCTCACCAAAGAAGTGTTTTCCTTTTTCAGTTTTAGAAATTGCTTCTATAGCTGAAGCTGCACCTTTTTTTACATAGTCACCAAGAAAATATAACCCTGAGAATGAAGCAATATCTCTAACTGTAGTTTCTCTTAATTCATTTTCATCTTCAGCGCCAAGCATTCTGCTTGCAAATGTAGATGCTGCAATCCAACGACACTGATCCATTGTCGGGAAGATACCTGAAAACTGGAACATGCCAAGTGATGGTCTTTTCATCATTGATACTGCTGCTAAGCCGTACATACCGGCTGCAGCCGCAAGTTTTTTAGCAAAAAAGCCTTTCTTTTGCTTTTCATCCATTTTTTGTGTTGTATCTTTCTTACCGAAGTCTTTATATATCGGAGCACCCTCTGCTTTAAATTGTTTTCTTGTTATTGCTCTGTTTATTGTTTGTATACTAACCGCAATACCAATAACTATACCCATCCCTATTAAACTTTTCTTGTTAACAAAGTTCTTTAAAGATGAACCATATTTATCAACCGCATCTGAAACTTTTGAAGATATTTCTGGTTTTATAATATCATCAGCAGTTGCTCCAACTGAAGATAAGGTCTTCTTTTTAACACTTTCAAATTTACTGCCCAAATCCACAACATCTCTTAATGTTTCTTCTAAATTTGATTGAGCTGTTCCATTAAATCTTAATATACTTTCAGCCTTCGTTAATCCTGCTAACTTTGATTGTGCCTGTTTTAACAATTTCTTTCTTTCTGAACCTGAAGAGGAAATTGCTTGAGTGATATCTGAAACAGCTTCTTTATATGTAGGTTCAGATGCTTTATCAGCATATTTAACCCAATTTTTTCCGTCTAATCCTTCTAACGAACCTAAAACCTTTTCAACATATACTCTTGTCTTATCATCAGCCCCCGAAGCTTGCGCTTGTTTATATGCACCCTTCAACTTTTCAATAGAATCACTGTTTGCCCAAGAACCAACAACATTTGTACCCTTTAATTGATTATCTTTTGGCAAAATACCAGCTAAGCCTTTAACGACAAGACCAGGCATTAAACAATTAACAAAAAGTCCTGAAAATTCACGTCTGCAAGTTTCCAATGCTGCAGCCAAACCTGTTTTCAAATCTACCAATGTTCTTGGAATATTTGTTGAAACAGTATCTACAAATGAAACTTGTATCATTGCATTTTTATCTAATACGCTAAAACCTTTATCTAACAAGTTAAACGCAGTATCTGATATACTTCCGTTAAAATTCTGCAGCTTATTATTTTGAGAAAAAGTATTTTTTCCTCTCATATTACTTGGAATTTTATTTGTTTGTCTGTCTGAAGTTTTATATCTATCTACTGCTGATATTTTCACTTTTTACTTACCTTTTGACATGTTCGACCTTAGCAATCATATCAAGTTAAAATTCAAAAACAAATTTCTTTGCGTTACTAAAATAATTTTAAAATTCTTTTTATATAAAAAACCAACAGTTTTAGAGTTTTTTATTACGATTTTTATAAAAAATTAACTATGATTTTATTAAAATAAAGAATATTTTTTCTAAAATAGGCAAATTTAATGCTTAAAATTTCATGTTTACATTTTGTAACCCAATTTGACAAAAATATTAATTTTTGGTTTTCATGTAAATGTAGATATTATTTAGTTAGCATGAAAATACAGCCGATTACAGTTTTCAAAAGTTATTATACAAATAGGTCCAATAAACCTAATGATTTTTCAATGGCATCAACAAATACAAACGGCTCATCAATTAATCAGCTGAGTAATACATATTATTTACCTGTAAGTTTCACTTCTTCAAAGAAAAGAACGTATTCTACCGACAGAAAAAATATTGCTGAAAAATCAGGAAATTTTGCAGTATCAAAACTTTCAGATATTCCTTGTCCTGCTTGCGGAAAGAAAATGCTGAATCAAGCTAAATTCAACCAAATAGCACAAGAACTCGCTTCACTTGAGCCTGAGCAATATCTTGATTGTTTAGGTAAATATACAGAATATATGAGACCTGTTGAAGAAAGTGTATATGATGAAATTTGTGCCCTATCTGAGAAAAATGGTAATTCAAGAGATATCAGAACATTGCTTGTCGACTTAAGAGATACAAAATTGCCTATTCTTCAAAAAGCTCAAATGAGACAAATTAAAAAAATGAAAGCAATTGCAAAAGGGCTACCGGAATCTGAGAAAAAATGTTTAATGCAAAAACTTAATTCTCTTCAAAGTATTATACGCAAAAAAAATCCTTCTGCTCCTGTAAGAAGAAAAATTATGATTGACAGAATCAGTAAAATTAAAATTCAAAATACTAAAAAATATGAAAAAATTCAAATGCTTGCAAAAGGCTTTCCAACATCTTCTGACATGAATTCCGCTTGGATTGTTAAATATTCAGGTAAAAATAAAGCAAACCAAGACTGGAACTCATATGACATTGCTTTAAGATTTTTATCTTCTTCTATTGCAAATACAGATCATATAATAGCATATGATATTGAAAAAAATCATGACGACTTAAGTAACTATATATCTATGCATAGTGCTTGTAATGCACAAAAAGGAAATAAACCTTTTTTACAATGGCTATATGAAGATAAAGATAATAGAATTAAGTACCTTCAAGACTATTTTGAAACCGTTGACGATATAATTCAATCAAAAAGAATCGCAAAAAAGAAATACAGAGATTATGTTGCATATGCAACACAAACAATTTTCGAAGCATCTAAAGGACAAGTAAAATTACCGAAAACAATAGTTGACCCCCAAATATATGCTAAAGAAGAATAAAAAATTACGCAATAACATCATATGATTTTATTGATTGGCTTGCAGCTTTTGTTTTAGACGTATTAAAATGAAATAATTTTTTAGGTGGATGATTAGGTGATGTTTCAGCTATACCTGGATCTCGAAGTTTATATATTTCAGCGACTCTATCATTTAATTTAGAGGGAGATTGTTGATATAAAGATACAGCGTAATCCATTTCCGGATCTTTTATTCCACCTGCATTCTTCATCCAAAATTTTGCAGCCACCTGATATGCATCTTGTTCTTCTCTTATTGATGTATAAGAATCATTATCATGAGCATGTACAGATTCATGTGATAAATATGCAGCAATAACTTGAGGTGCAGCATAAATATATGAATTTGAAATAGTAATTGCTTTCTTATGATTTTCATATTGAGCAATATTAGATGTTCCACCCATTGAAGCTGTTTCACCGAATTGTACTGTAACATCCTTTAACCCTTGCATGAATTCTGGCGTCATATATTTTACTGTCATGTCTAGTGCAGTACGTAAATTTTTTTCTGCTTGTTCTGCTTTTTCTTGTTGAGCTCTTTGTGGAGAATATATGCTTAATATATTATTTTTTGTTTCTAATATGCTTCTATTGGCTAAATCATTTGAAGAATCTAATGAATATGCTTTTTCAAAACTCTTTAATGCTTTTTGATAAAATCCGGCTTGTCTTTGTGTTTCTCCAAGTTCTATCCAAGCATCTATATCTTCTGGGGATTTCTGAAGATATATCTCATAGTTTTTCTCAGAAGATGCATAATCCTTCATATGAAACTGGGTTTTTCCAAGCTTTTTATATACTATATTTTCATCAGGATTTAATTTATTTGCCTGCTCATATGCATTCAATGCTTCTGAATATTTATTCTCGTTAAGTGCTTTATCTCCTTTCGCAAGCAAATCTGAAATGTCACTTCCGGTAAAGCTTTGAAGTGCATTCTGTCTTATCGGATTATTATTAATTTTACACGAGGGATATGATAACACTGAAAGCAAAATATTCTTCCTTTTGTCTGTCTATTAAAAAGAAATCATTAAATATTTTTGACAAAAAACAGTTATTTGCGCAATATTTCTTCACAAATAACTGTTTTTTATTATTTTATAGACTTAAAATTCTTGCAATTGCTTCATCCGGTGTAATAGCTTCAACACTATTATTGGCACGAGTTTTAAACTCTACAAGATTATCTTTTATTGTTTTACCAACGGTAATTCTATATGGTATACCTATTAAATCTGCATCTTTGAGTTTTACACCCGCTCTTTCAGATCTATCATCAATCAAAACTTCAACATTTGCTGCCAATAGTTTATTATATATTTCTTCAGCTACTTTCATTTGAGTTTCATCTTGGTCGCTCACAGGAACAACTATAACCATATATGGAGCAATTGCTAATGGCCATTTTATTCCATATTCATCATGATGTCTTTCAACAGCAGCAGCTGCTGTTCTTGATATTCCAATACCATAACACCCCATTATAAATGGTTTTTCCTTACCATCTCTATCTGTGAATGTTGCATTCATTGCCTTTGAGTACTTGGTTCCGAGTTTAAATATATTACCTACTTCAATTCCCTTGGTAACTTTTAATTGAGCACCACAATCAACGCATTTATCATTTTCTTCAACAAGTCTTATATCTGCAATTCTTTGAGGCAACTCAACATCTATACCCCAATTAGCACCTACTAAATGTTTATCGTTTTGATTACATCCTATAACAAAGTTCTTTAAATCTTTAACTGTTTCATCAGCAACTATTTCTATATTTTTTAGCCCTTTTGGACCTATAAAACCGGCTACAGCATTAAATCCGCTTGCATTCATTATTTCTTCTATTTCATCATTTCTTGCAATTCGAATATCATTTCCGGCAAATACATTCATTAACTTTGTTTCTTCTACAGTTCTATCACCTCTTATTAATGCCAAAACATATTTACCATCTATAACATAAATTAATGCCTTACATATAACGGTTGAAGGAATATTCAAAAATGCTGCAAGTTCTTCTATTGAATGTGTATTCGGCGTATCAATTATTTCTGCCTTTGAAAATTTTCCATCAGTTTCTACTTCATTCAATATAGATACAGCATGATTTGAATTTGCACTATATCCACATTTTGTGCAGTAGAATACATCATTTTCACCTGCATTATTTTCTGATTCTTCATTTACCAAAACCATAAATTCATGTGAAACGCTACCGCCGATTGCTCCTGAATCGGATTGAACCATTTTTGTTTCTAAGCCGCATCTTTCAAATATATTTCTATATGCCTTAGCCATAATTTCATATGATTTATCTAAACCTTCTTCATCAACATCGAAGCTATAAGCATCTTTCATTATGAATTCACGACCTCTTAACAAGCCAAATCTTGGTCTTATTTCATCTCTGAATTTAGATTGAATTTGATACAGATTAACAGGTAACTGTTTATATGAACGAATTCCTTCTCTTGCTATTGAGGTAATTACTTCTTCATGAGTCGGTCCAAGACACATTTCTCTTCCGTGCCTGTCTTTAAGACGCATTAACTCTTTACCGTATACATCCCATCTGCCTGATTCTTGCCATAATTCAGACGGTTGTACAAATGGCATCAAAAGTTCTTGTGCACCTGCCGCATCCATTTCTTCACGTACTATATTTTCAACTTTCTTCAATACTCTCCACATTAACGGAAGAAAATTATATACCCCATTGGTCAGTTTTCTTATATAGCCGGCTCTTACTAATAATTTATGGCTGATTACTTCTGCATCGGCAGGAAACTCCCTTAAAGTTTGCACAAAAAGCTTTGACATTCTCATATAAAATTAACCTCTATCTGTCTTTTCTTTTTTATATTAGCACAAAATTAATATGAGATATCATATAACTCAAAATAAGTTATAAGTACGAAAAGATATAATATAACTTTATTTAGCAACTAGAAATTTCTTTAAATTTATCTTATAGAACGTTCCAATTCTTTTATTTCACGGAGCGTTTCAGGTAAAATTTGTTCAAATGTTTCTACAACAACAGGATCAAATTGTTTACCTGCTAATTCTTTGATTTTTCGTATTGCTTCTATTGGTAATATCTGATTACGATATACTTTTGGTGTAACCATACTATCAAAAGCATCTGCAACTGCTATAATTCTAGAACCTATCGGAATCTCTTCTCCTGCTTTTCCATATGGATAGCCGTTACCATCATAAAATTCATGATGATACTTTATTATTTCTACAACATCTGCTAATTGTTTTATATCATCCAAAATACGGACACTATGAACAACATGTTTCTGTATTTCATTGTATTCTTCTTGTGACAATTTTTCTACTTTTGCAAGAATATCATCCGAAACACCAATCATTCCAATATCATGCAATAAACCGGCAAGTTCTATTTTACCTGTCGTTGTTTCACTTAAATGAAGTGCCTTTGCGATTTTAACAGCATAGAATGTAACTCTTCTGCTTCTTCCTAATGTATAAGAATCTTTTGCATCTAATGCTTCTACTATTGCAGTTATTGTACCTGCAAACAATTCCTTTAGGTCATTAACCAAAGCACCATTGTCATACTTCAACTGCCAATATTCCAATGCGTTTTCAACAATTAACAATAATTCATCTGGATTATACGGCTTTTTAATATATCTGTATATTTTTGCATAATTGATTGCATCTATAAGTATACCGGCATCTGTATAAGCTGTAACAAGAAGTCTCATTGTATCAGGTGATATTTCGCAACTTCTCTTTAAAAATTCAACACCATCCATCTCTGGCATTTTGTGGTCAGATAATATACAGTGGAAATGCTCTTGTTTCAACATTTCTAATGCCATTAACGGTGATGTCGATTTTGCTATATCATATTTCCCCCTTAAAGTACGGTATAATAACGCCAAATTATCGGGCTCATCATCGACTATTAATACTTTATATTTATCCATTAGATTCTCCAGTTGCTACTCCAGCATTCAAATTTTCTCTGTCTATATTTATTGGAAGGGTTATAATAAATTTAGTACCCAAATTTGGTTGAGATTCAACTCTAATATCTCCTTGGTGATTTTTTATTATTTTATATGTTATAGATAGACCAAGTCCTGTTCCTTGTCCAACAGGCTTTGTCGTAAAAAATGGATTGAAAACTTTTCTTGATGTTTCTTCATCCATTCCTATTCCATTGTCCTCTATTTCTATAACTAAATTTTTCTTTGACTTATCTTCATTTATTCTAATCCAAATATCGCCTCTCTCTTTAATTGCACCAACAGCATTGTCAAGAATATTCATAAATACCTGGTTTAGTTGACCGCCAAATGCTTCTATTTTTGGAGGATTTTCCATATATTCTTTATGGATTTCCGCTTTATTTTTTATCTTATTATGCAAAATATTTAAAGTTGTATCTATTTCATGAGGTACATCTACATCTGTTATAGATGCTTCTTCCATTCTTGAGAAACTCTTTAAATCTTGAATGATATTCTTTGCTCTATCAGCACCTTCCTTACAACTCTTAATCAAATCAGGCAAATCTGATTTCAAAAACTCGTAATCAATTTCCTGTTTCATATCTTCTATTTCTTTTTTCTCTTCAGGTTTTAATGAATCGCTATATTTAGCATATTCTTCAATTATTTGGATTAAATCATTTGAATAATTACTTAAATGTGTCATATTCCCATAAATAAAATTAATAGGGTTATTGATTTCATGCATAATCCCCGCAACAAGTTCACCTAAGGATTTCATCTTCTCTGAGTGTACCATCATTGCTTGAGTACTCTGCAACTCTGCATATGCTTTCTTTAATTCTTTTGTTCTATCCTGAACTTGCGCTTCTAAGGATGAATACAATCTTTGAAGCGCATTTGTCATCATATTATATGATTGAACAAGCTTATTAATTTCATCATATTTTGTATACTCTAATCTTCCTGATAAATCACCTTTCGCAACTTGTGATACTGTCTTTTCCATTACTGATAATGGGGAAGATATACTTCGCGCAAGTATGAAAACAACTATAAAACAAGCAATTAGTACTATACAAAATATATTTTTGGCATACTCTACAAACTTATTTATATCATCTGTAGTTGCAGGCGGAACAACTAAATATATATCATATGATTTATCTAAAACAAAATTCGAAGAATTATCTCTTACGAAACTACCATTTGAATTCTTTTTATAAAACGGTAATACAAAAGATATAACTCTATACTTAGAAACCGAATACTTATCAGATCGTTTTAGATGAAAGCTGTATACTTTTGTTTCATCTAAATTATAATAATATTCAACAGAACTACGATCTCTATCAGGATTATCAAGTGTTGTAAATACTTTAGCACCATTATGATAAGCAACTAAAATATCTTGCACATTATAGTTTTTTAATACACTACTATTTATTCGCTTTTGCAATTCAGGTAATCGTGCTTCAAATTCTTGAGCTGTTTGCTGCTGATTATCAAAAACATCTAAACTGGAAATAAAATCAGCAGGAAGTTTATCTTGCATATTTTTTATCGTTGCATATGAAGCTACTGTCAATGCTAATGTAACAACTATCATTGTAGCTAACATTACAATCATAATATTTGACATTATTGTAGACTTAAGTCTTAATGAAAAATCTGTTTTTGGTCTTATTACTTTTTTCTTTTTCGGACTGCCCTTGCTCACAAACGTATACCTGTTCTTAAAAATAACCACTATGAATATTTAACAATATTTTTTAGTGTTTTACAAGTTTATTTATTACTGTTTTCAATCTGTTTTCTAAAACAATACTGCACAAGAGAAATTCTCTCATAACTATTTATGCCTTTAAATCTTCCAGATGAAACAAACCCGTCGTTACCAGCTTCAATTCTTATTGGCTCAAAAATAATATTCAATTTATTATTTTCTATCTCTAAAGAAATTGTATACTCATAAAGAAGCTGCAATTGTTCTTTTGTTTCAACTTTTAGTCCGCCTGCACTTATATCAATAATTTTTGCAGATATTTTCTCTTCTTTATTTATAAGTTCTATTTCCTTATTTAGCTGAATTCTCGAATATTGTCTTCTTTGCAAATATTTATATGAAATCGGAAACCAAATAGAAAGAATATCATCGTTTACATCTTTTACTATAGATTCGAAATATAATTGACCATTATTTGTCATTGTGAAAAGTTCAACAGACTCATCAACTTCATACTTTCTTTTGTTTTTTAGTTTTACAGTAAAACAATCTTCACTTATTTCTATTACTGTGCATTTTTCAGCATTATCTACACTTCGTGAAAGAATATAAAGTTCTTTATTTTTAGTTATTTCATTTCTCATAATTCTATCTCTAAATATTACTTTAGATTATAATCTATAATTTTTCAATAGATTTCATAGGACCCACCATTGTGAACACATATGGCTTCGAAAAATATTTATTTGCTGTTTTAATTACATCCTGAACTGTTATTTGATGTATCAATTCCGGATATTTGTCAAGAAACGTATAGTCTTTTCCGCTAATTTCTATAGAATTTACTATTGATGCTTTATCCATATTTGTTTCCATAGATAAAACATAGTTACCTAACAGCTTATCTTTTGCTTCAGAAAGTTCTTTTTCCGTAACAAATTCTTTTTTCAACTTTTCTATTTCATTAAATAATCCTTTTTTAGCGACTTGGACATTTTGAGGATTTGTCGCTATATAAAGAGCAAAAACTCCTTTATTTACATTTGCCGAAAAACTTGAACCAACCTGATATGCCAAACCCTGTTCATCTCTTAATTGAGTAAACAATCTTGAACTCATACCAGAACCAAGCATAGAATCAATAACCTGCAGTGTAGCCCAATCTTTCTGATTTTCTACTCCATCAGTTAACCAGCCCAACAAAAGCCATACTGCCTGTGAGTCTTTATTTACTTTTACAATTTTATTTTTTGATAATGATTTAAACTTATTTTTATAATCGGAAAACGATAATTTAGCATTATTACTCTTTTGCAATATCCTCGAAAAATAATTAATAAATTCTTGACTGTCAACATTTCCGTTTATAGTTATAACTACATTTTCAGCAGGGAAGAGATTATTATAGAAATTAACAATATCTTCCTCTTGAATTAAAGGTAAAGTTTTCTGCAATATTTTACCGGTATTACCATAAGGAGTACCTTCCCATAAAGCGGTTCTAAACTCATCAAAGGCTAATGAATCCGGAGTATTGTTTTTATTTTTAATAGAATGCATTTTATCAGCTTTTACACGTTCTATATCATATGAGTCTAAAGAAGCTTTGGTTGCAATTTCTTCAAATATATCCAGTGCTAAATCTTTTTCATTTTTAGTAAACTTAGCCGCGATTCCAAATGAATCACCACGTGCAGAAGGTGCAATTTTGATACCATTTTCTTCTAACAATAATGATAATTCCTGATTTTTATATTTTTTTGTTCCTTTCAGCATAGTTTCTGCTGTTACAGCAGCAATGCCGGGAATTTTTTCAAGATTATTTCCGCCTTTTGATGACATTTCCATAGCTATAATATCATTAGCTGTATTTTGCGTAATGATTAATATTGCTCCATTTTCAAGCTCATATTTTGTCGTTGTTTTATCCTGACTTAATACCTTTGCAGTATAATTCTGAGCCGGCTGTTTTTGTATAGCAGGTTTTCCTTCTTTGGAAGGTAATATTACGGAAACTACAGAAGAATCAATATCAAGGTATTCCTTTGCAACTCTTTTTAAATCTTCTGCCGTAACTTTGTTTATATTATCTAAATAATTTTTATAATATGAAGTATCATTTGTTAATGTCGCCGTATAACCAATAGCTGAAGCTATATTCGAAACGGATTCTCTTGAATAGAAAGTATCACGTTCTATAATATTCTTCGCTTTTTGTATTTCTTCATTTGTTATTTCATTTTTTTGAAGTTTCTCTATTTCTGTAAAAATAGCATCTTTTAATCGTTCTATATCTTCGGTTATATAATTTGCAGAAACATAGAATATAGAATCATCACGCATTGAAGAATGAGAAGCTGAAATCGAATGAACCAATTGCTTTTGTTCTTTTATATTTTTATACAATCGTGAGGATTTCCCTTCACCAAGTATTGTAGCAAGAACATCTAAAGCATAAGAGTCTTTACTTGTTATCGGATGACAACCTTTAAAACCTATTAATATATATCCGGTTTCAACTTTCATTTCCTCTTTTGTTTCAATCTGTGAGGATGGTTTTTTATCGAGCTTATATTTTAATACAGTTTTCTTTTCCGTAATATCTACAGGTTTATTAAACTTTGTTTTAATTAAATCCAAAGCTTTCTGTGTATTTATATCTCCAATTACAACCGTTGTCATATTTTGCGGGATATACCAGGTATTATAAAAATCTAAAATTTGTTCTCGGCTTATTGTTTCAATTACTTCTTTTGTACCTATAACCTCTCTTTTATATGGATGTACCTTATAAAAACCTTTAACCATATTTCGATATAACACAGTTGTTGGTCTGTCGTTATTCTTTGAAATTTCTTCTATTACAACTTTTCTTTCTTTTTCAAGCTCTTTTCTTGGAATTAAAGGATTTAAAAGCATATCTGAATGCAAATCTAAAGCAAGCTCAAAATATTGTGAAGGGATTAGAATATAATAGTGAGTAAAATCTTTACTTGTAGCTGCATTTGTAATAGCACCTTTTGATTCTAATATTTGGTCAAATTCTTTTGCAGGATGCTTTGATGTCCCTTTAAAGAATAGATGTTCCAAAAAATGTGCTACACCATTATTTTCATCTGTTTCATTAATAGATCCTGTTTTTATCCAAGTATCAATTATCACAATTGGATTATCGTGCACTTCTTGGATTACCACATTATGTCCGTTATCAAGCTTAAAACTTGAATAATCTGCGGCATTACAAACTAAACCAATAAAAACAAATGCGATAACAAGTATAAATCTTTTCATTATTTATCCTCTAATTTTTTAAATCCCCAATATTGATATTATACACTAAAACGAAAACTGTCTTACAACAATTAAACTAACCTTTAAGAACAGTTCTTAACAAACAGTTCAAAAAAGTAAATTTTCGATATACATATATACTTTATATATATAGGGAAAGATTATATATTATATGCACGAAGTAAAAATAAATCAAAATCCATATTTATATACAAATAAAATTTTCGGAATTAAAAATAATAAAAGTCAGAATACTCAGGCTCCTATTCCTAAAGAAATTGCCCAAGATCAATTCACTTCCAATAATAAATCAGATTTAAGAAAAGATTTTGAAGAAACTAAAAAACAACAAGGAATAATCGGAAAAGCTTGGGATGGTATTAAAAATATATTCGGTGCAAAATCCGGTTCTAAACACATCGAGAAAGTTATCAAACAAGCTGAGCGTGGAGAAATTTCGCAAGAAGAAGCACAAGAAGCTTTGAATAAATATAAAGAAGGACAAAAAACCTGCATAGATGTTGTGGCTGACATAGCATCCGGCATATTAGCGGTCGGTGCCTTTGCATTAGCAGTACCAACAGGTGGTGCTTCTTTTGCTGTTGGTTTAGGCTTAGCAACAGCAGTTGGAGCAGGAGTCAAAGTGGGAATTAAAGCTGGTGATGCAATAGCTACCGGCAAAGAATATGCAGGAAAAGATTTACTTTATGATACATTAACAGGTGGAATTAATGGTGTATTGGCTCCAATTACAAATGGTCTTGGGAATACAGTAACAAAAACAATCGGCAAAAAACTCGGATTAAAAATAATACAAGAAGGTGCGGAAGAAGCCGCTGAACAAGGAATCAAACTTGGTATTAAACAAACGGCAAAAAATATTGTTCTAAATCAAACTATAGATGTTGCAGAAGGAACAATAGGTAAAAGAGCATTAGCACTTGGTGCGGGAATGGCAATTGACGGTGCTTTAGGCGGAGCCTCCGACAATATGCTAAGAGCAGGATTAAATGGTGAAAATGTTATTGAAGCAGGAATTCAAGGTGCTATAGGCGGAGCAATTATGGCTCCTGTAATTGGCGGTGGTTTTAGAGCTGCAGGCAAAGCAGGTAAAGCTCTAAACAATAAAATAACTACAAAAATCGTTCTTCCTGACGGAATAAATACAAAATTCAAACAAGGACAAACTGGCGACTGCGCACTTTTATCTACAATTGATGGAATGATGAATAACCCAAATACAGCTAAGACATTCAAAAAATCTATAACAAAAACCATAAGCGGAGACTACAATGTAAAAATTGGAGACAAGATTGTAAAAGTAGCCAAATCTTCCCTCTCTGATGAAATGTTATCTGATAAAACCGGCATAAGAATTTTTGAACAAGCATACAAACAATTAACAGGTGATATAGATGGCGGTTTTGCCGAAGTTGTTGCAAAACAATTCGGACTAAACCCTGTACATATTGCAAATGAATCAATTACAGATGAACTTCTTGATACTTTAGCAACAAACAAAAGCAATACTGTTCTTTCTTTAGGAACATTAGTTGATACAGATGGCGCAATTAGTTCAATCGGCACACAAAGGCACTATTTTACAATAAAAGATATTGATTCAGCTAAAAAAACAGTTAAATTAACCAGCCCTATTGATACCTCTAAAACAATAGAATTATCTTATGATGATGTCAAAGCACTCGGTATTTCCATAGATGGCGGTAGTTTAGAAAAAATGAATTTACCAAATTCAATAAGGAACTCTGATGATGTATCTTTCAGAGGAATTGACACTGCTACCATTAAAGATGAAATAACAACAAAAACAAACCTAAGCGAAACTGATATTTCAAATATTTTAAATAAACTTAAAAAAGATATATCATTAGATAATATTTCTGCGACATTGGAATTTCATGGTATTTCAGCTGATGAATTTGCTTCTGTTTTCAAATCTAAACTAAAAGAATCTGGCAATAACGAGGAAGCATTTATAGCTGTTTTAAACACTTTACAGAATATATCTAAAATAAGAAATAATCCAACCTTTGAACCATTTAATTTATCTTTCAGAGAAACACAAGAATTACATGATGCTATCAACTCTTTTGACTTGGATACAATACAAACAATACTATACTTAAATAATGAGTCCGTTTTTGAACAAATACAAGATAATATTGATTCCAGAATATACGAAAGTAATTTATTAAACACAATTAGAACAATCCAACAAGACATTGTCGGATTTCAATATTTCAATCCTAGCGATATTGCAGAAATCACAATCAATGGCAAGAAAAAGAAAATATTTTTCCCTAATGCAGACCAAATAAAACCAACACAACTACCAGATAATATAGCTGATGATTTAATCAAAAGTAATCTATTAACTATGGATATAATTAATAAACTTGAACAATTCAATATTGAATTACCGTCAACAGGACATTCTAATTTGGCTATATCTAGTGGTAAAAACAAATCTGTACTTAAAATAAAATATTCTATTCAAGATTTAATTGATAAAGCCAAAAGTCAGGGGATTGACTCTCTCTCAAGTCACGAAATTCACGTTCTAACAGATTGCTTTGATACATTATACAGATCAACAAAAGATCCTCAATTCATTAAATTAGTAAATAGCATAATAAATGATAAAAATAATAATCAACACTTAAGATTAATATATGCATATATAAAGAAAATGAAAGAAATAGCGCAGCCAATTCTAAAGAGAAATAAAGTTCAAATAGAAGACCACGCCTATATGAGAATGTTAGACAGAAATCTAATCTCAGTTGCAGATCATAATAATAACAGAATGTTATCTTTTGAAGAATTCATCGAACTTTTATCTTCTAAAGTTAAAGATACAAAAGAAAAAGAACTATACATACAAGGATTTCACAACGGTAATATAATTAAACTTTTATTAAAATCCGGAGATAACGGAACTACAATAATTGATAGCATAATGCTTCAATAAAAAATATTATTCTAAATAATAACTATTCTTTGGCTGAGAAGTTTTCATATATGTAATTATACTTTTTTCTATAATTGCATCAAAAGTTCTGCCTTGCATATTCCCATTTCTATAATTTTCACAAGCAGTATCAAGCTTTTTTATCAATGATATTTCTGGCTCAAAATCTTTTGAAAAAGCAGCCTTGTCCATACCATTTTCAAGACGTGAATATAACAAAGAAGCTCTTTCTTGATATATGTCAACAAACATATTAGTTGTAAGTTTTCCTTTCATATATGTAGGAATTACAGAAATAAGTCCCCTAACAACATCTGGAAAAGCCATGGTATTATTCTTTAAATTATTTGAGATATCATCTATATCTATGCTTCTATCTACCTGTGAATATCTATTTTCTTCCATTTTCAAATCTCTCACTTTATCACTTTTCTCGAATAAATCCATACTTTGAGTACATTTAAAAGAAGGTGATAATTTGCAATTAGTTATTGGTCTTTTAACATATATACTATTAAAAATATTATTAATCATTTTCATTATACCTATTTACAGCGAAAAAACAATCAGAATCTACAATAATAAAAAACAAAAAAATTACTTTTTGCTAATCTTTATAGTTAAACACAGGAGAAATAACATCTTTTACATCTACCGTATCAGATACATTCTCTATTATTTCACAAGAATCTTTATATGCTTGAGGCGATTCATCTATATGGCTTTCATTAATTCCGCTGGAGTATATTCCTTCCATTGATTTTCTATATTCTTCAAAAGAAATAAATTGGGCAGCTTCACTCCTTTTATACTGACGACCGGCACCATGAGGCGCAGTATTATTCCAATCAGGATTTCCTTTTCCTATACCAAGAATACTGCCATCTCGCATATTCAATGGAATAATTACCCTTTCACCCAAATTAGCAGATATTGCACCTTTTCTAATCATTCCATCATTAGAAATATAATTATGAATACTTTCAAAGGATTCTTGTTCTTTCCAACCCATTCGCTTCATAATTTCATCAGCAATAACCCTTCTATTATATTTTGAATACTCTGCCGCTAGTCTCATATCTTCAAGATAATCCTTTGCTTCAGAACCACTAAGATAAGATAAATCTCTTATTTTATAAGGATTTTGTTCTCCTGCTATTGCTTGATGATAATTTGCAACTTCTTTACCAAAATGTCTTGAACCGGTATGAATAACTAAAAAATATTCACCTTCTGCATTTTTATCAATCTCTATAAAATGGTTTCCACCACCTAAAGTACCTAAAGAATTTAGAACTTTTTCCATCGGTTTCTTATATTTATATTTACATAAGGCTGCAACTTTGTTATAAAATTCAGGAGGAACCTTTTTCATACTTGATGGTTCTTTTGAATGTGAAGCCGATACATATGTTTTGATAATATCATCTAACTTTTCAAAATCTATCTGTTCACATTGAGGGTCAAACTTTACGCAAAGCATACCACAACCTATATCACCACCTATAATATTAGGAATAACTTTCCCATTAATTATTGGGGCACTAAATCCAACAACAGAATTTTTTCCGGCATGCGTATCTGGCATTATTCTTATTGGCGTATCTCTAAACACGGGATGATTACAAAACTCCTTAATCTGACCTAAAGTTTGATAATCAACATTTGTAGTATATATCTTCGCTTGAGTCTCTGAACCTTTTATTTTAATAGACTTTTCAAAGGTATCATTTTTTTGTTTAAAAGATGGGTTTTGAGAACATTTTTGTTTATTAGTAATTACATTACAAAATGCTCCAGAAATATTAACATTCATAGCATTTTCCTTTTTTTCACAAACATTTAAATTCTCGTAAAAAAAGGAAAATGCTATTTATATATGATATATTAATTTTTATTAACTAAGCAGAAATATTTTTCATTGCCTCTGCTATTTGAACCGATAAATCTACTTGTTTGATTTTATCAATAGAATCAGGCTTTTTAGGTACACTATTTGTTACTATAACTTCTTTAACGGGAGCATCATTTAATCTTTTCATTGCCTCACCGTTAAATAAACCATGAGCAGCACATACATAGATATCTTTAGCTCCTTTTTTCTTTAATAGTTTTGATGCTTCAGCTATCGTTCCTGCAGTATCTATAATATCGTCAAATATTATACAATTTTTACCGGTAACATCACCTATTAATTCTTCTGCTGTGGCTTCATTATGTGCTTGACGATGTTTATATACTATTGCCTTATCGCAACCAAGTGATTTCGCTAATTTATCAGCTCTTTTTGTTCCGCCCAAATCAGGACTTACAACAACCAAATCTTTAATTCCTTTAGATGTTATATAATTTTCCATCAATTGCATTGATTCTATATGTGTTACTTTCATAGAATTTGGAGCGAATCCTTCAATTGCAGGGGTGTGTAAATCTGTTGTGATTATTTCATCTACACCTGATGTCTTTAATAAATCCATATTTAAACGAGCTGCAATAGGTTCGCCTTTTTCTGTCCTTTTTTCTTGACGAGCATAATCAAAACTAGGCAATATGGCAATTACCCTATCGGCACCTGCTCTTTTTGCCGCATCTGCTTTTAAATATGTTTCCATCAGGTTATCATTAACGTTATTTCCGCCTGCAGGCATAACATAAACATCTTTTCCCCTTATATTGCCTGCTATATTAACGTATGTTTCTCCATTTTTGAACTTTTTTACAACAGTATCTACAGGCACAATTCCTGTATTCTTTTCAACTTGATATTCCAAATCTGTTGGATTTGATGATGGAATAATACTTGCCTTATCAGAAAGAGTTGATGCACCTTTAAAGCAAAAAATATCCGCACCTTGAGATTTTGGTGCGGACATTGAAACTTTGCTTATGAATGCATTACTCTTCGGATAATTGTAAAATGGTCGTCCCAAAGCCGTAATCTTCATAAAACACCCTTTTCTTTTGTTATTAATACATGCCAGTGAATAAATATAGTATTATTTTATAATATATTACTCTTTTACACAATATATCAATAAGATATCAGGTATTAAAAACCTAATAAATAAAAGAATTTAAGAGTAATAAGTATATAAATGGCAAAACATTTTATGTTTACATTTTGAATAAATATTATGAATAATATCTCTTTCAAAGCAAATCTGATTGTAAATAAAAATTTATATACAAAAATGCCTGAAGGTACTCCAACTAACTATACTGATAATTTAGTAAACGAGTACAAAAAATTTCTTGACCACAGAGTTATAAAAGAAGTTACGGAAGGGGATACAATCGAAATATATAAAGCCCCCTATAACAAAGGCTTTGCCCTTGGAATGAGATATACAAGTGATAAACTTAAAGAACCGATTGAAAGCGGTATTTATACTAATAAAAAAATTCCGGAAGTAAAAGCCGGTAGTCTAATATTTCAGACAATGCAATTTTTAATCGCAAAATCAGATATAGAATTAAAATTCTTTGAACCACACTTTAAAACATTTGAAAGAGCTTTAAGAAAACTATATAACAAAGATTCAGAATAAAATTAAATTATAATAAAGAAGAAAAATCATATAAAAACCTTATCAATACCATTGTTAAAAACATCTGATAATAGGGTATTAATAAATTATTAACTATTTTAGGAGTTTTTATATATGTTTTTAAACTATTTTCTAATAATTATAGGTTCAATTCCTGTTTTTCTTATTCTGCCTTTAATTATGGCTAAAATTTTTTTCCCTAAAAAAATTAAAAATATAATATTTTTGCCGATTTTAGCTTTATTAATTCTTTATTATTTAATAATAATCTGTTTTAGAACCTATTTTTACTTTCCTCCGATAACAATTCAAAATATTTTAGAATGCATTGCATCTTCATACTGTAATGAACTTTCTATCATATTAAGTATTGAAATATTAATTTTTGCAATTATTACAATCATAAAAATTATTCTTTCAATTAAATCGCAAGAGAAAAAGGATATTAAAAAATTTTCGGTTATTTTAGTTATTCTTGCAACAATTTTTTATTTAGGATTGCCTTGTGTAATTTTCAATTATATTTTTCACTATCACTACAAAATGGAAGATATAGGTTTTTTAAAAAAATTACACAAAATATCATATAAAATAGCAGTTATACCTTATGTAAAAGGAGTTAGTGCAGATGCAATAGCCTTAGACAGCGAATGGGAATTATATGATAAATATAAAAACAATAAAAAAATTCCTGATTATAGCAGTCCTGAGGCAAAAAAACTCATAGATGATTATCTTAAATACACATTAATTTCTGCAAAAATATCTAAAAAAAACAATTATTTAAGAATTGCCCTTTTCTATTATGAAATCGCTGAATATGATAAAGCAATTGAATGCATAAATAAGAGCGATTATCCGAATTATATCAGATTTCTGGCAGATATATATACGGCAAAAGGTAATTATGATAAAGCACTTGATTATGCTATGCAAGTAAATAAATCACGTTATAGACTTCTCGTTAAAATATATACAGGTCAAAAACAGTATGAAAAGGCACTCAAAGAACTGGAACAGGAAAGAAAAAATTCATATTTTTATAATATAGCAAATGCCTATATATACTATAATATGGGCAAAAAAGATTTGGCTCTTCAATACAAAGAGAAAGAAAAAGAGTTCAAAGACTACTCTCTTGAAGAATTTATAACATACATGGAAAAAACCTTTTTCAGAAAACCTGAAAAAGCAAACTAATAAAATAATATTTAATTGTTTTACAAGAGGAATAGTGCACTCAAATGAAAGTTATATAAAGTAATGAATATATCTTTAATAAATTTAATTTACTACTTAACATATAAAGACAATCAATTTTTTTATTTTTGTATAATCTTGAATTAAATATTTATTCATTATGTACTTTTCTCATTACAGAAAAGTACCAAAAGGCTAGCAACTTGATATTCCGTTTCGATTTTGTTAATTTCAACCTGAAGCTTTGTAACTCGGACTTCGTCCTCAAACAAACAAAGCTTTGACGTTGTTTCTATAAACAAAATTACGAAACTACATATATAGTTGCATTAATTATTCAATATCGTTTTACAATATGGATAAATGCAACCAAATGAAAATTATGTGAAGTATGAACATAACTTGAATTGTTTTGGGAAAACAGCGCTTCGGTGATTACCCGTTTTTAAACACTAAAAATAGCTGGGGAAAGATTCGTTTTTCAATAGCTTACCTGTATGTTGTGTAAACTCCTCAAAGCAATTCTATGCTTTCGACCTCACGGACTCTGCCGAGTAAAACGATTTAATTGTATCAAAATACCTAATTTTATTATTTATTACAGTTGTTTTGATTATTATAAGGTTCGAGAGCTGAAGACGAAGCAAGACTTTAAAGAAACAGTATTTGTTACTGTGTTTTGACGATTTTCACCACCTGTTTTTCGCAAACTGCATGCAATCAATTTATGGATAAATTTATCTATGTCACTATTGAGTATAAATCATTAAAATGTGCGAAACAGGACTATTATTGAAATTGTCCTATATAGGACAGATGTTTTTTGAATATAAGTAAATTTTAGCTGAAAAATTGCAAAAATGCAGGCCAAAAACAAACCTCATATTTATTGTATAATTATTGCATGCAAAAGGTCTATGAAAAAAATAATATAACCTTATTTCAAGGTGACTGTATTGAGATTTTAAACAAAGCAGCACCAGAATCTGTTGATATGATTTTTGCAGATCCCCCATATATGTTATCTAACGGTGGAATTACTTGTCATGCAGGAAAGGTCGTTTCTGTTAATAAAGGAAAGTGGGATGAGAGTAAAGGGATTGATGAGAATTTTGAATTCCACAACAAATGGATAAAAGCCTGCAAAAGAGTTTTGAAACCTAATGGGACAATTTGGATATCAGGAACTTATCATTCTATTTATGCTTGTGGCTTTGCCTTACAAAAAAATGGATTTAAAATTCTAAATGATATTTGTTGGTTTAAACCAAACGCTTCGCCGAATATGTCTTGCAGGTATTTTACAGCAAGCCATGAAACACTTTTATGGGCAAAAATAGATAACAAAGAAAAACATACATTCAATTATGAGCTTATGAAAAATGGCGATTGGGGTGAAGATTTTATTAAAAAGCCAGAAAA